>RDXX01000112.1 GCA_004292955.1 Oscillatoriales cyanobacterium | reverse complement strand
TAATCGATTAGGACGAGTACACCTCAAAATAAGTCGGCAACGTGAAGAACACGCTAAGAAACTGGCGCGTTGCGTAATCCAATCTAACGATTTGGTCGCCTATGAAGATTTGAGAATAAAGAATCTAGTAAAGAATCACTGTCTCGCTAAATCAATTAACGATGCTGGTTGGTATCAATTCAGAAAGTGGTTGGAGTATTTTGGCGTAAAGTTTGGCAGGGTAACTGTCGCAGTCAATCCTGCTTATACTTCGCAAAAATGTTCAAATTGCGGTGCAATCGTAAAAAAATCCCTATCCGTAAGAACCCACGCTTGTGAATGTGGGTTTGTTATGGATAGGGATTGGAACGCAGCGATTAATATTCTGAAATTAGCCTTGAGTACGGTAGGGCATACCGGAACTTGGGTCTTAAACCCGAACGCTTTGGGAGATTCGACCTCTACTTTGACGCTCAGAAATCCTGTCTGAGCAAGTTGAGTCTATGAACAAAGAATCCCCTCGCCTTTAGGCAGGGGAGTGTCAATATACCCAAGAAACCAAGAAAATCGCGCAGGTATTGGTTAGACGATTTTCACCAATGAATGCAACTGTAGGGAAACTCCAAACTCTTATGCAGTAAATCATTCCCAATTCTTTAATCCCCAATCGAAAATCGAAAATAGTATTAATTTCCCCAAACCTGCTGTTTGTGAGCTTCCTTGCAAATACCTAAAATGCGCCGATCGTTGTCGCTGACGGCCCAAATAGGGTAATACTGTTGCAGGTTTACGGAGTAGGGAGAGCGACTGCCGTCGTAAGTGTCCACTACTGTTAAATTTAACTGAGTTCGCTCCGCAGTGCCGTAAAAACAGTAAAAAGCAGACCGAGGCAGGTAAAAAGCGCCGACTACTTTACTCTGTCGCATTTCAAATACAAAATATTCTTTTTTAATTCGATCGGGCTGGCTCGACTGGCCGTAGAGGTATATACCCTCTGCTAAACCTGTGCTAGCGGTATCTGGCGCAGCATTTGGGAGGGATTGGGAGGTGAAAAGGCCGGATTTGATGTCCGATTGCTGTGCCTCGCCTAGGGGAAATTCGATGCTGAAGTTACCGGGCGAGAGAGCAAGGGCGATCGCCTCTAAAGTGCTTGTTAATACGATCGAATAAGTCAAAACCACTTGCTTGCCCCAAAGTTTCAAATACCTGCTGCGCCGCCCTTCTTGTACCTGTTTCAAAGAGATATTACAGAAACCGGGTATTTGGCTTAATCCTGAATATTAACTTGAATTTTCGATCGCCCGCCCGGTTCCTAAATTCAAATCTCAGATTAGGAATAGAAATTAAATAACTTAAGCAAATTTGTGGGATGGGCGTCCCGCCCGTGCAGAAAGGACGGGCTCTCCCGCCCATCCCACAACAATCATCGAGCGTGTAAGTTATTAAATTTTCATTCCTTAGTTTTGATAAATTGCGATCGCCCATCAAGTGCGATCGACATCTTAAATATAGCGCTTTTCAAATCTCTCTTCTGTACTCGTCAGCCTACCAATTACCCATTATACCATTTTTCTAAAGATCAGATAGAGATAAAGGACGACAAGACGTTGTAATTCTCTCGTTTCCCTTGTTTGCAAAAGTCTGTCATAACTTTAAAAAAATGGTATTACTATCTGTACCTCACTCAGATCGTGTCCAGTGCATGACCATCACAAAAAGGGTTCGTAGTGCGGACTTCAGTCCGCATCTAAAAAGCGGACTGAAGTCCGCACTACGAACTTTACTTATTTTGGTCAATTGGCCAGAAAGCGGACTGAAGTCCGCACTACGAACTTTACTTATTTTGGTCAATTGGCCAAAAAGCGGACTGAAGTCCGCACTACGAACTTTACTTATTTTGGTCGATCGACCGGACATGATATCACTTCAAAATTGCTTGGGATAAAAGTATCCTTCCCGGAGGCGCCTGCACAAAAAAAGAGTTGAGATTTGGAGAAAATCTCAACTCTTTTAGTGACTAACTAGCCAAATATTCTCGGACTTGAGACTGACGCCGCCGCAGGTGGGCGAGGGCTTGATGTTCTAGCTGTCGCACCCGTTCGCGGCTGAGATTGAGCCGTTCTCCGACTTTCGCCAGAGACATTTCGGTGCCGTCTTCCAAACCAAAGCGCAGAACAATCACATCTCGTTGCTGGGGGGTCAGTTCTGATATCAAGGTATTGAGGTCTTGCCGCAGCAATTCCGAAGTAATGTAGTTGTCTGGAGATGCTGTTTCGTCTTCTAAGAGTTCTTGCAGTTCCGTATCTTGGTTATCTCCTACGCGCAAGTCCAAAGAAACTGGATGTCTTGCCATCAGCAGGTATTCCCTAATTTGGGAAGGTTGCAGTTCCAGGGCGGTGGCAATTTCCGCAGGCGAGGGAGAACGGCCCAACTGCTGGGTGAGTTCCCGCTGCACTTTTTTGATTTTGTTGAGTTTTTCGGTGATGTGAATTGGCAATCGAATGGTGCGGGCGTGTTGGGCGATCGCGCGAGTGATTGCTTGGCGAATCCACCAGTAGGCATAGGTAGAAAATTTGTATCCCCGCATCGGGTCAAATTTTTCGACTCCCCGTTCTAAACCGAGGGTGCCTTCTTGAATTAAATCCAAGAATTCCATATTGCGTTTCTGGTATTTTTTGGCGATCGCAACTACTAGGCGCAAATTCGCTTCAATCATCTTTTGCTTGGCGCGCCGCCCTAACTGCAAGATCCGGTTCAGTTCGGCTTCGGTCAACTCCATTTGGGCAGCCCACTCTTCATTCGTCAGATCTCGCTGCCATTCTTTAGCAAGCGCTTGTTTTGCTTCGATTAATTTCATCATTTGCTGTACCTGCTTCCCGAAAACAATCTCTTCTTCTCGGGTTAGCAGGGGTACTCGACCGATCTCGTGCAGATAGGTACGAACCGTATCCGTTGAGGAGTATGGCCGGCTGCCCATGCGATCGGCTTTCACTGTTTTGGTTTTGGGGGTGGTAGTGGACATGGGTGAGTATTGCACTCCTTGTAACAACAGATAAAAAGTTGGTGATACCCTGTCCCACTTTTACAAGTGGGATAAAGACTGCGACAGGGGGGATGTTACCCCTCCTGTTTATCGGTGACGATCGGTAGAAGCTTGTTGTTTTGGATTACTTTTGTGCTTGATTGTCCAGTAATCCCCGTCGATTTTCCGTAGCTTGCTAGCTTTAACGGCTAGTTCTAGGCGAAGTGAATTTGAGTTTACTTTTCTCAATATTATTCCAAATTTTGAGGCTCGTAAAGGGTAAAAACCTCTGTCTTAAGGTCAAGATTCTACATTTTTCCTTAAGGTTTTCAATTCCCTGCTAGTTTTAAGTGCAACTCAACTTCACAATACTCATGCAAACAGACTCAAGCAAACACACTCATGCAAACAGACTCATGCAATTCGAGGGCTTTATTTTGCTCTCTATTCCATCATCGCTTGAATTTTTCTCGCTGCCTAGATGCTGCGATGCGAGATAACCGAACTCGATCGCCGTATTCGCTGCGACTTACCGTTTAAAATATTTCTTGACATTTTTATTTAAATATGCTAATCAACTTTTGCTGTCAGTGAGTAAAGATATATTAAGAGCGGGATGTTTGGCTATTTGAGTTAAATTTTGCCGATCGACTGAACAATATTTAACCTTATCCAATTTTTATGAAGTTAGGGATGAGGGGTGACGGGTGTGAGGGCAAAAGCCCTTGCTTCATTCAGTTGACAGTTGACAGTTGACAGTTGACAGTTGACAGTTGACCGCTTGACAGTTGGTTGTTATTAGAATTTTTGCATAAATCTTCGATCGCCGGGCCGCAGATGCAAGGCAGATAAACACGGATAAACGCAGATTATTTTCAGATTGGACAGCTTGGGAAAGCAATCTTGTCTCATCTAAAATCCCAAATCCATTTTAGCAGATTCTGCCTCAGCAAACACTTGTTCATCCGGCATTTCTTGCCAGTCAATATCCCCAATTTCTTTGTAGAATTGCTCATCGTAGGGACGAGTCTGCACAACTACCGGCATCGGTACGGCGTGCCCCAAAACTAAAGCTTGCTGTTTTGAGTCGAGTTTAGCCAAAACCGATCGCAAACTCTGGCCTCCAGAAACGCCCGTAAAGATAGCATCGATGTCTTTATCGTCGTTTAGCAAAGCTGTGATCCGCGTGCCGACTTGCGACATCACCTCGCCGTCGATACCGGAGGGACGCTGGTCTACAATCAGCAGAGTTACGAAGTATTTTCGCATTTCGCGGGCGATCGTACCGAAAATAGTCGATCGCACGATCGCCGGATCCAGAAAGCGGTGGGCTTCCTCAATGGTAATCACCAACGGCTGCGGGCGATCGCACGGATTTTTACTCATCAAAAACTTCTCAGCTTTCCGCACGTAAGCTCCGTGAATCCGGCGAGTAATCACATTTGCTGCTAACATATATGACAGCAAATCCGAGTGCGAACCAAACTCGATTACTACATTTTTCCCACTATCCAAACACTGCAAAACTTCAGTGACATAATTTTTGGGACAGCGTTTGCGAATGTATTTCAAATCATTTAAACGCTCTAATTTCCGCTGCAAAGCCATAATCGAAGATTTATTTCCCCGCTTTTCTTCGCAAAACATTTGAATATCTTCGTTGGTCATTTCCAGCAACTTGTTAATCCAACCCTTGCCTAACTCATTTCGCAAAATGATCGCATTTTCGATACTAGCTTCCGACAAATTTAACTCCCGCTGGACTAGCGAGATATCTTCCACTTCAATTTCCTCGAAACTCAAAAACAACTCTTGAGCATCGCGGACTCCCCGGCGCTTTGTAGACTCTGGATCGAGAGTATAAATCTGTATTTTATCGGGAAACAACTGCCGCAAACCTTTAACAGTGCTAAATTGTTTCCCTTCCGAAACAGCTTCCCACCCGTACTCCGAGTGCATATCAAAAATTAGATTGACAGCAGCTTGTTTGCGAATAATGCCCGACAGCAGCAAGCGCGTCAAAAAAGATTTTCCCGTTCCCGACTTACCAAAAACTCCGTTGCTGCGTTCCACAAATCTGTCTAAGTCCAAGCACACAGCCACGTCCATGTCAATCGGTTTGCCGATCGCAAAATTGCGGCGATATGGATCATCTTCCCAGCCAAAAACCGCTCGAAAATCGGTTTCTTTGGCATCAAACACCTGGGAAAAGTGGCTGGGAATCGTTTTCACCGGCAGCAATTCCATATCGGCGCCACTTTGCGGCTCAAAAGAACCCAAATTTCCTAAAGCCAGCTTTTTATCGGGGACTCCGTTACCTGTGGGATTGAAGATGGCTTGAGATTTTTCTTTTTCCGCAGTCAGCATCAACATGGGCGCAAGCTCGATCGTACCGTAGGTGCTGCTACCTGCGAGGACTGCGAGGAGAAAATCGTCGTTGGGGTTGGGAGGATTGGATAAAATCCGACTGCTGGATGTTCCAAGAGACACATCGGTGAGCATACAGAAAAAGTGCGATCGTACCCCCCGCACTACTAAAAATTTCCCCACCCTCATATCTTCCACTGAAACGTCGGCGTGCAGTCGCACTTCTAATCCCTTGCTGAGGGAACCTTGAATAACAGAGCCTAACGGTTTGTCATTAATCATTAGTCAGTTGTCAGTTGTCAGTTGGCAGTTGGCAGTTGTTAGTTGTTATTTGTTATTTGTTAGTTGTTATTTGTTATTTGGGGAGCATCTCATTTTTGAAAAAAGCATTTTTCATTATAGTGCGAGCGTCCCCGCTCGCGAGCAGTATAATCGCGAGCAGTATAATCGCGAGCAGTATAATCGCATCGCGAGCAGTATAATCGCGAGCAGTATAATCGCGAGCAGTATAATCGCGAGCAGTATAATCGCGAGCAGTATAATCGCGAGCAGTATAATCGCGAGCGGGGACGCTCGCACTATATGCAAAACTGAGATGCTCCCGTTAGTTGTTAGTTGTCAGCTTCCCCGCTCGCGGGTCGTTGGGTTGTTAGTTGGCAGTTGTTAGTTGTGATTCGTCAGTTGTGATTCGTTTTTGTTTATTTGTTATTTCGTAATTATTAGCAACTAGCAACGGCCAACTGCTAACTGTCAACTGTCAACTGCCAACTGCCAACTGCCAACTGTCAACTACCATTCCGATTCTAATGGTAGTTCAAAGAAACTCGGATTCAGATCTACATCAGTCAAATCCGTTTCGCTCAAATAAGCATCAGTCAAAGATACCCCTTTTAAACTTGCGCCTTTAAGATTTGCACCTTTAAGGTTAGCACCTCTGAGATTAACTCGGAATAAATGAGCATCGCTCAAGTCTACCTCAGTTAAATCGGCTCCCTCCAAATTTACTCTCATCAAATCTGCTTTTCTGAGGTCAGCTTCGTTTAACTTCGCGCCGCTGAGGTCGGCTTTTGTCAAGTCTACACCTCTCAAGTCGGCGCCGCTCAAGTTAGCGAACAGCAAAGTAGCTCCGGTGAAATCTGTTTCCCTCAAGTCGGCATCGCTCAAATTAGCGCCACTGAGGTCAGCCCTTGTTAAGTCTACACCCCGGAGGTCAGAAGAACTCAAGTTTACTTGGTGCAAAATTGCGCCGCTTAAATCAGCTCCTCTCAAGTCTGTTCCCTCCAAGTTTGCACCTTTGAGGTAAGCTTTTTTTAAGCTAGCTTTACTGAGGTCTACATTTTTGAGATTGACCGAACTCAAGTTAGAACCGCTCAAATTAGCTCCGCTTAAATCTGACCCATTTAAGTCGGCTCCGGTTAAGTTCACCCCTTGCAGCGATACATTGGGAGCAATTAAATAAGCTCCGCCCAGACGGGGGTCAATGCCTTCTGAAAACAATGTTTGGTTGCTGTAAACAGCTTTTTCTAAAATGACGCCGCTGAGACTGGCTTCCCTCAAGTCCGCTGCGCTGAGGTTGGCTCCTGCTAAGTTTGCCCGATCGAGCTTTGCTCCAAATAAAATAGCTTTGTATAAGTTTGTCCGCCGCAAATCGGCTCCTTTTAAATCGGCTCCGGTCAAATCTACCATAGCCAGATTTAAGCCCGGGAGCGAGGCATTGGGAGCTAGCAAAATTGCTCCCAATGCAGCGGGGTCAATATCGTCGGGAAACATTGTCCGGTTGTTGTAGACTGTCTTGTCTAAAATAACGCCAGTCATCTGAGAGCCTCGCAAATCTGCTCCACTGAGATTGGCTCTGGTTAAGTTGGCTTGCTGGAGATTGGCTCCAACTAAATTGGCCTTGATCAAACTTGCTTGTTTGAGGTTGGCTCCCGTGAGTTCTGCTCCCACGAGAGTAGCTTCTCGGAGGACAGCACCGGTCAAATCGGTTCTGGTGAGGTTGGCTAAATTCAGAAATGACTCAGCTAAATCCGCCCCGCTAAGATTGGCGCGGGTGAGATCTGCTTCGATCAGATCTGCATACCTGAGAATTGCGTCGCTCAGGTTGGTTTCTCGGAGGTCTGTTCCCCTGAGGTTCGCTCCCCGGAGTTCTGCACCGCCGAGGTTGGTGCCTTTAAGCGGTTGTCCCCTGAGGTCGAGCCGGTGCAAAAAGTCACCAACGTTCATTTCCATATCGATTCGCCCTTTCTAGTCTTGACCTTAGCTTGACATTCCGAGGGCAGAATCGGGAATAGCGGAAAAACTATAGATTTTTTGAGGTTGAAGTTTCGCACAGGCGGACGCGACTTGTTCCAGGGGCAAGCTTTCGCGATCGAGCTGGACTTGCAGGGTTTTGAGCGGATCTGCGCCGGAGGAAACCATGAATTCTAATGTTTGCAAGTCGGGTTCTGTGCTGATAGATTCAAGAATTTGCCCGATCGCCCTGACGTAAGGATGGTTTGGATCTTTGTACCAATCGGGGGCTGCGAGTCCGGCCTGGTCGAAGCCGAGGTGAACGATGAGGGAGCTTTCTCCGAACAGGGCTATTCCCACCGGCCGCGCTTCTTCTTGCAGTAGTAAATCGCGACTTGCTACCAAATGCCGCAGTTTCTCAAGGTGTTCGTACCGATTTTGAATGGCCGAATCTTCCTCTTTTCCTTCTTCCTTCTTCCTTCTTCCTTCTTCCTTCGTTTCGTACTGAATCGCTACTGTGACTAAATAAGTTTGCAGCAGCATATGACCTAGTTTTTCGGCTTTGGTTGCCAGATAGATCGAGTTGTAATCTGTGGCTTCAATGAGTAAGGGGACGCGATCGACTACTTCAATGCCGTAACCTTTCAAACCGGCAATTTTTCGCGGGTTGTTGGTAATCAACCGAATTTTTTCCACTCCCAAATCGTTAAGCATTTGTGCTCCAACGCCGTAGTTCCGCAAGTCGGCGGGAAAGCCCAAGCGTTCGTTAGCTTCTACGGTATCGTATCCGATATCTTGCAGCGAGTAAGCTTTGAGTTTATTGACCAGTCCAATCCCCCGACCTTCTTGGCGCAAGTAAACTATGATGCCGCAACCGGCATTTTCGATCATTTTCAGTGCTGCTTGCAGTTGCATCCGACAGTCGCAGCGCAGGGATCCCAAAGCATCTCCGGTCAGACATTCGGAATGCACCCGCACCATCACGGGTTTGTCTTTAAATTCTGCCGGGTCGCCCTTGACAATGGCAACGTGTTCTGAATTGTCTTGAGTGTCGCGGTAGGCGTAGATCGTAAACTCGCCGAATTCAGTCGGCAATTTGGCGACTGTTTCGCGGCGGACAAATCGATCGTGCTTGAGGCGGTAGCTAATTAAGTCAGCAATGCTGATGATTTTGAGGTTGTGGGTTTTGGCGTATTCGATCAATTCGGGCAACCTCGCCATCGAACCGTCGGGGTTTTGAATTTCGCAGATGACGCCGCTGGGATAGAGGCCGGCGAGTCTGGCGAGGTCAACGGAGGCCTCGGTGTGACCGGCGCGTTTGAGGACGCCACCGTCGATCGCCCGCAGCGGGAAAATATGACCGGGACGGCGCAAATCTTGAGGTTTGGTATCTGGGTGGATGGCTACTTGGATGGTGCGGGCGCGGTCTTCGGCGGAGATGCCGGTGCTGACGCCGTTGACTGCATCGATGCTGACGGTGAAGGCGGTTTGGTTGTTGTCGGTGTTTTTGCTGACCATGAGAGGCAGTTCTAGGCGATCGAGTCGATCGCCAGTCAATGCCAGACAAATCAAACCCCGGGCCTGTACTGCCATGAAATTGATATTGTCGGGGGTGGCGAATTGGGCGGCACAAATCACGTCGCCTTCGTTTTCGCGGTTTTCGTCATCGACTACTACCAGCATCCGACCTGCTTTCAGGTCTGCCAGGGCGCTGTCAATTGAGTCAAATTGAAAGGATTGAGTTGAGGTGTTGTTGTAGGGCACTGAGGAGTTCAAGCTATAAACAGTATTGTTATGGAAATAGAATCTATTATTGATTGTAGCCTGTTGTTTCCGGCTGGGTGATTCTCCGAGTCAGATGAGTTTAACACCATTTTCGAGCTTGCATACTAGAAATAATCCTTTTTGTCAATCAAAAATTGCCAGAGTATTTCATGAGCTCGATCGAGATTCCGAGGCTTTTAGGGAAAGAGAAGGAAAATTATGTTGACTCTAAATCGGAATTTGTTCGATATTAATGCGATCGTTATAGCGCGGTTGAGTTGTTAATTTAGCAATTGTGGCGATGAAGAAAGCAGTGACAATCGATCAGATTTGTAATCAGGAAGGGTTTTGGGGCGATCGAGAGTGCCCGGATGTAGCGCTATTGTTAAAATATGGATCTGTCTGAGGGAGGTTCAAGGATGAACCAATACTTTGTCTGAAGGCTAAAGCAATTGCGGAAGCTCAAGTGTAGTGGGACAATATTGATATCCGCCTCAATTGTCCCTCTCATGAATAACTGGCCGAAGTTCCTCCCCCTTCCTGCATCATGGGCAAAAGGTTTTGCATTAAGCAGTGGCTTTTGGCTAATTGTTTCGGTACTGCTGCCTGGATATTACTACTACTCCTACAGATTTAGCACAGCGTACTGGCGCAGCATCAGGAGTTATGACGAAGGCGCGATCGCCTTTGCTTGGTTGTGCCAAATCCCGTTATTTGCTTTCTACCATTGGGGATTAGCTAAATTTGCTGAGTGGGTGGAAAGTCGCAGCCAGAACCAACCGCCGACAGTAACAGTATCGCCTTGGCTGCACTGGAGGGAAGGGTTTATCGCATTTGCGACGCTGCCGGCTGCGATCGTCATGGGAATTCCGGCGATCGCCTTTTTGATGCTGCCGCTGAGGGACTCTTCGGGCGCGCTCGTTGCTTTAATTATCGGAACTGCGATCGCATCGGCTTATTTGTATCACTTCCGCTTTGCAAGGCTGCTGAAAATTCTGGTCAAATTCCTCTGGATTTTCTATGCACAATTGCTTAAAATATTGCAACTTCTGTTAGTACCAACACTAACCGGTATGCCGTTTTTTGTGCTGACTTTTGTGACGGCGCCAATGGTGCCAAAACAACTGCTGCCACTGACGACCTTTCTATTAGTTATTTCTGTATTTCTCAGTGGCATAGTCGGATATGCAGCTTTGCAGTATTGGTCGGCGCATTTAGTTAATTGGGCCGCGAAGTGGTGGCCGGCCCACTCTCCTGGTTACAGTCGGGTTCAAGCTCGCACAGCTTGGAAACACAACAAAACAGCAGCTACTCAATCTTTGGTTCGGCATACAACCAGTTGGCATTTAGCGGCGAATGATACTACCTACCTAATTTATTTCAATTTGAGTGCGATCGTCTTTGGTGCGATCGGTTCTGTGCTGTTTGGAGAGCCGTCAACATGGTCAGAAACAGAAGAAGAGATGTTAGGATCTGCCGTGGCGCTAGTTTGGGTGGCGCAGTGGCATTTTTGGGGTTGGCGTCGCGAAGTAGAAATTGCTAGGGGTAAGCCCGAGGCCAAAAAGAGCTCGCGCGATCGTAATTTACCCGCCGCCGATCCAATTGAAGTCGAGCTCAACCAGCTTGTAGCCGAGTTCGGCGATGCTCGGATGAAGCCTGTCAGAAAACCTGCGTCAGCAACTAAAAAGCCTAAGTCACAGCAGGCTCAGTGGT
This sequence comes from Oscillatoriales cyanobacterium, assembly GCA_004292955.1. Taxonomy (GTDB): domain Bacteria; phylum Cyanobacteriota; class Cyanobacteriia; order Cyanobacteriales; family Microcoleaceae; genus Microcoleus. The sequence continues at coordinate 8,392 of RDXX01000112.1, read as the reverse complement.
ACGTATTCCGCAGCGGTAAAGCCGAGGGGCCTTATACTAAGCGACAGTTGCGAGATGTGCAGCAAATTACCGATCGCACCAAAGTACGCCGCGGTGAAGCCGAGTGGCAGCGCGCTGGTGAAATTCCCGAATTAGCGCAGTTTCTGACTGAGAAATAAATAATTGACTGCATTGCCCGCATTTTCCCCAATAAAAAGCCCTCAACTTTGTGAGGGCTTTGCGATGCCAAGACGGAGATTTGAACTCCGGACACGTGGATTTTCAGTCCACTGCTCTACCAACTGAGCTATCTCGGCTTGTTTTTTTACGCTTAACTACCTTAGCAGACACATACGGAATTTAGCAAGCACTTTTTCAAAATAATTTTTAGAGCGCCCGGAACCGCCCGCCTGTAAGCTAAAAACTGCAAGCTAAAATCCAAAAATCGCAATGGCACAGCAACATCGGGACAGCCGGGGCAAGAGTATGCTGATCTTAGGCATAATTTGGCTGCTGGGGGCAATTAGCGATCGCCTCTGGTTTGCCTGCGATCGATCTGTACCCGCCTGGGATCAAGCAGAATACCTCACTAGCACGCTGAATTACTTACAGGCGTTGCAGCATCCTCAATGGTTTTCCGGCGACTGGTGGACAAGTTTCTGGCTGCTTTCGACGAAGATTCCGCCCTTGGTGTACATCTTAACGGTGCCGTTTCTGCATATTTTTGGTACTGGGGGCGATCGGGCAACCCTCGTTCATTTATTATTTAGTGCTATTCTGCTCGCCTCAGTTTACAATTTGGGCACCAAATTATTTAATCGACAAGTTGGTTTGTGGGCTGCTGCTATTTGCGTTTTGTTACCGGGACTTTATCGCTTCCGCTTGCAATTTTTGCTAGATTTTCCCCTAACTGCTGCGATTACTTTTTGTTTCTATTGTCTAACAATGTGGAAGAAACAAGAAAATGCGGCAGCGGATTTTGCCGTATATATAACGGAGAGAAAAAATCAGGAAAATCGTAAAATATTTTACCTGAATCGATTATCTTTCTTCTGGGCGATCGCCTTTGGAATTTCTCTTGGCTTATCAATATTAGTTAAACACACTACAGTATTATTTTTGTTTACACCGATTCTGTGGTTAGCAGTTGGTGCAGTGCGACAAAAAGCTTGGGGAAGATTAGCTCAATTAGCTGGTGCTTTGTTGCTGTCTGCTGCCGTGTTTGGCCCGTGGGCAAAAACCAATTGGCTGTTAATTTTGACCGGGGGAAAACGGGCAACGTTCGATTCTGCGATCGCCGAAGGAGATCCGGGCCTGAATACGATCGGTGCTTGGATTTACTATATTCAGCACTTACCAGAACACGTTTCCTGGCCTCTGTTACTGATTCCCTTAGTCGGATTTATACTCTATTATTGGCGAAATCGAGCCGATAGTCAGTCAATCTTGTACCTTGACTCCTGTCGGTGGCTGGGGGTATTTTGGATAGGAGCTTATTTAATTAATTCCCTAAATATCAACAAAGATGACCGATATGTGATACCTTATTTACCAATATTAGCAATATTTTTAGCCTACTGTTTAACCCTGTGGCCGCAGCGTTGGGGAAAGCAAATTCGTTGGGGAACAATTGGCTTAGGAATCCTAGCGATGCTGTTCCATATCTGGCCGCTGGGCGGTGGTTTGGGAAACAACTCCGTTCAAGTTGTCAGTCCCGGCAATTCTAGCTATCCTTATTTAGGTAAACAGTGGCCGCACCAAGAAGTAATTGCCGAAATTATTGATACCGAACCTTATTTGCAATCGACTTTGGGCGTGTTGCCTTCCACACCGGAAATTAACCAGCACAATTTGAATTATTACGGTGCTTTGGCGAATTTTCAGGTTTACGGGCGACAGGTGGGAACGAATTTAAAAGAAGTGCCACAAGATGTGCGATCGCTTTCTTGGTTTGTTACCAAAACTGGCCCGCAAGGTTCGATTCGGGAACGGATTAAAAAAGCTCAAAATGCAGCGGTGGCGGCGATTGAAACTGGTGGTAAGTTTAACTTGCAAAAAAGTTGGGTTTTGCCTGACAATACTAATTTGAATCTTTACCGCAAGCAGTTGCACGCGGTGGAAATACAGCCGTTGCCTGAAGCGCGATCGCAAGTACAATTAGAGCAGGTGACTGTTTTGGCAAAACCGGTTCCCGGTATAGCGTTGCCGGTGACTTATACTTGGTCTGGGCCTTGGCAGCAGTTGCAGTCTGGTTTAGTCTTGTTAACGTGGCAAAATCAGCAGTCGGGCGATGTTGCACCGGGACAGACTGTGAGGATTTTACACGATCGCGCGATCGGCCAGGCAACTTTGCATCCGGGAATGCTGGAAGCCGATAAATTTGCTGTGGGGTTTCGAGTAGTCGATCGCACGGCGATGCTAACTCCTGCTAATATTGCACCGGGAAGCTACAATCTGCAAGCGACTTATCTCAATCGCAAAACCGGGGAAACTTATCCAATCAATGTGCCGCAGGTAACGCTTAAAATCGACGCTCAGCCCGAGGTTATTGCTTCCCAGACTCGCACGGACAACGAAAACGATAAAAAATTGAAAATCGCCGAGCAAGTCCCAGCAAATGAAGATACGCCCGAGTTAGATTTGGTAACTCAATTGCGGGCGATGGCGGTTAATTTACCCAAAGGATTGCCCGGTTTGGAACCAGTATTCGAGCAGATTGGACGGATCAATCAGTACGATCCAACTCAAGATTATACCGCACAAGCGGAACAAGCGTTAGCATATCGGCTGAAGCAGGAACCGAACAATCTAGAATTCGCCTATGCTTTGGCATTTTCTAGAGTATTGCAGCAAAATGTCGAAAGTGCGATCGCGGCTTTAGAAAAAGTCACCCAACTAGACTCTCAAAACCCCTATGCTTACGCTTATCTCGCCTTCGTCCAGATTTACGGCTGGCACCCAAAAGCCGCTGAAACAGCCTTAAAACCCGCACTCGCCCTTAACCCCAACCTACCGGAAATTAGAATTTTAAACGGTTTAGCCGCTTTAATGCAAGGCAATGTCATTCAAGCGTGGCAAGATTTGCAATTCTTGAAAAAATTGAAGATTTAAGCTGTTGCGGCATTTAAACTGTATGTCAATAAATAATCCAAGTCTTGTGGGATGGGCTTCTAGCCCGTCCCGAATATGCAATGTTTATTTGCGCGACAGCTTAGCAATCAAAACTAATACTCAATACCAGCTTGAGCCTTAATACCTTGTTCTCGAAATGGATGCTTAACCAAAGTCATTTCCGTCACCAAATCGGCGCGTTCAATTAATTCGGGTGGCGCGCCTCTGCCGGTGAGAATTACATGAGAGTCTTTGGGTTTTTGTTCTAAGGCTGCGAGCACTTGTTCGACTTGCAAATAACCCAGCTTTAATGCTATATTAACTTCATCTAACAGAACCAACCTAAACTCAGGATTGCAGATAAAAGTTACAGCTTTATCCCAGGCTTTTTGAGCTGTAGCAATATCTCGATCGCGATCCTGCGTATCCCAAGTAAAGCCTTCACCCATCGCATGAAATTCTAGCTGATTTTCCCAGAGTTCAAAAACAGCTTTCTCTGCCGGTTCCCAAGCTCCTTTGATAAATTGTACTATGGCGACGCGGTAGCCGTGACCGAGCGATCGCAAAACCATGCCTAAAGCAGCCGTAGTTTTGCCTTTACCGTTACCCGTATTCACAATTATCAAACCTTTATCTTCAGCAGCATTAGCAATTCGCTGCGCCTGAACTTCTTGTCGGCGCTGCATTTTTTGTTTGTGTTGTTCGGCTGTTAGGGAAGCTGTTACTTTAGTTTCCATTAGATTTTTTTAACGCAGATTGGAGACTCAGAAACCGGGTTTTTTAATACATACTTCGGTGCAACCCGCAGATTGGGAAAAAACCCGGTTTCTCGGATTCGGATTTAGCTATTATGTCCACAGCGATCGCAAGTTTAGCACGAAACCGGGCAAAATGTGTTCTCCAGAAAGTTCTGCGGGACATTCGATAATTTCTTTTTCTTGTCCTTCGCGGTAGATTTCAACTCTGCGCGTTTTACGGTTGATTAACCAGCCTAATTTTACTTGGTTTTCCATGTATTCTTGCATTTTGTCTTGAGCATCTTTTAGACTGTCTGTCGGCGACATTAACTCTAAAACAAAATCTGGGGCAATCGGAGGAAATTTTTGTTTTTCTTCGGGAGTGAGTGCATCCCATCTTTCTTGTTTAATCCAAGAAACATCGGGGGAACGATTGGCACCGCTGGGGAGTTTGAAGCAAGTTGAAGAATCGAAACAAACTCCTAGTTTAGTTCGTCTGTTCCAAATTCCAAAATCAATAGATATTTCAAAATTGTAATTTCCGGTTTCTCCTCCTGTGGGTGACATAACGGTTATTTCTCCTTGGGCGTTGCGTTCAAATTTGACCTCGGGGTTTTGGCGACACAGTTGATAAAATTGGTCGTCGTTGATTTGGGCCATCGCATTAAAGTTGATAGTAACTGCTAGCATGATATTTTAGAGGCTGCACTTGGACTATTGTAACCGCAGATAAAGGCCGAGCGATGCAGGTTGTGTAAATCGCAAACCGGAGAATGCTATTTTTGAACCCGGAAGATTTTGGAAGATACTGGTAGCATTCTATCACAAAGTTATAATGACGCGTTCATCTTGTTATGAAAACTTTTTTCCAGGAAAGATTTGCAGACATACCAATAATAAAATGCAATGTTGATTTCGCTCAACAACTTAGGAACCCCTTCTAATAAACTAGCTAAGATCTTGCCTTCTAACTTCAGCGCGTCCATGCCGATCGCAAAAAACAACAATCCCAACCCAGCCAACAATATTTTGTAGGGAGTAGACTGTAGTTCTCGCCGAAAAAACCATCCGTAGGAGAACACAAATATAGCATACAACAAACTAACTCCTAACTTAGGAATTCCCAAGGCGCTAATATATAGATGAATCCTGTAAATTTCATTGAGCAGAAATGCGCCTGTCAACAAAGCAGAGAACAGAATAAATTGAGTTTCCGTAGGGCGCAGTTGCATAGTTTTAGCCAATCCATAGCTAAAGCTACAAACAATAACTGGCACAGCACATAAGATTTGAAAGGTTCGAGTTAATAAAGCCACATTGGGATTGGGGGAGAAAAAAGGGTGAAAGAATAAATCGCTGACTTGCAAGCCTGAAAGTTGAGTCAGGACAACCAGAAATCCCACCAGAAATAGAGATAAACAATTGAGTCGAAAAGCTGAGCGAAAAATAGTCATAAGCTAAGGACGACAAAAAACGGTTTACCGCAGAGGAATCAAAAAATACATTTCCACTATAGCTGCTGATTTGCTAAACTAAGAAGAGTCTTGTTAAACTGGGTGACACTGATGCTGTCCGTAAAAGAAGCAGAATCTATCGTTCTAAATTTGGCGCAATCCCTCGACAGTCAGCGGGATGTAGAAATTGTAGACTTGTTGGCAGCATCGGGGCGCATTTTGGCTGCACCCGTCACCGGTTCCCTCGATTTTCCTTATTGGGACAATTCGGCAATGGATGGCTATGCGGTGCGGTTTGCTGATGTGGAAAATTGCAGCGCCGAAAAACCTGCGGTACTCGAAGTAGTCGAGGAGATTCCAGCCGGATATCCGCCTCAAACTACCGTGCAATCGGGCCAAGCAGCCCGAATTTTTACGGGTGCGATGATGCCGGATGGTGCTGATACGGTGGTAATGCAGGAAGAAACGAGGCGTGAGGGCGATCGCATTTTTATCTTAGTTTCTCCTGAAAAGCCACAAGCATTTGTCAGGCACAAAGGCACTTTTTATCAAGCAGGAACAAATTTACTAACTCCGGGTACAGTTATCAACGCCCCAGAAATGGCAGTATTAGCAACTGCACAGTGCATTCAAGTTCCAGTTTATCGGCGTTTGCGGGTGGCTATTTTTTCTACGGGTGACGAATTGGTATCGCCAGACAAAACTTTGACTTACGGTAAACTGGTAGATTCAAATCAGTATGCTTTGACAGTGTTGTTGACTCAAATGGGATTTGAACCGATTCGATTGGGTATTGTTCCTGACAGTAAAGATGCGCTAACTAAGGCAATCGATCAGGCTGTTTCGATAGCAGATGTGGTGCTTTCTACGGGTGGCGTTTCGGTAGGAGATTACGATTATATCGAGCAAATATTGGCGGAGTTGCAAGGCAAAGTTCACATTAGTTCTGTGGCGATTAAGCCCGGTAAACCTTTGACTGTCGCTGCATTTAAACGAGATGAAGAAAAATCAGATTTGCCGATTGCGAGTTCGGATTGTCTCTATTTTGGTTTGCCGGGAAATCCAGTTTCGGCTTTAGTATGCTGTTGGCGGTTTGTTGTGCCTGCTTTGCGAAAGATGTCTGGGCTGGGCGCGGATGCTTGGGGCCCGGAGTTTGTGCGGGCTCGATGTGATGTTGAATTGCGATCGCCTGGCAAGCGCGAAACTTATGTTTGGGGTAAACTACATTTAGTTGCCGGATTCTGGGAATTTGAACCTGCAAGCGGCAGCCAAAATTCAGCAAATTTAATTAACCTCGCAAATACGACTGGTTTAGCAGTTTTGCCCGCATCGGAAACCTGGATTTTGCCTGGTGAATTTGTAGAAGTTTTAAAAGTTAGTTGACAGTTGACAGTTGACAGTTGTCAGTTGACAGTTGGCAGTTGGGGAGCATCTCATTACTATAATAAATGCAAAACAGAGATGCTCCCGTCAGTAGTCAGTAGTCAGTTGGCAGTTGGCAGTTATTAGTTATTTGTTATTGTTGAGAACCTACCAATTCCCAATTCCCAATTCCCAATTCCCAATTCCCAATTCCCCCTTCCCAATTCCCAATTCCCCATTCCCAATTCCCAATTCCCCATTCCCAATTAACAATGAAAATTCTAATTGTTGAAGACGATCCGATGATGCAACTGGGATTAGAGCAAGTTTTAGCCGATTCCCCAGAAATAGAAATAGTAGGACAAGCAGAAGATGGATATTTAGGCGTAGCCGCCGCACTGAAGCTGAAACCAGATATTATTGTAATGGATATCGGTTTGCCGCGACTGGACGGCATAGCAGCGACGCAGCAAATTAAAGCACAACTGCCGGAAGTTAGAGTGGTAATGTTAACTTCTCATACCGCTGAAACTGAAATTATTGCTGCCCTTTCAAGCGGTGCTGATGCTTATTGTATTAAAGGTGCTTCCGTAGACAGGCTGTTAGCAGCGATTGCAGCGGCAGCAGAGGGGGCTACTTACCTCGATCCTCAAATTGCTCGGACTGTCATCGATCACCTCAAACCGCCTACACCAGCCTCTACAACTACTTTTGGCCAATTGTCACAGCGGGAATTAGAGGTGTTAAAGTTAATGGTGGAAGGTAACAGCAATCCGGAGATAGCGGCGGCACTTTATTTGAGTCCAAATACTATTAAAACTCATGTTCGCGGTATTATGAATAAGTTGGCTGTGGACGATCGCGTGCAAGCAGCCGTTGTCGCACTGAGAAGTGGGTTGGTTTGACACTCCCCGACCTTAAGGTGCGGGGATTCTTGGCTCAACGAGACCACTTAACCTAGATACCTTGCAGTGTCTAGCAAGCGAGGTGGGACTCTCCCCAAGCGACTTCGGGTATGCCCTACCCTAGTTGGATTGCTCCAAGTTCTTTTTTAATTTGAAACGATATGTCTCAAAAAAACTGTTCGTCTAGCTCCTCTGAATCTTTTACCTACTGCGAGGTGGAGTCTAGAAAAATGCAGTAGAACCGCATAGATTCAATTTTCTCTTGTTCAGTGTGCCTCTCGGCGACTGGGTTTTTTAAGTGGTTGATTACCCTATCCACTATAATTAGTGTACCACATCTGTACACAAAATGGCAAAGAAAGAATTGTACATCAGAGTATCAGAGGCCCAGATGGATATGCTTGAGGAATACGCCAAACAGAATAGTCGAACCAAGTCCGATATTGTTGGCGAACTTATCAGAACACTCTCGAAAAGTCGTCCTAGAAGGACGAGGCTTTAAACCCAATTTTTCGGTAAAGAGGGAAGAAGGGAGAGGGGGAGAGGGGGAGATGGGGAGAAAGGGAGAGCTGACAGGTGTAGGTTTTCCCCTGGCAAAACCCAGCAAATTTAGACAGTGCAAAGGTTTTGGGCTTTTGCATCTTAAAATCTCAAACTCTTATGGGATAAGGCTTTTACCAAAAAACCTACACCCGTCAGAAGGGGGAGAGAGGGAGAGGGGGAGAATTACCCAATTAGCAATTAGCAATTACCAATTACCAATTACCAATTACCAATTACCAATTACCAATTACCAATTACCAATTACCAATTACCAATTACCAATTACCAATTACCAATTACC
>RDXX01000111.1 GCA_004292955.1 Oscillatoriales cyanobacterium | reverse complement strand
TGCCGAAGCCTCTTCTTTTGGGAGAAGATTCTTGTGTAGCTTGCGGGTAATCCTCTACCCATTTCAGGGTTAGTTTCTACCCAACGAATCGCACTCCAGGTCTGAACCCATATTGGTTCGGTTCAAATCGCGCTTCCCATTCTGGTTCTAATGCCAGTTTAACAAGCGCCTGCAATGCCCGGTCTTTCATTGTTGGGATTCCTAAAGGTCGCTTCTCTTCTGTACCAGGCTTGGGAATCCATACTCGCCTGGTTGGGCTGACCTTTGAACTCAGGTTTATATTACCTATTAGGTCAAGGCGTTGCTTTGGGGTTAGTGATTTGACACCATCCACACCTGCCGTCTTTTTTCCTTTGTTATCCTGAGTAACCCTACGAACCGCTAAGCATTTTGCAGCCCAGGACTTCATCAACAACTTTTGGAGTCTGCGAAGCGCCTTAATATCACCACGATTGGCGGCTTGATAGATTCTTTTCTGCAACTTGAACACAACTCTTTCCAGCTTTCGCCAAGGAGTCTTGTTCCATTCATACATCGGTTTTACCGTGCTCATGACTTTTATATTGCTACTGGAGGCTCTATCTTCCGAGACACCGTGGGTCTGTCTGCATATCTCCCTCGTTACAGGGGAGCTTTCGCTTTTGACCCAATCTCTCCTTGCCGTTGCATCCGGTTAGCACCTACTCTGAAAATCGACTTTTCCAGAGAGCAAACGGTAGGTTATTTCGTTCCTGTTCGTCTTTGTTTAGAGCTTTTAGGGTGGTACTTTCCACCGGGTTTATTACAGAGTGCTTGGTTGGTCAAACAAACAATTGCCAACCCTGTGGTAAATTGAAGGTAGAATCCCTTTATTACCAATCCTTGCCCTTTTGGGACTCCCAGCGTATCAACCTGTTTCGCTGGTTATCTCTCACGATGGTTCGGATGTACCTTTGCTTTTGCTACCCATAAACTCCTGCTCAACGGGATTCTAGAATAGGTTTTCCAGTTACCGCTTTTTCACCCCGCTTTACGGATTGATGGCTAATCGCTACCGTAGGGGTGATGCTTTCACCGCAGCACCAGCGGGATGGGACTTGAACAGTGTTCTCACCCACAAGACGAACAAGTTGTCATCTAACAAGGGATTAAAGTGCGAACTCAATCCATATTGGATTACCTTATTAGAGCCTGAATTCCCCCCATTTCTGGGTTTCTTCAGAACGAAACGCACATTCGACTTAGTGCTGACAAAGTTTTGATTAGTTCGTTTTCCCAGGTTAATTTCAGTTTTCCACTGTGCATTTTTGCCAATTACTAGCGTCCCAATTTGATTTGCCGTCAAAAGTTCGACTATTAATCGACTTGTGTGATGCAAGTAATTATCGACTTTTTGGTTGCGACACCGGGTTAAGCGTTGAATGCGTGATGAGGTTTTGCGACTACCTTTCAATTGAGACTGCAATCGCGATGAGCGTTTATTGTAGAACTGGTTAATTGACTTCAATGGTCGCCCGTTAATCAACAAAGGAATAAATCCCGGTTGATTTGAAGTTAGCGCCGCTAAATTATTCAGTCCTAAATCGATACTAGCTACGAAGTTGCTACTACTAGCGGTGGACTCCGGCTCATTATAAATTACCTCAATTACATAAGCATCGCATTTGGGAACCAGTCTGACGAAAGCAGATTCGTTCGGGGTTTACTTTGGTTTTGATTAAAATCTCAGTACCCGACAGCTTAATGATTCCTTTCTTCAGTTGCTTGCTGCTAATCGCCTGAATTGTATAAACTAGGATATTTCGACCTTTGACTTTATCTTTGTACTTTGGCAGTTTTGGAGGGCCAGTAAATTTAGAGGAATCTTTTTTGTAAGCCTTGAGAGCCTCAAAAAATGATTTCCAGTTTTTGTCTAACACCATCAAGATTTGCTGGCTTACTTTAGCTGGCAGGGCTTTGTATGCCTCGTGGGACTTCATCAAGCAATTCATTTCGTTGTAGCCGACATAGCCCCATCCATAAATGAAACTCTGACGAATGACGTAGTTGGCCGCATTGTAGAGATTTTTTGATTTAAAAGCTAGTGTGTCAATTTCAGTGAAACGATATTCCGTCGATTTAATGATGTGCCTTTCTGTTAGCTGCATTTAAGGCTTCCATTTTTTAACCTATGTGTAGTTCACTCGACCACCATGATAATATCATACTACCATTGTTTATAATTTCTTATAACTCAACGAAGTTTTACAATACACAAAAAAACCGAAAACAACAATAACTTTAGGCAGCGGATGAAAGTTCATCGCAGATTTCAACCGATCGGCAAGATTCAGACATTCGTTGACAGTAATACGGAGAGTCAGATACTATAATATTCACAAAAATGTACGATATAAAATGCTAGATTTCAACTTTTGATTTTATCTAAAAAACTTAGCTAAAGTCCTGGAACAAACCACTGTCACTGTACAGTCGATCGAAGCTGCTTAGGAATCAGAATTAAACAACTTACATACAATTTGATAATTCTTGTGGGATGGGCCCAAAGAGCCCGTTCAGAAAGGACGGGCTCTTTGGGCCCATCCCACAAAACTGTGTAAATTATTTAATTTGCGATCGTGAGTTGCCAACTTGAAAACATAGATCGCTCAATTTTGCTCAACAGAATCGTTATGATTGATAAAATTGCCCGTTCATATAATATAATGGATTCAATAGAGGAGAATGGAATAGTCTAAGTCTAATTTAGCCTAATAAATCCTAACCGAGCAAATTAATTTATAGAGCCAAGCATCCGCGCCTCTAGAACCAGAATCCAAACTAATCTGCACCTGTATCAAGACGTACTAAATTATTCTACTAAATCGGTTAATATCTCTAATATCTATGACGATCTCCCAGTCAAATTTCTCAAACCATCTCGAATTAAACATCCATGCGCTTAGAGCAGCTTCAAGCATTTCTTTCAGTTGCTGAAACCGGTAGCTTTCAGCAAGCGGCCCGGAAGTGCGGCGTCACCCAATCGACTATTAGCCGTCAAGTGCAGGGACTTGAAGCGGAAGTGGGTTTGTCGCTGTTTCACCGCACCGCCCACGCCAAGCTGACAGTGGGAGGGGAACGCCTGTTACCTCACGCTCGCAAAATCTGTCAGAGTTGGCGAAATGCTGCGGTCGAATTGGGAGACTTGCTGGCGGGAAAACAGCCGGAACTTTGCGTGGCTGCGATTCACTCGGTTTGCGCTGCTTATTTACCGCCTGTGCTGCAAAGGTTTTGTCGCAGCTATCCTGAGGTGCAGTTGCGCGTGACATCCCTAGGAAGCGATCGAGCTTTGAAAGTTCTCAAAGACGGTTTGGTGGACATCGCGGTGGTGATGAACAACCGCTATTTTACTCAAGCCCCGGAAATGTTGGTTGAGGTGCTCTACAATGAGCCGATCGAGGTATTAATGGCCGCGAGTCATCCCCTGGCCCAGTACGATCGAGTACCTTGGCCGGAATTGATTTGTTACCCGCAAGTGGTGTTTAAGGACGGGTACGGAATGCAGCGCATGGTACAAGAGCAATTCGGACGCATCGGTGCTAAACTTCATGCTGTTTTGGAACTCAACACTCTCGATGCTTTTCGAGGCGTGGTGCGCCAGGGAGAATTGATTGCTTTGCTGCCGCATTCAGCTTTGCTAGACGCTAAGGCCGATCGCACTTTAGCAATTCGATCGATCGCTCTTGAGCGCCCAAATTCCAAGGTTTCGGCGATCCTCTTCGAGGGCTTCGCTAACGGACAATCGGCGATCGATCCGACTTGGACTCGCGAAGTGGTGTTGGTAACAACTCACGATCGAATGCAAATTCCGCCGATCGCCCATTTCTGGAATCTGGTACGGGAACTTGTACCACCATGTGATGTCATCAAAGTAGTAAAATCCGGAAATTAATACCTGTTTATAATTGAGATTTGAAATTTGAGATTTTATGGCGTTACGAATAACCAATAACGAATAACCAATAACGAATAACGAATAACCAATAACGAATAACCAATAACCAATGCCCAATGCCCAATGCCCAATGCCCGATGCCCAATGCCCAATGACCAACTTCAATAATTATGAGTGACGCATTTAGAGAATTGCTACGAAAAATTGGCAGTGGAGTACACACAGGAGAAAACTTAACTCGATCGCAATCAGCAGCAGCCACGCGAATGATGCTGCTAGGAGAAGCAACACCGACTCAAATCGGAGCTTTCATGATTTCCCATCGCATCAAACGGCCCACCGGCGAAGAATTAGCCGGAATGCTGGATGCTTACGAAGAATTGGGGCCGATGCTTGCCCCTCCCAACCGAGAAAAAGGATTTGCCGTTTCTAGCGTCGCCGTGTTTGGCGTAGCCTACGACGGGCGATCGCGCACCGCTCCAATTAGCCCAATAACCGCCCTAATATTAGCCGCCTCTGGCGTCCCAACCGTCATGCACGGAGGGGAGACAATGCCAACCAAAGAAGGCATTCCCCTAATCGAAATTTGGCGCGGTTTAGGAGTTGACTGGAGAAAACTCCGTTTAGAAAAAGTCCAGCAAGTTTTTAACAGTACGGGTTTAGGTTTTGTTTACCTTCCCAAGCATTTTCCTCAAGCCGCGAGTTTAGTGCCCTACCGCCGCGAAATCGGCAAACGGCCGCCTTTTTCGACAATGGAATTGATGTGGTGTCCCTGCGCCGGCGACGTTAACGTCATCTCAGGCTACGTGCACCCGCCTACAGAGGGTATGTTTCAAGCAGCCTTTGAGTTGCGGGGAGTCAAAAATTATACCACAGTCAAAGGATTGGAGGGCAGTTGCGACTTGCCGCGCGATCGAACTGCAATTATCGGCATTGCTAAACCGGGCGCCGAGTTCGAGCGAGTGCTTTTAGCCCACGGAGATTACGGTTTTAGCAGTACAAATCCCGCCTTTGAATCAGCATCTGAGTTATTCAAACAAATGCAGGAAGTTTTGTTAGGAAAACACTCAGAAATGATGCAATCTGCTATCTGGAACGGCGGATTTTATCTGTGGCGCAGCGGAATTTGTTTGGATATGGACTCTGGTTTGATTGAGGCAGAAACCTTATTAAGCAGCGGTCAAGTAGTGCAAAAACTTGAGGAAGTTAGCAAAGCCGTTAGTGCTTTGAATTGAGAATCAATCAGGTTGAGTGCTAATGACAGTTGACAGTTGACAGTTGACAGTTGACAGTTGACAGTTGACAGTTAACCGTTAACTAATGACCAATGCCCAATGCCCAATGCCCAATGCCCAATGCCCAATGCCCAATGATTAACCATAAAATAGCAGTAATTGTGCTCGCAGGCGGTCAAAGTTCGCGGATGGGTACGGATAAATCTCTCCTAGAAATTGAGGGTAAAAGCCTGTTGCAGCGGGCGTGTGAGGTTGCAGCAGTTGTAACGCCACAAGTGTATGTTTTGACAGCTTGGCCCGATCGCTATCGATCGACCCCAACCCAAAAATCCCAATTTCTGGTAGAGTACAATCCGGGTTCCGGCCCCTTAGTGGCATTAACTCAAGGACTGACGGACATTTCTGCCGACTGGATTTTGCTATTAGCTTGCGATTTGCCCTTATTAGATTCCCGAATCATTGATAATTGGGCGAGTAAGTTAACAGAGTTTCCCCCATCTACCTTAGCAGTTGTCCCCTATCAAAATTCGCGCTGGGAGCCATTATGCGGTTTCTACCGCAAACAATCTCTGTCCAGCTTGCAAAGTTTTATTGACAAAGGGGGACATTCATTTCAACAGTGGTTAAATCAAATCCAAGTAATCCCTCTACCCGTAGGGGAACGAGAAGCAGTCATGCTATCGAATTGCAATACACTAGAAGAATTTGAGCAATTAAAAGGTAAAATGGTTGACAGTTGACAGTTGACAGACTAATGACTAATAGGGTTCGCGAGCGGGGACGCTCGCACTAATAACTAATGACTAATAACTAATGATTAACGAATATTGGTTACTCGATCGCGAAATCACATTCCTCAACCACGGTTCCTTTGGAGCCTGTCCGATTCCCGTACTGGAAGCGCAAACCAGTTTTCGAGAACAACTGGAAAGAGAACCATTGCGCTTTTTAATGCGGGAATTTGAGCCGCTGTTAGATAACGCCAGAAATCAGTTAGCCACCTTTATTGGTGCAGGCGAAGAAGAATTAGCCTTTGTGCCGAATGCTACCACTGGAGTCAATGCCGTTTTGCGATCGCTCTATTTTAGTCCGGGCGACGAATTGCTAACCACAAATCAGGAATACAACGCCTGTCGCAACACACTAGATTTTATCGCAGAGCGCACAGGCGCCAAAGTAATAGTAGCAGAAATACCATTTCCCATTGAATCGCCAGAACAAATTATTGAAGCAATAATTAAGTGCGTTTCCCCGCAAACAAAATTAGCCTTATTAGACCACATTGTCAGCCAAACAGGTTTAATTTTTCCCATCAAACAGTTAGTCGGCGAATTAGCTAATCGCGGCGTAGATGTATTAGTAGACGGAGCTCACGCACCGGGAATGGTAGCACTGAATTTAGAAGAAATCGGCGCCGCTTACTACACAGGAAATTGCCACAAATGGCTGTGCGCGCCGAAAGGTGCAGCTTTTCTGTACGTGAGGCGAGACAAACAAGATAGCATTCGGCCAACTACCATCAGTCACGGCGCCAACTCACCGCGCGCCGACAAATCACGCTTTCAACTAGAATTTGACTGGATGGGAACAGTCGATCCAAGTCCCTATTTGTGCGTACCTGTAGCCATTGATTTCATGGGTTCTTTGTTGAGTGGCGGCTGGCCGGAATTGATGGCAAAGAATCATGATTTAGCATTGGCTGGGAGACAAATATTAGCAGATAAATTAGATTTGCCGCTGCCTTGTCCCGATGAAATGGTAGGTTCTATGGCTGTTATACCACTAGCCGACGAACAGCCTGACGCCGCTGCAACGGGTGGAATTCCACCATTGCAAGAGGTGCTGTGGCAGATTTTTAAAATAGAAGTGCCGGTTATTCCTTGGCCAGATTCTAGCAAGCGGCTGGTGAGGATTTCAGCTCAATTTTACAATACCTTGCCACAGTATGAATATTTAGCGAAAGCGCTAGCTGAGCTAACAGGAAATTCAGCGGGAGATTCCCAAAAAACCTAAACCTTAACTATAGTAATCCTCAAAAAAAAAGGTACGTTGTTGGGCTTGGACCCTCCGAAGATTTGTGATCTACCAACTTACCCAACAACAGCTTTTACCAAATATACCTAAATACGCTTGGATTAAAGCTTTCAAATGAGTTTAATCTCACGAATTTACAGGAAATACAAGCATCTTTTAGCAGCCTGACTATTCTTAAATGAACCGTATTGGTCTACAATCTACGGTAAGAGGGCTGAAGCCCAACAACGTACCTTATCTTTCTGAGAGCCACTATATCAAAATAAATATTGCAAAAAATTATATTTAAAATATTCACTATCTAAAATTAAGCAACTAATACGAATCCTAAAAAAACTGGCAAAATATTATAAATAGTATGCGAGCATCTGTAGGGATACGACAATACCGTCTAGTTCACAGAACTGCGAGTTTTAATAATTGGTACAAGATTAAGAATTGTAGCAATTTATTTTAAATTAGCATTAAAACACGGTACGAAAATCGGATTTTACACAACTTCCGCTGCACCGAATATAATGTATCAAGACTTGTATTTATATCCCCAAAAAACAAAATAAAAAGAGGAGAATACGATGTCAAATGCCATGATGGTAATTTTCCCCTATCGCGAACAGTACACCTGGGTTTTTGACGACGAGCGAGCCGGACTTGTCCGAGAACCATTTGTTCAGGGCGTCCCCGAAATGATTAACGTACTTGTCGCAGACATTCCCAACGCCGCTCAAGGTTTCCGACTATTATTTTCAGCCAATCCATTTCCCGGATATCAAGCAGAAATGGCTTGGTTTAAAACAGAATACGGCGGAAACTGGTATCGGTGGGAAGCCGAAAATCTCGAAGGCTGGCTTTGTCCGGCTTTGTTTAAATACTTTCTAGAAGCACCGCCCAAGTTTTATTGCAAAGCTGAAAAAATGTAATAATCAAGAGCAAGTCAATGAAAAACTTGTCAATCTTTAAGAGAAACTTTGTTAAACCAGCCGATCGCAAATCTAGACAAAAGCTCAAATTAGCACTATGTATATTTGGGCTATTTGTGCTAATTGTCACAGCAGCCATCTCCGCAGGACTCGGGGCAATTACCGCCCTCTTAGCACCCGTGGAACCGCAAATGATTAGCAAAGTCCTAGACGCTACAGGCTTTAACTATATATCATCCAACCGCTCTGGATACCGCCTCTCGCGGCCTGTTAATATCTTAATCCTGGGAATTGACCGCGTACCCGGATCTGTCCCCAATTCCCGCAAGATTTTTAACGGCCGCAGCGATACAATACTCTTATTCCACCTCGATCCTAGAGAGAAATCTATTAGTTTGCTTTCAATTCCGCGAGATACAAAAGTCGAAATTCCCGGAATTAGCTTCAGCAAAATTAACGAAGCAAATGCCAGAGGAGGAGCAGTTTTGGCGGCGCGATTGGTGAGCACTATCGCCAACAATGCAACAATTGAAAGATACGTGCGAGTCAGCAGCGTTGCGTTTCGGGAATTAGTCGATTTGTTGGACGGAGTTGAGGTATTTGTACCTCGGGCGATGTCCTATACAGATAAAGCCCAAAAGTTAAGCATAAATTTAGCACAGGGATGGCAAAATCTCAACGGAGAAGAAGCAGAACAATTGGCTCGATTTCGCAACGACGGTTTGGGAGATATCGGCCGAATTGGGCGACAGCAATCTTTAATTCAAGCTATTCGCAACCGCCTCGCAAGTCCATCAGTATTGGTGCGATTGCCACAAATTGTGCGATTGATGCAAAAATATGTAGATACAAACCTAAATTTTGAGGAAATATTGACGATCGCAAATTTCGGTTTGCAATTGGAGCGAGATAATTTTAAAATGGTGATGTTACCGGGACGCTCTAGCTCATCACAAGGGGATTTGAGGAGTTATTGGATTGTCGATGTTGCTGGGCGCGATCGCATTATGACACAATATTTCAAACAAGGCGCAGCGGATTTTGCCCAAGGGCGAAACGCCAATCCCAGCCAGCCGGTTTCACCCAGCAGCCTCAAAATCGCCGTCCAAAATGCTTCTAGCAACCCAAAAACCGCCAAAACCGTCGCTGAATTTCTCAGAAAAAAGGGCTTTTCTAACGTATCTGTAGTCAAAGATTGGCCCGACAAGCAACGTCAAAGTCAAATTATTGTACAGCAAGGCGATTTAGAAGCAGCAAATCTTCTGCAAAAAACTTTAGGCTATGGTAAAATAGAAGCATCTTCTACTGGTGAAATTGAATCTGACTTGACACTTCGCGTCGGCGAAGATTTGGTAAAGCGATTTAATTAGTTATTAGTTATTAGTTATTAGTTATTGGTTATTAGTTATTGGTTATTGGTTATTGGTTATTGGTTATTTGTTGCTTGCAATGCCCTGTTTTCCCTTCTTCCCAATGCCCAATGCCCAATGCCCAATGCCCAATGCCCAATTCCCCATTCCCAATTCCCCATTCCCAATTCCCCATTCCCCATTCCCTATTCCCTATTCTCATCATCATGAAAAGTCTATTCCGAATTTTACTGAGCCTAATTATAAGTGTAGTGTTAGCCTTTGGGTGGGTAATGCTGAGTGCTACTCCGGCATTTGCGCTACCAAAAAAAAATATTAATTACACAAATATTAACTTGTCCGATCGCGATTTCTCCAATTCTGACTTAGCGGGCGGAACATTCGTCGCCGCCGAGATGCGGGGAACCAACTTTCAAGGCGCTGATTTAACCAATGCGATTTTGACTAAGGGAGTTTTGTGGAAGGCCAACTTGTCAGGTGCAAATCTGTCCGGTGCTTTAGCCGATAGAATTACATTCGACGGCGCTAATTTGACGAATGCTAATTTCACCGAAGCAATTATGACTCGAAGTCGTTTTTTTGATGCAGCCATTTCCGGGGCTGATTTTACCGACGCAATTATCGATGCTTATCAAGTAACAATGATGTGCGAAAAAGCCGATGGTGTCAATCCCGTGACGGGAGTTTCTACGCGAGAAAGTCTGGGATGTTCGTAGAAATTTTGATTTAAATAAGGCTGACGCGCCAGGGCGAGAAACCGGGTTTCTACGAGTTTTTTGGTTTAGTAACAATCAATCTCCAAAGAAACCCGGTTTCTGAGTTCAGCCTGTACACTCTTCGGCTAGAAACCGGGTTTCTACGAGTTTGTTAGTTTAGTAACAATCAATCTCCAAAGAAACCCGGTTTCTGAGTTCAGCCTGCATCACTTACATCCGTTACGTTCGTTACATCCCGTACATTGCTCGTTGCGGAAATTCCTTTTATCGAGCGCGACAAATGCCTGTATTTGCAGTACCCAATACCAAGTCAGAATTCAACAACAAATCTAAATCGGTGTCGGGATTAACAGCATACAAATCGACTTTATCTCGACCCAAAAATACCCCAACCAAAGTACCGACTCCTGCGCCGCCGAGTACCTCTTCAGTGGCGATCGCCCGATCGCCCGTAACTCCCGCAATCGCCGCCGCCGCTGCTGCACCCAAAGCCGTGTTCTTAATCAGATTACCAACATTCACGCCCTTAGTCACAGTTTCTTTGCGAGTAATCACCTGCGAAGTAGCATTCAGAGGAACTCTGCTACCGTTGATGATACTTAACTCTTGCGCCACAAACTGAACGCCCTCAGCAGTCGATCGCAATTCGCCACTAATTTTCGAGCCTTCGGGTATCATAACCTTGCCATTACTTCCTGCGATATCCGCAGCCACAGTCAGCGTAATCGGAGACTTGTCATTGGGGGCGAGCAAAATTTTGCCTTTGGCGTACTCGATGGGAATAGTCACCCCGCTGGGGATTTTCACAGCAACACTCTGGCCAATATCAATCTTAGCAATGTAAGGAGAATTAATTGCTCTTGCTTGATTGGTACTGACTAATGTTTGATAGATAAAAGCAGCGACTTCCGCCCGCGTGGCTGACTGGTTTGGCTTCAGGGATTTAGGATTGGGATAGCTGACAACTAACTGTTTTTCAGTAGCAGCAGCCACACTTTTCACAGCATAACTTTGAATTTCACCCGCATCATTATAGTAGCTGAGAACATCTTGAAAATTGCAAGTAGGCTCATAACCCAGCCCGTTATTTAAAGCCACTACAACTTGAACGCGAGGAATCTGCTGTGATGGCCTGAAAACATTGCCGGGGTAGCCAGACATCCATCCCATTTCATAAGCTTCGGCGATCGCCCCCCGCGCCCAAAAATTAGACGGAACATCGACAAAACCTATAGCAGCGCGAGTTTTCGCCTTTTTCATAGAACGGATCATGGCTGCGAATTCTGCCCGCGTGACGGGTGCATCCGGGCGGAAAGTGCGATCGGGAAAACCTTTAATAATGCCTCTTTCTGACAAATCTTGAATAAAGTCTTTCGCCCAATAGTTATTACTAACATCCGAAAAAGCTGTTTCAGCAATAGCAGGGGCGGGAGTCAGCATCGGCGCTGCGGTTCCGGCAACAGTTGCCAATGTTAATATAACAGATGTGCCGAATTTAATGCGTTGAAATACAGACATTTTTGATTCTCCAATTTACACAAGTTTTTTATTGAGAAAAAAGCAAGCCTTTATCCGGCTATTTATCGTTGATTGATTCTTGCCTAGCTTGCTCTTGTGCTCAGTGATGTCATCATTATTAAATGCTTTTATTTGTGGCGAGGGGAAGATACGGTCTTTTAAAATAAATATTTTTATGCTGGTTGGTCGATTTTAAAATGCTTAAATTCCTTAAAATCCTTATGTTACTTATCTTCCTTATCTACCTGGAACTTATAAAGGTACGTAAAAGGTTTTGGGATATCGGAAAGAGCGCTGAAGCGCAACAACGTACCTAGAGCAAGGTATGTAGTTGCGCTTCAGCGCTCTTTTGGGATATCGGAAAGAGCGCTAAAGCGCAACAACGTACCTAGAGCAAGGTATGTAGTTGCGCTTCAGCGCTCTTTTGGGATATCGGAAAGAGCGCTAAAGCGCAACAACGTACCTAGATTAATGACTAATTGAAAAGAGCGCTGAAGCGCAACTACGTACCTAGACTAATAACTAATGACTAATAGCGAGTAGCGGTTCCCAACTTGTCACATCTTCAAATAAACATTGATAACCGACTTCATTGGGATGGAGACCATCCGAAGTCAGACAAGAACGCCACCAAATATTACCGCGATCGATCCATTTATCAAAAATATCTAAATATGGAATTCCCCGTTCCAAACAAGCTAACTTTGTGGCTTCTTTATAGCGATATTGGTCAGCGTGATTGTAGTACAAACAATCTTGAAAAGGCATTTTGCTTTCATCCACCGGCACCATCCCGACAAATATCACCGGACAAAGTTGTTGCGATAAATTTAACAAATTATCCAAAACAGTTTTAAAATGTTCAAAATCAGTATAACTGCGCCCCGTCGGCGATTGCACTCTCGCCGTATCGTTGAGGCCTACCGACAGTATGATGGCATCCGGGACGCGGTTTCTGAGCTCGCCCCGGTGCCGAAACTCGTTTTCGAGGCGCTGGGCGACTTGATACGTGCGATCGCCCCGAACGCCCAAATTATATAAAACGTGTCCTGCACTCTCCGTTAACATCCACTGTCGCCGCAATCTTTCCACCCAACCCCCGCCTACACCGTCGCCGAAACCGTAGATTAAGCTGTCGCCGAAAGCAACCAATTTGAGGGGATGAGAATTTACCTGATGCAAGTGACCAAAGGAATAGGCTGTTGTTGCCTGCATAAGCAATGATACTCAGTTAGTAATTTTGAATCTTCGCATACTAGACTAGAATGTAACATTAGATAAAGTAGGTAATCTCATGGTTAAGCGTCCAACCTTCGATTCAACTCAGCTAACCCGTCGGGCAGAAGAGTTGATCGGTGCTGCATCCAATCGCTATCGGATTACGGTGCAAGTGGCGAACCGCGCCAAACGCCGTCGCTATGAAGATTTTGACAATATGGACGACCATCAAATGATGAAACCTGTGATGCGGGCGATATTTGAGATGTCGGACGAACTCACTCAGCCGGAAATTATCGGGGATATCTAGACTTGGGGAGTTTTGAGTGGTGAATTTCAACAATTTTTGTTAATTCAAAACTCAAAACTTTCTTCAAATAGACTGGCGCGACTGGCAAAAAAATCCGGTTGATTATATAACAATCCTAAATGATTTGTGAATTTCTTACTCCCTCCCCTTAATAAGGGGAGGGTTGGGGTGGGGTGAAAAACTTTACGACTCATGCAAAGACTTCTATATCTACCGAAGAGAGGTAGAAATATATAGACAAGGGAGTGTCCGCCTCGCACTCTTAAAAACTATCTTCACCAAATCGCGATGAACCCAATCGGGTTGATTTTGGGAAAGTCCTCAAATCAGAAATCAGGATATAGGCTGGTAGGTGAGTTTAGGAAATTATTCTATTTTTGAATTGAAATTATTGTCAAAACCGTGAAAAAGAAATTCAAGCTGGGCTTCAGTTTTCTGTTAGTTACTTTGAGTGTGGCGATTTTTACGCTTTTGAGTGGGGTATTGGAATCGGGCAAATTAAGTGTGTCGGCTTTGGAACCTTCGCTGCTGCGTGGTTCTGGGTCTAGAGGACTGGTTGCTCAACAATCGGCGCCACAGCAATTGAGGGCGCAGGATGCGTGGAAATTGGTGTATGAAAAAGTGCCGGATTTGCCGATCGAGAATAACTACATTTCTAAGGAAACCGGCAAAGTAGATCCCAACAATACTTTAGTCGGGCGCTTGATTAGATATCATGTGTTTGTTAAAGGACGGCCGCCGAATTACCGTTTTGATTGGAAGTTGAGTTTAGCTGACTATCTGGGGGCGACTCCCGATTATTTGGTGGAAGGCGTGTATCCGGGAAAAGATGTTTTGCGAGAAAATCCGATGGAACGCGATCGCGCTGCTATTCAAAGTTTAAATAGAAAACAGCGGGATGCTTTGGTTCAAGCTTTGGTTGATGTTTTTACTGAGGATTCCCGGCCATCGGGCACACCGGCGGCGGGCGAAACACCAAAAGGGCGATCGACTTCCCCGGAAATACCCCAGCCACAGCCGGGAGATGCAAAGTTGCTGACACCGTAAGCTTGAAGGAGGCCTAGAAACCGGGTTTTTGGCTAATCTGCCTGGTGTAACGCGTCTTTTCGGCATAAACAGATTGGTTCGTAGTGCGGACTTCAGTCCGCAGCGGGAGAGCGGACTGAAGTCCGCACTACGAACCGTTGTTGTTATCGTAATCGACTGGACATGATATAAGCCATAAAATCACCTAATCAATCTAAAATCCAAAATCCAAAATCTAAAATCGCCAGATGGAACGTGTAATTAAGACTGGTGCGGGCTGGCGTTTGGGATGGAACCCAAACGCAGAAGAGTTTCAGGGTTTGGTGGCTGGGGAAGGTTGGGCGATCGAACTCACCGAAGCCGAGTTAAACGATTTTTGCAGGTTGTTGGGACAATTAGCCGCCACAATGAGTCAAATGGCCTCTGAGTTAATGGACGAGGAAAAAATCGCCATTGAAGCCGAAAGCGACTTGTTGTGGGTGCAGTTAGAAGGCTATCCCGAAGCTTACAGCGTGCAGTTGATCTTGAATGCTGGTAGGAGGTGCGAGGGTTTTTGGGCGGCGGCTGCGGTTCCGAGTTTGGTGCAGGCAACCAAAGTTTTAAAAGTTTTTTGACTTTTTCTGAGATTCTATGCTAAGCTGTTAAAGCTGTCGGGGCGTAGCGCAGCTTGGTAGCGCACTACTTTGGGGTAGTAGGGGTCGTGGGTTCAAATCCCGCCGCTCCGATTGTGATAAAGATCGTGATAAAACCTTCTCGTTTGAGAAGGTTTTGTTGTTTTTAGCAGTGACTCTTGGTATTGCTGAGTTCGTGACAGTGGAGTACAAAACGTCATCCTCTGGATCCTCTTTTAGGCAAAACCAGGAAATTTCTCACTCAAACTTTGAGAGAAATAATACTGACACCAAAATTCTGCTACTTCTAACAACATCGGTACAGATTTAGGAGTTATACCTGAACCATACTCCGGGGCATAACTTTCTACGTATTCTTTAGCTAGTTTATAGATCCAATAAGGAAAATCGTTGTCTGTGAAACAACGCAGTGCATAGTCTAATTTTAGTAAATTTCCACTGCGGACAAAATGTACTGTTCCCCAGGCAACATTACGACGATCGTCTCCTTGTAGGCTATTAATTGTTCTCAATAACTTACGGATAGATTGCTCGCCTTCATTACTAGGATTTTCCAGGTAAATTTCCATTTGGGCGATTCCTTCAGCTATTACCTGTTTGTGCTGTTCCCATTCTTCCTCGGTATAGTGTTCGGGACAAATAGCTTGATTCATCTCGTGTTGTACTCGCTGAGCAATGTACAGCGCAAATTTTTCGGCCGCAACTCGATCGGTACACAAACTTTTGATACTTGTCAGTCTGGTTATGGATATAGCAAATCGAGTTTTTTCAAGTTCCTTGGCTGTTTGAACCCATTTCTTGATTTTAGTGGCAATAGGAGTTAGTGAACTTTTTGGTTTCATTTTAATTGATAGAATGCACAAGTTTTGTCGTAGGTTTTTTTAGATTGTACACAAACCTATGTCATAGATGGCGATCGCCATTTCGGTTATTTTCCGGGAATTTTGCTGTGACTCGGGCGATCGTAGTGTCGGAATGTGCTGTTAAATGTTGTCGAATGCCATCTCGTCAATTATTCCATTGTTTTTGTCATAACTCCTCCTCAATCTCCACATCTACCGCTTCTAACTCAGCTTCCAACTGCTCAAAAGTCGGCAAACTCCCCTGTAACTGTTCCGGTAAAGTCTCCCGCAATTGATAAGTCGAAACCCCGATCGCCTTATTCATGTCTCGCAAAGAATATTCCACAATCTTCTGCTTTTTATTCTTGCATAAAATCATCCCAATAGTCGGCATATCGTCCCGGTGTTTGAGTAAATCATCCACAGCCGAAACGTAAAAACTCATCTTTCCCGAAAATTCCGGCTTAAACGCTTCCACTTTCAAGTCAATTACCACAAAACAACGCAAACGTAAATGATAAAATAATAAATCAATATAAAAATCTTCCCCTTCAACCTCTAGATGATACTGACTCCCGACAAAAGCAAACCCTACTCCCAATTCCAGCAAAAAATCGCGGATGCGTTCAATCAAAGCCTGCTCTAAATCGCGCTCTTGTGCTGCTTTACCTAAACTGAGAAACTCAAAATTATAAGGGTCTTTAAATAACTGTTGAGCCAGTTCTGATTGAGGATTTGGCAGAGTGCGAGAGAAATTAGTATCAGCTTTCCCTTGCCGCCGGTATAGTCCACTTTCTATCTGATAAACTAACACATTTCGACTCCATCCTTGCTCGATAGTTTGGCGAATGTACCACTCGCGCTCAACCCCATCTTTCACACTATCCAAAATGCGAATATTATGGCCCCAAGGAATTTGTGCAACAACCTGCTGCACAAATTCAAAATCTGGGTAAGTTTCCGCAAAACTCCTCATATATTTCAGATTGCGAGATGAAAAACCCTTCATCTCAGGAAAAGCTTTTTGCAAGTCAGCAGCCAAAGTGTCTATAACTTTAGCACCCCATCCTTGCTGCTGTTGCCGATTTAAAATATCCTGTCCAATTTGCCAATAAAGCAACACTAATTCTCGGTTAACAGAAACTGCTGCCCGTACTTGAGCATTGCGGATGCGTTCTTTCAGTTCCCGCAGGAAAATATTATAATCTTCTGGAATTGATAAACTATCCACCATAGCTTAACCCCCACATATTTTCTTGAATCAGCGTGGTTTTATAGTCAGGATAGGAAATATAAAACTACGAAAAGTATAGCCGATCAAGGTATGTAGTTGCGCTTCAGCGCTCTTTGCTAATCTTATAAAGAGCGCTGAAGCGCAACTACGTACCTAAGTTGTCCTAAATATTTTCAATCTTGAGCAATAATTAAACAATCACTGCCAACTTTCGACAGAAAATCAGGAAATGCTGCTGTGGGGCTGCTATCTTTGTTTACAACTCTGCGGAGTGTATAGCCTTTTTCAGGAGCTCTGCCGAAAAACGAGTTTCTGCGATCCCAGATATCCCCATTGGGAGTGTTCGGATCGCGATCGATCAAAAAATCCATAATCCACGGCGGTACAGACAATCCAAACGCGATCGGCGTGATGTGCCCGTGCTGCAAAGTTGCATCCGAGAAGCGGAATAAGTAGCTGAAGCGAGAAAATTTGACGGCATAAAGTAACATCCGTCCCGCCATTGATGAATGAAATGTCCAGACAACTGGTTCATAAATCCGCAGCAATAATGTTCGTTGGCCAGGATTCCATTCTGAATTGTACATCGTCAGACAATAGTCTGGCAAAATATTCCCGTCCATAAAGAAGATACCTTGCAGGGCTTCTGGAAACTCCGGTGGATGTTCTGCTTTCATCCAGGTTGCGATGTCTTTTAGTTTCTTTGTTTCAATTAACATGGTATTATTTAACCTCTAAAAAATTGTGATTTAGTCTCTGGTTATATACCCCCTTGAGTTCGTTGTGTAACAGGCATCTTGCGTGTTTTTTAAGGGCGGGCGGGACGCCCACTTTACAAGCAATTTGATGTGTTGTGGAACAGGCATCTTGCGTGTTTTTTAAGGGCGGGCGGGACGCCCACTCCACAAGCAATTTGATGTGTTGTGGAACAGGCATCTTGCCTGTTACGATCGCCGAACTTTACCAACGGTACTAATGACATCCACCAGCATCTTCAGTGCGATATCTTTAGCTGGGCAAATCCGTCCCGCACTCCGATCGCCCACCGAATGAAAACCCATATGATAAGGGCACAAATTCTCGCGCTTAGCGTTGAATTCGTACACCGTAGAACCCCAGAAACTCGCGTCTAGATGCCCCAAACTGAGCGGTATCAGTACCTTGGTTCCGGCGGGAAAAGTGCGCTGTCTGCCCCCTACCGTGGCGGTAAATGGCTCTGTCGCGACTCGGTGGGTGGCGCTGACGGGAGCCCAGAGGCGCCCGCATTCCAACAGGAAAAGCTCGATCGACTGGCGATCGTCCAAATCGAGATCGTCCCAAAACTCCGTCGGATTAATTTGAGCCGTCTGTGTTCCTTTATACGCCGGGAGAGGGCGGTATCCCATAGCCGTGTAGCCTAGGTGCAGGGGGCCTTGCAGTCCCGCTATCCCCATAATTGCTGTCATCAGCTTTGCCAATTCCCGCCTAGTCATTCCGTTGTTTTCCGAGCTCACCTCGAAGTCGGCTAGGGCGGGAGAATTTTCGTAGATAGTCGCCGCGCGCTCGATTAAAGCCGACAAATCCCCGTGTCCAAACAGGTTCAGGCTTTGCAGCAGGCTGCCCGCGACGGCGAAGTAGTGCGCGGGGCTTTGGCGGATGTAATGTAAATCGGTGAGAAGTTCGATCGCAGACTTGTCATCTGGGTTAATCCCAAAAATTACGTAGTGCAGGTATGGAACTAAAAATCCCATCCAACCGCGCCTGACATCGGTAAAAAATGTTCCCCCCGCACCGTGCGGCATCTCGGTATAATCTGATGCTAGGCGATCGAGCAACCGCCTGCTGATTTCGTCTTCTTGGCGATCGGTTGTGGCGCTGTTGAAAAGATACTTTTGCATACAGCTTCGGAATGCTGCGTGGTTGCTGCTACCGTCTGGTTCGCGATCGGACAAAGACAGCAGAAAAAGGTTCCTACCGCCGACATCTTGGTTGGGGGAGAGATCGGCATCAAGCACAGAAGTACCCAGCCGCCATCCGCGCGCCTGAGGCGATGTGAGTGCTTCTTCCAGTGTTGCAAATTCTCCCATCACGACTTGTCCCGCGCAGCAAAAATTAGCCCCGAAAGCCAGCCGTTTTATTGGCAAATAGGTGGGTTCGTTGGCAATTAAACCTTCTATAAGACTGATTATCGGCAGGAACGTTTTGCTGAGGCTTTCTGTCGGATTTTCCAAAGTCCAAGTCTGAAACTCATGCAGTGCCGGGTTCATAAATGATGAGAAGACACCTTCTAAATTTAGGTTCGTCATAATTAAGATACTTTTTGCTAAAAGTTGCTAAACTTTAAAATCAATTGTCTTTGATTGATTAGTACGAGCGGCATCGATCGATAGTTAACTTAATATTTATGCCGTTTGCCCTTGGGTAAAACCGGAAGATTTCTCTAAACATTAAGAAACAGATATATAGTTATACCAATTTTACATCAAGTTAG
Organism: Oscillatoriales cyanobacterium; assembly: GCA_004292955.1. GTDB lineage: Bacteria > Cyanobacteriota > Cyanobacteriia > Cyanobacteriales > Microcoleaceae > Microcoleus. The sequence continues at coordinate 9,365 of RDXX01000111.1, read as the reverse complement.
ATATAGCCTTTCTCAAAAAAGTGAGGTATGCCCGCTAGTCTTATGCCCTATGCCCACGGAGGCCTATGCCCCATGCCCATGAGTACCTGATATGAGAGCTTGAAAGGCTATAGAATAAAGATACTGTTGAGAGGTCATGAGTTATGGCACACTGATTCTGGCGATCGCAGAAAGTGCACAGAGCAAGCGAGCAACAACTAAAAAACAGTCGCACCGCTCAAGGGAGAAGTATTTCTGACACTTGTGGAATTGCATGAACGACTGAATCTTGTTCTGCAACAAATCACACCTGAATAAATTTGTTCGCTATCTTCTTACAATTTCATTTTTGAATCTTTATTCGAGGCAGCTTCATATTAAATTGCTATCAAACATCTCTTTCAAACTTGATAGATCGAAAATTTTTGTGCCTTTATAGTCAAAATATTTTCCTTCTCGATCGACTAAAACTGTTTTAATTTTAAGCTGCTTAGCCCCTTCGATATCGTCTTCGATTGAGTCACCAACCATTAACACTTGTGATGGTTCTATATTTAAATCATCTATAACAAATTTAAAAACTTTAGAGCTAGGTTTGCCAAAACCAATTTCTTCACTAATATAGATTTTGTTAATATATTCCTCTAATTTTAATGCCTTGATTTTGTCCCTTTGTCCGTCGGAAGGTCCATTTGTAAGAATAGCGGTATTAATTTCTTTTTTTCGTAAATCTTTTAGCGATGGAATAACATCATCAAATAATGTTATTCCGTGATTTGCCTCTTTCATATAAATATCATTTAGTGCTGAAGAAAACGCTAAACGATTTTCGCGTTCGCCTGGTATAACATCAGCATAGCGACGCAACCTATACTCGTCCCTAGAAATAATTCCCTTAACAAACTGTCGGAACAAGGTAGGCTCTATCAAGCTATAACTATTCCAAAATTGATTAACATCTATGCCAGATGATTCAAGAACTCGATTAACAAGACTGATTGCATTTTTTTTAGCTTTCTGATAATCACAAAGTGTATCATCTAGATCGAAAATGACATATTTTATTCTATGCAACTTCATGTAAAATTGGTATTTTTTATATCGATCTGTTTAAAGTCTAAAATCCCAAATAAAATGACGCCCGCGAAAGTTTCCTAGCAGTACAAAAGCACTTTATCGGAAACCCGCGGGCGTCAAAATCAAACAAACTTAAATCTTAGAACAGACCAAGCGTGAAAGATTTGTCGATCGGGAAAATAGCACCAATACCCAACCACAGAGTTACCGCAGTTCCAAAAAGGAAGACTGTAGTAGCAACAGGGCGGCGGAACGGATTTTGGAACTTGTTAACATTCTCGATGAACGGAATCAAAATCAAGCCAACTGGAACACCGGCCATGCAAGCAATACCCAACAATTTGTTAGGCAAAACGCGCAGGAGTTGGAACACAGGCCACAAATACCATTCCGGAAGAATTTCTAGCGGAGTAGCAAAAGGATTGGCAGGTTCGCCAATCATAGCCGGGTCTAGTACAGCCAAGCCGACGCACAGAGAAATCGTTCCCATGATCACAATTGGGAAAACGTAGAGCAAGTCATTGGGCCAAGCTGGTTCGCCGTAATAGTTGTGACCCATGCCCTTAGCGAGCTTAGCGCGTAGCTCTGGATCGCTCAAATCTGGTTTTTTGATAATAGACATAGTGAGAGTGTTCTCCTTTTAGTTTTGCCCGGGCCTGGCATTCCGCTGTATTCGTTAGTCCGAATCAGCGGGGCGATCGCACGAAGTATTGACCGTAATAAATATCTTGACATCCTCACCGCCGTAAAACGGACGGTGATTCCTAAACCTCACGATTTAGGTTTCTGCTTCATCGCAACTGCCTCCACCCTAGGCGCGAGTTTATGGCCTTACGTTCGCTCCACAGACTATCCCCGCAAGCCTTGCGGTTCTTGTGTGTCGAAATCCAAAAAAGGAGTTCTCATTTTTTTGGTTGATTCTAGGGGTGGACTGTCCATTGCCCTATCCTCTTTTCCCGGTCTACCGATTTGTCTGCGCCACCAGTTTTACTGGACTTCGCTCGTTAGGCTGTCTGAATCCATCGTCTCGGGTGGGTCAAGGACCACCTTAATTATACTGAAAGATTTGTAAAGCCGTCCTGGAAGGACGGGGTTTCAAACCCAATTTTCTGATGAGAGATGAATTCTGAATTTTCAACCCAAAATTCCGCAGGGGGGCAAAAAAAATACCGCCCCAGCAACTCAAAATTTACAACGGGCCAGAAATGCCTTGCTTGCGAATCATCAAGAAGTGAGCCAGCATGAAGACGATAATCAGCCAAGGCAACACAAAAGTGTGCAAGCTGTAGTAACGAGTCAAAGTGCCTTGACCGACGCTGACACCGCCGCGAAGCAGTTCTACCAGTGTAGAACCGACAAAGGGAATGGCTTCTGGTACGCCGGAAACGATTTTAACTGCCCAGTAACCGATTTGATCCCAAGGCAGAGAGTAGCCGGTCACGCCGAAAGAAACAGTGAGAACCGCCAAGATTACTCCTGTCACCCAGGTTAATTCGCGGGGCTTTTTGAAGCCGCCGGTCAGGTAAACCCGGAAGGTGTGCAAAATCATCATCAGTACCATCATGCTGGCAGACCAGCGGTGGATGGAGCGGATCAGCCAGCCGAAGTTGACTTCATTCATCAGATATTGCACTGAAGAAAAAGCTTCTGCTACCGTGGGACGGTAATAGAAAGTCATGGCGAAGCCGGTGGCAAACTGGATTAGAAAACAAACTAGAGTAATGCCGCCCAAGCAATAGAAGATGTTGACGTGGGGAGGTACATACTTTGTAGTGATGTCGTCTGCGATCGCCTGAATTTCCAGGCGTTCATCAAACCACTGGAAGGTTTTTGAGTCGGTGATTTGTTTAGAAAACATGGAGCCAGAATTCCTAAAAGAATATTGCTGTGGTTGAGGTTCATTCTCAGCAGCCACAAGGTTTTTTTGTCGCCCCGCGCCGAGCAGTTGGCTTTTACTAGCAAATGCCTGAGGCTATTTTTAAATTTGGAGCTCATGAAAGGAAATCTCTTGTGCGATCGCCCGCGAGCACTGGGAAACCAAGCTAGAGCTGAGCCCTACTCGCTGGCGTTGCGCGATCGAATTCCAGACTGTGATAAAAAATGTAACATAATTGCTGTACAAATTTCACGGAGCGATGCTTTTGCCTTCGTCTCAAATAGCATTTTCTGCCAGCTCAACATCCGCCCCAAGCTCGCATACAGCCAAGAACCCAGCCCAGGAGCAAAGTCCGAGTCCGCCAGAGGGTGGCTGGGAGGTAAAATTTAATATTCATGATAAAACTTCACTAATTTTGCGATTAAATGTTACAATTAACTAATTTTTTGTTCGCGGCTGGGCAATGATGAATCCTGAATGTCTCCGGGACAGTTGACTGCACAAAAGCTTAAAAGCTTACAAACTTAAAATACAGGAAATGCCATACTTGCCTATCTTTGAGACAAAAAAATCATGCAGAGACGAGTTTTCCAGACAGCAATTATCTTCTTCCTCCAAGTCGTCCTGGTTCTAGGCGCATGGGCTCTTCCGGCGGCGGCGCTAACTCCAGAACAGCAGTTGTTGAGCGAAGCTTGGCGCATTGTCAATCGTTCCTATGTGGATGACACCTTCAACTCGAAAAACTGGTGGTCGATTCGCGAAAAAGCCGTCAAGGAACCGCTCAACGACAGACAGCAGACTTACACGGCGATTCAAGGGATGCTGGCAAATCTTGACGACCCTTTTACTCGACTGCTCAAACCGGAACAGTACCGCAGTTTGCAGGTCAACACTTCGGGAGAATTGACGGGAGTTGGGCTACAAATTGCGATCGACCCCGAGACAAATACTCTGACAGTGGTGGCTCCTTTGGCGGGCTCGCCGGCGGATAAAGCCGGCATTCAACCGCTCGATCGCATTTTGAAAATTGACGGCACTCCTACCTCAGAATTGAGCCTGGACGAAGCAGCAACTCGAATGCGGGGCCGCATCGGCACTCCTGTTACTTTGACCTTGGGACGCGAAGGAAGGGAGGTTCCTGAAGACATTGAGCTGGTGCGCGATCGCATTGCTCTCAATCCGGTTTATGCCGAATTGCAGTCCGGGCCGGACAATTTACCGCTGGGCTACATTCGCCTGAGTCAATTCAGCGCTAACGCCACCGAAGAAGTCGCCCATGCGATCGATCGTTTGGAAAAACAAGGCGCTGCCTCCTACATTCTCGATTTGCGGAACAACCCGGGCGGGCTGTTGCAAGCGGGGATTGAAATTGCGCGCCTGTGGATCGATTCTGGGACGATCGTCTACACAGTCAACAGACAAGGCATTCTCGGCAGTTTTGAGGCTTCTGGACAAGCCTTAACTGGCGATCCGCTGATTGTTTTGGTGAACAAGGGAACGGCCAGTGCTAGCGAAATTTTGGCGGGTGCGCTGCAAGATAACGGCAGAGCTCAACTGGTGGGCGAAAAGACTTTCGGGAAAGGACTGATTCAGTCGCTGTTTGATTTGTCCGACGGTTCCGGGTTGGCTGTAACTGTTGCTAAGTACGAGACACCGAACCACACGGATATTAACAAATTGGGGATTTCGCCCGATCGCGCAGTGCCGCTAGAACCGATTGCGCGCGATCGAATTGGCACTGAAGACGACTTACAATATCAAGCTGCACTGCAACTACTAAAAGAGAAAACCGCGATCGCAAAGACGGCGGTTGAAACCGCGCCCAGACAAACAATGTCCGCCTCTGCCGACGGAAGACAATAAAGTAATTTCAACCACCCTTTCTTCAACCCGCACTCCTGCGGGTTTTGTTTGTACAGGCGCGAATTCCATTCGCCCCCTCTTGTTTCTTGAACCCGCATTCCTGGGGTTTTGTTTGTATAGGCGCGAATTCCCTTCGTCCACTCTTCTGTCTGCGCGGTGCACATCCTACAACAATCTTCAGATTAAGGTTGCTGTCTGACAATTTAAGGTTGCAGCGTAGATTCCTCAGAATCGGGTGCTTCGGGTTCCTGCAAAATCACCGGACGTTGCTGAGGATCGGCTCGATTGCTTTGCTCTTGCATCACAGTTTTAGCCTGACTGGGGTCAAAATAGCGGTTAAAGTCCGATCGCGACTTATCGACTCGCGCTTGAGTAAGATTCACTTCAGCTTGGATTTCGTGCAACTTTTCTTGGACTCCCCGGTAGTGGGGCCAAAGCTGAATCAAAGCAGAAGTCGCACACACTGACAGAACTACATTAACTGCTAACTTGACTCCTGTTTCGGCGGCGAGCGTTTGATGAGGGTAGGAACGCTGGCTGCTGCTGCTGCGACGAGGAGTAACCCGAGGGGGAGTTTTTACAGGACGTAGTGGGGTAACGGTAGGTTGAATCGCTTGCATAATTTTTTTTTCAAATACCTGAGACTGACTTTTTAGAGCTGACCACAGAAAATTCTGAGTTTAACGCACACCCGCCCCTGTTTGTCAGGGTGCTCGCAGCCCAAATTTTTGAGACTGGGTGACGGCTGAGGACGGAATTTCCCAATAAAAATGCCTGCCCTTGCAGTCTCGTCTTCGTGACCACAAACAATCTACTGCACGATGACAGCAATTGTCTGTAATTTCGAGATTTAACTAAGGAGGACAGGCGACGGTGCGGTTCGCTACTGGTGTCTCGAAACTACTTGTACAGTTCTGTTGACAGCCGGAAAGCCAAGATTCCGGGAATCAAAGCAATTACGAGCGCTACGTAGACTTGGGTATCTGTTAAAGACATATGAGGAAAACTCCATTTTACGGGCACGAGCTTTCATCAATTTGAGACAAATTGGCGCTTTTGGGAATCTTTTGTTACAAATCGACAAGTAATTCGGTGCCGTTGGGGAGGAGTGGGAGAGGGGGAGAGGCGGAGAGGGGGAGAGGCGGAGATGGGGAAAATCTTTATGCTTGACTTCTCGTTCTCGGATTGAGTTCGATCGCTATAAATCCGCTAAATTCGTTAAAACCCCCTAAATTGGCCGTTTCCGAACTGCCTTGGGAGCGATCGGCCGCGACAAAGTTGCCGGACTAGGTTACGATCAGTAAACGTGACACTCATTTTAGACAGAGCCAGTGATTTGCGCTGAGCTAGTACCTAGCTAGCGATTAAATAGACAAGGTGGACCCTGCGCGATTCCCAAAAAACCTTGGATTGTCAGTAAAGACACTCGCTTGCGCTGGGATGTTTCGGGGAAGTTACCAGCCAAACCCACCCTGTCGGGCGATCGGTGAAATTAGCGTGTTGAGGTCGAACAATGCTTTTATCCATCAAAACAAAGTTAAAACTAAACAAGATTCAGGCAACAGTCATGAGCAAGCACGCTGGAATAGCGAGGTTTACTTATAACTGGGGATTGGCTACTTGGAGTAATCTTTACAAAGATGGATTGAAGCCCAACAAATACCTGCTCAAGAAATTCTTTAACAATCATGTAAAACCTGAGTTTACATGGATTAAAGAAGCGGGAATTTGCCAGAAGATCACTCAATATGCTTTTGACAATCTAGGGGATGCTTTCACTCGGTTCTTCTCTAAAAAAGGTGAATATCCCAAATTTAAGAAGAAGGGTCATCATGATTCCTTCACGATAGATGCAGGTGGCAAACCAATCCCGGTAGATGGTACGTCCATAAACCTACCAACCATCGGTTGGGTAAAAACCCAGGTCGGATTGCCTCACACCACCTGCAAGTCAATTACAATATCTCGAACTGCCGACAGTTGGTTTATTGCTTTTGCTTACGAACAGGAGCATGAACCAACTGTAAAGCAACACGATGCGGTGGGTGTTGACTTGGGAGTTAAAGAGTTAGCAACACTTTCAACGGGTGTTGTTTTTCCTAACCCAAAGCATTACAAAACGCATCTCAATAAGTTGCGTAGGCTGTCAAAGGAGTTATCGAGAAAGACGAAAGGCTCTAGCAATAGATTTAAGGCTAAACAAAAACTAGCGAAGCATCATGCAAAAATAGCAAACCTCAGAAAAAATACTCTTCATCAAATCACTACTTACTTAGGCAAAAACCACGCAACGATAGTAGTAGAAGATTTAAATGTTTCGGGGATGCTAGCCAATCACAAACTAGCTCAAGTCATCGCTGATTGTAGATTCTATGAATTCAAACGTCAACTGGAATACAAAGCTAAAAAGTTTGGCTGTGAAATAATCATTGCTGACCGCTGGTTTCCTTCGAGCAAGACTTGTTCAAACTGCGGACATATTCAAGATATGCCACGGGCAGAAAGGACTTACAACTGTGGAAGTTGCGGTCATTCGATGGACAGAGATTTGAACGCAGCAATTAATTTATCGCGCTTGGCTAAAACGTGAAAGCTTACCGAGGGATAACCGCTCCCATGCTCCCGATGAAGTAAGAAGCAAATGTCTAGACTTGTCTAGGATTTGTATAGCAGCTCGACCCTTGCAAATCGTTAGGTGTACAAAATAATTAATGCTAGATCAATTTCTCGAGGCTTCACCCAATTTGGGAGTTGACACCTTTTTATTATTGTTGGTTTTGGTAGCTTTGGAGGCGGTGCTTTCGGCTGACAACGCGATCGCCCTGGCATCTATTTCCAAAGGTTTAGAAGAACCCAAGCTACAGCAACAAGCTCTCAACATCGGTTTGATAATTGCTTTTGTACTGCGAATAGCACTAATTTTAACGGCGACTTGGGTGATCCAGTTCTGGCAGTTTGAACTGCTGGGAGCCCTGTATCTGCTGTGGCTAGTTTTCCAGCACTTTGCGTCAGAGGCTGACTCTGATGGAGAACATCACGGCCCCAGATTTGCGTCTCTGTGGAAAGCAATTCCAGTAATTGCTCTGACGGATTTAGCTTTTTCTTTGGATAGCGTTACAACTGCGATCGCGATTTCTGACCAAACTTGGCTGGTGTTGACTGGCGCGACAATTGGCATCATAACCCTGCGATTTATGGCAGGCTTGTTCATCCGCTGGCTCGATGAGTTCGTACACCTTGAAGATGCTGGCTACATTACAGTCGGTTTCGTGGGAATGCGATTGCTGGTGAAAGTAATTAATGAGAGTTTAGTACCTCCCCAGTGGCTGGTAGTTTCTTCTATCGCCTTAATGTTTGTCTGGGGATTTTCTAAGCGCACTCCCGAGGCATTAGAAACTGTAGAATCTCTTGCAGAATCCGCAGAAGTTGCTGTCAATCTGCCGGATGCAGAAGTTGCAGTCCCGGAAGCGCAAGCACAGAAGTCCGAAATTTAACCTACTTTCATAAAAATCAATACGGGATGCGGGAAACAAGCGTGACTTTAGTCCTTCCTAGGGAAGCGGCTCGGGGGACTTCAGTCCCCATGTTCTTTCTTTGCTATTTCTATTAAAATATTGTATTACGATCGAGAAGTGAGTAAGAACAACCATCTACGTGTTGAAACATCCTAGTTGGCGTGAAATTCCCGCCCCTGGAAACAACGGAAAGAGTGCAAACTTGATGACAGTATGACAGTAAAGGGCAAGTAATAGCAGGTTGTTGAGCGTACCGCATCAAGGCCGAGCGTGATGGACTCGGAAAGCGTTGAAACAGTAAAAGTAACTGGAAACCTAAATTTAATTGGCGTTGCTGAGTTATAGTATGAATAGGAGGAATAATTTATGCAAAGCAAGCGAATGTAAATCAACCCATATCCGTAAAAACGGGAAAAAAAAGGAAAACAGAACCACATTTGTGTCCAATGCGGTCGCCAATTCATCAGTGAGTATGAACCCCAGCGAGATCAAGCGCGAGACCATCAAACGTGATTGCCTGAAAATGTATGTCAATGGCATGGGTTTACGGGCGATAGAAGGAGTTAAGGGAGTTCATCATACCACAGTAATGAATTGGATTAAACAAGTCGGCAAACTGTTACCAGATGTTTATGACCCTGAAGTGATTCCAGAAGTTGGTGAGCTCGATGAATTACAAACTTATGTGAAAAAAAAACAGACAAGATCTGGCTGTGGACAGCGGTTGACCACTTTAAGCCAGGGATTTTAGGATGGGTATTAGGGGATCGTAGCGCTAAGACATTTGAACCATTATGGGACAAAGTAAGTGAATAGAAATGCTACTTTTATGTAACTGATGGATGGTCTGTATATCCCATGTTTATCCCTGATGGATCTCAGATTATTAGCAAGACTTATATGACACGAGTAGAAGGGGAAAATACAAGACTAAGGCATTCCGCCAGCTAGACTAAATCGCAAGACTCTTTGTTATTCTAAATGTGAGGAAATGCTCAAGCATTCTATTAAATTATTAATACATTACTTGAAATTTGATGATATTCCCATTCCTG
>RDXX01000110.1 GCA_004292955.1 Oscillatoriales cyanobacterium | reverse complement strand
TCAGCCGAGGCGGGTTAATCCGCTCGAAGTGAAAGCGAAAGGGGAGGGACTCAATGCCTCCCGTGTCATGTAATAGATGACTATACTTTTACCAGCTATAAATATATACTTTGCCGAACCATTCAGGACTTACACCTATGAATTCTGTCGATCGGGCTTTTAGTTCAGCCCTGGATTTGGCGAAGTCGATCCGCGCTCGGGAAATTTCGCCCCTAGAAATTGCCAATGTGTACTTGGAACGGATCGATCGATTAAACCATCAACTTGGTAGTTATTTTACAGTAACAGCCGATCGGGCGATCGAGCTGGCGACAGCGCAAACCGAACACCTAGCAGGCTTAAACAAGTCAGAGGAATTGCCGCCGTTTTTCGGAGTGCCGATCGGCATCAAAGACTTGACACCAGTTACCGGCATTCCGTGTACTTACGGAGTTCAGGCTTTGCACAGTAACATATCTCCCTACAACGAGTCAGTAGTCTGGCGGATCGAAGCAGCCGGATTTAACATTCTGGGCAAAACAGCAACCTCTCAAATAGGCTCATTGCCTTACAGCGAACCCCCAGGTTTCCGGCCCGCGCGCAATCCCTGGAATTTAGACTACACGCCCGGAGGTTCCAGCGGCGGCTCAGCGGCGGCCGTAGCGGCGGGTTTATGCGCGATCGCCCAAGGTTCAGACGGCGGCGGTTCGATCCGAGGCCCAGCTTCCGCCTGCGGTTTAGTGGGCATAAAACCCTCGCGCGGGCGAGTTTCCTGGGCGCCAGTCGGAGATTACCTGAGCGGAATTTCTGCCAACGGCCCTCTCGCCCGCACCGTCGCTGACGCCGCCGCCCTGTTGGATGTGATGTCAGGCTACACCACAGGCGATCCGTACTGGCTACCAGACCCAAATCCCACGTTTTTAGAGGCTTCCGGCGAAAAGTTGGGCAAACTGCGAATTGCTTTTTCTACCAGTATTGCTCCCGTGGGTGAGGCAGCGCCTGTGTGTCAGCAAGCCGTACTCGAAACCGTAAAATTACTGACAGATTTGGGTCACGATGTCGAACCGGGATGCCCGGATTTTACAGGTTTAATCGAACCGTTTACAGTAATTTGGCAGTCTGGGGCGGCAGCAAGTGGCATTCCAGGCAAGGTTTTGGAACCGATGAATCGCTGGTTGTTGGAAAGGACTGTTGCGGCTGGGGAATATTTGCGGGCGGTGAATCAAATGCAGGTGATTTCACGGCGGATTGTGGGATTCTTTGAGAATTTTGATGTGTTAGTTTTGCCGACTTATATGCACTCGCCAATTGGCATCGGGGAGTGGGCCCATTTGAGTTGTGAGGAAACTTTGCAGCGGATTATTAATTGGGTTGCTCCTTGTCCGCCATTTAATGCGAGTGGTTTACCTGCGATCGCACTTCCGGCCATCTTAGATGATAACGGTTTGCCGGTGGGAATTCAAATTATCGGGCGGCCGGCGGCGGAAGCAACTTTAATTGCATTAGCGGCGCAGATAGAAGCGGCGAAACCTTTCCCGGTTTTAGATTTTAAATAGGTTTGTAGATGCAGATAGACGGCGAATAGAATTCGCGCCTATACGAACAAAACCTGCCTCCGCAGGTTGAAGAGAATAAGGTAATTTTAATTTCCCCGTTTTCAACCCGCGCAGGCGCGTGAGTGTCTGTATAGACGCGAATCCTATTCGCCCGGTTGTCTGTATAGACACGAATCATATTCGCCGGGTTTTCTTCAACCCACGGAGGCGCGTGAGTGTCTGTATAGACACGAATTATATTCGCCGGTTTTTTTTCAACCCGCGGAGGCGCGTGAGTGTCTGTATAGACGCGAATTATATTCGCCCAGTTTTCTTCTCTAATCCTTCTCTAATTTAAGGGAATTGCTATCACAAACTCCGCACCTTTTCCCGGTTCCGAAATACACTCGATCGCACCGCCGTGTTTTTCGACTACAATTTGATAGCTAATCGACAATCCCAATCCCGTACCTTTCCCCTCCGGCTTAGTGGTAAAAAACGGATCGAACAGTTTACACCGCGTTGATTCAGGCATCCCAGGCCCATTATCCTTAATCCGAATCACCGCAAAACTCTCACTTTTCCCCCCTCTTACTTCTTCCTTATTCTCTCTTTCTTCTTCCTTATTCCCTCTTCCTTCTTCCTTCTTCCTTATTCCTTCTTCCTTCACATCCTTGACTTCGGTGCAAACTGTGATAATATTAGGATGCTTATCAATGTCAGCGTAAGTACGTGAAGCATTCGACTCATCCAAAGCATCGATCGCATTTGAGAGCAAATTCATAAACACCTGATTGAGTTGTCCGCTGTAGCACTCAACCGCAGGTAAGTCGCCGTATTCCTTAATCACTTGAATTGACGGACGTTCCGCATTAGCTTTCAAGCGGTGCTGTAAAATCATCAACGTACTCTCGATACCTGCATGAATGTCGGCCGGTTTTTTTTCATTACCGTCAACGCGCGAGAAGTTGCGTAATGATTGCATGATATCACGAATGCGATCGGTTCCTAACTGCATAGAACCCAGCATTTTAGGCAAATCTTCCATCAGATAATCGAGTTCCATATCTTCTGCTGCTTCTGCAATTTCCTGTACCGGCTGTGGGTAGTGCTGCTGGTAAAGATTGACAATGCAAATCAAATCTCGTACATAATCATTAGCGTGGTGGAGATTGCCGGAAATAAAGCCAACGGGGTTATTGACTTCGTGAGCAACTCCTGCTACCAACTGCCCCAAACTTGAGATTTTTTCCGTTTGCACCAGTTGAGCTTGGGTTTGCTGCAACTTGTGCAAAGATTGTTCTAGTTGCTGCGACTTTTGTTGTGCTTTTGCGTAGAGTTTAGCATTTTCTAGGGCGATCGCAACTTGAGAAGTCAAAACTTTTAAAACTTGCAATCTTTCGGGAGAAAAAGCACCCACTGCTAAGTTATTTTCCAGGTACAGAATCCCTGTGAATTGGCCCTGATAGATGACGGGATTGCAAAGAATTGACTTAGGCTGACTGCTGACAATATACGGATCGGTAGTAAACAAGCCATCTGAAGCTGCATTGTTTAAAACCAAGTCTTTTTGAGTTCGAGCAACATAGTTAACAATAGAAACTGGCAAATCTTGACTAATTTCAACGGGAAGGGATTGCAAGACAACGGCTTGATTTTGCTCTGACGTACAAGCTGCTTGGATCAAAAGACTATCATCTTTGTAGAGCATCAGCACAGCTTTTTGAGCGGCGGCATTTTCTAACAAAATCTCGATCAAACTGGCGAGCAATTTATCCAGGACAATTTCGCTGGTAATTGCTTGAGATGCTTTGATGAATGTGCCGATATCTAAGGATTTACTGAAATCGCTGCTGGTGGTTGTTGTCGTGGCGGTGACAGTTAAATCGCGGGTTTTAGTTTCTCGGTTGAGGGTTTGGGCGACTAATTGGGGATATCGGGCTTCTAAATCTTTGACTTTGGCGATCGCTCCCCAGTGGATGTAACCGTAGTATGATTCTGTGAGATATACTTGAGCAATTTTGTCTTTGTTGCGAGAGAAATAAAACTCGGCCGCAAGTTCGTTAGCGAGTGCTTCTTCTTGGATGTATCCTTGCTCTTTGGCTCCTTGAATAGCTTTGTCATAATAATCTGCTGCTTCCCAATTTTTACCGAAAACTCTCGCTTTTTCAGCCTCTACTAAATCGTACTTGTGCTGGTAGTTCATCGGGGCGTGGTGCGCCCATGTCTGCATTTGTTCCTGATTGGCTGCTACTTGCATCAAGTATTTTTCTTGTGCTGCACTATCCGCAGTTGGATACACAGCCAGGAGTGCCAGGGAATAGTAAAAATTGTTTGTGCCGACCATCATGTAGCCAACCATCCCACCTGCGTATTCTACCGCCAAAGATGCGTTAGCAACTGCCATATCGTATTCTTTAAACAAGTAATGCAGAAGTGTTTTCGCAAAGTAAAAATTAAAAAAAGACCAATTAACTTTCAAATTTGGCAACATTTCTATTTCGTTAAATTCATCCCCGATCAATTGACTTTTATTGGTCGAACGCCCCATTAGATTCAAAACCATTTGTGACCAAGTTCTGATAAATACACTAGGAAAATCCTGCTTTAGGTTCAGTGTTAAATTTATATATTGCCCTTGCTTTTGTGCAACATTTTCTAGTGGCTCGCCAATCAAAAATAGGTGATTGCAGTAGTTCATGGCACAATAACTGCCAAACTCTAAATCTCCTGTTTCTAAGCCAGATTGAATCCCTTCCATTAAGGATACAATAGTTTCCCTGGCGTGTTCTTTCCAATGTCTAACAAAAGTGTTAAACATATTGTAAATTTTGGATTTAAGTTGTTTAGCATTGAATTTGTCTAACAGTTTCAAACCTAGTTGTCCAGAATGATATCCAGCGTTTAGCTCTCCCAATACCGCACTTAGCAGCAAACCATACCAAGTATAGGCGATCGCCCCAAGTGCTGAATAACCGCTTTCCATACCAAAATCGACCATTGTGAAGATGATCTGTGGCAAGAGTTCTGGTTTTGCACCAAAAGCCGGAGAAAGAAGCACCGAGAGTATCCGCATTGCCGCCAACTGATAGTCATCAGTCATTACAGGTACTTTTTCTAGTTCCTCAATTTGAGGCAACTTAATTCCAGCGAGATTCTCTGGGGGGATTTCAGAGAGGGACAACCCCAATATTTCCACAGCTTTTAGCCCATAATCTACAGCCTGACTAAATTGGTTTTGAGACATATAAGACTGGATTTGGATTTCGTAGACTTTAATTTTGTCTAGTACGCTAACAGCTTGTTGTAAAACAAGATCCGCTAATTCTTGCGATCGCCCAAAGTTAGTATTCAGATACTCTGCCTCCGCTGCTTCTACGTGCAGATTCAGCGTCAAGTCATAATCAGTATCCCAACTTGACTGCATACTAACGGGGGACTGGGAGGAGTTAATGAGTTCCAAGCCGACATTCAAATACCTGACAGCAGCTTCGTAAGCATTAGATGCTTTAGCTTTTTTCCCGGCGATCAGATTCAGTTTTGCCAATTCATCTTTTTCGGTTTTTTCTGTGAGAAATTCAACCCCAACATTCAGTTGGTTGACAATATCAAACACATTATCGTCAATCTCAGCGACGGGAGTATTTTTGAGCAGCAATTGACCGATTTTTAGGTGCGTTGCTTGCTTTTGGGCGTCTGGAATCAGAGAATAAGCTGCTTGCTGCACTCTGTCGTGCAGAAATTTGTAGGCAATTTTGGATTGAGAAGCGGGAATAATCGATCGCAAATTATCCAGTCCCCAGCCTCCAACCAGGGGAATTTTGTAAGCATTACTCAACGGGAGAACCAATCCAGTTTGCAGCGCCGCCCAGAGTTCGCTAGCTGCTTGCGCCTGGGATTGTTCGTTGACAATTGACAAAACATCGAGGGTAAATGTGTCGCCAATACAAGCCGCCAATTTTAAGACTCGCTGCGTAGTTTCCGGAAGTTTTTCGATGCGGCTGGCTACCAATTCCACGACACTTTTGTCGGTAATGCCGATCGCCTGAATCTGCGCTAAATCCCACTGCCAACTACCGCTGCTCAACTCAAAGTGTAACAGATTTTCTTGATACAGCGCTTGCAAAAGCTGCGTGATGAAGAAAGGATTACCGCCCGTTTTGTGGAAAATCAACTCAGCCAGCAATCTCACCTTGTCGTTAGCCGTGATAGTATCGGCAATTAATTCGCAAACATTGCCGAAATCCAGCGGTTGCAATACAATATTATTGACTGGAGTACCAGTTTTGGCAATTTGCTCGATCGCCTGTACGAGCGGATGAGTCGGATGAACTTCATTATCCCGATAAGCACCAATCAACAGCAGGTATTTACTTTCCGAATTGCCAAGCAACAACTGCATTAAATTCAGCGAAGCCGAATCAGCCCACTGCAAATCATCTAAAAAGATAACCAGCGGATGTTCTGCGCGAGTAAAGACGCCGATAAACTCTTGAAAGACTCGATTAAACCGATTTTGAGATTCCGCAGCCCCCAGTTGTGGCACTTCCGGCTGTTTCCCAATAATTAGCTCAATCTCGGGAATTACATCAACAATCACAGCACCGTTTGTACCCAAAGCCGCCGCTAACTTTTCTCGCCAAGCTTGCAAATTTTCGCTGCTTTCAGTCAGCAACTGCCCGATTAAGGACCCGAAAGCTTGAATCAAAGCTGCATAGGGAATGTTGCGCTTAAATTGGTCAAATTTGCCGTTAATAAAATAGCCGCGCTGTCGCACAATTGGCTTGTGAACTTCATTGACAATGGCGGTTTTACCAATCCCAGAATAACCGGAAACTAGGACTATTTCGCTGCGCCCTGGGAGTAAATCCCTATCACCTGTAGGGACACGGCACTGCCGTGTCCCTACCCTTTCAAAAGCAGCAAGTAAACTATCGACTTCAAGTTCTCGCCCGTAGAGTTTTTGAGGGATTGACAATTGTCCCGATCGATCCAACTGTCCGGGTACAAAATAAGCAACTTCCCCAGTTGTCTGCCAAGAATTCAAACAGTTTTCTAAATCTGCCTTAATCCCCTCTGCTGTTTGATATCTATCTTCGGCATTTTTTCCCAAAAGCTTCATCACAATATCCGAAACAACTTGCGGAACCAGATCGCTATTTTCTAAATTCCTCCTGCATTCAGAAGGTGGCGCGGGATGTTTGGCAATATGACAGTGTACGAGTTCCAAAATATCGTTGCTTTTAAACGGCAATTTGCCTGTCAGCATTTCGTAAAATGTGACACCTAGGGAATAGAAATCGCTGCGATAATCTAAGGTGCGGTTCATTCTCCCAGTTTGTTCGGGAGACATATAGGCGACTGTACCTTCAACTAAGTTAGCGCTGTTAATTTGGGGAGTTTCTTTGCTCAGCCGGGAAGCGATGCTGAAGTCGGTGATTTTAACTATTCCTGTTTCCAGGTTGATGATAATGTTGGAGGGTTTGATGTCTTTGTGGATGATGCCGTTTTGATGCAGCGAGTTGAGTGCTGATGCTAGCTGAATGCCAATGTTTAAAAATGCTGTTAAGTCAAGCTTTTTTGAGATGATTTGACCCAGGGAGTTGCCTCCAAAATCTTCTGAAATCAGGGCGAGACGGTTTTGATACGTTTCGAGGCTGTAATATGTGACGATGCTGTCTGCGTGTAAATGCTGAGTAATTTTATATTCGTTTTTTAAGCGGGTAATTTGTTCGAGGGTGGGAAATTCTGCCTTGAGGATTTTGATGATGACTGGTTGTTCGTCTGACTGTCTAATTCCCCGGTAAACGCTGGTATTGAACCCGTCGGAGATTGAGGTGGTGATTTTGTAGCCTGGAAGTGTCAGTGTATTCATTGAAATCCTCCTGATAGCTGAGGTAAATTGATTTTTTTCAAGACTGACGGAAACGATATAATGCCAGAGGACGATCGCACTGCACTCGAAAAATGATCATTCTGATGCAAAGGTCAGGGATATCGCAGGGTTTTATTTACTATCGTAGTAAACACAAAATATGATGTCAACCGCAATTTCGCGTAGTGCATTAAGCTAAATGGCCATGTTTGATTGGCAATTATACTTAATAGGATCGCGACGATCGACATTTAAACATACCGAGAGGTTTTGTCGATCGCATTCCCAGACAATTTATCAACACTTGAACAGAATTTCTCTGTATCTGGGACAATTTTAAGAATATAGTAATATCCCTCTAGTTGAACCAGGTAAAAATGAGCATCCGACCAAATTTAAGATGGTTTTCCTCAGTCGCGAGTGTTTGTGGCGCGATCGCGATCGGCACTTTCGGCGCTATGATATCCCCTGCAAAAGCTACAGAAACAGTTGTTGTCCGCAAAGGCCCTTTAGAATCCTCAATCTCGGTGGCGGATTTGCGCGAGCTCGCAAAAACCGGAAAAGTCCCGCCCAGACTGCAAGCATACGCCAATCTGCTGTCTGACGCACAGCGCAGTCAAATTTTGGGAGCACTTCAAGCGAAAATCCCTCTCAATGTAGTTGGTTTGAGCAACTTGCTAAATACGCGCATCGGGACTGCGATTTTGACGGATTTGACTACAGTCATTCCCAGGCGCGACGGTGCCGGTGTCGAAGCGCTGCGAGCGGCTTTGGTGCTGGGGGCGAATGCGCCGGAAGGCTTATCGGTATTGAGTTTCATTGAATCTTATCCGAGTGCGCGGGTAGTCGTGGATCTCGATCGAGCTTTCGCAGTTTTAAGCAATTTAAACTCGGGTTTTTGGCAAACTCAGAGGTTTATGGCCGCGATCGCACCTCAATTAACAGCCACTAAACCCGCCTTTAACCCGCCTTTCGACCCAACCCAACCCGGCCCGAATTCGGTGCGGGTTCTCAAGCTAGATTTGAACGATAGCGCCCGCAATCGGCGTATTCCTGTTGATGTCTATTGGTCGAGAGCAGCGACGGCGGACAAACCGACGATCGTGTTTTCTCACGGTTTGGGTTCGGTGCGGACGGATTTGCGTTATTTAGCCGAGCATTTGGCGTCCTACGGCTACGTGGTAGCTGCTGTAGAACATCCGGGAAGCAACGAAACAAATACCAAGGCTGCGATCGCGGGTAAGTCTCAGTTGCTCGCTTCTGGAGAGTTTTTAGACCGTCCTAAAGATATCAGTTTTGTGCTCGACGAACTGGCAAAATTGAACCAAACTGATGATAACTTGCAGGGAAAAATTGCGATCGAGCGATCGATGATCGTGGGCTATTCCTTCGGCGGCGCCACAGCCTTGTCCGTAGCCGGTGCCGAACTGCAATTGACCGGGCTCAAACAGCGCTGTCAGGGGGATTTAATCGGGTTTAGCTTGGGCGAAGGCATTCAGTGCGCGGCGGCCCGATTGCCCGCAGAACGGTATCAATTGCGGGATGTGAGGATAAAAAGGGCGATCGTTATGAATCCCACCACATCATTACTATTTGGAGAAACGGGTTTAAGTGCCATTCAAATCCCTACATTAATAGTAGCATCTTCAGCCGACAAAACCACACCCGCCTTAGTCGAACAAATTGCCGGATTCCAAAAGATTACCGCCCCCAAATGGCTAGTCGGCTTTGTAGGAGGAACCCACTTAAGCGTCAAAGATCCGAGTACAACCTTAGACCAAGCTAGCAGACCGAGTACAGTAATTTCTGGCGATGAAGTTGTCGGCGAGCAAGCTGTGAGCATACGCAATTATATTAAAGCGATAAGTCTGGCCACTGCCGCTCAACTAACGGCAGAAGCTGACAAATATGCTATTTTTCTAACGCCCGAATACGCGCAGTTTGCTTCTACCAATGCAATTCCAGTGCGCCTGGTAACAGAAATTTCCCCTGAGACTAATGCAGTCGTGCAAAATTTTATTCAAGGGAATAAGTAGTGAGTTGACAGTTGACAGTTGACAGTTGACAGTTGACAGTAGTTATTAGTGCGAACTTAGGAATGAGAATTAAATAATTTACACATATTTGTGGGATGGGCGTCCCGCCCGTTCTTTCTGGACGGGCGGGACGCCCATCCCACAATAACAATGAAAATTGTAAGTTATTTAATTTGCGATCCTTAAGAACTCGCGAACGTTATTAGTCAGCAGCCATTAGTCATAAATACTTCGGACAGTTTGATTGTCCACGCATAGGCGAGAAACCCGGTTTCTACGAGTTTTCCCATTTAGTAACGAGAAAGTTACGAAGAAACCGGGTTTCTGAGGTGTCACGAGTCCGTACATTTGAACTTAGATTGTGAGTTGGTAGTCAGCCTTGTCGAATAATATTGCGAATTAGCAGTCTTGTCTTTTTCATGCTGCGTCCGCTTATGCCTGGGATTTCTTTTCTTTAGCGCTGATATTTTTGGTTCGCGCCAGGGCAAAATATAAACAAGGACTTTTACAAACTTAACTCTGAAACTGCCATGCCTAAAAAAAATATTATCCCGCTAGTGCTGCTGTTTGTAGCAATGTTTACCCTTTACGGTGACAGTTTAACTTTTCTCCCCAAACCTGTAAGAGATACCAGCTTAGCAAGTAGAAAGTTCTTCGTCAGTTTGTGGCCTTCATGGGTGAAGCCAAAAGAGGTAAACAAGGAAAGGGATAAGGAGATTGAGGACTTGCAAAAAAACCCTAGTCGATAGTTTTGACAGTTGACGGTTGACGGTTGACAGTTGACGGTTGACAGTTGACAGTTTGCTTAGAGAAGGGTTGACAGTTGACAGAAATCCGATGGAAGTTGGAAGACAAAGAAAGAACCAATTGACCGATTTTTGTCTGTTCAGTGGTGTTGGGTTTATTTCTGCTGCTTGTCAGGTGCGTCGCTGTGAGATTCTCTGTCTTATTTAGGGATTTTTCGTGGCGACACACCCTAGGACTACTTTTGACAATTACTATTAGATTAGCGATTTTAGATCTTAGATAAAACGAAAAATCTAAAATCTAAAATCTAAAATCCAAAATCGATTATGCTTGCTTTTTCAACCAGCTAAACATAGCGCGCAAATCTTTACCAACTTCTTCAATCGGATGTTCTGCTTCCTGACGGCGCATCGAAGTAAAGCCCGGTTTGCCGGCTTGGTTTTCCAGAACGAATTCGCGCGCAAATTGGCCGGATTGAATTTCGCTAAGAATTTTACGCATTTCGGCGCGGGTGTCATCGGTGACGATGCGGGGGCCGCGAGTTAAGTCGCCGTATTCTGCGGTATTGGAGATGCTGTCGCGCATTTTGGCGAGGCCTCCTTCTACTACTAAGTCAACGATAAGTTTAACTTCGTGCAAACATTCAAAATAAGCTAATTCTGGTTGATATCCAGCGTTAACTAAGGTTTCAAATCCAGCTTTAATTAAGGCGCTCAAACCGCCGCACAAAACTACTTGTTCGCCAAAAAGGTCGGTTTCTGTTTCTTCGCGGAAAGTGGTTTCGAGGATGCCGGCTCTGGTGCCGCCGATACCTTTAGCATAGGCCATTGCCCGATCGCGCGCTTGGCCCGAAGCATCCTGATATACTGCAAACAAACTCGGAACACCTTCGCCTTGTTCGTAAGTCCGGCGCACCAAGTGTCCGGGGCCTTTGGGGGCTACCATTACTACGTCTACGTCGGCTGGAGGGACAACTTGGCCGAAGTGAATGTTAAAACCGTGAGCAAATGCTAAAACATTTCCTGCTGAAAGGTTAGGTTCGATTTGTTCTTTGTAAATAGTTTTTTGAACTTCATCGGGCAATAAAATCATGATGAAGTCAGCGGCGGCGGCTGCTTTGTCTACCGGGTGAACAGTTAAACCTGCATCGGTTGCTTTGGCGGCAGATTTGCTACCGGGATACAAACCGACAATGACATTCATGCCGCTGTCTTTGAGGTTGAGGGCGTGGGCGTGTCCTTGGGAACCGTAGCCGATGATAGCAACCGTTTTGTTGGCTAAGAGGTCTAGGTTGGCGTCTTCGTTGTAATACATACGGGCCATGGTGCTTGTCTCCTGAGATGCAAATGGGTGAGTGACTGCAAAACTCTCATTTTATCAAAGTGGGGTGCTTTTTTTGCGGAATTTTACTAATTAAGATTTGGGCGGGGGAATTTATAGGGCGATTCCCTACGGGATAGCTGCGCCGCGCGTGCTGAATTTAGCAGGTTTTGCTCGAAGTCAAATATAATTGTTAGTAGCGTGCTGTGCTGTTGAAAAAACGCAACTAACTAACTTTTTTAATATGGAAATAAAGGCAATACATCATGTGGCGATTATTTGCTCGGATTACGAAAAGTCAAAGAAATTTTATGTAGAAGTCTTGGGATGTTCCACAATCAAAGAAACTTTCCGAAGCGAGAGGAATTCTTACAAGCTAGATTTGCAAGTCGGAAACGGCAGCGCAATGATTGAACTGTTTTCATTTCCCCATCCTCCCAAAAGAGTTAACAATCCTGAAGCTTGCGGTTTGAGACATTTAGCTTTTGCAGTCGAGGATATAGAAGCATCGGTTGCTTACTTGAAATCGCAACAAGTGGAAGTAGAAGAAATTCGCCTTGACGAAATTACCGAAAAACGGTTTACCTTTTTTAGAGATCCAGACAACTTACCGTTAGAAATCTATGAAATTTAGTTAACAGGACTTACAGCATATTCGGGTTTGGTACGGACACGGAATTGCCCAAGGAGTGTCAACTTAACGTCAAACCCTGAGTCCGGCAGTCCGGCAGGGGTTAAAACCCTAGTGGGCTTTCGGCTTAAGTTGACACTAATGGGATCTTGGAGTGTCCCTACGGAGGATATAGCTGGCCGGAAAGCCTGTTATTGATGATTTGACAGTGCCATGAAAGTAATCTAAAATCATCTGATTTTTATTCGATCTAATTCTGCTGCTAAATTTTCCACTAAATTATTTACTAACTGTAACTGGTACTGTTGAACATTCATATTTAGCGGCTCTTTGCTGTCTTGAAAACAGATAACTTTGGCGGCGATTTCCTTGTAGTGTTGCAGCATTAAAAAAGTATCGATACTGAAACCAATTAGATAGTTTTTAGCAGCTTCGTTGCAAATTTCTGTTACTTGATTTAGATAAGCTTCTGACGATTCAGGTGGCTTTTCATAGCCTGTTCTTTTCTTCAAAATATAGCTAGCACCGCCGACTACTGCTGCTCCCATTGGGCCGCCCAACAGCCAACCTAAGCCGGTGGCGATCGCGACTGGAGTCACTTCGCCCTCGATCGACTTTTTGGTGGCGGCGGTTGGCGGTTCTGGTAACGCGATTTGCGGGGAGGGCGGAAACGAGATCAAAAGGGCGATCGGCTGTTCTCGATCGAAGAACTCGCAAGCTTTATTTACCCATTCTGCAATGGTTTCCCGCTGGTTCAGTACATCTTGCTCAAATTTTGTCTTCCACGCATCAAAACTTCCTTGCTGAAGCGACAGCGCCATTTCCGATTGATAGCGCCGCAAAAGTGTGGGCTGGTAAAGCCAAATCTCGAAGTCGGAAACGCTGGCTTGAAAGCCTTGTGAAATCAGTTTTTCAGCTTTTTGTTTAATTTCAATTCGGTCTTTTTGCTTTTGTTGAGCGGCTGTTATTTCGGTGGCGACAGTTTCAGATTTCGCTCGCAGAGATTGACAAATCTTAGTAGCTATGGCTTCAATTCTCGGCAACTTAACTGCTAGTTGTTCCTGTTGACTTGCGACTATACTTTGCAACGCCGATTCAAACATGGCAATTCCGGTAGTTTGAGCCGCAGCCACATCTCCTTTTAGCCTCGCCCGCAAAGCCGGCAAAGCATCGACGCGGTAGATATTGCTGATGTTGTTCGGCAAGTTGGAGCGAAAACTTTCGGCAACAAACAACAATCGATTGTATACTTGTTTTTGGTCTTCTGGTTCGAGTAGATTGAGAAAATTGGCAACAAAGACGACTGTGTTAATTTGCCGATCGCTCAACCAGTCTCTCAAGTGCTCCCGTTCGCCCAGAGTCATCAATTTGCGAGCGTCCAAAACCTGGACAACTAAATCAGCGGTCAGCAATTTATCCCGAACTAAGTTATCCTGTTCTTGGCGATCGTTAGTTCCGGGCAAATCCAGCAATTCCACACCGGTTTTCAGGAATGGGTGGGGACAGTAAACATTGACGGCTGCGACATCATCCCGCATCTGTCGGTTGTCGTCGAGGATGGCGTAGCGTTTCAACACGTCAGTCCCCGCTTCGCTGACTTCTGTGCCGTCTTTGAGGGTGATTTTTGCGTGCAATTCGTCGCCGTAGTTGACATAAATGGCAGCACCTGTAGTGGGCACAAGGTCGATCGGCAAAGCGCGATTTCCAAGCATTGCATTCAGCAAAGTTGACTTACCGTAATTAAACGGGCCGAAGACAGCGATTTGAAAAGTTGGTTTGGCAAGATAGTCGCAAATAGAAGTTGTATCTCGGTAAAGTTGGGAGTTTTTATCTAGTTCGAGAATGCCCAGTGCTGATTTGAGATAGTTAGTTAGATTTTGATAAGTTTCGGGTTGTTGCATATTTAAAATTATCTCATTGTTTGATTATAAAAGGTTCGATCGTGCGGACTTCAGTCCTCTTCCAAATCCGAGGTACGTAGTTGCGCTTCAGCGCAGCGCTTTCATCGCAACAACATACCTTAGCCTCCAACTTTTCCAAATCCTAGGTACGTAGTTGCGCTTCAGCGCTCTTAGTTATATATGTAAGAGCGCTGAAGCGCAACTACGTACCTTAGAGCTTCATTTAGCGGATGCTAAGAAACCTTGATATACTGATTCTATACTCTGCGCCTGAGCAGAAACATCAGCCTCCAACTTTTCCAACCGCTGCGATTCAGCCTGACAATTAATCTCCCGAGATTGCTTTTGTTCCAACAAATTATCCAACTCAGCTTTCCGAGACTTAATATCATCATTCATGCGATCGCCCACTTCGCGCCCGTAAACATCAAAACACTCTTTCACAGCATCGTGAATCGGCTGCCACTGCTCCTGAGCCACCTGCGGCAGATATTTTACCAACTCTTTTTTAGCTGCTTTCACTAACTGTTTGTGAGCTCCGTCTGCTTGCAAAACCCCAACACCCATCCCCAGCAAAGCCAAGTACAGTGGCCCCAAAACAATCCCCGTAAAACTCGCAAAAATCGTACTGACGCCCAATACAGTAATTAAATTGAGCAGGATATTTTTCCAGTCGAAACCAGCTCCTGCCATTGCTACACCCGCCAGGTTTCCTGTTGTTAATGAAAACAATCCCATCGCCCATTTTGCCCAAGCTGGCGAGTTATCTTCGTTTGAGTTGCTGACTGCTGCGGGGATTTTTTGCCCGGTCAGTTTTTCGGTGATTTTTTCAGTCACCTTCGTGTAAGATGCTCCATAATTTGCCGCACTTTGCGACAACTGCGAAAATGCTGAATTCATCTCTTGTTCAGCCGTGAGAGTCCAAGCTGCTAGTTTGTCGTTGATGTACTGCTCGAATGCTCGTCTGAGCGATGCTTCAAAGGCTTCTCGCTTATCTTGGCTGAAGAAATCCAGAAATCTCAGCTCGGGTTGATACCGCAAAAAGTCTGTTTCAAAGGTATTTTCTAAGTTGAGAACGTAGGTGCGGAAAGAATCTGCGATCGCCCGCGATTTACTATCTCTAACTCGGATAATTTCTTGTTGAAATTCATCGCGAATCTGACTCAGTTTATTAAACTCCGGCTCAACAGAATTAATCTTGTCCTTCAACTCATTGACATCCCGTTCGAGCAATGGTAAACGGCGCCCGACAGCTTCGCGGACGCGAGCAGAAATTTGACGCGCCAAAGTCCTCGCCGGACGCAATTCCGAAATCGCTCTTTCCTGCGTCAAAAACGTATTCAATGACGCCATAAACTCCGGAAAACCAGTTCCTGCTAAATTTGCATCCGGGTTTTTTACCCGCAATCTGAGCGCCTTAATTGAGGTAATTGGAAACACCCGCTCGTCGTAAATGTCGTGTCCTTCTGTTAAACAATATTCAGCCAAATTAGCTTTGAAAACCCGCCCCAGTTTGTGTTCTGCTTCTGCCATTTCTTCAGGATCGTCCGGATCGATCAAACTTTCCCGCACTTGATCCCAAGCATTGATCAGAAAGAAAATGCTTAATCCACGACCTTTGATATAATTTTCTAGATAACGTCTTTCACCCATTGTACAAGGCTGAGTTGCCCTGAGTACAAACAAAATTGCGTGACAGTTGTTGATGTAACCGAGAGATAATTCGTTGCGCGATTCTGTATCGTTGAGTCCGGGACTGTCTACTATTTCTATGCCTTTTTCTAGCAAAGGTAAGGGATATTCTACTACGGCGCAGTCGATATCTGGAAATGCTGGTTTCTGTTCTGATTCTAGGCGTTTTGCTTCAGCGGGGTCGATTGTGTAGTCTTGTTTGAAACTTTTAAAATCGAGTTGTTTGGGGCTTTTGCCGTCGTTGAAATAAACGGTGACATTTTTTTCGGGGCCGTAGCGCAAAATTGTCAGCAAAGCAGTACAGGGATTGACATCGCTGGGAAGCAAGTTTTCGCCGATTAAGGCATTTAGAAAAGTGCTTTTGCCGCGTTTCATGTCGCCTAATACGAGGAGCCGAAATACTCCTTGGCGCAAGTTTTTGCTGGCGAGATTGATGTCGGCGCTGTCTGTTTCTAAACCGAGTTTTCCTGATGCTTCGATTCCGGCTAATTCCGATCGCTCTATGGATGTGACGATGTTGCTCAGGCGATCCGCAATTTCTCGGCGCACGGCGGATACTCGCTCTAAATCGTTGAGAAAGCTGCTAGTTTCTACTTTGAGGTTCATGGTTGTTTTCTGATTGTTTACTGCTGGATATTTCAAAACCAAGCTATTTCATGATGGTGTTCGTGCAAAAGTTATTTGATTCGCTATTCCTCGCGAACAATGTGCAGTACAGACCTGAAATGACTACAATAGCCTGTTAGTTAATTCTTGGGATTCTTATCTTGAAAAAGTATTTTGTAACCAATGAAAGCAATTGCTCCCACCATCACCGCAGTTCCTAGCCAAGATGCTACACGCAGGGCAACCAGCGCTACAATTGCCAGACCTGTAAATTGACTGATTGCTATGATTTTTCGGCGCCATAGTTGCAGTTTGCTTTGAGTATTGTTGTCTGGTTCTTCGTACTTTCTCGTTATATTCTCTGGTACCGATCGTTCGATTTCCGATTCTAGTTCGCGGAGTCGAAGTTCTTGTTCTCGCTTCCGAAGTTGTTGTTCTTTGTGTCGGAGTTCTCTGGCTTTTTCATCGGGATCGTTCATAGGTTTGACCTTTTTTTATGTGGAAATATGTGTTGTTTATTGTCAATATTGCACAGCCATAAGTTCTCTACGACTGTAACTCACATTGTCAGCGGTGTCGAGAAATGTTAAGAAATATCAAAAAGGGCGATCGCCTTTTTCGACCGATCGCCCAAATGCAGTGCTGCGAAATCAATATCCTTCCGGGCCGATGGTAGTGCGATCGCACTCCGCGTCGGACAAATCCACTAAGCGCGCTCGAAATAAGTTGCAGCCAGCTAATTGAGCTTTGGTTAACTTTGCTTTCTCCAAATTAGCTCTGCTCAAATCAGCATATCTCAAATCGGCATTGCTCAAATCTGCATTGTACAAATCCGCACCTTGTAAATTGGCTTTATGCAAATTTGCTCCTTGCAAATTGGCGTGGCGCAAATTTGCTCTAGATAAATTAGCTCCTGATAAATTAGCTTCAGACAAATTTGCCTGATAAAGTTGAATGTCGCCCAATTCAGCATCTTGTAACTGTGTTTTGTAAAGATTGGCTTGAGTCAGATTTCCGTAGGGCAAATAAGCTCGCGTCAGCACGCTACCAGAAAGGTTTATTTCTGGCAAATCTGCTTGAAACAAGTTATCTCCACTTAAGTCAACGGCGTTAAAGTTTCGCTGGCCTTCAGAATACTGAGCGAGCAATTCCTCAGCGCTTAGCTTTTGCATTTTCAACCCTTAATGACGACAGCTTTTGCAGCCAATTCATAATGATAATTGATGGTTCTTATTCTGCGTATTTATACTTAGGTATCTTATTATGTTAAGCTTGTGTAACAACGATCGTATTTTTTCTAAGATTTTTTTTATATTTGTAAATTTCTGGGTTGCTCGACCATGCTTGCCGTCAGTAATGTCAAGATCGATAAACAAACCAAAGCTGATTCTCTACTGAAATATGCCAGAACTTCCTCCCTCCATTGCACAGCACTACCACGAACGGACGAAATACGATCCCCAAACCCTTGCTGCCAAAAGCAGACAGCTAGATTGGACAGAGCAACCAGTTCCGTTCAAAGAATATAAAATTGGCGCGTATTTTGACCTGAAGCCTTATCTAAAAGACCCCTCAGACGATCCAAATTCCCCGGATGATGCCAGTTGGTGGCATCGGTTGTCCAGCTTGTTGCTGTGCAGCTACGGGCTGACGGCGAAGGTGCAGACGGTAGATGACAGCTACCTGTATTTGCGATCGGCACCATCGGCGGGCGGGCTCTACCCAGCAGAGGTTTATTTAATCTCGCGGGGTACGCCACAGTTGCCGGCGGGACTCTACAATTATCAGTGCAGAACTCATTCGCTGGTTCATTTTTGGGACAGCGAAGTTTGGCCGGCCCTGCAAGCGACTTGTTTCGGATCGCCGGTGTTAGAAAATACCCAATTGGCGATCGCCGTTACCACTGTTTTCTTCCGTTCTTCTTGGCGTTACGCAGACAGAGCTTATCGGCGAATCTTTCTCGACACTGGTCATTTATTGAGCAATATCGAGTTAGCTTGCGCCATCAACGATTACCGACCTCACCTGATTGGAGGATTCGCAGACGAAGCTATCAATCAATTACTGTATATCGACTCGCAGCAAGAAGGAGCGATCTGTTTAATTGGTTTAGCTGATTTGCTAGACATCGACCAAAATTTGCCAAAGTTTAAAACGGCTTTGGCAGGAAAAACGACGACAGATTACCCGAAAATTTCCGAAGGTCAAATTTTAGAATACCTCCATAAAGCGACACAGTTAGAATCAGATCCCACTGGAGTAGATGGCTGGAAACTTGATGAAAGTGAAGGAGATTTAGAGGACAAATATAACTTTCCATTTTGCACTAAAGTTTCGACTGTCACACCTTCGATTCCTTGGGGAGTGAATCTGGAAGGTTTAGAAAATATGATGCTGAAGAGGCGTTCTACCCGTGCTTATACAGGTGCTTCTTTGAGCTTGGGCGAACTCCTAGCGTTGCTTGATTTTACTTATCAGTCGCAGCACTATATCGACCAAGGATTAGACGGTTATCCAGACTATTTCGATCTGAGTTTGATTCAGACTTTTATTGCGGTTTCGGGAGTGCATGGGTTAGAAGAAGGTTGTTATTATTACGCTCCGAAAGCTCAAGAATTGCGGCAAATTCGGTTCAAAAATTTCCGCAGGGAGCTGCATTATTTGTGTTTGGGGCAAGATTTGGGCAGAGATGCGGGGGCGCTGTTGTTTCACACGGCGGATTTGAATAGGGCTGTTGCCAAATATGGCGATCGCGCTTACCGATATTTGCACATGGATGCGGGTCATTTGGGCCAGCGGTTGAATTTAGCAGCGATTCAACTGCGTTTGGGTGTCAGCGGTATTGCGGGCTTTTTTGACGATCTCGTGAATGACGTTCTCGGTATTCCTACGAGTGAGGCTGTGCTTTATATCACAACTCTGGGAAGACCGCGATCGTGAGGATGAGTGCGATCGTTCTAGTAGACATCATATGAGTTAAATGAAATTTACCCAGATCGGGCGAGAAACCGGGTTTCTACGAAGTTTTATGTTGAGTAACGAGAAGTTTAGAAAGAAACCCGGTTTCTGAAGTCTCGGCCACTCAGTAGACTTTTAGAGATTACTCATGGGAGGCGAGAAACCGGGTTTCTACTAAACTAAGAAGGACTGAAGCCCAACAACATACCTTTCTGAGCAGCGTTATAAATCAATTAAAATTGCTATTTCCCAATACAAAACCTGCTAAATATTCTATCCAAGACTGATTCCGTCACTTCTTCGCCCGTAACTTCCCCCAATGCTTGAATTGCGCCGCGCAAATCTATTGTCCAAAAATCTAAAGGCAATTTGTTGCTAATAGTATCCGTGCATTCTTCCAGCGAAATTTTAGCTCTGGTTAAAGCTGCTGCTTGCCGCTGGTTGATTGCTAAATCTGAGTTTTCTGCTTGCAAATTTCCGCCGCTGACAGCATCTAATATGGCTGTTTCTAATTCTTCTATACCTCGATCCAAGGCGGCCGCCGCGGTGACTATCGAGTGAATTTCAGAGGAAAAAGGTAATTCTGGGATTGTTTTTACTAGGTCAATTTTGTTGATGATTATAATGAGCTGGCGGTGTTTTACTTGTTCGTAAATTTCCCGATCGCCTGCTGTCCAACCAGATTCTGCGTCAATTGTCAACAATACTAAATCGGCTTGTTTGGCTGCGGCGCGCGATCGCTCTACACCGATTTTTTCTACCCGATCATCCGTTTCCCGAATGCCCGCTGTATCCAGCACCTGCACCGGAATCCCGCCCACAACTAGCTGCGACTCTACCACATCCCGCGTCGTTCCAGGCAAATCTGTGACGATCGCCCGATCGCTCTTACTCCACGCATTCAACAAACTCGACTTTCCCACATTCGGGCGTCCGACAATCGCCACTTTCAAACCGGTTCTCAACAATTCACCGCGATCGGCCGTCGCCAAAATCCTTGACAATTCGTTCAAAATCTGATTTATTTCCAAACAAGTTTGAGCTTCATCTAGAGGCGGCAAATCTTCCTCAAAATCAATTCTCGCCTCAATTTCTGCCAACACATCCAAACAAATTGCTCTTAATTTGCGAATTGGCTGGGCTAATTTTCCCTGCAAACCAGCTAAAGCACTTTGTGCGGCGGCGGGTGATTGTGCTCCCACCAAATCTGCAATGCTTTCAGCTTGAGTTAAATCTAACCTTCCATTCAAAAAAGCCCTGAGCGAAAACTCTCCCGGCTGCGCCAATCTCGCCCCATTTTCTAAACACAACTGCAACACTTGCTGCACCGCCATAATGCCGCCGTGACAGTGAAACTCCACCACATCTTCGCGGGTGAAAGAACGGGGCGCTTTCATGATTAACAACAAAGCTTCATCGACTAATTCTTGAGTTTTGGGGCGGCGGATGTGGCCGTAAAGAATGCGGTGAGATTCCCAAATTTGCCCTCCTGGAGCGCGAAACAGGGTTTCGGCAATTTTTAAGGCTGCGGCACCGGAAACTCGCACAATGCCGACGCTGCCTTGTTGGGGAACGATCGCAGTGGCGATCGCTGCGATCGTTCCTCCTTTTGTTAGTGATTCAGACATTTTTACGATTCACACATTCAAAAGTTGTACATATATCCTTGACAGGATAAACAATTTCAGCGAGGTTTTTCCAAGATATTAAAAGAGGGTGGCCGCCGCGCTTGAGTGCGATCGCCAATCCGTTAGCTAACCCCTCGAACCGGAGCGCCGGGAAAGCCCCATTCAGTCGATTTTAGACTGTAGATTTGAGATTTTAGATTGACTTCCAGCGCAGTGAATCAGGGGGTTGAACAGGAGTCGGAAATTTTAGGTGGCGGGCGACGAGTGTCCGAAAGCAAGTATCCGTTTTTGGGCACGAGTCAGGACGCGATCGAACTTAAAAAATTAGTCCGCCAAATCTTTTGGCTATCTTGACACTCTCAGGTCTTTCATACGCTGAGATTCTGCGGACAAAGTAGGCTTGGGTAAAACCCAAAGTCTAACTCTCGCTACGGTCGTCAAACACCGTCTACCCAGTTGGTTTAGGTCTAAACCTAACTTACTGGCTACTTTTCTCAAAATAATTAAAGTCAGTGAAGGAGTCGCCCCCTCCACTGCTCTCCAAAACGGAACGTGATAGTTTCCCATCATTGGGCTCCTCAATAAAACGGCTGTTGT
>RDXX01000109.1 GCA_004292955.1 Oscillatoriales cyanobacterium | reverse complement strand
GGGCTTACAAGTAAGCTGTCTCAACGGCTGTAATGACGCAAATACGTTAAGCAAATAGAAAGTGTCTAGAAAGTACAGGCATAATGGCTGGAAGGGTAGAAAAGTCGTGCTTTCTCCTATTCCAAACAATCTGGGCGTACACCGAGGTGGCGCGGAGTGACTGTCTTGCATGAACTAAAAGCAGCAGGAATTCCCGTCGCAGTTGCTAGCGACAATTGTCGCGATCCGTTTTACGGATTTGGCGATCACGATGTTTTGGAAGTCTTGAATATGGCAGCCCGTATCGCCCATTTAGATCGGCCTTGGGAAAATTGGCCGCGCACAGTCACAACCACAGCAGCCGACTTAATGGGATTGCCGAATTTGGGACGAATCGGAGTTGGTTTACCCACAGATTTGATTTTGTTTAAGGCGCGGAATTTTAGCGAATTGTTATCTAGATCGCAGCGCGATCGCACAGTTTTGCGGCAGGGTAGAGCAATTGATACAACTTTGCCGGATTACCGGGAACTAGACGATTTGTTGCATGAAAACTCGGCGGTTGAAACCGCTTCTATACAAACAAAACCCGCCTCCGCGGGTTGAAGAAGACTCGGCGGTTAAAATTATTTTATCTTCTTCAGTCCGCAGAGGCGGACTTCGTTTTTGTAGACGCGGTTTCAACCGCCGTCTTATGCGGTTAAAATTATTTTATCTTCTTCAGTCGGCGTCCGGCTGACTACCCTTCGGGAAGGCTAACGCCTACGTTTTTGTAGGCGCGGTTTCAACCGTACGTCCTATCTTGTCAAGTGACAACAGATTTGATATAAATATAAAACCTGATGCAATCGAGGATGTTTTAAGTGAAAGCAGTTATTTTATTGTCGGGAGGGCTGGATTCCTCAACAGTTTTGTATCAAGCCAAAGCCGACGGCTGCGAATGTTATGCGATATCCTTTGACTACAAGCAAAGACACCGGCGAGAGTTAGAATCAGCACGGGCGATCGCACTTTCAGCACAGGTTAAGGTGCATCAGGTGGTAAACTTTGACTTGACGCAGTGGGGCGGTTCGGCTTTGACAGACAATCAGATAGAATTGCCGATCGATCGCAATCTGGCAGAAATGTCGCAAAACATCCCCGTTACCTACGTTCCAGCTAGAAATACCATTTTTCTCAGCTTTGCCCTCGCCTACGCCGAAACCCTAGGAGCTCAGCGAATTTACATCGGTGTCAACGCTTTAGATTATTCCGGCTATCCCGACTGCCGCCTCGATTACATCCAAGCCATGCAGGAAGTATTTCGGTTGGGAACCAAGCAGGGAAGGGAAGGAGAAGCTATTAAGATTTTCACACCTTTGATAGAACTTAAAAAAACCGAAATTATTCAATTGGGCAACAAGTTGGGAGTGCCTTGGACACAAACTTGGTCTTGTTATTCAGGCGGGGAAAAAGCCTGCGGCGTTTGCGATTCTTGTCGGCTGCGGCTGGCTGCTTTTGACGAATTAGGATTAAAAGATCCGGTGCCTTACGCTTAATATTGCAGGTTTGCAAGGGAGCATCTGAGTTTTGAAGAGGGCGAAGCATGACCGCATATAAGTTATTAGTTATAATCTCCTATTTTCTACGGTCATGCTTCGCCCCTACGGATATATTTGCCTTGCGCCAGATGCACCCTTTCAATCCGCACTAATTGATTGTTTAACTCACTGAAATTAACCAATTTGTAGGGTTGGCAATGCAGATAGATTGATTTTGAACACCGCGAGTCTCGTCAAGTTTAAGGGTTTTGATTTTGAAATCAAGCTCTCGATCAATTTTCTTTGCTTGAAATATGAAAAAATCTCAAGCAAAATAGCGATTTCCTGCTTTTTGTGCAATTTAAATTTATTCCGCCGAACAGTGCTGGGTAGGGTGCATGTCACTTGGGCAAATATGTTTGTAGGGGCGAAGCATGACCTCCGTCAATATCGGATGATAACTAATAACTTATATGCGGTCATGCTTCTTCAGGCTTCAAAAACCAGATGCACCCGCTGGGTACATACAGCCAGCACTGTCTAGCACGATCGTTAAATCAGGCAATTTTAGGCTAATTTTGAACAATAACAGTCTCTAGCTTCGGTATTTCGGCTAAGGAGTTCGGTTCCAGCGACAAGTGCCGTTTTTTGACCTTACCAGCGTGGTATATAGGCGTTGCACAAAGTCAGCCAACTATTTAATTTGAAAGTCTACCTACAAGTACGGTATTGACTCGGAAATGGCTGCGAAGTTTATTATATTTATCAGTATTTATACGATTGAATCCTGGAGTTTTAGGAGATTATAGTTAAGATCGAATGCTTCAACAAACAATAGCGATCGCTATTATCGCCATCATTTGCTACCAAATTCTAGATTAAATCTACTCCGGCATTCGCACAATTGTCTCTCGCAAAAAATGAATGTGTGACTGAAAAGCCATCAGCATCTAACCTTGACAGAATAAATACTAAATCAATGACTACTCATCCTTCTTTGCTCAGCTCCATATCATTCGATCCGCTATCACCATCGGTAGACTTATCTGTTTCCTTCGCGCAAAAGTATCTACAACAGATGAAAAGCGGTACCCCTGCGGTTGTGGGTGAGGATAAATTTATCGAACGACGGCGTATCAGTATGGCAAAACAAATGTTGACATCGCTGCGTTCTGTGAGTGCAAAATCCTGGACAAAAACTGACTACCTATTGGCAGAAACGTTAATTGAACACGGTATAGATACGGATCTGATCGATCCTTGGTATATTTCTGGTGGTATTCATCAAGTTTATAAGTTTGCGATCGAAGCATATAGCGAGCAATTGTCGCCCTATCGTATAGTTAACAAGGTGAGCCCAGTTCTCGGACAAGTCCGACAGCACGTTACAGCAATTGATCCCCGCGTGATTGGCTTTGTGGCGATGCAATATCACTACACGGGAACGCAGTTGATGGACTTGCTCCCTGAGGGAGAACAGGAAAATTTTGGTAACTACGTCAAGATGCTAGACGATCATTTATATATGCCACTGCAACGCGCATACCAAGCTGCTGCAAAGCATCCACCGAATGCGATTCCGGTGCAATCTGTTCGCCTGCTGATGTCGAAGATGAGCTATATTGCTGAACGGGTAGTCGATCGAGTGAATCAACTGTACCCACGCTATCGCTGTTATTCTGGGCCCCTTAACAGTGAACGTATCCGTACATCAAGTGTTCGTGATGTCGAGATGTTTCAGGTTTATATGTGGGTTTGTTTGCTCGAAGGCAATTTGCACGCGCTAGAAACCGAACTGTTTCCCCTGTGCGTGATGATTTACCCTCGACTGAATGTCAGTTGGGAGCTCGTCAGCCAGATGACTCACCTACTTCGTAAGGAGATTGGGGCTTGTCTGTCACCCGAACAAGCGCAGTATTGTGAACCTTTCTACGAGATTCTGCGCCGTATGTTTTCAGAGGAAGTTTTCCCGAATGCTTGATACCGCAAAAACTCTTACGAACAGCACAAAGCTTGATATTAAAGGACTTTAGCTTGTTCCTCCAACATTAGTTATTGTCCTGTTTATTTTGAATTTTGTGTGGCAGCGCATTCATTCAATGGGACTAAAAGCATATCAGCTATTTGCGATCGTCCTCCCCATCAAAATCCAAATATAATACCAATTCAAAAAAATGTTTCTACAATAATTCAATACGGTTTACTTAATATAGTCCGAAGAGAGGAACGAAGCAATCTCCGTATCTATTTTTCAGAGGGTTTTACCCCCAGGGCGGTCTTAAGTAAACGGTATTGTACAATAATTGAGGTTGAGTTTGTTTGCTGAAATCTTGT
Organism: Oscillatoriales cyanobacterium; assembly: GCA_004292955.1. Taxonomy (GTDB): domain Bacteria; phylum Cyanobacteriota; class Cyanobacteriia; order Cyanobacteriales; family Microcoleaceae; genus Microcoleus. Next base: position 10,503 of record RDXX01000109.1, on the reverse strand, counting down.
CGGTGGTGCGTCGCCATAGCTGATTGTTCATCTCTTTTAAGGTAAGCTTTCTGGCGACACACCCTACCAATATTGTTGCATTTATTTTTTTAATTGGTATTAACTAGAAAACTTCGCCGCACCTCTCAAACCGCCATTCGATCGCCCTTTTCCCCCAACTTCCCCGCCCGCCGCTGCAACTTCACCCAAAACTCGATCGCCCGCCGCCGCACTCAACAACTGAATTTGAATCTGATCCAACCGCGGCCCGCACACAGAAACTACTGTAAGTTCCGCATTTTCGCAGCGCCAAACTTCCCCAACCGCCGGCATTCTTTGCAACTGATAACTCAGAAAACCTCCGATTGTCTGATATTCGTCTGTCACCTGCAAGTCCAAATTCAATATTTGATTGACATCATCTACATTTAACTGTGCTTGCGCTAAAAAAGTGCGATCGTCCAATACTTGCAAAGCTATTTCTTTGCTGTCGGGCGACTCGTAAGTGCGGCCGATAATTTCAGCGATCAAATCCCTCAGCGTCACCAAGCCGGAAATGCCGCCAAATTCATCGACGACGATCGCAATTTCTTCCGACGAACCCTGCATCAAAGGCAGTAATTCCCCCAGCAGCATCATTTCCGGCACAAATCTCACCGCACTAATCCAAGTTACAATCGGCGTGTCGGGAGATAGCAAACCTTCAGCTAAGGGTTTCGCCAGTTGTTTGAAGCCAATAATCCCGATAATATCGTCTAAAGAATCTCCCGTGACGGGATAGCGGGAATGGTTGGAAATCGCCATTTCCGAAAGCAAAGTTTGAAACGTAGCCGTCTTGGGAAGTGCCACAATGCTGGGCCTGGGTACCATCACTTCTTCTACGCAAACTTCGCCAAATTCAAACACGTTATTCAGCAATTCTCGCTCTTCTGCTTCCAAGCCGCTTGATTCGCTGGAAGTCGCTATAATTAATTGCAGTTCTTGGGGCGTAACTGGCTGGTGCGTGCGCTCGTATTCAATTCCCGCAAGCTGCAATAGCGATCGCGTGGATTGATTGAGAAACGACACAAAGGGATTGAACAAGCGGGAAATCAATAAACTCGGAGGCCCTAAACTTCTGGCTAGCTGTTCGGAATAAACCAAGGCTACAGATTTGGGCAGGATTTCGCCGAGTACGATTTGCAGGTAAGCTAGCAGGAAAAAAGTTACTATTGAGATGCTGGCAGAATGGGCGATCGCCGATTTGATATAGATTGGTAGCGGCAAATAGCCGATCGACATTCGGATCAGAACGGCGATCGTATCTTCTCCAATCCAGCCGAGAGCTAAACTAGAAAGAGTGATTCCCAACTGCATTGTCGAGAGCAATCGCTCGATACTGTGTATCAAAGATTGAACAGTTATCGCCGGAACATCGCCGGCCTCGACTAATTGATTGATGCGCGATCGGCGTACCGTCACCATCGAAAACTCAGCCGTCACGAAAAAAGCATTGATCGCAATCAGCAGCAGCACTGACAGCAACCGCGACAGCACCTCTGCCCAACTCATCGCAGGTAAATCAGCTATCTCCTGAACTCTAGCCCCTAAAAGTGACACAATTCTCCCTAGAACAACTTTCTCGATCGAACCTGAGAATCAGATACATTTAACCCGGTAAATCCCGGACTAAGCCCAGAATAGCCGTGTATGGCAAAACAGAAAAAGCAGCAAGCTCTCCTGTCAGGGAGGTATCTCTCAAAGCTTTCAACAAAATATTGAAAGCGCCATTTTTATCCCTGTCCAGAGTGTGTCCGCATTCTGGACATTTAAAGATTTTAGCTCCACCCAATTTAGCGTGGATATGCCCACATTTTGAGCAAGTTTTCGATGTGTACTCTTCTGTTACGTCTACTACAACACCACCATGTTTGGTGGCTTGATGCTTCAACATTTGCTTAAAACGATAATGGCTCAACGTGACCATCGCTCTAGCAGTTTTAGTCGCCAACCTACGCCTACCTTTCTTAACCATTTGCTGTGTTTCAAAGGTTGGCAAGAAAATTAGTTTGTACTTGGCTGCAAAATATTTTGCAGCTTTTTTGTGCAATTCATTAACTAAGTTCTTGATTTTGATTCTAATTTTTGCTGCCGATTTCCGCAAGCAATACCTCAGTCGCTTGAATTGCCTCCCTTTACTTAGTCCAATGCGGGACATTAATTTGTCTAGATGTCTTGCTAGCCGATAGATGCGACCAATATCGTTTTTTCCTATTTCGATAAAGTCACTGCCGTCAAAACCAGTAACAAAAGTCCTAACACCTGGATCCAGTGCGACAGCTAAATCACTATCGATCGGCTTTATTTTTGGTTCGTCAATCACATAGCAGATAAACCACTGCCTGTCGATCAAACTGAGTGTTGGCTCGTGTTGCATTACCTCAACGATTGGTTCGGACGCTTTAAAGGTTAGCCCTTTAGTAGCAAGCGGGTAAAAAGCCCCGAACTTCCAGTTAGATGTTTGAAATCGGATAGTTTGAGATGTGTCTAAACGGCTTCTAAATTTTGCCGTTCCTTTTGCCTTTTTAGCAGCTTTGTGTGCTTCAAAAGCTTGAAACACTGCCATCTGTCGCGGGTTGTAAGGTTGTTCGCAAACCCAGTCGGGAGCCGAATCCATTATCTTTTTTCTTAAATCATACTTGCCTATTTTTTCGTCCTTAAGAATAGCAATTGCTTGGTTGTAACACCACCTACTTGCCGCAATCCAAGTCCTCCATTTTGCTGCTAGCTTGGCTTCCGGGTAAACTCGAATCTTCTTTGATAGCAGATTTGTATTTTCCCAGACCGTAGAGTCGGCTGCTAAAGACGTGGATGATAGCAAGGATGTCTTCAACCATTTCTCGTTCACAAGACAACTCGTTTCTGCTGAGAACCATGAGTTGGCAATTGTTTTGTTCGCAGATCCATTTGATGAGCTCACCACCGAACCTTGCGAGTCTGTCTTGATGTCCGACCACAACTGCTGAGATATCTCCCGACATGACTTGTCCCAAAAGGGCAAGCAGCGCTTTTCTTTTGAATTTGAGTCCGCTTCCGATGTCTTTGAAGACCTTGGCTTGCAGGTAGATACTTTGGAGGTAGCTGACTTGTCTGTAGAGGTCTTCTCGCTGTTTATAGCTGCTAACCCTGGCGTAGATGGCTGTAATTCGGTCGTGTCTGCCTCCGAGAACGCTGTCGATGTCGTAGCGTCGCTGGTTGGATGGGGTTCTGATTGCTGATATTTTGCCGACAAGTTCCCAGTTTCTAAGGGTTTTATCTGAGACTTGCAGGATTTTGCAAGCTTTTCGCGGTGTGACATATTTTGTCATCGCTAGGTGGTATTTTTGTTTTCAATCCATAGTGCCAGCTTTTACAATGATTTACTAGGAATTTCTAGGAAATTATTTACTTTATGTCAACAGTCTGGAGGTTTGGTCTCCTTTTGTCTCATACCATTGTCCGAAAATAATGCAAATGTAAGCCCGTGCTCCAAACACTTAATTCATCAGCCATTCCAAATCCCAAATCCAATAATTACTTTGCCACTGGAATGCCAGATATTTGCAACTGTAATTTTTGGCCTGGATAATCTGTCAGCGTCAGCGAAACTTCCTTAGCATTTTCCAGCAAAGCTGTAGGAATACTCACCGTACCGTAATACACCTGCCCGTTGGGTGGAAGTTCCGCCGGCAAATCCTCAGCAGTCGCCGAAAGAGCCCGCCCTTGATTGTCAGTGACGTTCAAGAAACTGTAGAGAAACCTCACAGCTTGGGAACCTTCGTTTTTCATGCTCACGTCTAGCAGCATCGAGTTGCTGCGCTGGCTGGCTGCGCTCACTTCCAGAGTTACTCCCCCGTCGCGACTGTTCAGGGGAAACTTGGCACTGGCATTTGCCGCAGCCGGTTTTTTGGCTGTGGCAGGTTTAGAGCTTGCCTTGTCTGCTTTAGTATTTGTCGCGGCTGTTTTTTTGTCAGGATCGCGACCTTCTACCCGCGCTTTGACGGTTTTGAGAATGTCTTTTTCTTTCAAAATGCTCACTTGGTCTTTGCTAGCCGCAGCTCCCTGCTTACCGCTGCCAGCATTGTTGCTGGGGCGAACATCAGGTTGAGTCGTTCCTTTCAACGCTTCGCGACCTATAGTAAATCCCCAAACAGAACTCGTCACACCTGCTCCAAACATTAGAGTTAGCAGAATAAGAGTCAGCACTACCGTCGAATTCACCTTTCTTCCTCCCTAGAGACTCCCGCCATAACTATACTCGGCTTGGCGGTGAGAGGAAAGGGAGGCCAGGGTCTATACTGCATTATGTATCTCCATAAAAGGAAACCGTTGCGCCTCAAAAGTGGTTATTCTCCCTGGCATACCTGCTGACATTACAGGATAGAGGCTGCTGATATTGTTCTTTCGCTTACCCGCCTCAGTGGGGCGTTTAATTTGGGGATTGCTCCCTCTCGGATTGCTCCGGTAATGTTAGCTTCGACAAAGTTAGTGGTCGGTACTTTCTCGCTTGGCACTGTCTCCCAAATGACTGTTTAACCTAAGAGTTTTAGAGCTACGGACTAGCTACGCATCCGTAGGTAAGAACGTGACATACCCGACACTCATTTTGTAAACAAATAGAGTGCGGGCTTCCTCTTTCAACGGGAGAGCCTTATTCGCAGCCCTCTCTAAGCTGGTCTTATCCTCCCTCCGTAGGTTTTACTCACCTTTATGTGGTACTCACTAGCAAGATAATTACTTATCTTTTCCGGCAGACTCCCTGTGTCCCAAGGAGTAGAATTGTTGATTTTTTCACCCATCCATCAGCTCTTTTACGGCTTAGCTGGATATTGGGGCTACCAGTCAGAAACTGATAGGTGGTGTCTAGCCTTTATACAACGGAAAGTTCGCCCACCACGGCTACTCTTATCATCCCCGCTTAGTTCGAGCCTATCATGGATTCGCTATCGCTCAATTTGTTTGGTGCTCGTTTTCATCCCGTCACTCATCCTGTAAACGGATAGAGTGCGGGACTTCCAACTCGTATTAGTTAAACGCCTTGCCACTAACGCAGGCATTACTGCCTGAGTCTGGTCAACTAGGGCTATGTTTCAAGCCCCCGTTATAGTCGGTACTCCGATTTAACGGTGGGTTGTTGACTGCCTATAAGTTGATTCCAAAATCGTAGAAACTGCTAATTCCGGTCGATCGACTCCAGCACAGAGGTGATACAGGCGATCGCGGGTTCGGCAGATCTAAAAGATTTTGATTTTTGTTCTCTAGTTCTAGCACGGACTGGGAAATTATGTTATACTACTTTTGAGTTGGATCGACATAAGTCGATCTAACGGCAGTTGGCCGAGCGGTTTAGGCAGCGAACTCATAATTCGCCCCAGGCAGGTTCAACTCCTGCACTGCCGATTTTAAGGTACGTAGTTGCGCTTGGGCGCTCTTGTCTATACTACTGATTGGAAAAACTGAGAATCTGTTTCGGCCGTTAAGGTACGTAGTTGCGCTTCAGCGCTCTTTCATGAAGCAAAGAGCGCTAAAGCGCAACTACGTACCTAAGTCAGTTGTGTCCCGGATGTTTCGAGGCTAACGAGCGACATCAACCCTTAATCAATTCCACTCCGTCGCGCCCGTCAAGTTCTTGAACATAAACCTTAACTTGTTCTTCCTTGGCTGTCGGCAACTTTTTACCCGTAAAATCCGGCTGAATCGGTACTTCTCGGTGGCCGCGATCGACTAATACCGCCAACCAAATTTTCTCCGGCCGCCCGTAATCGTTTACCGCATTCAAAGCCGCTCGAATTGTTCTACCTTTGTATATAACGTCATCTACCAACACCACCGTTTTGCCGGTCAAATCGAAAGGAATTTCTGTTTTAGCAGGTGTCCGCATCGCAACTCGATCCAAGTCATCTCGGTAAAACGTAATATCCAAAGCACCCACGCATACTTTGACTTGTTCGAGGACTTCAATTTGAGCTGCCAACATTTGAGCTAAAGGCACTCCTCTAGTATGAATCCCCAACAGCACTAAGTCCGAAGGAGCTCCTGATTTTTCGACAATCTGGGAAGCGACGCGGGTGAGAGTGCGCCTCACTTCATCCGGGGATAAAATCTTAATAATTTTAGTCATTGCTGGCTGCGAGCTAATGGTTGGCTGTTGGCGAATCGAACAATTTTAGATTTTAGATTTTAGATTTTAGATTTTAGATTGACTGGACAAATTAATCTCAGGGTTGGAACAATTATTAGATGTGAGACTTCGGCGTTAGTGTCAGCGTCGAACGATTTTAGATTTTAGATTGACTTGACAGTTGAATCTGGGAGTAGAACTACTAACGTCGAAACTTGTTTGGCTCTTCCAGAGGGAGCATCTCATTTTTGAAAAAAGCATCTTTTATTATAGTGCTGTCCCCGCTCGCGAGTATTATACCGCTCGCACTATAAATGCAAAACTAAGATACTCCCCTTCCAGACTCCTGTCGGAGGGCTGTATCTGTCTGCGGGTCAGGCCCATTGTTAGGGAACAAAACATAATAAAGTATAAACAAGCAATGATAGTCCCAACCAAATCAGAAAGCAATACCGAGTTAATTGCAATGCTTGGTCAATTTGCTGCGGTGCGATCGCACGAATCGACTCGCCTAACAGCGGTTTGTGTTTGATAACTCCCCGATAGGAATTTGTACCTCCCAGTTGTACTCCCAAGATGGCGGCGTAGGCGCACTCGCTCCAACCGGAATTGGGACTGGCATCTTTAACAGCATCTCTCTGACAAATCTGCCAAACGTAGATCGGTTTGCCAGATATCAGGGCTAAAGTAATCACTGTTAGCCGACAAGGAATCCATGTCAGCACGTCTTCTAGTTTGGCGCTAAACCATCCTAAATCTGTGTATGGTGCTTCTTTGTAGCCGACGGTAGAATCTAATGTGCTAGCTGCTTTGTAGGCGATCGCACAGGGAACTATCGCCAGATCCCACATCGAGTCAGGAGCGATCGGTCGATCGATAACAGTTAATAATAGATGCGGCAGAGCGAACCCAACTAATCCATAAAATAGCGGGGCACTCACGCCATCTACTGCATTCTCTGTTACAGTTTCTAACAATGCTCGCAGAATTTCTGGCTCAGATAAGTTTTCGGTATCCCGACCGACGTAAAGGCTCAACCTTTCTCGCGCCTTGACTAAATCTCCAACCTTTAAAGGCGCTAGCACGTCTTCAGCAGCCGCCCTCAAACTGCGACCGGCAAAACAGCTAGCCAGCAAAATGGTTTGTAGGGCAATGCCTAAAACAGGATGCACCCAACTAGCAGCAAGGACGATCGACCAACTGACAGTATAACTGCCTATAATCAGCCCGATCGCTAGTATTGTACCAGCACATCGTAGCAGCAGTTGGTGCCGCTCGCCTGGGGGACGATCGCCAGAGAGAGGCATTTTGTCTGCGGGATTGTTCCATATATTAAAGACAAATCGAGTATAGCGGTCGATCGCCCAACCCATCGCCTGCACGGGATGCGGCCAACCCCAAGGATCGCCGATCGAATAATCCAATACCGCAGCTAAAATCAAAACAGTAAATTCATCCGGCATTATTATATATGGTGTTCAACATGATAGTCCCTTCGATCGCTAGTGAGCGATCGGGTAGCAGCAGTTAAAACAGCAGCTACATCGAGCGGAGTGTGATTTTTTAGAGCCGATTTTAACTGCTGAGATGACTTTCGTCGTGCAGTTCGTGTACGTTCTGTTCCCAATTAACACCGTCAAAGGGTAGAATCTGAAATTGGGAAACGGCATAGTCGTCAAGACAGCGGACGTTGACATCGAATTGATCGGGATGCGATCGGGGACGATAGAACGAGTGAATCCCACAAATCCGGCAGAAAGTATGTTTAGCAGTGCCTGTATTAAATGTATAGGTTGTCAAAACATCTTCCCCGCAGAGCAAGGTAAAACGTTCGGGCGGCACAATCAGGTGCAAAAATCCTTTCTTTTTACAGATAGAGCAGTTGCAGTCAGATGACGAGTGTTTGTCAACCGTGACTGTGAAGCGGACAGCACCGCAACGTGTGCCACCAGAGTAGGTAACAAGTGTTGCGTCCATGTGAGTTGGCGATCGAATGAATGAACTTACCATCTAAATGATAAAGCTAGTTTCTTCTCCGAGAGCAGCTTGCCAACTGCGGACATCATAGTATAAGTCTTCGAGGGAAATACTGTACAGCGCTTCAGCAAGTTTTTTGTGCAATCGGTTCCACAAACTGAATGTTACCCAGTCCTCTGGTTGGGTAGCGTCAGGAGAATGTCGAGGTAAAGGTTCAATAGTTTCCCCTACAGCCTCTAAGATTTGTCCTAAAGAGATTTGAGCTGGCTCCCGAGCCAATTGATATCCTCCCTGGGAACCCCGAACAGATTGGACTAAACCGGCTCGTCGCATTTCAATCAGCAATTTTTCTAGATATGGAGCGGGTAACTCCTGTCGGTTCGCAATCGATTTCACCGATGTCGGCCCGAACCGAGGTTGCAAACTTAGATCCAGTAGAGCTTTGACACTGTAGTGTCCGCGTGTGGTTAACTTCATGGGATTTTAAGAGCGGGGCAAATATTCAGCTAGCTGATAGCTGATAGCTTATGCTACCTAGTTTAGAGATTGCTCGCACGCTCCTGGCAGCTACTCCTCAAGAAAGACTCCACCTTGTTAAAAATATTTAGACAATAGTGGTTAACAATTGAGCCGATCGGTGTAATATAGTTTTATCAAACAATTGGGTTTAAAGCCCCATCCTAAAAAGACGGCTTTCATGATAGAGTAGACTTTGTTGATTCGCGAGATATAAAAATCCGGTCTCAACTCTCTTATTTCAAAAAATCTCAAACAGGTTGGGGCATCAACCTGTGGGCGAGGTGATGTTAGACAGGTGAAGAACCTGCAATCGCTGTTTGAACCCAGAATCCCAGCGCCTTTAGGTGGGGGAGTATGTCAAGACCGGCTATAAAGCTAAACTTTCTTGGTCAAACCAAAAACCAACCGAGAAAAAATCCGTACACCACTTGAATATTTCAGGACTCAGTAAATGGCTAAAAAGAAAAATATCGAACCCCTTGAAGGCGAAGATCTGATCAAAAAGGTCAAAGACCTAGAGAATCTGACCAAGGAAGAAAAAGCTAGAGCCTGTGGCTACTATACCGTTACCAAGAACGGCGTAGAACGGGTCAACATGATGAAATTCCTGAATGCGCTGATTGATGCAGAAGGCATTCAGCTAGATGGGAAGCAAAACGGCAACGGACGTGGCGGACGCTCGGCTAGCTATCGGATTAGCGTTCAATCTAACGGCAACTTACTGATTGGAGCTGCCTACACCAAGCAGATGGAACTCCAGCCGGGAGATGAATTTGAAATTTCTCTGGGACGCAAGCACATTCACCTGCGCCAAATCGATCGCGAAGAAGTATCCTAGGTCTTTACAATTTGCTTTGAATTCTTGCTTGAACGGGTTGGTTTGACTTCAAGCATTGACTGCTGGCAGAGAGTGGGCTCTGAAATTTTGTTCTGAAATTTTTCAGTGCGCCTAAAACAGTATGGATTCTATAGATGGCAATGGCTCGATAAAAGTCAGTGCTACTACTTTATATTTTCTGAGAATACCTATTCTCGCCCCTCGCTATATCCGTTTGGACAAGCGGGGGATTTTCCGCGTAGCTGTTGATAGTTGACAGTTGATAGTTGACGGTTGACAGTTGCTCGAACAACGGGGTGCAGCGGCTTGTGCAAGGCGAATATATCCGTAGGGGCGAAGCATGACAAGAGTCAATATGAGATGATAACTAATAACTTAGGAACGAAAATTTAATAACTTACACTCTTAAAAGTGGGATGGGCGTCCCGCCCGTCCCTTATAGACGGGCGGGACGCCCATCCCACAATCATTAAAATTGTAAGTTATTTAATTCTCATTCCTTATAGGGAGCATCTCAGTTTTGCAAGAAGCATTTTTTATCGTAGTGCGAGCGTCCCCGCTCGCGTGCTTGTACAAACAAGCACGCGAGCGGGGACGCTCGCACTGTAAATGCCAAATTGAGATGCTCCCTCCTTATATGCGGTCATGCTTCGCCCTATTCCAAAACCAGATGCACCCGAACAACGAAGAGGGAAGAAGGAAAAGGAACAGGTTCGAGGGATTTCAGGATGAAGTTTGACGGACAAGCAGATGTATTTCCCGATTGGAGAGTGACTTTTCCAATCTTGTCTGATGCAACTCTCGTGCTGGCGATCGCCAGCACGAGCTCGTTCATTCCCAAATCTCAAATCTCAAATCTCAAATCTCAAATCGACTGACACCGAAGCAACCAGCTTCGATCGCCCTACGTGAAATTATGGGTCGAAACAGTTAGAGTGTTAGGGAGCAATTATTGACATACTCCCCGGCGTAAACGCGCGGGGATTCTTTACGCCTCATCGACTGATGCTACCTTTCATAGTCTTACTCTGTCTCCGCGTACATTTAAGGT
>RDXX01000023.1 GCA_004292955.1 Oscillatoriales cyanobacterium | reverse complement strand
TTGGGGCGACTCGATACAGAAAAAACTTATCTTTAACCAAGCTTGAATATATTGATCGCTCCTGCTCTTGGTTGGCAATCAATTATTCAGCAAGCCCTATATAAGACCTTTATTAGCTTGTGTTAATATGCTAAGATATCCAAAAACTACGGTAATTTGGTGGACAAACTTCAGATAGACATAGAGGCAATTTGCTCTCAGATTGAGGCCTTGCGCCGCGAACGCCAACAGCTTAGCACTGGCGCGATCGCCCCAGCGGGGGATTCGCCCCAAGCCATCGCTGATGCTTACCGCCGTCACGCGAGGGAAACAGCACAAGTGTCGGCAGAAGTCAAGGGAATAGATGATGCGATCGCAGCTCTGTCTGCTCAACTGAATCAGAAACAGCAGCTATCGGTAAACTTGCAAAGAATCAGTCCGATGGAGCAGCAAGTTGAAGAGGGAAGAGAGCTCGCTCGCGGACACGCGGAACGGATTAACGAACTGGCGGCCCAATTGTCGGGAGAAGTGAAGGAACTTAAAGCCATTGCCGACCAAATTAGTCCCAGCTACTGGCAGGTTTATTACAAGCCTTTTATTACGGGTTTTAAGAGTATTTCTGTACCCTACGTGCGATCGGACGGGGATGTTTGGACTATTGTCAATCGAGTAGTTTAGAGAGGCTGCGGGATCAGAAATTGGAACCACTCAAGACATTTTTTCTGTCCCTCTTCCTCTACTTCAACCGCGCAGCAGTTGCTTAATCGTGCCCACCAATTCCTGAGGGTGAAACGGCTTGGCGATGTAAGCGTCGGCTCCTTGTTTCATTCCCCAATAGCGATCGAACTCTTCGCTTTTGCTCGAACACATTACCACGGGCAAATTCTGAGTTTTGGGGTCGCTCTTGAGCCGGCGACAGACTTCGTAGCCGTTCATCCGGGGCATCACGATATCCAGAACGACTAAATCCGGGCGGTTGGCTTTGATTTGCTCTAGAGCTTCTACGCCATCACTAGCTACCGTGACATTGAGTCCTCTACCTTTGAGCAAGTCGGCGATCATCTCCCGCAGAGTGACGCTATCATCAACAACCATAACTGTACTCATAGAATAATCCCTACCAAGTTTCTGGGTTGAAACGTTCACATTAACGTTTGCATTAACGTTCACCTTCAAAGGTGTCTTTTCCTGATTGAGATTGCGCTCTGCTAGATGTAGTTTACCCACTTTTGCTGATTTCCCAATCATTTTTTAAAGAATTACTGCGAACCAAATATCCGCGTAATCTCGGTTGACACACGAGGCTATGTCCGTTAGTCTATCATTTTCTTTCTCAAATGGTACGTTTGTCAAAAAATGATTGTGCAGGTTGGTTGTGCATTTCGGGTAGAGGAGGGCGGCACGGCGCCGCTTGGAGCGAAATTTGTCTAATTTTGATTTTTTGTACCTAAAGCCGATAGTTTTTGGTCGTAGAGGGTGTCTAAACCGACCGAGCGCTGCCGGTAGCTGTTAGGATCGTTTTTGCAGCCGTTAGCCACGATTCCCAAAACCGAAGCTCCAGAAATTTTTAATTCTTCTAAAACTTTGCGAACTTGCGCTCGGTCTGTTTTGGCAATTTGCACGACCATAATCGTAGCGTCGGTGTGAGCTGCTATCAAGTGGGCGTCTGCCAAGCCGGCTAGCGGTGGGGTGTCATAAATCACTAAGTCAAAAAATGCTTGAAACTGCTCCATCAGATACTGCATTTTTTTGGAAGAAAGCAGCTTGATCGGATCGGGCGGAATTTGTCCTGCGGTAAGTACGAACAAATTGTCTTGATTCAAAGCTCGCTGAATCGCGTCGTTGAGACTGAGATCAGTGGAAATGGCATCGGCTAGCCCGCGCACGTTCGGCAGTCCTAGCTTAGTATGCAGTTGCGGGCAGCGCAAATCTGCATCTACTAACAATACTCGCTGTCCGACTGCTGCTGCGATCGCGGCCAGGTGCAAAGCTACTGTAGATTTGCCGTCTCCAGCCACGGCCGAGCTCACTAAAAGCGATCGAATTGCCGTACCTGCACTGAGCAAGTGAATATTGGTGTAGAGCGATCGAAATGCTTCTAAAAATTGATAGTCCAACTCCCTAAAAATACTTTGACCCCCGATGAGCGTCGGAGGAGTAGGTTCAGTGTCGAGGGATTCGAGAACTTGCACTTGCGACTTCGACGACGAGCGAGCCGAAGTTAGTTTCCTCGGCCTCGCTGGCTGTCTGCGCCTGACTTTTTTGCTAAACGGAATCACCCCGATCACCGGCAATTTTGTGGCGATTCTCAGTGCTTCTGGAGTGTGGAAAACAGTATTTAGCACCTCTACGAGCAAGCCGACTGCTATGCCCAGCAGACTGCTTAAAATTAGTGCCAACGCTAACTGTCTTTTGGTTTGTTTGATTGTAGCTGGGATCGGCCTATTGAATTTGTCTAGCGGAATTTCCGGAGGATTGATCAGCACCCAAGGTATTTGCTGTTGAGCTGCATCAATCCGCAAGGCTTCCCGTTTTGCCAAAAAGTCCGACAAACTCTTAGTAACAACTTGTTGTTCCCGCACTAAATTGTCGTATTGTCTCGTTGTTACTGAAAAATTTCTAATTTTTTGGTAGAGAGCCTTTTGCAAAGCAGTCATTTCGCGATCGCGCGCCTCAACTTCTTTGATTTGGCTTGACAAATTTCCCATCACCACTTCTTTTGCTTGTTGAGTCGCCGTTAAAATCAGTTCTTCCCGACTTTTTCGCAGTGCTAAAACAGGCAAACTGTCATCTCTATACTGAGCTAATTTCAGGGACAAGTCTGAGTCTATTTTCTGGATTTGAGATAACAGTCCGCCGTAAGCTTGTCCTTGGGTCATCAATACGCCAATGGGGTTATTTTTATCCAGTAAATTTTGATAGCTTTGGTAGAGATTCCGCATCCCTTTTAACTGTACCTGGAGTCCTACTTGCTGTCCCCGAATGCTTTGAACTTGTTCTGACAGAGATTTTCCCTCTAGCTGCGGCTCAAACAAGTTGCTATTCTGGCGCAGTCTTTGGACTTGCAGTTGCAAAACTTCGACTCTTTCTCGGAGCTTGGGCATCTCCATGTCTATAAATTTAATACCTTGATTGATGCCCGTCAACCGCTGCTGCAAGCTATATTCTAGATAAGCTTTAGAAACCTTATCCAATACGCCGTAAATTTTATTTGGTTCTGAATCTTTGTAGCGAACTTCTAAGATTTTTGTACCTTGCTGTTTGCCATCTCTTCCGTAGCTGACGCGGCTGATCGACAGTTTTGTCATCAGTTCGCTGTAGGTTAGGTTGGGATTCCAAGCTCGCAAATCTTGAAGCACTGGCTGCATCATTTTGGGGCTGCGTAAAATCCTAATTTGGGTTTCGTAATCTACTAAACTAATTCCTTCTATATTAATTTTTGCTAAGTCGGCAGCGACGGTATTGTCTAATTGTTTGGATAGCAAACCTTCAGCGGTTGCTGGTTCTACTAACAGAGAAAATGAGCCTTCATACTCCAGCGTTATCCGTTTAGAAGCGGTGACGATCCCTGTTCCTGCGAGGGCGCTCAAAGCAATTGTGGCTGCTGCCATCACCAGGATACGGCGGCGCAGGACTCCTAACAGCCACGACAAGTCTAGCTTTTCTTCCTCTGTCTCCTCGACGAACCTATCTCTGTAGTTCTGAGCCGAGAAGTCGGGCAGTTTGCCATTAGATTTGGGTGTGAAGGGTTGGTAATCTTGTCTGCTATCCATATTCAGCCTGGGTATTCTTGAGGTTTATATTTTTGATGTTGATATTTTTGAAGCTGCCACGCCGCGACGCCAGAAATTCTATTGTTTAATTTATTCTAGCCTTTCGCAGGAATTATCCACCTCACCAGCAACGTTCTTACCTGAATAAACTTCGGAGAACGTTTATAAAATTTAACACTCCGGTAGCTGGCCCGACAGGCCCGACTACAGCGTTCATGCGGTCTATGAAGTTGACGATACCGCTGCGGGATACGATAATCATGTCGTTGTTCCGAAGTTGAGGATTGACTTCTTCGTTAATGCCTTGAGTTAAATCGACTTCGATCGTCCGTTTAGTAGCAGTACCGTCCTGATTGAGGCGGACTAGCTCAATTTTATTCCTTCTAGCTCTCGTATTCTCGTAGCCAAAAAATCCTCTGGAAACTAAAGCTTGATTGAGGGTGGCATTAGGTGGCAGCCTCAACGGATCGAGAGATGTTCTGACTTCTCCTACTACATAAACGTTAATGCCGGAAGGAGCAAAGTTAGTGCTAGCCAGCACGCCAGCTTCTGCGGGGTTGACGATAGTTGCTTTGGGAACGATGATGGTGTCTCCCTGCTGGAGGATGGTATCTTGGGCGCCGTCGCCGGACTCTAGGAATTGCCACAGGTTGACTGGAATGATTTGTTCGCCTCTTCTGGTGACGCGGCGCACTTGAATTTGGCGGATGTCGGCTTCGGAGGTAATTCCGCCTGCAAGCTGAATGGCGCGGATGACGGTGGGGAATCCTTCTCGGCTGAGGTCGCTATTGGTGTTGCCGCCGATGACTACGTAAGCCCCCGGGCGGGTTACTTGGCCGACGATGGAGATCGATCGAGGTTTTTCCGGCGGCGGCGAGAAGTTGGCGATCGCAAATTGGCGCGCCTCTGCTTGGTTGAAGTTCGCGACGGTAGGGATCACAATCGTGTCTCTGTCTTGCAAAATGATATCTTGAGAGATGTCTCCTTCTTGCAAGAATTTCCATAGGTTAACGTTGAGCACTTGGTCGGGGCCGTCGGGTTGGGGACGGCGGACGCGGATGTTGCGGATGTCAGCGACGCCAGTGACGCCTTCTGCGAGTCTGAGGGCTTGGGTGACGGTTGGGTACTGCACGCTGGGCGCGACCCCCGGGCCTGGAGTGAGGGCGATCGTGAAGTTTCCGGGCCTAGTTACTTCTCCGATGACGCCGACGTTGAGGGGGCGGGCGGCGACGAGGCTGACTGTAACTATCGGATCTTTGAGGATGCGGCGGTAGGCGTTGCGGATGATGGTGGTGGCTTCCGCTAAGGTACGGCCGCGGATCGAGATCAGACCGATCAGCGGGAGGTTGACGGAACCGTCTGAGAGGACTTCGTAGCCACGGGTGAGCTCTGGTACTTCGAGTATTTCTACTTGGATGCGATCGCCACCGCCGAGTTTGTAGCTTTGGGGCGATCTTCTAACGCCGACAGGTGTTGTGACTGCGCCAGGACGCAATGGTAGTTGCGCTGTTGCACCAAGCGGGAACCCGAGGGAAATACTCGCGCAGGCGATCGTCCACAACATCAAACTCAAGACTGGCGGGTTTACTTGTTTGGAAAAATCAGTGTTAGCCACAGACTACTTATTTTATTTGAGGATCATTCACCAGTTTAATCGCCGATCGTTGAAAAGCAATGTCGATCGCAGATACAAAGAAAAAAATCATCAAATTTTCTTCCCCTCCCCCTCCCGGCAATTATCTAGAAGGCAGAATAAAAAAACCTCGGCATTCCCCAACCCCTCTCCTCATACCCAACCAACCAACACTTTAGACCAGCAGCAGCTTATATAGAAAGATCGCCGGCGACAAATACCTCGGTTTATTGTTATTTTGGTGGAATTAGCCCGCTGCTAAATTGGTATTTTTCTCAGAGAGGGTAGATATTTATGGCGAGAATGATTAAAGAACTAATTCTCAGCAATAATTTGTTGCTGATGATATTGGGTGTCAGTGGCTTGGCGATCACTCTGTTGATATTTCAGATTGCCAGCAAAAAACAAATTGGTATTACTTTAGAAAAGTGGTTTGCAGTTCTGTACATTTTCATGTCTCCTCATGTTAATGTACCTCCTTTTAATTATATGCACTTTATCAATATCACTGACCCTGAGGGTGGAGTAATTAAGCAGCTTCCTTATGTATTTTATCCCTGGATAGTTTTTATTTTATGTGGGAAATTTATTAATTTTTGTAAACACAAACTTGTCGAAGGATTGTTATTTGTGGTGCTGAGAAATCCGGCTTTTTCGCTATATTGTTGGCTACCAATAACATCGACACTGTGGTCGCTAGTTCCTGATATTACGCTGAAAGCGGGGATAGCATTTACAGGTTTTACGGTTGTGGGTTTTTATATAGGTGCGCGATATGAGTGGCACGAACTATCAGCCTTAGTGCGATGGGGCTATACCTCGGTGGGTATAGTTAGTTTTTTGCGCTACCCGAATGTGACACGGGAATTGTCAGGAATTACCAGTCACAAAAATTCTCTGGGCAGCATCATGGTAGTAAGTACAGCACTTTGGTACCTGCACTATTCCCAAGGTGCTAAAACTCAGAAAGAACGCTGGATAGCTCTGGCATTCATGTTTTTTTCCTTTTATTTGGTTAGAACTACTAGCTCTGGGGGTTCTCTAGTTAATAGTTTGATGCTCATAGTTGTAGTATCATCCTTAAGCTTTTTGAGCAAGTTAAAGTTTCAATGGGCCTTTACTTGTATTGTCGGCTTTACGATCTTCGGTATCATAGGTAGCATTTATATAATCGACAATTTGGAATCCATTGTTGTCGGAGGTTTAGGAAAAGATTTGACTTTGACAGGACGCACGGAGTTCTGGCCGCAATTAATCGCGGCAGCCAACCAGCGTCCTTGGTTTGGCTATGGATTTGAGGGATTTTTTCAACAAGCATTAATAGGCAAGGAGACCCCAGCTTATTATATATATACTACGAGTGGATTTCAACCTAAAACTGCTCATAATGGTTCCATAGCAGTCTTACTCTCTTTCGGCTATCCAGGACTGGTTCTAATCTTAATTTCTGTGTTGACAAATCTGATTTTCGCCGTCCGGCAACTGAGCCGCAGCCCGCTATCTCAAGCGGGGATACCGATTATTTACTTAGTTTTTATTATTTTGAACAACCTAACTGAAGGTTCTCTATGTGATATTGGGGATGTCTGGCTTGCCTACGTGTTAATAACAGTTAGACTCAGTATCGATAGTGGCAAATCTCCATCCAGCAACCGGCGTATTTCCGGAGGCGATTTGGTGGCGCCATCTTGATCCAGATTGAATCATGATTAACTTGCAGAAGTTGAAAATTGCTCGAACTATGATATACTATATTAATGAGCCTGGTTTTTGATTAATTCCCGAACGCTCGAAAAGTATATTTATTTCTGACAAGGACTGAAAACTTTCTGATGTTAGATAAGCTAAATGCGGTCAGTCAAAAGCTCGGCCCCGGCCTCCGCCAGGTACTCGGCAACCTGGCTTGGCTGTTGACTGACCAAATTTTGCAGATGAGTCTGGGTCTGCTGGTGGGAGTGTGGGTAGCACGATATCTGGGCCCGGAACAATTTGGCTTAATCAATTATGCGATCGCCTTTGTTTCGCTGTTTTCCTCGGTGGCAACAATGGGATTGGGTACTCTGGTAGTGCGAGACATTGCTCGCAATCCCGACTGCAAAGAAGAGACTCTAGGGACTGCTTTTGCCATACAATTAGCAGGCGGAATCATCACTTTACTGCTCACTGTCACAGTGATTTCAATACAGAATCCCAATGACAGCTTAACTCGTTGGCTGGTAGGGATTATCGCCGCCGGCACGATTTTTCAGTCCTTTGAAACAATAAATTTTTGGTTTCAATCTCAAGTTCAATCTAAGTATACAGTTGTCGCTAAAAATTGCGTATCATTACTGGTTGCAGGACTCAGAATCGGATTAATTCAACTCAAAGCACCACTGATTGCTTTTGCTTGGATCAGGTTGGGAGAGGTAGCATTAGCCGGATTGGCGATCGCAATTGTCTATCAAAACAAGGGAAATGATTTAAAGCTGTGGCGAGTCAGTTGGCAGCGAGGTAAAGAACTGCTTCACGAAAGTTGGCCGCTGGTGCTTTCAGGCTTGGCGGTTTTTATTTATTCCAAAATCGATCAAATCATGCTCGGTTCTATAAATAAAACTGAGTTAGGATATTATGCAGTTGCAGTCAAACTATCAGAAATATGTGATTTTTTGCCTGTGATCATCGCTTCTTCTATTTTCCCGAAACTCGCACAGTTAAGAGAAAAAAATTATGGCGAATACTTAAAAAACTTTCAGATTTACTCAGATGCCATGTTATTTTTGTGGTTGGGAGTGGCATTACCAATCTCTCTGCTAGCTCCTTTCATAGTCCAAACTCTCTACGGCGCTCAATATACAGAGTCAGCCAGGGTATTGTCAATCTACGTTTGGGCTCAATTTGGCAGTAACTTCGGCATCGCTAGAAATACCTATTTTGCCTTAGAAGGTCAACTGCGATACGGTCTTTACTTGACATTTATTGGCTCATTTTTTAATATAGTATTGAACTCTCTACTAATTCCTAAATATGGAGCTTTTGGAGCAACTGCGGCAACTTTAATTACTTATTTCTATGTAATTATTTTAGTCAACTTTTTGATTAAAGAACTGAGACCTTTTGGTAATTTAATTCTGAATTCGCTGAATTTATACAAGGCTGCATCCAGGCTGATAGGATTGATCAAATGATTGAAATTAAACCCAAGCTCGAACACCGATCGCACTGTCCCTCTTCTGGGCAAATACTCAAACCTGTCAAAGTATTGTGGCAAGGTTCCCGCATCTGTGTTGTGTCTGAGTCTCCAGGAGGTGGCGAAATCATTGACGAGTTGAGAATTGGCCACGCGGCTAAAACTGCTTACAGCATTAACTTAGCTGAAGGAACAACTTTTAGTGATGACAAATATGCGGAAGAATTTTTAGCAAAACCCTTGCTCAAATCTCTGCAAAATCCTCAAAACGAACACCTAGAAATTACTCAAGAAATCTTTAAATCTTGCGATCGGGTGATCGTATTAAACTGCATTGATTATCTGTACGGACACAGCCTTTTAAAGTTGCTCAACGCACAGAGGCATTTAGAATCTCACCCAGAATTTGGTTTGATTGTCATTGTCCAAAAATTTATGAGGTGGATGGTTCCCGAAGGAGTTGCTGAAGTCTGGACAGTACCTATATCTCTGAAAAATGGTCAGTGTTACTATCCCAGTTTTGACGCTTTTGTCAGCAAACAGTTAGAACGTTTCCAGGAAGTTTACATCAGTGAAGCCTATTCTCACCCCAGTCAATTTGATATTAGTAAATTTACGGGGGTTGCCAAACACGATTTTGATAAGGAAGAATACAAAATTACTTTTGTTTGGCGGGAAGATCGGCTGTGGTGCCGGCATTTGCTTGTCAAAATTTTCCGAAAAATTAACTTGCTACAAATTCCTTTAAGTATTCAAAATTGGAAAGTGCAGAGGTTGTTTGCGAAAATGCGAAAGTTGCTGCCGCAAGCTAAGTTTGCAGTTGTAGGTTTAGGCAAAAACACTAGCTTTCCAGAGTGGGTAGAAGATTTCAGAGTGGATAAGTTCGATGAAAAAACTGAGAGGCAAATGTGTCAGGTTTATTCAGAGAGTCGCTTGGTAATTGGGATTCACGGTTCCAATATGTTGCTGCCTTCGGGACACGCTGGTATGACGATCGATATGATCGATGAAAGGTGGGGCAACTTTGCTCAAGATATTTTATATCAAGAAACAGACCCCAGACTGTCTTCGTTTCGCTATCGATATCTGCCGCTGGCGACTAGCTTGAAAAACTTAGCGCATATTGGTTCTGAAATGATTATCAAGCGCTTGGATTTCTATTTTCACATGACGGGCGATTCCCTTAGGGATAGCTTCGCTTCACGGCTTTAATTTACTCCAAACTGTAAATATAACAGGAGATAGACACGATGAATGACAGCGGTTCTGTTTACATAGTTACTGGAATGTGCTGCGATGAAGAAGGCCAGGAAAGTAAATATCCCCAAGGATCGGATGCTAAATCTTCTTCGGAAAAATTTCAATCAGTTTACTGGCGATGTGCGGTGGTATATTTTGCTTCCAGCGTTAGAAATAACCCGGCAGCTCAGCATATCTTATTTACGAATGCCGATCGCATTCCAAATATTGAAAGCTTTAACACCGTTGAGTTTTTCGACAAAATTGGAGTTAAAGTTGTCCAGATTCCATTTACCTATCAGCCACCAATGGAATACTACCCCGCCTTCAGAAGTACCTTTTTTAAGTTTGACATTATTCAATATTTGAAAAATCATTCAGCGTTAAACGATCGCTGTATAGCTTTAGACTCTGACTGCGTGTGGGTAAACTCCGCCGATCGCATAATTGCCGATATTGAAAAACAAGGTTTGGCTACCTACGATTTGTACGAGCCTGAAGACAAAAAAATCAGCGGTTTAACCAGGCGAGAAATGCAGAAAATTTATGAGGAATTAGGCTATAAAGTAGATGAGCCTCCCAAGTATTTTGGTGCAGAATTTATCGTAGGAAGTGGCAAACACATTAAAATATTGTCCGACGAAGTAGACTCGATCTGGGAGACTTGCTTGCAAAGATTTGCCGAAGGAAAGACAAAATTAAATACAGAAGAGCAGATGCTCACCTACATTTACAACAAGCTGGGATATGCTCGCAGCAGCGGCAATGCTTATTTTAATCGAGTGTGGACATCGCCGATCATTCATACGGCAACTGAGGCTGATTTAAAAATGGATATATGGCATTTGCCAGCCGAAAAAGGATACGGAATTAAGCGAATTTTTGCACAAGTTTCTAATCCCCAATCAGATTTTTGGAATTTGCCTTTAGGAGAGCAGTTTACTAAATATGTTGCGGGTTATGTTGGCATACCACAACGGAATATTTCTAAGACTGTCTTGGATGTTTTTGACAATAGAATTTCTGGTATCAAAAGGAGATTGTCGAAAGTCAAAAGTGTTGTCAGCAATTAGCATAGTGGAGTTGTGTAAATGTTCGATCGACCGTTAAAAACCCCCGTCGCTTTTATTATTTTCAAACGTCCCGAAGAAACTCAGAGAGTATTCGCAGAAATTCGCAAAGTCAAGCCGTCAAAATTGTTAGTAGTTGCTGACGGGCCGCGGCCGGACAAGCCGGGAGAAGACGCGCAATGCGCTGCGGCTCGCGCGATTATTGAACAGGTGGATTGGGAATGCGAAGTTTTGCAGAATTATGCTGAGACTAATTTGGGTTGTCGCCAGCGAGTTTCTAGCGGGTTAGATTGGGTGTTTGATACGGTGGAAGAGGCGATTATTATTGAGGATGATTGTTTGCCTGATAGTAGCTTTTTCTACTTTGCCGAAGAGTTGTTGGAACGCTACCGATACGACGAAAGAATTATGTCGATATCTGGTCAAAACGTGCAGTTTGGCAAGCAGCGAACTGATTTTAGCTACTACTTTTCTCGCTACACTCATTGCTGGAGTTGGGCGAGTTGGAGGCGAGCTTGGCGACACTACGATCTAGATATGAAGCTGTGGCCGTCGGTTCGAGATGGCAATTTTTTGATGGATGTATTGGGAGATGCTCATGCTGCCAAAATCTGGACTAAAACTTGTCAGTTGTGTTACGACAAAGCTATTGATACATGGGATTTTCAGTGGACATTTGCGAGTTTTATTCAAAATGGTTTGAATATTTTGTCTAATGTCAATTTAGCTGCAAATATCGGACACGGAACGGGGGGGACTCACACGGATGATATCAATAGTCCCTACAACAATATGTCTGTTGAACCGATCGCCTTTCCTCTAAAACATCCTCCGTTTGTGATTCGCGATGCCCAAGCGGATCGCTTTACTCAAGAGAGTTTATATGATTACGATCCGAAATTGGTCAAGAAAGTCCAGCGCAAAATTAAAGGATTATTGAAAATGTAAGTAAAAATGCTGTTTTTTAGATATCCTACTTTTTGAATGAGTCGGGGATTTGGGTCTTTGGTTTGGGATTTTTATGAAGGATTTAACCACAGAGGGCGCAGAGGGCGCAGAGAAAGAGAAGAGGAGAAGGGATTTGATAATGAGGATGTTTGGATGAAAGTTTTGCTGGTGAGTAATTACGATCTTAAAGGCGGTGCTGCGAGGGCGACTTATCGGCTGCACAAGGGCTTGCAAAGTATCGGGGTGGATTCCGAAATTTTGGCGGGTTATAAGTTTAGTGATGATGAAACGGTGCGGTTGATGCCGACAAGGTTAGGAGAAAAGTTTAAGAGTCTCCGAGGAAAATTAAATAGATTGCCGTTAAAAGTTTATCCCAAACTAGGTCAGGTAATTTTTTCGCCGCAATGGGTTCCTGATTCCTTGGCATCGGAAGTTGCCAAAATTAACCCTGATGCGATCAATTTGCACTGGGTTTGTGAAGGTTATATGCAGATTGAAACCCTGGCTAAGTTTAATAAACCGGTGGTTTGGACGCTGCACGATATGTGGGCGTTTACGGGTGGATGTCACTACAGTGAAAATTGCGATCGCTATCTTGATGCTTGCGGTGCTTGTCCGCAACTGCACAGCACTAAGGATGCTGATATTTCTCGTTGGATTTGGCAGCGGAAAGCTGAGGCTTGGCAAAATTTGAATCTGACTTTGGTAACTCCGAGTCATTGGTTGGCTGAATGCGCGAAATCTAGTTCTTTGTTGAAAAATTATCCAGTTAAAGTCATTGCGAATGGCCTTGATGCTGAACTCTACAAGCCGCTGAACCGCCCGCAGGTGAGGGATAGTTTGAATTTGCCTCAAGATAAACAGTTGGTCTTGTTTGGGGCGATGCAGGGTACGGGCGATCGCTGGAAGGGGTTTCCGTTGCTGGTTCCGGCTTTGCAAAGCCTCAGTCAGTCGGGTTGGCAAGATAAGATTGAACTGTTGGTTTTTGGGTGTTCTGAGCCTGAAAGCCCGATCGATGTTGGTTTCAAAACTCATTATTTAGGCAGGTTGGATGATACTACTTTGTCACAGGTTTATGCAGCGGCGGATGTGATGGTTGTACCTTCGCGGTACGAAGCTTTTGGGCAGACGGCATCGGAAGCCATGGCTTGCGGTACGCCTGTGGTGGCTTTTGATGTGACGGGACTAAAAGATATTGTCGATCGCCAGTACAATGGCTATTTAGCCCAACCCTATGATACCGAGGATTTAGCGCGAGGGATTGCTTGGGTGCTAGAAGATGGTGAGCGGCATCAAAAGCTTTGTCGCCTAGCACGAGAGAAAGTTGAAGCCAAGTTTACCTTAGAAGTGCAAGCTCGCGAGTATCAAAATCTTTATCAAGAAGTTTGCCAAACTCCTAAGTAAGTAAAACTGATTAAATGTAAAACTTGTAGGGTATTTATAATGCCGATTTTTGGGTGTTTATTAGTATATTTTCGGACAGCCGACGTGTTGATTGTTACAATTACACCGTCAGGCAATTAGAGGCTGGGCAAAGCTGGCCAATCAAAAAATAAACGATCGACTAAATATCTTGATACTTGTGACAGATTAAGTTATTAATTGAATAGGACTCGCCTGCGATCGGCATTGTCGATCGCCCGAGGACAGTTTTATACCAATTTTGCACAAACAGCCCAATATTTGATATAGATGGAGCAGATAAGTATAGCAGTCCTGATGACTTGCCATAACCGCAAGTTAAAGACTTTGGCCACTCTAGAGTCGCTGTTTAAGCAAAAATTAACAAAGGAAATTGCACTCAATGCTTATCTGGTAGATGATGGTAGCACTGATGGCACAGCAGAAGTAATACAGCAAACATACCCTCACGTCAAGATTTTTTCGGGAGATGGTAACTTATTTTGGAATGGAGGAATGCGGGTTGCTTTCAGCGAAGCTATGAAAGACGATCCAGACTACTATGTCTGGCTCAACGACGACACCGTACTCGAACCAGAAGCTTTCAACGACTTGCTCGCCACCAGTAGCGAGCTAATCAAAAAAGGAGAAAAAAAGGCGATCGTTGCCGGCTCTACTCGCGATCCAGAAACCGGTGATTTTACATACGGCGGTATAGTCAAGATTACCCCATTACTTCCCTTTAAATTTCGCTTCCTTCAGCCAACAAAAGCACCTCAGCCTTGTGACAGCATGAATGGTAACTGCGTGTTAATTCCCCGCAGCGTGGTTGAACTGGTTGGCAATCTCGATCCAGCCTTTATTCATTATCTATCAGATTGGGAATACGGTCTGCGTGCCCGACAAAAAGGCTGTACAGTTTGGATAGCTCCAGGCTATCAAGGAACCTGTTCTCCCAATCCGCAATCAACAACAATAGCGGCTGCCAATATGAGTGAAGGCTTGGAAAAAATGAACCAACCCAAGGGTTTAGCTTTTAAAGATGCTACCCTTCAACCCTGGGAAGAGTGGAAAGTTTTTGCTCGCCGTCACGGTGGTTTATTCTGGCCAGTATATTGGTTGCTACCTTACAGAAGGTTAGTTTGGTTTTCAGTTTTAAGCAAGCTGGGATTCAATAAAAACAAAACTGAAGGTGAATAGCATGGTCGATAGAGATGATTTGCGCGTCGCTTGGCTGGTTCCAGAAGTAGAATTGGGCGCATATTGGCAGCCTGTATTAAGAGAATTTACAAAAGTATATAAAAATACTGTGTTTTATACTGGTCGCGTTTGGTCTGGGTTCGATCCGACGCTACCGGGAGCATCAGCAATTAAATTGGTAGGGGAGACTAAATTTGTCGAGACAGAAAAGATCGAAACAGGATACGATCGCGGTTTCATCGCAGTCTCGCCTAGCATCATCGGTCATTTGCTTAAATTTAGGCCACAAGTAGTTTTTCCTCAAGCTTTTTCTTTGTGGACTGTCTTGGTAATTCTCCTCAAACCGCTTTGTCAATGGCGAGTTGCAATTATTTATGACGGGAGTTCGCCAAACACAGATTTTCGAGATTCGAGTTTTCGGACATTCGCCAGACGCATTTTAGCTAAGTTTGCCGATGCTTTTGTTTCTAACAGCCAAGCTGGAAAAAGATATTTGGTGGAAGTTCTCCATGCACCCCAAGAGCAAGTTTTTACGAGAACTTATTTAGTTCCCGATGCGGAAACGCTGCTGAAACCTTTGGTCACAACCAAGCCACTAAATTTAGATCTCAAACACCCAGTTTTTTTATATGTGGGACGGATCACAGCTAGAAAAGGAATTAAGACGCTGTTAGAAGCTTGTGCCCTTCTCAAAAAGCAAGGATATTCTGATTATACTTTACTAATTGTTGGCAAGGGCGACCAGCGAGAGGAGTTGGAAGCTTTTATTAAAGAGCAAGATTTCCCCGAGCAAGTAAACTGGGTGGGATGGGTTGACTACGGAAGTTTGGGAGCTTATTTTCAGCTTGCTGATATTTTTGTTTTTCCTACTTTTGAGGATGTCTGGGGTATGGTTGTACCGGAAGCAATGGTGTTTGGGAAACCGGTATTGTGTTCTAACGGTGCAGCTTCCTGTGAGTTAATTGCGTCTGGGGAAAACGGTTATATTTTTGACCCTAACAATGCCAAGGAGTTGGCAGAAAAAATGCAGATTCTCATAGACAATCCTAATTTGATTGAATCGATGGGAGAGTGTTCGCGACAGCTAATTTCTCAAAAATCTCCTGAAACAGCAGCTAAAGCTTATGTCGAAGTTACATCTTTTTTGATGAAGTCAGTTGACGGTTGACGGTTGACAGTTGACAGTTGACAGTTGACAGTTGTTAGTTGTTAGTTGTTAGTTGTTAGTTATTGGTTATTGGTTATTTATTACCAATAACTTTTCCCAATTCCCAATTCCCAATTCCCAATTCCCAATTCCCAATTCCCAATTCCCAATTCCCAATTCCCAATTCCCAATTCCCAATTCCCAATGCCCAATGCCCAATGCCCTATTCCCTATTCCCTATTCCCAATTACCTATGAAAGTTTTATTATCTGCCTTTGCTTGCGAACCAAATCTAGGATCTGAAGAGGGAGTGGGATGGAATACTGTTATCCAATCTGCTAAACATCACGAAAGTTGGGTATTTACTCGGACGTTTTGTCGATCGTACATTGAAGCAGAACTAGAACGCAATCCAGTGCCCAACCTGCACTTTGTTTATTTCGATCCGTTTGGGTGGAGCGAAGATTGGAAAGGAAAACAAGGATTGCTGCAACTTCACTACTATCTGTGGCAAATCTGGGCTTATTTTATCGCTCGAAAGCTCGATCGCGAAATCGGTTTTGACATAGTACACCACGTAACTTATGTCAAACATTGGTCACCAAGTTTCCTGGCGCTGTTGCCGCATCCTTTTATTTGGGGGCCTGTCGGGGGTGCAGAAGCAGCACCAAAGCCTTTTTGGCAAGATTTTAGCCGCCGGGGCAGAATTTATGAAACACTGCGAGCATTGGCTCAAAGCGTAGGAGAACGCGATCCGTTTGTGGGGCTGACGGCGCGTCGCAGTGCGATCGCGCTAGCAACTACCGAAGAAACAGCAGCCCGACTGCGATTTCTCAAAGCAAAAAATGTGAAAATTTTCTCGCAAGTCGGTTTGTCCCAGCAGGAAATTGAGGAACTAGAAAAATTTCCAACCCCGCCCGATCGACCAATTAGATTTATTAGTGTGGGTCGTCTATTACACTGGAAAGGAGTGCACTTGGGACTCCGTGCATTTGCGGAGGCAAACGTGGAAGAATCGGAATACTGGATTGTGGGAGACGGCCCGGAAAGGCAGCGTTTAGAAGCTTTGGTAACAGAATTGGGACTGGCAAATAAAGTATATTTTTGGGGAGCTTTATCGCGTACTGAAACTCTTTCAAAAATGGGCGAGTCTCATGTTCTCCTCCATCCGAGTTTGCACGACTCGGGAGGTTTTGTATGTACTGAAATCATGGGGATTGGGCGTCCTACGATTTGTTTGGATTTAGGTGGGCCTGCGACTCAAGTAACGGCCCAAACTGGCATTAAAGTCAAGGCTACCGAGCCCGAAAATTCGACGAAAGGTCTAGCAGAAGCTATAGTGTGTTTAGCGCACGATCGTGAATTGCGAGATCGCTTGGGTCGAGCCGGTCAAAAGCGCGTCCGGGAAATATATGACTGGAACATAAAAGGTAAATTTTTTGCCGAATTGTGCGCCGAATTGTGCGAAGATGTATTCCAAGGCAAATCAGGATAACTTCTGATTTGTGCGATCGCACAAAACAAAGAAAACTATATTTTTTAGGCGGTGAAACGTGAGCGTTGCAATTATTACTGGAGCGGCGGGTTTAATTGGATCCGAGGCTTGTAAATTCTTTGCCAAACAAGGTTTCGACATCGTTGGCATCGACAACAATATGCGTCAGTTCTTTTTTGGTGCTGATGGTTCTACTAATTGGAACCGCCAACAACTCGAAAAATCACTGGGAACAAAGTATTACCATTTAGATGTGGACATTCGCGACTATGAAGCGATTACCAATATCTTTCAGCGGTATGGCGAGTCGATCGAGTTAGTAATTCACACAGCAGCCCAACCCAGCCACGATTGGGCTGCCCGCGCTCCTAAAATAGATTTTACCGTCAACGCTAACGGTACTCTCAATCTTTTAGAAGTAACTCGCTTGTACTGTCCCAAAGCCGTTTTCATTTTTACTTCTACCAACAAAGTATACGGCGATACGCCCAACAAATTACCTTTAATTGAATTAGAACACAGGTGGGAAATTGAACCAGGTCACACTTACGAAGGTGGGATTCGGGAAGATATGTCAATCGATCAGTGCCTGCACAGTTTGTTTGGTGCGTCTAAGGTGTCCGCTGATATTTTAGTTCAAGAATACGGTCGTTATTTTAATATGAATACGGCTTGTTTTAGGGGTGGCTGTCTGACTGGGCCCAATCATTCGGGAGCTCAATTACACGGATTTCTCGCCTACTTGATGAAGTGCGCCGTGACAGGAACTCCCTACACCGTGTTTGGGTACAAAGGCAAGCAAGTCCGCGACAACATTCACAGTGCTGATTTAATTTCTGCTTTTTATGAATTTTATAAAGCTCCCAGAAGCGCCCAGGTTTATAATACAGGAGGAGGCAGATATAGCAATTGTTCGATGTTAGAAGCCATCCAGATGTGTGAGGCAATTGCTGAACGCAAATTTAATTGGACATATGCAGAAGGGAATCGCATTGGCGATCACATTTGGTGGATTAGCGACAACTCAAAATTTTCCAGCCACTATCCTGACTGGAAAATGAAATATAACGTCAAACAAATCCTACAGGAGATTTATGACTGTAACCGCGAGCGCTGGCTGAAAGAAGGGGCGCAGAATTGAGCGGGACAAAAATAATGGGCTGGCATTTTTGGTAAAGATTGAATACAACGTTAAACAAATCCTACAGGAGATTTATGACTGTAACGGCTGTTGGCTTACAGAGGTGTTCTATGATCGATCTCGGGAAAAAGAATGTACTAGGCATATTAGTAAATGCCCTGAATTATGAAGCGGCTGTCAGCAAAATTATTGCGGCAGCCAAGGCCGGAAAACCACTTTCAGTTTCGGCTCTAGCGGTGCACGGGGTAATGACAGGGGTTCTTGACAGCACTCACCGCTATCGGCTCAATCACATTGACTTAGTATTGCCGGATGGACAACCGGTAAGGTGGGCGTTAAATTTGCTCTACAATACGGGATTGCCCGATCGAGTTTGCGGGCCGAATGCGATGTTAGAAATCTGCGAACGTGCGGCCGAAGAAGGATTATCTATCTATTTGTACGGCTCTAAAGCTTCTGTACTGGAGGCTTTGTCTCGCAATCTCTGCCAACTTTATCCCAAGTTAATTATTGCTGGAACTCAGCCTTCTAAATTTAGGCACGTTTCGCCGGAAGAGAAAAAGGAAATTGCGCTGCAAATTCGCAACAGCGGTGCAGCCATTACTTTTGTAGGTTTGGGCTGTCCGCGACAAGAAGTCTGGGCTTACGAATACCGGGATGACATATCAATGCCACTGATTGCTGTAGGTGCAGCCTACGATTTTCATGCGGGAAATTTGGCTAAATCTCCTGAGATTTTAGGTAAGATGGGTTTGGAATGGCTGTTTAGGTTCATGAAGGAACCCCGACGCCTCTGGAAGCGGTATGTTTTGTTAAATCCGCTTTATATCTGGCTGTTTTTGCTGCAAGCTTTCAAATTAAAAGAGTTCGACCCCAAAGACGCCACGCCGCCTGTGGAAGAAGTATTGTATGGTTGAATTTTATCTATTGTGTTGTAAATAGTCAGTTTTGACTAATAAAAAGCCACAAGCCGAAAGTAGAAATAATAAATAATTATTTTAACTGGCAACTTTAAACTTGTGACTATTTAAATCGAGAATTAATGGGTTGTTTTCTGTGATTTTTGTTTTGCTTGCTTTGTAACTTGCTATTTAGATTGCTGAGGAACTAGCAGCCGTCATTGTTCGATCGTTTGGGGGACTTGAACTCGACAGCCAGCACAGTTGCAGCCTGAAGTTATGAGGGCGAGGTCTCCTATTTTGTCAGAGTTGATTTCTGGCAGCGAGGATTGGGTTTCGTCTTGATTTATGTCTGGATTGGCTGATATTTCGCCATTGCGCTCAATGCTGGGATTTGGGGAAATTCGGGTGCTAGCATTAGCGGGATTTACCGCTAAGATCGTTAAGGCTACAGAACCGGAGCAGCCGAGCAAAGTTAGTAGGTTTTTGTTCACGATAACTTTCCTGTAGAGGGGAAAGACATTAGTTTAACAGACTGATTTGAGCCATCGCATAAAATTTAACTTTTTATTTGAGATTGCTTGTTTGTATTGAAACAAGTTTGGCAATTAGTCTAGTCTAAATTCAGGCTATTGTATGTTTGTGGGAAAATTAAAAAAATTAGAGCCGATCGACCGCACGGCTGTATCATTGATGGTATTGCTGAGTTTCGCGATCGGGTTTTTGCTTGCTCAAGGCGATCGATCTTTACCGAAAGTGCGCGATTTTAGCTGGGAAAACAAACAAGTAGGGGCGAGAGATACGGCTTTTGTCCTGACTTTCAGCCGCCAGATGGATCGTGCAAGCGTTGAAGCAAACCTGCACGTCGAGCCACCTTTGCCGGGAAAAATTAGTTGGTCGGGGCGACGGCTAGTATATACTTTGATCGCGCCTCCCCAGTACGATCGCACTTATACAATTTCATTGCAACAAGCGCGGGAAAAACTAGGTTCTGACAAACAAGGAAATGCGATCGCACCGTTTGTCAGTCAATTTAGCACGCCCGATCGCGCTTTTGTTTACACTGGCACAGAAGCCTCAGAAAAAGGGCGGTTAATTCTTTACAATCTCACCCGCAAACAAAAAATCATCCTCACTCCTGAAAATTTAGTAATTAAAGATTATAAAATTTACCCAGTGGGCGATCGCATTTTATTTTCTGCTAGCGAATGGTCAAAATATCAGCCTGGTTTGTACGAACAATCCTTGTATGCCGTCACTACAGGCAGAAGTTCCGATCCGGCTCAAAAACCTGGCAGCATTCAGCAGATTTTAGGCAATCAAGACTATGAAAATCTCAAATTCGATCTGTCTGCTGACGGCAAGACGATCGCGATTCAGCGGGCAAAGAGGGGCAATGCAGAGGACATTGGTTTGTGGGTAGTGCGATCGTCCACTTCGGCGGTGCCGCAGCGGTTGTTAAGTCATCCCGCTGGAGAATTTGCGATCGCCCCAGACAGCGCAACTTTAGCCAATCCCCAAGCAGACGGGATCGCCATTTTATCCCTCACACCAAACGTCAAACCTTTAGAGTTCATACCATCTTTTCGGAGAGTGTTCAGCTTCACTCCCGACGGCAGAGAATCGGCAATGCTCAAGTACAATAGCGATTTTACGCAGTCAATCTTTTTAGTAACCAACCAGGGATTGCAAAAAGAATTGATCCGCACCGCCGGAGAATTCCTCAACTGTCAGTTTGATCCCAGAAATCCTCAGCTTTACTGCTTGTTAACCAGGCGCCAGCCCGGAAAAGATTTTTCCGAGCAACTCACCCTAGAAGCAATTAATTTGCAGACATTTGCAGTAAAACCGCTGTTAGTTTTGCCCGACCAAGTGGAGACAAAAATGAGCTTGTCGCCCGATGGGTTAGAATTGCTGTTAGATCGGCTAGTTGTCAAGAAATCGGAAC
This sequence comes from Oscillatoriales cyanobacterium, assembly GCA_004292955.1. Lineage (GTDB taxonomy): Bacteria > Cyanobacteriota > Cyanobacteriia > Cyanobacteriales > Microcoleaceae > Microcoleus. Next base: position 89,160 of record RDXX01000023.1, on the reverse strand, counting down.
CAGTCGCAGGAGATTTGAGAACAGATGGCGGAAATGCGATCGCCTCTTCAACTCTCATACTTTTAAACTTAAAAAACCCACCGGCATCTACTAATAATTCTCCATCACCCGAAGACTTGCCTTTAAAAGGATTCCGCCCCCGCTGGCTGCCCTAAACAAATCGAGACTCCTAATTTTTTCATGCAGATTGTCTCATCCACCTTATTGTACCCAAAAAAGATCGAAAATCTCATAGGAGCGACGCACCGACAATATTTGAGGAAACCACCCGGAGTTTCACACCGTATGCAGAGCTGGTGAGTCAGGGTAGCATCTCAGTTTGCTTGAATAGTGCCACATCGCTTGCGATAGCTTTATAGAAGCTTTGCTATGTGGGGAAAGTAGCACTAAGGCAAAAAAGACGTAATTGCCCAAGTTAGATGCACCCGTCCGTCATGCGTAAGTTCTGTCTTAGGTAATGGGAAGCCTCGCTTCTGAAATTCTCAAGGTAATAAGAAATTCTCAAAGCCTTATTTCCCTTCCTTCGCTCTTACTATGACTTTTGTACAACAATTCTGACTGAATCGTATTTTTTCTCGTCGGGAGCCAGAAATGTTTTCAGTAGTAACTTCCAAGCTTGGAGTTTACTGTTTGCTTTGGGCTTTACCATCCCAGGAGATTGCCTTGAATCGAGCGCATTCAAAATTTTTCTTTCATCATCGATCCAACCGTTAGTAAATAGGCGATAGTAGCCATTAAACTCGGTAGAAATCACCTCAAATCCCACCTGTTGGCAGATAGCGCGCAAACTGTCCGGTGTGAAGAAATAAAAATGCCTTGGCACATCTAGATGGAGCCATGCAATCCCTGATTCTTTTAGCGCCCTACACGAGTTATTTGGTACTTCCATCACCAATTTGCCGCCGTCCACGAGCAACTCCATGGTATTGCGGAGTGCCAGTACAGGATTTATGGTATGTTCCAGTACGTGGTTCATAATAATCATGTCGTATTTTCTCGACGTGATTTCCGGGGGCAAAGATTCAGCAGTGCCATAATATACATCAAGATTTCGTTCCTCGGCGAAACGCAAAGCTTGTCTATCTGGTTCTACTCCCCAGACTTTGTGACCATCCAATTTGAAGTCTTCCAGCAGTTTGCCATTGGCGCAACCGATTTCTAGTATCGAGTAAGAAGAAGTCCCGAACTGCTGTTTCCACCATTGAGTGGTGACATCTACTCCCTTATCGAAACGCCAAGCTAGATGGGTTCGCAATTTATCGAAGAAGGAAATAGAAGAGGGTGCTTCTGAGTCGGTAAATTCTGCATGGTGAGTATAGTAATCGTCGATGTCGTAGAAGCTCTCAATTTGGTCTAGTTCTGGTAGAGGATGGAGGCATCCAAGTTGTGATTTTTGACACCAGTACAATTGAAATGACTCTTTATTTGCAGGTCTTCGCCAATCACCCGGGATGAATAACCAGGGTTTCATACTCTGTCCCGATATAAGGGAAACTACAGTAGGACTTAAGGGCTTCTGAGTTTGCATTGGAGTTCTCCTTATTTTACAGACTTGATGTACTGATAACCACCGGAGTCGCAGTTTACATCATGAAATCAGTTATCGCAGTTGAAAATTGTGTGTTCTGATACACAGTAGATGATTACCCTAAAATTATGAGGATTCAGAAACAGATTTCTCCGGCATGGTTGTTAGCTTAGCATCTTATTGAAGATAACTCATTGAATTTCAATACTCAGGACAGGTTTTAGTCAGAAATCAGGCTGGGATAGGGTTTGGGCTTTCTCGACAGCTCAAATTTAAACGGTAGAATGAGGGTTTGGGCCACTGCCCAAAAATGTCGAAATTATTGTAACTTGCTTTGTCACTTGTTCGATAAAAACACACTTGTTCCCTTATTTTCTTTGATAAAGCGGATATAAAGGTGCTTGAACACTGACTTAATCACCCGAGGCATCCCAAAGTCGATCGGCATCATATTTTCCGGCAATTTCCAATCGAAAACCTTGAGAGTTTCCGGGCGCAACAGTGGAAAATCGAGTTCCTCCAAATTCGAGCACAGTCCCAATCTCATCGCCGCAGCTACAGTCGGAACCATTGCTGGATCGACATTAATAATTTCCACTAAAGTTCGATCCAAAGCAAACACATCACTGGAGGCGCCCAAAATTCCTAAAAACTTAGGTTCGCCGCCGCTGGGCCCGTTACCTTCGTGACCGATAATGCCATCCAAAATCGTCAAATTTGGGTTAATTGTCCGGGCCGTTTCTACCAGCATTTGACCGAATCTGGCGCTATCTTTGCCGGCTTCCATGTGCCACCAAGCCTTCATTTTCCCGGGCACGCAGCCGAACAAGTTTTTGACGCCCATTGTGACGGTTAATTGAACGTGAGATTTGAGTTTGGGCAGATTAATCACCACATCCGCTTCCATTGCTTCTTTGCAAAGTCGGAGATGATTGAAATCTTGGCTGACTGTTTTGTAACGTTTTCCTTGAAACTCTACTACGGGCAAATTTAGTTCTGCCAACAGTGGCAAATAACCGTTGGCTTTGGCGACACCTATGGCGCTACCAAAAGCCGGACTGTCTCCTAAAAACGGTTTACCACCTGCTTCGATGACCATTTTCGCCACGCAGTAAACTAATTCTGGGCGGGTGACGCATTCTTTGGTAGGGCGAGCACCTGTGAGGAGGTTGGGTTTGAGTAAAACACGATCGCCCGATTTGACAAAAGCTGAGATTCCGCCCAAGGGTGCGAGCAGGTTCTCTAAAGATTTTTGTAGCTTTTGGCGATCGTATGAATTGGCCCGAATTAAACTAACAGAAGACATAATCATTCAGTTGACAGTTGACAGTTGACAGTTGACAGTTGATAAAAGAAGGAAGAGGATTGGAGTAATGAATCGTGTTATTTTAATTTCTCCCGATCGGGGAGAGGCTTTAAACTAATTGTTTCTGGGAATCGGGAATTGGGAATTGGGATTTGGGATTTGGCGATCGGGAATTGGCAGGAGAAATGGATTATTAGTATTTTTACACTTCGTGATTACCAATTACCAATTACCAATTACCAATTACCAATTACCAATTACCAATTACCCATTACCAATTACCCATTACCATCAACCAAGTTTAAGTAGACATCGGTAATCTGCCAGAAGCAGCCCGCTGCATGGTACTAACTCGCAGGGAGTTAGGGAAAATTCCTTGACCTTGAAGTTCCGGGATAGCAGGTTTAACTTCCACTTTCACCAATCGGGCCGTGCAGATAAAAACCGTTTGATCGACTAGATGAAAAGTCAACCAAGGTTGATTTAACAAATTCAGCACTTCCTCTTGAAATTCTAGTGCGGGCATCGGAATAGTAAAGGTTTCCGTGTGACCTTCCACATAATGAAATGTCACTTGAGTGGTGTTCTCTTTATCTTGAGTTACTTTGCCAAAGGAACCTGCGCGCATAAATATTGCTCCCAAACTTTAGAGTTGAAAAGATTAAGATGGCGGTTGAAACCGCGTCTAAAGAAACCTAGGCGTTAGATAGGACGTACGGTTGAAACCGCGTCTACACAAACGAAGTCCACCTGCGTGGTGTAAAGAAAATACTTTAATTTTAACCGCCCGGCCTTCAACCCGCACTAGAAGGGTTTTGTTTTGATAGACGCGGTTTCAACCGCCCGGTTTTCTGGCATCGCACTCATTTTCTCCAAATCGAGAACTGTTGCCAAGTCTTCTGCATTCATTAAACCGCGTTCCAGCACAATTTGCCGCAAAGATTTGCCGGTTTCGAGAGATTCTTTGGCGACGGCGGCGGCGTTGAGATAGCCGATGTGAGTATTGAGGGCGGTAACGAGGGCGAGACTGCCTTCTGCGTAGGCGAGACATCGATCGCCATTGGCTTCAATTTTGTCGAGGCATTTGGTTGTTAGGGCGCTGATGGTGTTGCCCAAAATTTCGATGCTGTGAATTAGATTGTAGGCGATCAGGGGCATCATTACGTTCAATTCTAATTGTCCTGCTTGGGCTGCTAGGGCGATCGCGCTATCGTAACCCATAACTTGAAAACACACCATCGATGTCATTTCTGCCATCACCGGATTGTATTTCCCAGGCATAATGGACGAACCAGGTTGCACGGGAGGCAGTTGAATTTCCTTGAAACCTGTTTTTGGCCCCGAGTCCATCAAACGCAAGTCGTGGGACATTTTAACGCAATCCTGAGCGAGATTTCGGATGGCGCCGGAGACATTGACAAACGGCGCCATACTCTGCATTGCTGCCATTAAATGTGGTGCTGGTTTCAGAGGTTTTCCGATTAACTCCGAAAGAATTTGAGCGACTTTTTCGCAGTATTCTGGGTGAGTATTTAAGCCAGTTCCCGCGGCGCTTCCGCCCAATCCCAAGGATGTTAAATCTCCGGAAGCAGTGGCAATTCTGGCACTGTGCTCTCTAAGAATCTGTGCCCAAGCGGCGAAGGTTTCGCCGAGTCGCACCGGGACGGCATCTTGCAGGTGAGTGCGGCCGGATTTGACGATATTGTGGAATTCTACGGCTTTTTTGTCCAGGGATGCGATCGCCTGCGACAAAGCCGGGAACAAAGTTTTTTCCAAAGCCAACAATCCGCCAATCCGAATTGCAGTTGGAATCACATCATTGGTTGATTGACCGTAGTTTACGTGATCGTTGGGACTAACGCGCTTGTAGTTACCTTTTTCATCGCCCATAATTTCCAAAGCGCGATTGGAAAGAACTTCATTGACATTCATGTGGTGAGAAGTTCCGGCGCCTGCTTGGTAGACATCAACGACAAATTGATCGCGCAAATTTCCTGCTAAAACTTCATCAGCAGCTTTAATCAGTGCTGTGCTGATATCTTCAGGAATGCAGCCTAGTTTACCGTTAGCTATGGCGGCAGCTTTTTTAATTAAAACGCAAGCATCGACGTAAGTTGATAAAGGCTTGATACCGCTAATTGGAAAATTTTCAACGGCGCGCAGAGTTTGGATGCCGTAGTAAACAGTAGATGGGATTTGTTTGTCTCCCATCGAGTCGCTTTCGGTGCGGTAGGTGATGGTTGGCTGTTGAGTCATATCGTCTGGTTTGTGATAATTAGGAAGTGTACAATTTTTTGGGTAACACCACGCTGCGGGTGTTTTTACTGTACCGCACCCGCTGGCGACTGTGCAGTAATGCTTCAACAGTTGACAGTTGACAGTTGACAGTTGACAGTTGACAGTTTGAGAGCGACCTCTACCTAGAAGGAAGAGGATTGGAGTAATGAATAGTCTGATTTTTATTTCTCCCGATCGGGGTTACGACTTTCAACCAATTCTTTCTGGTAAGTTGCGATCGCCTAGAATTATCTCACATCTCGGGGTTCCCTCTCCAATCAAGTTGGCGGTAAGGGCGATCGCACGCACACAGCCCCAGTCAGCTATAATCCTACAAGTAAACAAATTTCACTCTTACTGTTAAACTCCCATGAGAACACCAGCAAAAAGTTTCAAATTCCCGCTCAATATTTTGACGATCGGCTTAAGTGCATCCCTGATTTTTCCAGCTTCAGTAAAAGCCATATCCAGCATGGTTTCCTCCCCAGCAACTTCCGAAAAACCTGCCGTTTTAATGGCTAAGGTTCAGCAGCGAATCCAGTTCAAAAAAGGTACTAATTCAGCGGAAATCAAAGGAGGAGTAGCGCGCGGCACTGTTAATACTTATTTGATTAAAGCTAAAAAAGGGCAAAAGATGAAGATCGAGATCCAATCCCTTGAAAAAAATGCTGTTTTTAACATCATAGACCCAAATACAAAGACAATAGTTAAAGAATCAAAAAACTGGTCTGGAGAATTGAGCCAAACAGGAGACTATCAAATAGCTATCGGCACAGAAAGAGGAGGTGCAAGTTACAGTATGTCAGTTTCGATCGAGTAAGTAACCACACAAAATTAATTACATAAAAACTCCTTTGTCGGCAATGGTTTCAGTTAGTCGTAGGGTGTGTCGCACGAGAACAATCCCTAAATTTCACGCCATATCTCATGGCGACGCACGTTACACATTGGGTGGACGAAACAAACCATACAATATAATTGTTCGTTTTGCTGATAAGAGGCTCAGTTTATAAGGTGCGTCGCTTTGAGATTGTCCATTTTTTTGAGGGATTGTTAATGGCGACGCACCCTACAGCTAATGTTGTATAAATGCCTGAAAATTGGTATTAAATCCTGACAAGCGAATTTCTTGATGGTACCCGCCACGTGATTTATCCGTGGAATCAATCCCAAATCGAAAATCTAAAATCCTCTCTTCCCCCAAATTTATCCGTGGGGTCGCCTCTAAAATCTAAAATCTAAAATCTAAAATCGATTGACTTGTGGGATGGTGCCCAGAGTCCGTCCGAAAATTTGATTAAAAGGACTTTTGCAAGAAGTCTAAGGTGCGTCGCTTTGAGATTGTCCATTTTTTTTGAGGGATTGTTAATGGCGACGCACCCGACTACTGTTGAACCGGGTAATTTTAGGGTGGTAAATATTCCATTAAAATTTAAAACAAATAATCTATACACCGTTCCGGTTCATCGTACCGTAACTGTTTAACCAAATTTCTGGATTTTGTAACAAAAGTTCAAGTTGCGAATCCCGTAAAGTTGTTATATTTGGGTTGCAAAAACAATTTTGAAGCGGGCGCATTGTCAAATATTATGTCGCGTTACCAAACCATAAATAACCTTGTTAGCCTCCAACAGGCACTCGAAGGAATAATTGTTGACGATTTAAAAAAGCTCAAAGCATTATTACCAGATCCTCGTAAATTAACCCGTAAAGCAGATCTGGTTGATGGCATTAGATCGCAATTGCTGGGAGAGAACCTTCGGAAGGTGTGGGCGAAATTAGACAACCTTCAAAAAGCGGCTGTAGCTGAAGTTATACATGGGGATGATGGTATTTATTTTCCTGAGATATTTAGCGCAAAATACGGAGAACCAGCAAATTTTGGAACAAGCGATCGCTATGGAACTAACAGAGAACCATCACTGCTATGCTTGTTTATTTATGGCAGGCAGATACCCTACGATTTAGAAGAAGAATTGCTGAAATTTGTTCCAGAACCCAAAGAAGCCACGTTAGATAATGTTGGTGAAACATTACAAAATCAGGTTAAACTCAGCGTTCAAAGATATAACTATAGTACAGGAGAAAAGGAGACAGAAGAATACGATATTCCCTTGGCTTCTTGTCAAACACAGTTGGCAGCTACAAAGGATTTTGCAGCCGTTTTGCGTCTGATTCAGTCGGGTAAAGTTGCGGTTAGCGAGAAAACTGCTTTACCTACTGCTGGAAGTGTAAAGGCGATCGCCTCTATATTGCAAGGCGGTGATTTTTATAATGAGGAACAGCGTCAAATTAGCCTAGCCAAGGATAGCGACTACGATGATGAAGTATTCGCTGAAATCGGTAGCATCAAGCCCTTTGCTTGGATAATGATAGCGCAAGGGAGCAAGTTCGCGGAACGATCGGGCAAAAAGCTAGTTTTGACAAAAGCGGGACAGAAAGCTTTACAAGAATCACCCGCCAAAGGTTTACAGACAGCATGGAAGCGCTGGTTAAAGACAAAAGTCTTTGATGAATTTCGCCGCATTGATGCGATCAAAGGACAAACTGGGAGGGGTGCAGGTGGCATTACGGATGTGACGTGGCGGAGAGATGCGATCGCCTCTGTACTCGCAGAATGTCCTGTGGGTAAGTGGGTTATGTTTCATGACTTTAGCCAATATCTAGTCGCAACCGGCCATAGATTTGATGTGACTGAGGAACTGTACTATCTGTATATTGGTGAACCTGGGTATGGAAACTTATCAGAATTGAGTGGCGACAGTTGGCGGATTCTGGAAGAACGATATATGCGGTGTTTTTTGTTTGAGTATGCTGCTACTTTGGGAATCATTGATGTTGCATATGTCGATCCGTTACTCATACCATCCGATTATGACTATCTTTGGGGAACGGACAATCTGGAATTCTTGAGTCGTTATGATGGCTTAGTATATTTTCGCTTGACGGCTTTGGGGGCTTATTGTTTGGATTTGACGGATAAGTATATTCCGCCAGCAATTGAGGTTCGTCAAACGCTGCGGGTATTGCCGAATCTAGAAATTATTGCGGCGGGAGATGGTGTCGAGACATCTGATGCGATCGTCCTGGATATCTATACTAAGAAAGTTTCGGATGTTGTGTGGCGACTCGATCGCCCAAAAATCTTTGTAGCCATTGAAAACGGATATCCATTAGCCGAGTTTACAGAGTTTTTGGACGCCCGGAGTATTGAACCGCTGCCGCAAACTGTGCAACAATTTCTGACGGATGTTACAGAGCGATCGAATAGCGTGCAAGATATAGGTAGTGTCAGGTTGATCGAATGTACTACCGCCCATATAGCATTGCTGATTGCCAATGATTCCCGTACTAAAAAGTTCTGTCAGTTGGCGGGCGATCGCACTGTAGCGGTTCCATTGGGCCAGGAAACGAAATTTCGCACCGCCCTGCGACAAATGGGTTATGTCTTACCCCAGTCGGATAAATAATACACCTGATATTATGAGTATCAACAATCGCGCGAAAACCTTTGTATCTTTCGTTTATAGCCGAGGCAAGATCCCCCTAAATCCCCCTTAAAAAGGGGGACTTTGAGAAGCATCCTGTCTCCCCCACAAGAGTATTTGTAGGGTGCGTCGCTGGCGATAAATCCCTAAAAAAGATATACAATCTCGATCGCGACGCACCTTTGACATAGACTGGAACAAATCAACCAAACATTTCTCTTCCTTCTTCCTTCTCCCCTCTTTTTACCCTGATCGAACTCGAAGGGATTTTTTCCTTCTATCAACTATCAACTATCAACTGTCAACTGCCAACTGTCAACTATCAACTATCAACTGTCAACTGCCAACTGTCAACTGCCAACTGTCAACTGCCAACTGCCAACTGTCAACTGTCAACTATCAACTGTCAACTGTGAATTATGAGTTATGTTGCTGAGAATGCTTTAATCGTGCAGAGCGATCGCTCAATTTTACTAGAAGTTCACGCCCCTACAGCGAAATTAGCACGAGAAGCGATCGCACCTTTTGCCGAATTAATCAAAAGTCCCGAACACATCCACACCTATCGGATCACGCCCTTGAGTGTGTGGAATGCCAGGGCGGCGGGAATGTTAGTTGAATTGATGATCGCAGCGCTGCGAAAGTATGCTAAATATGATATTCCCGAATCGGTAGCGCAGGAAATTGAACTACTCGGTACGCGCTACGGATTGACGGTAATTGAAAGGATTGATGCGGAAAATCCCAATTTACAACTGCGGATTGTCGATCGCCCGCTGACGGAGTTGTTAGTGCGGGACGATCGCGTAAAACCGCTGTTAGGTAAGCGGATTTCGGATCTTTGCTTTCAAGTCGATGCGGGGAATCGCGGTGTACTCAAACAAGCTTTGCTAGCAGTAGGTTATCCGGCGGAAGATTTGGCTGGATATATCGAGGGTGCCGAGTTGGCGATTGCGTTGCGCGATCGCACTTTAGGAGGCGACTTACCCTTCAATTTGCGCGCCTATCAAAAGGAAGCCGTAGAGGCATTCTATCAAGGCGGAGAGGTTAGAGGTGGCAGTGGGACGATCGTCCTACCATGCGGGGCTGGTAAGACGATTGTGGGGATGATTGCGATGAGTTTGGTGCAGCAAAAGACACTGATTCTCACCAGCAGTTTGACTTCGGTGCACCAGTGGCGCAGGGAAATATTGGACAAGACGAGTTTAACTGAAGATGCGATCGCCGAGTACAGCAGCAACAGCAAAAAAACGGCTTCTGTAACTCTCTCGACTTACCAAATGCTCAGTTATCGATCGACTAAAGATGATGAATTCCCGCATTTCGAGTTATTTAACGCGCAATCCTGGGGACTGATTATTTATGATGAAGTGCATCTATTACCCGCACCGATATTTCGGATTACCGCCGACTTACAAGCGCGACGCCGCTTAGGTTTGACTGCGACATTGATTCGCGAAGACGGGAAAGAAGGCGATGTTTTCACGCTAATTGGCCCGAAGCGCTATGACGTACCTTGGCGGGAATTGGAAGGACAGGGATTTATTGCTACAGCTAATTGTACCGAAATCCGCGTCGCCCAAAATGAGGTCGAAAAAATGGAATATGCCCTAGCGCCGCGCCGCAGTCAGTTTCGGATTGCTGCGGAAAATCCGGGTAAGTTGGATGTGGTGCAAAATTTGTTGCAAAAGGAAGCGGGACACCGTATTTTAATTATTGGTGAGTATCTCGAACAGTTGGATGCGATCGCCCGAGTTACCGATTTGCCGCTGATTACGGGGAAGACAAAACAGGTTGAGCGCGATCGGTTATACGAAGCATTCCGTCACAAAGAGATTCCCGGATTAATTCTATCTCGCGTGGGCAATTTTGCCGTCGATTTACCCGATGCCGATGTGTTAATTCAAGTATCAGGTAAATATGGTTCTCGCCAAGAAGAAGCGCAGCGCCTCGGACGGATTCTCCGGCCTAAATCTGACGGACATACTGCGAGTTTTTATACATTAGTGTCGCTACAAACTTGCGAGGAAGATTTTGCGCGACACCGCCAACTGTTTCTGACTGAACAGGGCTACAGTTATACTATTGAGGTTCAAGGCGATGGTTAGTTGGCTTGGCAGGATAGACCGGGTGCATCTCATTTTTGCAAATATACTCGTAGGGGCGAAGCCCTTCCCAAATTGAGATGCACCCATCGATTAAGTTAAGCTATAATAGACTGATTGCAACCTTAACCTAAACATGACTCAAGCTGAAAAGACTTCTATTTTTCAAAAAGCAATAGATACCGTAGAAGCTCTCTCGCCTGAAGAGCAGAATATGCTGATCGATATCATTCAAAACCGTCTTAAGCAACAGCATCGCGATGAACTATTGAAAGCAGTTGCCGAGTCAGAAAAAGATTATGAAATAGGCAATGTGCGTCGAGGTACAGTTGCCGACTTGATGGCGGAGTTAGATGAGTGAAAACTTTAATTTGGAGTTCAGCCTTTACTCGTGCGCTCAAGCGTTTAGTTCGCCAAAATCCGCAATTGCGCTCTTTAGTTGAGCAAACATTACAACAACTTGCTGAAGAGCCATTTGCTCCTACTTTACGGACTCATAAACTCAAAGGAGATTTATCGGATAGATGGTCTTGTTCCATTGACTATAGCAATCGAATTGTGTTTAAATTTGTTCATAATTCAGATACAGATGAAGCAGAGATTTTACTGCTGACTCTTGGCTCTCATGATGATGTTTACTAAGTTTTATGAATACAGCCTCTAATTGCTTGGATGATTATGAAATGCTGGATGACTGTATATAACTGCTGATGGGATAGGATTTTAGCGATCGAAATTGTGATCGGCGTGATTTGCAAACATGGAACTACAAAACTTGGCTGCGTGATAAATAAACCGATCAACGCTTAAGGAAGGTAATTGAAATGTCAGAAACAATCAATTTTGAGCAAGCCGTGTTAGAGAATCTGCGACAGTTGCCAACTGAGAAACAAGAAGAAGTCCTCGACTTTGTACAATTCCTCGTGCAAAAAGCGTCACAGAAAAAGCAGTTATCCAGCGAAAGTTCTGAGTCTAACAATTCGCCAACAACCGCACCTACTCTCAAGCTCTCACTTACAGAAATTGCTAGGTTGCCGATCGCAGAACGCCATAAAATACTAGCACCATATATAGCAGCTACAGCCGAAGATTTTTTGACTTATCCTGAATTAACGGAGTTTTCGGTACTTGATGGCGAAGAATCTTTAATTGACTCAGCTATTACTCGCAGCCACGAGGCTTTTTTGAACAGCTACGCACCCGAAGACGAAGGACTTTATGATGACTATTGAATCGGGTGATTTTTGGGTAGCAAATATTCCCTTTACAGGTGGCGCAGGCTCTAAAAAACGTCCCATACTTTTATTGTGGTTGGATGGCGAGGATGTGGTAGCAGCAGCCGTCACCTCTGCAAAACCCCGCAGCCAAACTGATGTATTTCTTAATGATTGGCAAGCCAGCGGTTTGCGTATTGCTTCAACAGTGCGTTTATCTAGATTAGATTGTTTGGAAAAGTCTTTGTTGCTGGCGAAAATCGGACAAATTTCTCAAGCAGATGCAGAAGTAGTGAAACGAGTTTGGGATTTGTATGTTAAGCCTCAATTTTAATGATAAAGCGATCGCCCTTACAACTCCCTCAACCCAGGCCCAACCACAATACTTAATAAAAACTTTACAAAAGTTACCATGTTGCCCAACACGAGTTAGAGTTATCCTCTAAAATCCAGCAATCCTGCAAAGCGTCAACCTTCCAGTCACTTACGATGTCACATTAGCCAGATGTCCCGATTTATTGATACTCGACTACGGCTTAATTAAAACAGCGCCGCAAAAGACATCAAATAAATGTTAAGCAGCGCAACATATCTAAATCTAGTAAAATTTGACATCTACCGATATCTGAGTGAAAATCGTCTTATTTCATTAGCAGCTTCTTGCCGTAGATTTATTGATTCAAGCCTACCTAGCTCTTGCCACACCACATTAATAGGCATAAGTACGCCATTATTCACTTGAATAGTAGGGTATTCACAACCTGGATAATCTTCTCTAATAACCCAATCACCTTTTACTCTGCGTCGTATAACCTCTCCTACATAGGCAACTAGATTATCGTATAAATCAGCTTGAAGTTTTTCAAATCCATAACTTTCAGCCTTGCTAGATACAATGTCTAAACTTTTGTATGAATAATCCAACTCCTCATCCAAAATATCTAAATAAATTGTTAACTCATTAATCAATTCATCAACCTTGTTAACAAGCTGTAATTTGTTTTTTGAAAAATATATCCAATGACTTACAGAATTACCACGATTATTAGCATAGTCATCCCTCACCTTCTGTGTCCATCGCATCATTCGCAGAAAATCTTCTTTAGAGTAAATATATCCTGTACCAGGATTTAAAAATCCTTTTGGATCGAAAACAAATAGAAATCTATCATTTGATAACTCATAAATTTGAGGCTGATTCTTGTATCCAGTGCTATATGTCTCCTCAAAGAATTTTGTAAACTCCTCATGCAGTCTTCCCTCAGATTCTATTAATTCCTGAACCTGATTTCTTTTGAGCCGTTTCGCATTAAGAGATTTCTTCTTTCCCATTTTGATAATAAGTTTAAATGCAACTAATAGCCTAAGTCAAAATAATTGAGCAATTCGTAAACAGTATTTACTGTTTTTTGGCAGGATTCGCAAAAAGTTCTGCACAAGTTGAAAACTCTATTTGATTTATCCGTCAAAAATCTCAATTCTCAAACCTTACCATCCAAACTAAAAAACCCAAAATTTGCTCTACTGGCGGTAAGGAGTAAATATTCAGGTCGATGGTTACTTCGTTTCTAATAAGCTGAAGAAATTGCCATTGGAGACCATTAGTAACACAACCATAGAGGGTAGGTAAAGGTTTTTGTTTAGCTTCATTAAATTTCTGTGCCGCCACCATTTCTGCAACACACTGACCAATTCCTGTTTTTAAATCTGCCTGTTTTGCCTCTACAATAATAATGGCGGGTGCTTCAATTGCTAATTGTTCTGTGGAACAACTGATCAAAAAGTCGCAGCGTCCATTCAATCCCAGAGATTCGTCTACGTTGAAATCTTCCCCAGAGAACAGACTAATTTGACGGTTGACAATGCGGCGAACCTCTACAAGCACAGGGCTAATAATTAGCTCCGATCTGGCTTTTTCGCTGCCTGTAGCTACAGCAAGTGGTAAAGTTTCTTCCAGAGTTGCCGCCAGACTAATACTGGGTTGGATGGGGGCAATTTTAGGGAGAAATCTGATTCCTTCTACTGTGGTTAAATTGAAGGCTTCTTTAACCTTGCTGATGGTTGTGAATTGACTGTATGGCATATTTTTGTGGCTCTCATTAACTAATATATTGTTTCTGTGTCAAAAATGAAATTTTATACATTTTCTATTTCTGTACTTTCTTCTGTTCCATTGTATTGAGCAGTTGCGACAAATTCTGATTGAGAATTTCATACCCTTGTTCGTTCAAGTGTAGTTCATCGCTTCTATATTTCGGTAATATCATTCCCTGACTATCGCCAAGAATAGGGAATGTATCGAACACTATGATTTTCTCTCCAGCTAATGTAGCGATGTAAGTATTGACTTCTTTAATTGCCCGACTTATATCATCAGACCAAAAAGGCTTGCGTTCTAGTGGCACTTCTCCGACTGGGAAAATAGTAGTCACGATTACTACTGCACCTAGATTCTTAGATTCTTCGACAATTCGTTTAATATTTGCTTGACAATTGGCAACGATCGCATTTCTGCTTTCAGGAAACAAGGGAATGGTTTTCAGATCGTTGACACCAACTTGGATAATTACGATTTTGGGTTTTAAGGAACTCACATGATAGGCAGGCAAATCTCTCGATCGCCTGAACAGAGGTTTGAGAACCAATTCCCCGGTTAATAAACTCATATTCACCGAGATTCGGTGATGTCCAACTGGCGGCCCTGGAGTCACCAAAGAAAACCACACGGGTTTGCTTGGTATTAGTAACTGGCTGGGCATTTATAGGATGGTTGGTCAATCCCAGAGGATCTAAACGAGTTTGATTGAGTTCGCGATAATACTGTTTGGCTCGACCCAAAAGCAGAATATTTAGGAAAATTGAACTTCCTAGCACTAATAAAAGAGCGATCGACAGAATAGTAGGTTTGCTCACTGCCATGTTTTTGGAATTGCGCTGCAATTTAATGTCATATCTTAGGAGAACTCAATATCGATATACTAGCGATATTTAGCTGCATAGCTATCCATTCATCCTAAGTTATGTTCCTTCAAATTCTCCCATTGCTCCCAGCCGAATAGTGATTAACTCTACATCGGTTAACGCTTCATGCGCTCCTTGTCTTGTTCCTTTTGGGGTTGTCCAAAAGCATCCCGCTTCACACACCCGATCGCCCGTTTTAAGACTACCCGAAACGACGAATACATACTCATCAGCCGGATGAGTATGAACTGGAATAATTGTACCTTGCTTCATCTTCAAGCGATGAATCGATCCTTGCGGCACAGGCTCAGCTAATACCACCCAACTTGTCCCAGGAAACACCGATAAATCAGCGAATTGTTGTGTGGATAAGTCTTGAAAACTTTGAGTCATAGGTTTTATTCTCGCCGTGCTGTACATTCATTATACCGATCGCCCTTACAACCCTCCAGCCCATGCCCAACCACAATACTTAATAAAAACTTTACAAAAGTTACCATGTTGCCCAACACGAGTTAGAGTTATCCTATAAAATCCAGCAATCCTGCAAAGCGTCTACCTTCCCGTCACTCATCCACTGGTTCGATGACTCAAACCCAAAGCACCAAAACCGCCACCCCTACTGCAATTTATTCCTTGACAATTGCTCCCGCTTGTGTATTGCGGGGTCAAAACGCCCTCGCACAAGCCGGAAATGCGATCGCCCGTTTCGGAAAGCGGCCCCTAATAGTCGGCGGTAGCAACTCCCTCGCCGCCGCCCAACCCTACCTGCAACCAATCCTCGAACAACAACAGCTACAATCCGCGCAAACAGCCTACGGCAAGGATTGCAGCGAAACCAGCCTCGAAACCCTCCGCGCAGCCGTCCAAACCCACAAAGCCGACTTCATCATCGGCGTCGGCGGCGGCAAAGCCTTGGATGCAGCCAAACTCCTCGCCCATCAGTGCCAAATGGCGATCGTCACCATCCCCACATCAGCAGCCACCTGCGCCGCTTGGACAGCACTTTCTAACATTTATTCCGAACAAGGTGCGTTCCAATACGATGTCACATTAGCCAGATGTCCCGATTTGCTAGTCCTCGACTACGGCTTAATTCAAACTGCACCGCAGCGGACATTAGTAGCAGGAATTGGAGATGCGATCGCCAAATGGTACGAAGCATCAGTCAGCAGCGGACACTCAGAACAAACTCTGATAATTTCTGCCGTCCAACAAGCTAGAATCCTGCGCGATATCCTGTTCCAAAAAGCAGCCGCCGCCCTCAAAGAACCAGGTAGCGAAACCTGGCAAGAAGTCACAGACGCCACCGTATTGCTAGCAGGAGTAATCGGCGGAATTGGCGGGGCCGGGTGTCGCACCGTTGCCGCCCACGCCGTCCACAACGGCCTAACTCATCTATTAGCAAGTCACGGCACATTGCACGGTGAAAAAGTTGCCTACGGCATTTTAGTGCAACTGCGGCTAGAAGAAATTCTGCAAAACAATCAACTAGCAGCAACCGCCAGACAGCAACTGCTAAAATTCTACGCCGAGATTGGATTGCCTCAAACTTTAGACAACTTAGGACTCGGAGACGTTAGCCTCACACAATTGCAGCGCGCCGCCGAAATAGCCTGCCATCCCAATTCGGACATCCACAGACTGCCATTTAAAGTTGTTCCCGAACAATTAATGGCAGCGATGGTTTCTACCACCGCACCTGTGGGAGAATTGAAAATCAAGAATTAAAAAAGTTTGTAGTAAGGACTTTAGTCCTTGAAAGGTTGCCCTAGAAAGCACTGAAATCCTTACTACTAACCAGGCAAAATCCGATGTTTTCTACCGCACAACTTGTGAGACAATTAAAAATTAATAATTAAAACAGTTTGGAGTAAGGACTTTAGTCCTTAAAAAACTGTGTGAGAAAGGACTTCAGTCCTTACTACGAACCCGAAAAACAACTAATAACTGATACACAAAAAATGACTTTGGATTGGATTAGCCCTGCTGACAGGTTGCAAAAACTACCGCCCTACGTATTTGCCCGTCTCGACGAACTCAAAGCCCGCGCCCGCGAACAAGGACTAGATTTAATAGACTTAGGAATGGGAAACCCCGACGGTGCGACTCCGCAACCGGTAGTAGAAGCCGCCATCGCAGCTATCCAAAATCCTGCAAATCACGGCTATCCGCCCTTTGAAGGAACTGCCAGTTTTCGCCGTACAATTACCAAATGGTACAGCCGCCGCTACAATGTTGAACTCGATCCAGAAGGGGAAGCATTACCTTTATTGGGTTCTAAAGAAGGTTTAGCGCATTTTGCGATCGCCTATATCAATCCCGGCGACTTAGTATTAGTACCGAGTCCCGCTTATCCCGTATTATTTCGCGGCCCAATCATCGCCGGTGCCAAAGTTCACAACATCATCCTCAAACCAGAGAATGACTGGGTAATTGACTTAGGTTCCATTCCCGACAGCGTAGCCGAACAAGCCAAAATTCTCTACTTTAATTATCCCAGCAATCCGACCGGAGCAACGGCCCCCCGCGAATTTTACAAAGATATTGTTGCTTTCGCACACAAACATCAAATTTTGTTGGTTCACGATTTGTGTTATGCGGAATTAGCCTTTGACGGCTATCAACCGACAAGTTTATTAGAAATTCCCGGCGGCAAAGAAATCGGAGTTGAATTTCACACCATGTCAAAAACCTACAATATGGCCGGCTGGCGAGTCGGTTTTGTAGTTGGAAACAGCCGGATCATTCAAGGTTTGCGAACTTTAAAAACTAACTTAGATTACGGCATATTTTCTGCCTTGCAAGCAGCAGCAGAAACAGCGTTGCAATTACCAGATAGTTACTTGCACGAAGTGCAGGAACGCTACCGCACTCGCCGCGATTTTATGGTTGCAGGATTGGCAGAATTGGGGTGGAATATTCCTAAACCTCTGGCTGCAATGTATCTTTGGGTTCCTTGCACTCAGGGCATGAGTTCGACAGATTTTGCCCTGAATGTTTTGCAGCAAACGGGTGTTGTTGTGACTCCTGGTAATGCTTTTGGGCCTGGTGGTGAAGGATATGTGAGGGTTAGTTTGATTGCAGATTGCGATCGACTGGGAGAAGCTTTGCGCCGTTTGAAACAAGCAAACATTCGCTATTAATTACTGGTTACTGGTTATTGGTTATTGGTTAGTTGTTGGTGATAAGCTGCTCTGCATTTAAATTGTATATCAAAAAAGACTCAAAATCTTGTGGGGTGTCCCGCCTGCCCTGAATATGCAATAGACATCTCCAGAAAAGCCAGTTTTGAACAGGCAGGATGCTTGTTCCACAAGAATTATTGGAGATGTCTAATTTAAATGCCCAATTCCCAATTCCCAATGCCCAATTCCCAATTCCCAATTCCCAATTCCCAATGACTATAACGTTTTAATTTGCTCGATCGCCCAGTTGAACGTTTCCATAACTTGCTGGAGGGCAAATTCGTCTTCCAAAGTAGATAAAGCCAGACTCGGCGACCTTCTCTCGCCCGGTTCTGTAGGTAGCGAAAGACCGATCGAACTTAGCTTATTTCTCAATTCCAGCCAATTTTTTTCTGCATTAAATGGCGGTTGGGAACCGTAATTGTCAGCAGAAATCTCCATTCTGCCAGCAATATCTACAGTGAATAACTGATATGGTTTTCTGCCTCTGTGATGCAACCCGGCGGCGAAACCGCCGTAGGTGTCCCCCGTTCCCCAATGGATTTGAATTTCGGGTTCTTGACTTTTTGCCCAAAGGTATATAGCTCTTGCCATTTGCGCCTCGTCCGCGCCTTGTCTGGCTTTGATTTCCGCAAAAAATGACGATTCATCCCAGCGCCTTCTTTCGCGCATTGCGTTGGATTTTTTATGCTGTGCTTCGGCTGTCTGACCGATCACTCTGGGAACCAAGGTTCTCAAACCGTCTTCACTTACATATTGCTTAATTTCCAGGGCCAAAACTTCAACCGGGTCCATTTGTTCGTTGAGAAATTCCACAACTCGGCGCATTTCAGCGGAAATCTCGTCTGCTACAAATACTAAGCGAATTTTACCGGCTTGCAAATTAGTTTTAACTTTCTGCCAAAATAGGTCTTCATTAGCATCCGCACCGAGAAACTCTTCAAAAATCTGTTCGGGATCGCGACCCCGATCGCGACAATTGGCTTCAAACAGAGCAATAATTGAATCTATTGGCCAGTAAACCAACGCATTAGCAGCATAGTCGATCGACTGACCTAAAACTTTTTGCCGGAGTGCAGCATTAGGAGTGCGCCTGACATCCACCAAAGTAGGAACTGCATTTTGGTCGAGAAACAAATGATCCAGCGACCATTGGACGGCAGTTTCCTCATCGGTGGGCACTGATTCCCGTGAAATTAACAGCCACTTCCGCGCCGTCGCCCGATCGATTTGATCTCCGGCAATCAGATTAGGATAAGTTACAAGCAAGTCTTGTAACTGGTCTTCCGAGTCGTAGGGCTGTTCCATCATTTCTACCAGCCTGTCGTCGTCCTGAATCAGATAAATACCTCCAGCCATGCACATCCACCTACTTAATTTTAGATTTTAGATTTGAGAATTCAGGCTTAGTCAGTTGATAGTTGACAGTTGACAGTTGACAGTTGACAGTTGTCATTAGTCATTAGTCTTCAGCCTATGATATCGTTTTCGGTTGCATCGGAATTATGTAGTGCAAGCGTCCATAGCGAACGATTGGTTCCCGAGTGAGACGCTCGCACGCTCCATCATTCAAATATATTATTCCGATGCTACCGGATTTGATATGACTTCACAAGGCGCAAGGCATTAGTCATTGAGCATTCTTGATAATTAAAGAATTAAAGAAAAATTTGGAATTTAAGAATTTTTCTTGTTTGTTAATTCCACAAAAAACTCCTTTTGAGCAATGACCAATGACAACTGTCAACTGTCAACTGTCAACTGTCAACTGTCAACTGTCAACTGTCAACTGTCAACTGTCAACTGTCAACTGTCAACTGACAACTGTCAACTGACAACTGTCAACTGACTACTGACAACCAGTAAATACTCGCTGTGCTGGCCCAGTCATGTAAATCCGCCCAGAAACTTCTGCCCATTCGATTTCCAAAACGCCACCGGGGAGTTCAACAGCAGTTGTCCGATCGCACTTTCCGACCAACACCCCAGCCACCACAGCAGCACAAGCACCAGTCCCACAAGCTAGAGTAACACCTGCGCCCCTTTCCCACACCCGCATTTTTACGTAGTCCCGTCGTATCACTTGAATAAATTCGGTATTTATACGCTGCGGGAAGGCTGGGTGGTGTTCAAATTGAGGGCCGAGAGTTTCCAAAGCCACAGCCGAAACATCTTCTACAAACGTAATGCAGTGAGGATTTCCCATGCTGACACAGGTAACAGACCAAGATTTATCAGCAACTTCGATCGGCACATCTATCACTTTGGCATCTGGTGCAGCCAAAGTTGTCGGAATTTCCGCAGCCAGCAACCGGGGAAGTCCCATATCCACCTTAACCTGACCGTCCGATCGCAATTCGGGGCTAATCACACCCGCCAGAGTGTGGATGCGATACTCAGTCTTAGATTTACTCCCCCCCTTAGCAAGGGGGGGCTGGGGGGGGTGAATTTCCGCTGCTTCCAAATCGGCGATAAACTTAGCCAAACAGCGAATCCCGTTGCCGCACATTTCCGGTTCCGAACCGTCGGAGTTAAAAATCCGCATCGTATAGTCAGTGCCGTTTTGACCCGGAAGAGCAAAAATCACGCCGTCTGCGCCGATCCCAAAATGTCGATCGCACATGGACACAGCTTGTTCTGGTGTTAAAACTGGTTCTGAGGAGTGGCGGTTGTCAATCAGAATAAAATCATTGCCCAGTCCGTGATACTTCGCAAACTCGATCGACATAAAAACAAACCTCTGTTGACAGTTGACAGTTGACAGTTGACAGTTGACAGTTGACAGTTAATAGTTGACCCAACGACTGCGTTTATCCGCTCGCGTAGCCGAAGGGCGATCGGGTAAAGCAGTTGACCCTTCGTCTACGCGAACCCGCAAGCAGTTGACAGTTGATAGCAAAAAAATGACTAATGCTGTTCGCGATCGGGGACAGCACTAATGACCGATGACTAATGACTAATGATTAATGACTAATAACCAATTTACCCATTTCCCAGTATGTCTGAATTTGAGACCGGATTGCCCAGCGTTCGCTTAATACAAAGCTACATCAAAGACAAAGAACAGTTAGAGATCAAACTGATGACTGGCGACTTGTTAGCCGGCAGAATTTTTTGGCAGGATCATAGCTGCATTTGCCTCCTCGATGCCTCAGAAACACAAATTCTGATCTCGCGATCGGCAATTGCTTATCTCAAACCCAACGCGTGAAGAAGAGGGGGAGAGGGGGAGAGGGGGAAAATCTTTCCTGTTCGCTCTTCCTTCCATCCGTTATATCGTTTCCGGGTGCATCGGAGTTATATAGTGCGAGCGTCTCGCTCGCGAACCAATCGCGAGCGAGACGCTCGCACTACATAATTGAAATATATTATTCCGATGCTACCGGATTTGATATTACATCCGTTACATCCCCTACAGGGCTTCCCTCTTCCGTCTTTCCTCTTCCGTCTTCCGTCTGACTAATAACGTTCGATCGCGCGGACAGCACCAATGCCCCATGCCCGATGCCCGATGCCCGATGCCCGATGCCCGATGCCCCATGCCCGATGCCCCATGCCCCATGACTAATCGCTAAATAGCTTTTCGCTAACTTGGGCGGTGACAAAAGGCAGCTTTAAGGCTGGTTGCGGCAGCGGAGGCGAGGCCGTCCGCTGCATCAAGCCGAGCTCGTAGAAGCCGCCGCACAGCAGCAAACGATCGCCCTCTTGCAAATCAGTAGTTCCATCCGGCCAGCGAGTAAACTTCCCTTCCCGGCGGATCGCCCGCACCTGCACCCCATACTGAGTGAGCAAATCTACCTCTGACAGTTTTTGGCCAACCCAAGGACTGTTGGCTGGTAACCTCAACCACTGACAAGAACTGTCGCCCTCGGGGACAGCAACTTCGCCCTTCGCCAGCAACTCAAAACTGATCAGTTCTTCCGGTTCACCAACGACCAAAAGTCGATCGCCCGACAGCAAAGCAGCCTTCCCGTTAGGATAATCAATTTCCTCGCCATCTTCGCGGACGATCGCCATCACACTGACCCCTGTCAACTGCCGCAAGTTAGTTTCTTCCAGAGTCATCCCACCAATGGGAGAGCCCTCCGGTAAGTTGTACCAATCGCCGTTGAGATCTCGAACCGCCACTTTCAAATCCCGCGAAACCGCCAAAGGTTCCCGCGCCGGCCGCAATTCCAGATAGCGGCTGCTGCGAATTTGCTGCACATCTCGCCCAATAGCCATTGCTGACAAACCCATACCAGCTAGCAAGTGGGCAGACAGTTCTAAACTAGCCTCAAACTCCGGCTGCACAACTTCCCAAGCCCCCAGTTGGTAAAGCAGTTCAATATCTTTATCTTTGTTGGCGCGCACCACAATATCCAAATCCGGGACTAATTCTAAAGCCCGCTTCAGACACAAGCGAGTGCTCATCGGATCGGGAAGAGTAATCGCCATTGCTTTGGCGCGTTCTACCCCGGCGGCTTCCAATACGTGCAAGCTAGCAGCATTCCCGTAAATGTAAGGAATTCCTGACACTCTGCATTCTTGAATTCTGCTTTCCGACTCGTCGATTACCACAATTGAACAGTTGCGGCTTTGCAGCACTTTGACTAAATTTCTGCCAACTCGCCCGTAGCCACAAACCACAACATGATTTTGTTCCGGCAAAGTTTCAGCTATTTCGACAGGTTGAGATGTTTGGTCAAAATAGCGCTGCAAAGGCCCGAAATTTTCCGCCCACTTGAATAACTGTGGCACGCTTCTCAATACAAACGGCGTCAGCACCAAGGTGACTGCTGTCGTTCCTAAAATTAATAGGTAAACGTTTCGCGAAACCAGTCCCATAGCTTGGCCAGAACTAGCGAGTACAAAGGAAAATTCTCCGATTTGAGCTAAGCCCAAACCTGCGATTAATGCTGTTTTTAGGGGATAGCCAAATAATCGGACGATCGGCGTTACAATCAAGAATTTGCCGACAAATACTAGAAATACCAGTCCTAGAATTAACTCTAGATGGTTCCAGAGAAACACCGGGTCGATTAACATTCCGATGGTAACAAAAAATAAGGATGCAAAAATATCTCGCAAAGGCTCGACATAAGTTAGAGTTTGGTCGGCATATTCCACCTCCGAAATCATTAAACCCGCCACAAATGCGCCCATCTCGATCGAGAAACCCAGATATTCTGTCAGCAGCGCAATCCCTAAAGCCAAAACCACAACTCCCAGCAAAAACAGTTCCCGGCTTTCTGTTCTCGCGAGGTAGCGCAGCAACTGCGGTACGATCCAAATGCCCGCTACTACTGCACCCGCAGCAAATAATCCGATCCGCACCAGGGCCCAGACTACCGTCATGCCGATCGCCTCTGCGGGCTGATTGAGGGCCGGCAAAACTGCCAGCATTAGCCCCAAAGCCAAATCTTGAACTACCAAGATTCCCAGCATGACTTGTCCGTGGGAAGTACCGCCTTCATTGCGTTCCATCAAGCATTTGAGTACAACCGCCGTCGAGGAAAGCGACAGGATCGCCCCTAAAAACACCCCTTGGGCAGGGGATTCTACCCAGCCTACACCCAAGGAAATTGCAGTAGTAATGGCGATCGTCAGCACAATTTGCAAGCCCCCCCCGCCCAGACTAATTGCTTTAACTCGATTTAGTTCGGCGAATGAAAACTCTACTCCCAAAGCAAACAACAGAAAAGCCACACCAAATTCTGCCAGGGTGTCTACCTGAACTAATTCTTTAATCAGCCCCAAACCGGCCGGCCCAACTACGATCCCTCCCAGGAGGTATCCGAGAATTACCGGCTGTCGCAACAACGATGCAAAGAGTCCTCCTGCTGCGGCAGCAGCGAGAACTAGAACTAAGTCAACAATCAGTCGGAAGTCTTCTTGCACAACTTTATGAAAAAAGTGTAAAGTTATATTATAGTGTTTAATGTGTTGACTATGTTGGGGGGCGTTGACTATAGTTGAGTAGCAAGCCCAACTGCCACTCTTGAACAAGGTATTTTCTAATGACAAAGAGTTCAAATCCTCACAAAAAGCTTAATCTCTTGCAAGTTTATCGAGGGATTGGGGCTTTATTGGTGGTAATGTTTCACGTCAACCAGATGAGCACGGAAAGATTAAATCAAGTTACTTTTTTTAATTTATTTCAGGCTGGGTGGAGTGGTGTTGATTACTTTTTTGTATTGAGCGGTTTTATCATGGTCTACGTTCACCGATCGGCGATCGGTAAAAAAGACCAGTTAAAATCATTTTTAGTCAAGCGCTGCGTGCGAATTTACCCAATCTACTGGATAATTACTCTGACAGTTGTGTTTTTCTTTCTACTGATTCCAGGTTTTGCTAATGCTCAAGACTTAAGTTTGGACAAGATAATTCTGTCGCTGCTATTGATTCCTCAATATGGCAAGCCAATTCTCGATGTAGGTTGGACTTTAGTTTACGAAATTTATTTTTATGTATTGTTCAGCATAGCTATCTGGCTAAAACCTAAACAGTCTGTGCCTCTGCTGTCGGCTTGGCTATTTGTCACACTTCTACATTTTTCTAAAGTAGTAACATTTCCCGATGCTTTTTTCTTGCTGAATCTAGTATTTGGCAATATGAATCTAGAATTTGTTTTGGGTGGCTTGGCTGCGTATATCGTGCTTAAATATAACAATAAGATTACTAATTACAGATGGATATTATTTGGGATAGCAAATTTAGGATATGTTATTTTAGGACTGTTTGTGGCTTGGGGCAACATTGAGTTCGATCGGATCAAGACTTTTGCAGTGCTGGCAGCTATATTAATCGTTGCTGCAACTTCGATCGACCTTAAGGATTCTCCGAGACTTCCTTATCTTTTAATTTTCCTGGGCGATGCCTCATATTCAATATTTCTGCTCCACAGCCCGGTGATATCAGCAACTACAAAAATTGTGCAAAAGGCAAATTTAGGAAAATATTTCGACGGTTTCTTTGCTCCGGCTATGGTGGCATTGTTTGCTGTAGTTGTCGGCTGCATATTCTACTCTTTCATCGAAAAACCATTGACAGTTTATCTGCGGAAAAATATTGTTGAAAAAATGTTTCTTCCGAAGGCGCAAGCCAGCTAATTGTAGGGTGCGGATCTGTGAGATGTGCGGTGCGATCGAGCTTAACTTGCGATCGATTTACCGCAATACGTCAGCAGGGGGGGATTTTGAGGTGTAGGGTGCGTCGCAATCCAGAATCTCGGTAAAAAATCGAAAAATCTAAAAGCGACGCACCACAGGGTTTAATTAGTTCGATCGCACTTTATTTTCCATGGTGCGTCGCTGTGAGATTGTCGATCGAATTTGCATATTTTAGAAGAATCCGCACCCTACAATTGGATGGTGCGTCGCTGTGACATTTTCGCTGGAATTTGCATATTTTAGAAGGCGACGCACCCTACTATTGTGTGGAATCATTCACACAAGGTCAATAACAACGCGAAAACCAATGTCATTCCTCCGGCTGTCGCGCGAGAGAGAGTAACGATACAAACTAGAGCACTTGGAGCTATCACTATCCCAAGAGCCTCCACGCAACATCCGTTGATTCTCCGATCCACCTATTTCCCAGGAACTTCCGTCAGAGGGGGCCCCGTTATAGTTAGAGTGGTAGCAATCACTGCACCATTCCCAAACATTTCCGTGCATATCGTAGAGTCCAAAACTATTCGGATAAAATTTCCCATTATTAGTTGTTTGATTACTGCGATGTATAAAAGCATAGTCAGTATCTAGACCCTCGAAAGCAGGAAAACTTGACGTATAAGGCACATCAAAGCTAGTATTAACCAAATCCGTTGTAATTGTCGAACCAAAATAGAAGTCTGTGTTCGTTCCAGCGCGACAAGCATATTCCCATTCTGCTTCTGAAGGTAAACGATAACTATTGCCTGTTTTTTGAGTAAGCCGATCGCAAAATTCGATAGCTTCATCCCATGATACTTGTTCGACAGGTCGTTTAGCTCCTTTAAAATGAGAGGGATTACTTTTCATTACCCTTTCCCACTGTGCTTGATTAACTGTATATTCCGCCATAAAGACAGGTTGAATCGTTACTTGATGCGACGGCTTTTGCTCACTTCCAAGATGTGACGCACCCATCTCGAATTTGCCACCAGGAATATAAACCATCTGAAGTGCAAGTTTGTCACCTAAGTCTTCATTAAAAACTTGAGCCGACTTAACACAACGACTATTTTCGTTGCCGCTGTAGTGGTCTACCGTGATGACATCAAAATTAAAGGTATAAAAAAAATTATTTAATTGCCATTTTATCTTTGATTCATCTCGATCTTTTAGCAAATTGTAAACCGCAAATTTTACTTGTAGCGATTTATCATTCAGTCCTTGAAGAAGCAAGTCTAAGCCAGCTTCTCCATATTGGAGCGCCTCAGATAGTGCAGCGATTCTGACTTCGACAGCGGGTGAGGCTAAGCGGCTTTTAACGCCTGTAATTCCTCCCAGTACCGCCGCATCGACAGGAGTTGAATTTTGACCGCCAAGGACGGCATCATATTCTCCAGGTTGATTTTGCTCATTTGGCATGGCATTTTGACCTCTGTATGATTAACCACTGTGGCATTTACTTAATAGCTATGTCAAATATTCAAAACTTACCAACGCTACAAATAAGACAAATAGTGCGTTACGCTCCGCTAACTCACGCTACATTCGCGTACTTTGCGTAAGTCTTAATAGTCCTTTACCTTTTTGAGTCAAAGCGTGCTAAATTTAGCTACTTTGTGTAACATTAGCTAGACAAAGGTTAAGGATATCGGTAATGACAGCAACTGCGAATCGAGCTAACTGGGGACAAAGTGCCAAAATAGTTGCGAGTGCTATTTGGGAGTGTAGGCTATTGAAGGCAAACATAAACAGGGCGATTTTGACTGGCCCAATTGTTGCCAGCATTCTCAGTCTGGTATCGCCTGTGCAAGCTTTGCAGGTGCAGGTGACGCCGCCAAATCCTGAACTGGGTGATACGCTGTCGGTAATCATTCAGGTAAACAGCAGCAGCGCAACTCCAACGGTTTCTGTACTGCAAAAAAATTACCCCGCGTTTCCGATCGGCAATAATCGCTTTCGGGCCCTGCTACCGACGACACCACTGGAGAAACCCGGTGCGCGCGTTGTTCAAGTCTCCGGTGACGGACAAGTGCAGAAGTTGAATGTGCAAGTGCGCGATCGAGATTTTCCGACTCAATCCATCTGGCTGCCGCCTGGGAAAGACAGTGAAGGTACCGATGCCGAATTCGATCGCGTAGACGCCTTTAAAGCACTTGTGACACCTCAAAAATTTTGGGATGGCAAATTGTTGCGCCCCAACTCCGGCGAAATTACCACTATTTACGGCGTGCGTCGGTACTATAATGGGGTATTTGCTAAGGACTACTACCACCGCGGCGTCGATTACGCGGGCGCTTACGGTTCCCCTGTAGTTGCACCGGCTGCCGGTCGCGTGTCTCTCGTGGGACGCGAATCCCAAGGGTTCAAAATCCACGGTAATGTAGTTGGTATCGACCACGGTCAAGGGGTAGCAAGTATTTTGATGCACCTCAGCCGGATTGATGTCAAGGAAGGCGATTTCGTGAAAGCGGGTCAAGTAATTGGTGCTTTGGGGTCAACGGGGGCTTCGACAGGCCCTCACCTGCACTGGGGACTTTACGTGCACGGGCAGTCTGTCGATCCGGTACCTTGGCGGCTTCAGGGAGTTGAGTAGGACTTTTTACCGATTTTGACGAATTTAAAAGTCAATTATGGGGTAAGTTTGTGGCTGGGGTGTGTAGATAACTGTTCTGGGTTATCACTATTGGGTTATGATTTGTACAAAAATTCTCAACTCAAGCCTCAAAACTCGAATCTCAAGACGCCAGCAATTGCGTCTTTACAAAACAAAACTGTATTAATGATGCCGTTGAGCGGGAAGCATATATGAGTATTGAAAAAATTGTTGAACAGGCTTTGCAAGACGGCTATTTAACGCCGTCTATGGAAGCTGAGGTGGGACGAATCTGCAATACGGCTTCTGAATTGTCGATCGAAGAGTACATGGCTCTCGATCGCCTGATGGGAGCTTTGTTGACCGGAGAAGTGGTGGTTCTGCCACGCAAACAGTTCATCAATGTGATGGAAGAGTTGGTGCTTAGCGAGGCGATCGCCAGGGTGGCAGAAATTGAGGCGGCGAGCAGCGAGCAGAGTCTGGATGTGGGAGATATTGCGGCTTATGCTTTAAATAGGCTGCCCCCTCTGTACGCTACGACGGAAGAGGGAGCTCACTTTCAAAGGGCTAGGGCTAAAGAGCAGCTTCACGATTTGATTTCCAAAGAAGTCAACGCAGCGATCGACCGCAACTTGGTCAGACCTGAACCCGTAAACCCCACAGCTTTGGGTAAGCCGTCTTCTGGAACCGAAGTTCTGTCAAATCTCAGCAATTGGCTGCAAGCTAACGCCGTTAATTTTGAGCCGCAGCCGTAGTACCACGTCCAACAGCTCTATTTTGGTTAAGTCGATCCCGCTCAATTCAAAAAGCGGGATTTTTAGTTTTTGAGCCAGAAACAGTTGACAGTTGACAGTTGACAGTTGACAGTTGACAGTTGACAGCAGAAGGAAGGGGGATGTGGGATTGGAGTAATGAATCGTCTGATTTTAATTTCTCCCGATCGGGATTCCGGCTTTAAACCAATTCTTTTTGGTCACAAGACATCCGTCACAATTGAAAAAAAAATTAAAGGAATTGTTTGTTTGCCACCTAAAACAAACAATTCCCTTTTCCTTCTGACTAATGACTAATGACTAATGACTTCAAACAATTAATTATTGCTCTCAGAAGAGTCTGCGGAGGGGCCGGCAGTAACTTTTGTTTCTCGTTTTTCACGTTTTTTCCGTTCAGCTTGGATGACATCTTGAAGCACTATTCGCGCTTGGGCCATTTTTTCCAAATTGCTGCGGTACAAATCTAAATCTTTGCTAACTTTGTCTTCAGGTAAATGCAAAGCTGCACTGATTTTGCCGATCGCCTCGTTGCGAGTTTCTTGGTTTTTTACCATTTCGGGGTCAGCTTTTTCTAACAGCGAGAACAAACCGATCGCAAATAAGCGACTGTACTTAAATTGAGCGTTGCTGGCGATCGCCCCTAAGGACGCTTGCAAATCTCCTGTATCTTCAAAGCTGGTGGAGCGATCGAGCCACGAGAGCAACTCAGACCCTCCAAGGCGATCGGCCAAGCTTTCCAATCTGTGAGCGTCTTGCTTGTAGCGATCGGGATCGTCTTCTAGGGCTTTGCACAAAGCGTTAAAAATCGAAAGTCTGTCTGCTTCTGGGGCGTACCCGAGCATGAATCGATCGAAAGCTGTCACCACGCCCAAAGCATAAATCGGGTCGTATTGAAAATCTACATTCGCCGAAAGCAAGTGCATTTCTACCATCAACTCTTCCACCACTCGACGGTAAATTGAGTTAATCGGTCGAGTGTGAATCGTATAGAAACTTCGCTTAGTATCTGAAACAGTACGGTTCTTGTTCACCTGAGTTTTATAGATAAATAATTGTGCCGCCACAGGTGGACCAGCGCGGCATGAGTAAAGTCGGGAGAGTCGATTGGCGATCTCCCTGGCAAAATTTGCCAGTTTTTTTTAACTGTGCAGCCGAGACTGCGAGGCAAAATTTTACCCTGGAAGATTTTGCGGGCGATCGGCAGCAACAATTAATCTGTCGCAATACGATGGCAAAAGCCAAGTATCTTTACAATCATAGCTCTTCTGGGATCGCTGATAAATCCCATCTTCTGACTTGCCCGGCCCTCTTCGGGCAACCCTTACCACAATCAAATTTTATTGTCAAGCCCAATCCTCAAAAATCGAACGAACATGACAATTTCTCCTGAATTAAGAGCTTTAGCCCAATACATGGCGGGCGAATTTGACAACCAAGAACAAGCGCTAGCAGATCCGGCGTGGTACGTCCACCTGCGTTTTTGGCAAAGACCCCTGCCCGTGCCTCTCTTGGACGAACCCAGCATTGCCCTGTTTGCCGAACAAGCCAATATTCTAGAATTAGACAAGCCCTACCGTCCCCGCATCGTGCAACTGAGGCACGTGAAGACAGCGCCGGAACTTATAGAAGCTCAGTATTATATGTTCAAGGATATCGCAGCCGTCAAAGGAGCCGGTCGCAACCCCGACTTACTGGCAAAACTCAAGGGCGAGCAAGTCGAACTTCTTCCCGGCTGCACCCTCTCGGTTGCGGTGCAAAATTTAGGCTCAAACCGCTATCGATTTCGGGCATCTCTGCCGGAGGGAACTCGTTGCTGCTTTACCTACGATGGGCAAACTTACCAAGTAGACTTGGGATTTGAAGCCGCAGACGAGGAATTTCTCAGCTACGACAAAGGAATAAACCCCACGACAGGTAAGGCTATCTGGGGAGCTTTAATGGGCCCTTTTAGATTTGTCAAGCGTCAGGATTTTGCTTCTGAAATATTTGCCAATACGCTTGGGATCGGATCGGACGGCGGTTGAAACCGCGTCTACAGAAACAAAGTCCGCCTCCGCGGACTAAAGAAGAAGATCGCGTAATTTTCACCGCCCGGTCTTTAACCTGCACCAGACACGTGCAAGTTTGTGTAGACGCGATTTCAATCGCCCGGTCTTCTTCAACCTGCGGAGGCAGGTTTTGTTTGTGTAGAAGCGGTTTCAACCGCCCGGTTTTCTTAACTTGCGCGCGGCACCCCCTCTAGAGCTTCTTCTTCTGTTTCAAATATTTCAAAGACAGAATCCATCATGGTCACTTCAAACACCAGTTTGGCTTCTGGATGAACATTGCAAATGCGGAAACTGCCCTTAACTTTATCCGCATCGCGCATACCGGCTACCAACGAGGTCAGGCCAGAACTATCGATAAAGTTTACCTGACCAAGATTCACGACGACATGACGGCTGAGTTTGGAAATACACTCTTGCAACTTGAGGCGGAATTGCCAAGCTGTCGTGATGTCCAACCGTCCTGTCGGTGCTAAGACGATAACTGTTGTACCGTCAGATAGCGTGTGGGTTTTTTGATCAATATGAATCACTGACCCTTCCCTCAAATTTATTACTATTTATCGCGGTGGTTACTTTCTGCTATACAAATACTAGACAAGTCTAGACATTTGCTTCTTACTTCACAGGGAGCATGGGAGCGGTTATCCCTCAGTAAGCTTTCGCGCTTTAGCCAAGCGTGATAAATTAATCGCTGCCTTCAAGTCTCTGTCCATCGAATTACCACAACTTTCGCAGTTGAAGGTTCTTTCTTTCAGTGGCATATCTTGGATATGCCCACAGCTTGACTATTGTTTTGCAAGGGCGGAAACCAGCGGTCAGCAATGATTATTTCACAACCAAACTTTTTCGCCTTATATTCTAGGTGACGCTTGAATTCAGAGAATCCACAGTCAGCTATTGCCTGCGCTAGTTTGTGATTTTTTGGCATCCGATCAACATTTAAATCTTCTACTTATAGTTGCGTGGTTTTTGCATAAGTAAGTAGTGACTTGATACTGAAAGTCCAAGCTTTTTCGCAAATCGCGCAGGGTTTGAACATGGCACACTATGAGTGTTTGTGTAAAAGTTTACCATTCTGTCTACTTAATTGCTAGCTAAGGACTTTCTCAGTAGTTTAACTCACGTCGGTGACTGCTGAGGCATCCAATTCGCCCAATCTTGCGGTTTTAAGAACTTTGAGTAGAGTTCGGCTTCTGGAGAGTTGGGTTCTGGCTCGAAACAATACTCCCAGCGTACCAGAGGTGGCAGGGACATCAGAATCGATTCGGTGCGTCCGTTGGTCTGTAAGCCAAAGGTCGTGCCCCGATCGTACACTAAGTTAAATTCAACGTAACGGCCGCGGCGGTAAAGTTGGAAATCGCGCTCGCGCTCGCCGTATGCTTTCGATCGATGTTTTTCAACAATTGGGGTGTAAGCCGGCAAAAATGCGCGGCCGCAGTCCTGTATGAAGGCGAACAGCGACTCCCAGCTTCTAGGCTCCGGGTTTCCGACATTTTTGCTGTACTCAGCAGCTTTCCCTTTGACATTTTGGTCGCGGTAAAGCGGGCCTTGAGCGTTTTGGTAGTCAAAAAACAGGCCGCCGATACCGCGAGTTTCTTGGCGGTGGGGCAGGTAAAAATATTCGTCGCACCAGAGTTTAAATGTCTGGTAATAGTCCGAGTGGTGTTTGTCGCAAGCTGATTTCAGAGTTTTGTGAAAATGAGCTGCATCCTCATCCAACAGGTAATAAGGAGTCAAATCGACACCACCACCAAACCACCAAATCGGGCCCGCTTCAAAATAACGGTAATTCAGGTGAACCGTAGGCAAGTAGGGATTGCGGGGGTGCAGCACCATCGAAGTACCAGTGGCGTAGAAATCGTGACCGGCAGCTTCTGGGTGCTTGGTCAGAATCAAAGCAGGCAAACTTTCGCCCCAAACTTGGGAAAAATTAACTCCGCCTTGTTCAAACACATTGCCTTCGCGCATAACGCGAGAACGTCCGCCCCCGCCTTCGGAGCGTTCCCAAGAGTCCTCTTTAAATTTGCCGCCGCCATCGACCTGTTCGAGGGCTTGACAAATTTCGTCTTGTAGGCTTTTCATAAATTGGCTGACTCTAGCTCTAGAGTCAGCGGGCGGCAAAAACGGAGAAGTCGTGGTTTTAAGTGTTGTAGAAACTGTCATAAAATTTTCTGTTGTCAGATTTGAATCTTAGATGGTGATGATTGCCAAATCCAGTCGCCATGTAATTATGCCACCGCAGGTCTGCAAATGATCGCTATGAAGTTACATTAAAAAATAGCAATAAAAATATACTTAAACTTGCGATCGAACATTCACTGACACAATTGCAGAGCTATGGTGGAGAACACAATGCCCAGTACACTCGATATTAGTTCAGTCTTAGAAATCCTGCGACCTGTGCAAGACCCCGAACTGCAAAAAAGTTTGGTGGAATTGAACATGATTCGTAACATCAAAATTGACGGCGGAGTCGTCAGTTTTACTTTAGTGCTGACAACGCCTGCTTGCCCGCTGCGAGAATTTATTGTCGAAGATTGCCAAAAAGCGGTCAAACAGTTGCCAGGAGTCGAAAAAGTGGCTGTGGAGGTGACAGCCGAGACTCCCCAGCAGAAGGGAGTGGTCGATCGCCAAGGCATAGAAGGCGTTAAAAATATTATCGCAATTTCCAGCGGCAAAGGGGGCGTCGGCAAAAGCACGGTGGCGGTGAATGTGGCAGTAGCCCTGGCGCAAACCGGCGCAAAGGTGGGTTTGCTGGATGCCGATATCTATGGGCCCAACGACCCAAATATGTTGGGTTTGGGGGACGCGAAAGTAATGGTTAGGGATGGAAAAAGCGGAGAAAGCCTCGAACCCGCATTCAACTACGGCGTCAAATTAGTGTCGATGGCGTTTTTAATTGAGAAAGACCAGCCTGTAATTTGGCGCGGCCCGATGTTGAACGGAATCATCCGACAGTTCCTCTACCAGGTGAATTGGGGCGATTTAGATTATCTGATTGTCGATATGCCTCCGGGTACTGGAGACGCGCAGTTGACAATGGCCCAAGCGGTGCCGATGGCTGGTGTGGTGATTGTGACGACGCCGCAGACGGTGGCTTTGTTGGACTCCCGCAAGGGGTTGAAGATGTTCCAACAGTTGGGAGTGTCGGTGTTGGGAATTGTGGAAAATATGAGTTATTTTGTGCCGCCGGATATGCCTGACAAGCAATACGATATTTTCGGTTCCGGCGGCGGCGAAAGGACGGCGGCAGAGTTGGGAGTGCCGCTGTTAGGCCGCATTCCGCTGGAAATTCCGCTGCGGGAAGGTGGCGATTCCGGTGTGCCAATTGTCGTGGGACAACCGGGTTCTGCTTCGGCGAGGGAGTTGCGGGCGATCGCGGGTCGCATTGCTGGTAAAGTTTCTGTAGCAGCCCTAGCCTAATAGACATCTCATCCAAAAGTTCGTCAAGGGCAGGCTCTCCGGCCTGCCCCACAACAGTTTTTGGGAGAAGTCTCACAAACTTTCGTTTCCCAGCTTTGTCTCCTGTTGGCGAAGGTTTGCCTAATTCCCGAGCTCTGCTTGGGAACTAGAAACGAGAAACGGTAAGCTATAAAGAGCAAACTTAACATTCAAAGAATTATGATTTTTCCAGGTTCGGCAGTTCGAGTTAAAGATAAGGGCGAGATTTACTACGGCTTTCAAGGACTTGTGCAGCGAGTTACCGACGGGAAAGTCGCGGTATTGTTTGAAGGTGGCAATTGGGACAAGCTGATCACGTTCCGCTTATCGCAATTGGATATTGTGGATGCTACGGCTGGTCGCGCGAAATAGTCATTAGTCAGCGGTCATTAGTCAGTTGTTATTTGTTATTAGTTATTGGTTATTGGTTATTAGTACCCACTCACAAATAACAAATAATAAATAACCAACTGCTAACCGCCAACTGCCAACTGCCAACTGCCAACTGCCAACTGTCAACTGTCAACTGTCAACTGACTAATATGCGTTTACCTTTACCCCAATTTGGAACAAAAGAGCGGCATCCCGATCGCATTGCTGAAGTCATCGAGACGGCAACTACAGAGTTTTTGGCTCAATGCTTGGAACCGGATGACTTGAGTTTTCCGGTGATGCCACCTTTTGGGAGTTGGGTGAAGGCGGAAGATGAAGAGTCAAAAAATCAAATCTACGGCGTAGTTTACCATGCTACCACTAGCCCGATCGACTCGGTGCACAGAGCTAGGGCTTTGGGTTTATCGCTGGAAGAGTTGCGGGAAGAACAACCGCAGATTTTTGCGATGCTGAAAACCGAGTTTCGAGTGGCGCTTGTGGGGTTTGAGAAGCCACCGGAAAGGTTGAACGGCCACGGCCCATCGAGGGGTACAATTTATCAGTATTTGCCGCCGCGCCCGCCGCAAATTCACCAAGCGGTTTATCGCTGCGAACCGGATGAGGTGATTGATTTTACGGTGCAGTTGGATTTTTTGAGGACGCTGCTGGGAGTGACGAATGCGCCTGTGGATGCGCTGACGGCTGCGACGATTCGGGAGATTTATCAGTTGCGAATGCGCGATCGATCTTGGTTGGTGGAAGCGGGCAGGAATTTAAGTGTTTTGTTGAAGGATGATTACGATCGGTTGCGGGTGATTTTGAGTCAGATTCATCCGTAGGGTATGATATATATGGAAATAGAAAAGTATAGACAACTCAGAAAAAATATTTTATGTGGGTAGACGTAACAGCGCTAAATCAGATTCCCGAACGGGATATTTTGAAGGTAAAAGTTGAAGGAATTTCACTAATTTTGAATCGCCAAGGTGCGAATGTCACTTGTTACCGCAATGCTTGCACTCATTTAGAATATCCGATCGATATGGGGAAAGTAAGTAATGGCATCATTACCTGTCCCTTTCATAAATTTCAATTCAAGTTAGATACTGGTAAATGTTTGAATGCACCGAGTGATTCCCTAGAGTCTTATCCCGTAAAGATTGAGGGCGAAATCGTTTTTGTTGACATCAATGAATCATGATTCATCAGTCATTTATTCATACCAATTTGAAACAAAATCTCATAAGAATAAAAAAATAAGAAAAATAAATTAGAGGTTTTTACCTGTAGGGACACGGCACGGCACCGTGTCTGGCAATCTATGCCTTAAGATAGATATTTTTTATATAGTTAATAACCGTTAATAACCGTAACAACAATTTGTCAAAATCTTATTATGTGCTGTTTCCAACACAAACCTGCTAGCGCCGGGAGGCTTTGCCGACATGGGAGCCAAACAAGGCAGAGCATAAGAATCTGAGTTGCCTGGTAAATTACAAAGTCCCACGCATTTAATAGAAGGGTTCCGAGCGTGATACCAGTAATTTTATAACCCAATACGGTTCACTTAAGACAGATCCCCCCTAACCCCCCGGGAGATGCGGGGGGGACAAGAAGCTCTTAAAGTCCCCGCAACGATGCGGGGGATTTAGGGTGATCTCCGGGCATAAATAGTGTTAAGTAAACCGTATTGTTTTATAACCCAACAAACATTCTCAATAGTGTTCATACTCCTCGTACCTTCACGCGGCAAGGAGCGTCAAAGATAAAATCTCAACTAGGGACGGAAAACCAGATATTCCAACAAATAAAATCATGAAAAAACTATGCCTGTTTTTTTTTTGATGGTGATGATTAGCTTGGGAACAGTTGCAATTGTCAGAAGTCAGCAAACACCACCACCTATCAATACCTATAGTCAAACCGTGAAACGGGAAGTCTTCGCGAGTGGTTATCCTAGTGAGGCAGAAGGTAGAATTTTAGAATTAGTACGTTATACCATTCCTGGTATGGCAAAACTGCTGCCTCACGTTCATCCAGGGATGCAAATTTTCAAAGTTGAATTGGGGACACTCACCTATACTGTTGTCCAGGGAATCGCGAAAATTAAACGCGCCAATGGTAAAGAAGAAACCCTAGACGCGGGCCAAACTACTCGTCTGACGGTGGGAGATTCTTTAGTTGAGGCAGGGGGTATGGTGCATCACGGTCAAAATGAAACAGGAGATCTGGTAATTCTGCTTTCCACTTCTCTCCTGGATTCTCAGAAACCGAAAGCAATTTTGATCGAGCGTTAATCGACTTTACTGGTGCTTGGTGGTGGCGGATTAAAGTTTTGAACTGGCATCTGGGGTTCATATGGTGTCCGAGTAATTAAGCACAATCAGATTGGTTCGTAGTGCGGACTTCAGTCAGCTTTCATGCGGAGGACACTCCCGACGCACTACAAACTGTTTTTGTTATGGTAATAGAGCGGACATGATATGACTCTTTCCCAAGCACATCGCTTGGGAAGGAGTTAATTAACTTTAAACCACCGCACTTTTCAACCTATCACTTTGGCGCGCCGCTGACGGAGGAAAACCCCCAAAAGCCCGATCGCCCCAACGATCAAAAGCAGCCATTCTTCCGGTTCCGGAACCCCAGAAACATTCAAAGGATTGTTCGGTTTCGTCAACTCCTCCTTACCCGATTCTATCTTTCTTTCAAATCGATCGCTCTTAGCTTCCGCCGCCTTTAGCTGCGCCCTTTGCGCGTCATTAACTAGCACAATCATCGAAGAATAAGGCGTGACGACTTTAAAAGTTTTAGCTAGCGAGTGCATTGCATCCAACTGAGTCAACTGATTGGAAGTTTTCTCTTTGCTAAGGGCGGTTATCAACTGCCGCGCAGCTATCGGTTTAAAACCTTCATTTTCATCATCAGTTATTTTCGCAACCGCCGCCGACTTGGGAGTTTTGGCATAACTCCAAACATAGCCATCAACAACACTAATTGCAGATTTCCCTGATGATGCTGTCGTCGCCACTCGCTGCATCGCCTCTTTGATATCGGTAGAAACTCCGCCACCGCTATCTTGAATCAGCTTTAAAGTTCCATCATCGTAAGCCGGTGGTAAGCCTCCCAAATGCACAGTCCATAGGGGTGAGGGCATGGAAACGCTGGTTTTGCGATCGTCGGATAACTCATAGCTGTGGCGATCGCTCACCAAGAATACAGTATCATAAGTGCGATCGGCGCGTAACTGTGCAAACTGTTGCAGAATATCCTTAAGTTGGAGCGTACCATAAAACGTCAACTTTCCAACATCAAAACTCCCCAAATCTTCCACCAACTTCGGCGGCATCCCCGCAGCACTCCCCACATACAAATCAACCGTATTTGCTTTTAAACTATTCGCTTTCAACCATTCAAAAGTCTCCTTAACCTCCTTTGTTTTCCCCGTCATACTGCGGGAAGTATCCAGAATAACTGCAAACTTTTTGCCCTGCGGTAGCGAATAATTTGCATCAACCAGTGGCTTAGCAGAAATCGTATTTTCTCCCGGAAAATTTGCCAGACGCGGTATTGCTTGCTGCCGGGAAACTGCTAGCACAAAACTCGGCAACCAAGTTTCTTTTGCCTCTTTTCCTTTGTAATTTACCTGTTTTCCGGCAATTGTGCGGCGAGTATTTCCATCCCAATAAATGTTACGTTTTTCTGCTAAAACAGGCATCGCCCAACCCTGTGGTTGTCGCATCACTTTGTAAGTCAGCCACAAGTGCATTTCCGTTGGCCCATCAGTTTGCGTGCGCGAAAACTCTCGTTTAGCCGGAATTGGAAAAGCTCGCAAGCGGTATTGTTTCGGGCCAACTTGTTCGAGCAAAGCCGGGTCTACATTTTCTCTCACCTGCTGGTTGTAAACTTGCTGTGCAGCACCTCTGGGCGACACACTAAATGCAAAACGCCTTTTCAAATCCCCAGTATCGCCCAGCCAAACTCCTGTAACTGCGGCGCTTTCCGGCAGTGAAAAGTAATAAAATACTTCTTGCAAGTTCGGCGTTTGATTTTTGTAAACTTCGTAGAGTTGAACATCAGCCCAATCGCCCTTTTCTGTGATTGTAACTTCTTGCGACTGCAACCATACTTTTTCCTCATTGACATTCAGCAAACCTGCCTTAGCTTCTTGGCGGTTAGATGTTGACTGCACTGCGTGCTTTACTGCTTCCGTGTCACCTTTTTGAATTTCGGTATCGAAGAATCCAGCGTAGAGTTTTTCGGCTTTTTTAACATCGGAATCAGAGCCTTGATACAAAAACGGCGACATTAAAAAATTGTAGCTGTTCTGCACGTTGCGAGCCGCTGTGTTAGGCAAACTGAACGTATTTTTGTACATCTCATAAATGTGGTTGTTTTCTCCCACAGTGCTGAGATAGCGGTACGGAGATAAATAAGCATTAACTAAGCCCGATCGAATCATATCAGACTTGGCTAATAAAGTTTGACGCGCAGTGTCATTTGCTGCGGGAGTTGCCAGAATTTTCATGGCTTGAATTTGCGGCTGCTGTAGCAAAGCTGCGAAAATTGCCAGCCAAGCAGCCATGACTCCCAAGCTGCCCATGATTGCTTGATTCTTTCCGTATTGGGAAGCAAAACTGCGAAATACTTTGCGTCCAGATTGGATGTATAGAAAGCCGTAAAGCGAAGGCATTACTACGAACAAGCTGGAGGTAAGACCAAACAGAATCAAGGATAATGGTAGCCACCAAATTATGGATAATGAAGTGTACTTTAGAGAATCAATCAGTGGTGCTACCCAGGCAAAACTTAAAAATCCAACTACCAGCGTAAATGCGACAGGTAGAGCGTAAAACATCAGCAAGGTTGCCGCCCAAGTTCCAACTAGCAGCATTAAGCTGTGAAATGCTAACTGTATCCACGCACTTCGCTTGTTTCCCATGAATCCAATAGAACTGGACTTTCTGTTGCGAGCATCTTGAGATATTGAAATATCTTCAATATTTTCTTGTTTCCCAAAATATCCGTACAGCATTTCTACTAAAAATGCTGCAATGCACAAAACGATTGTAGCGATAATTAGCGAGCTGGCTGGATTCAGTTCTCGAAGCATAAACAGCCTGATTAAGCAGAGCAAAAACAACGGCGCTTCTACTCCGTAAAACAAGCGCATTAGCTGCAATGGTTGCTTGTGAAAGCGCCTTGCTCCTACTATGGTAAACACTGTCGGTACTGCTATCAGTGCTGTTAGGGTTAAGGAAAATTCAAGGGGAATAATTCCGTCTATTGTTGCTTGGATTAACGGAATTGCTAGGTATGGCAAAATTCCTAGATAAACAGTTGACAAAAATGTCAGGTTCCACACCCAAAAAACAATTCTAAAAATTGCATCAAATACCTGCTTTGCTTTCATTTTTTGCTCCTTTTAAGCTTTGTTTGACAGCATTATGTACGTTAGCAGTAAACTCTTGTACCTCGGAATTTTCAGGATTTACGAAACTGTCAAAAAGAATGGAAACTAGCACCCAAGTCTGATTGCGATGGGTGATGTCGCTGCCGATGCGCGACAAGAAGTTATCTGTGGTTTGCGCTTGAGATTGCAGCCAGTATGCAGCGGATAGTTGGTTGTCTTTGAGATACAGCCAGCGAGCGGTTACGGTAGGAGTTAGCTGTTTTTGTTCTATTCGATTAACGGAGATGCCACTGGTTACAAAGCACAACTCTGGTGCGTGATAAGTCTGCCAAGATGTGCTGGCTACTGCGAGGAGGGAACCGTGCAAGTTACCTGAGACAAATCTCTTTTTTTCGGCTTTTGTATCTGGGTAATTGCCGAAGAATCTTTGTTCGCTGGGATTCAGCGGGATTGCTTCGGATATAATTTGTTGGGGTAGTTGTAAAGGGGCGATCGCTACTTTTGTACTTTCGACATGATACAATTGAGAAATTCCTGCTAAAACAGTCACCGTCACAATTAGTCCGGCTTTTGCCAGAGGCTGATTTTTCAGTATTTCCGAATCTCGTTGCGAGTTGAAATCAATTTGTTTTGTTGGCTGAAATTTGGGAACTTGTTGCAGCATCAACCAACTTACAAAACAACCGCAGACTAAACCTACAATTCCCAGTGGTACGTGGAGGATTTCTGCATAGGTTGGCTGTTGCCAAACTTGGGCAACCAGCACTAGCGCGACAACCCGCAAAGCGTTAGCAGACAGCAACATTAACAAGTTAGCAGCGCATACTGCCAGCCATTGAAAACTTAATTTTCGGCTTTCTAACCAGGTAGCCACTAGCAAAAATAGCGTCCCGACTAATAGGGTTTTAATGCCGCTGCAAGGTATATCAACGTGAGCGATGCCGTTTTCCAAAATCAGGATATCGTAGGAAGAAATAGCTCCCACGTGCAGGAATGAGAGCAACTGTTCTACTACGTGAGCAGTCATCACTCGCGCGGGCAAGCCGAGGCCGCTATTAAACTGATTGCTGAAGGGTAAAATACAAGCCAGCAAGCCGGCAATTGGCAAGTTTTTTTGCCAAAAATTCGGTTCCGCAAAGAAGCCGCACAGCCCGTAAGTTCCGAGGATAAATAGCAGTACGCTAACTTGTGGGATATTAATTATGCACCCTGTGGCGATCGCCAAAACACCTGCACCCAACATCAACAGCAGCGGATTGCGCCTCAAAATGAAGTTGCGGGAAAATGCGCGCGGGCGATCGCTCGGTTGGGGCGATCGCACTACTAATGCTACAATCAGAAAACCAATTGCTATCTTGTACAGTGCCGGTATCTCAACAAACGACGATAACAGCCACTTAACAGCCGAGATATTGGCCCAAAACCAAGCAAGCGCCAGCAAAAAAGGAGCCAGCCAAACCAAATTAACCGCCTGAGGGGGACTAACAGAATCTGAAATTCCCGAATCTGGAATATTGGTGCGCTGCATGATACCGCTTGAAATTCACATTGATGAAATCTTAGCTCAGCAAAATTGGTAATGCCTAGACCCGTAAATTAAGTTTTGTCAAGCTTCTATTTTCTATACATAAATGTTAGCCTTATAATAATTTAATCGGAGGTAAAAATGAGCGAAAAAAGTACAGGATACAAAATTCTTAGCGACAACCGACAAGCGCGCCATTTGTATGAAATTATAGATACATATCAAGTGGGAATCGAGTTAAAGGGAACCGAAGTCAAATCGATTCGGGAAGGAAAAGCGAATTTGCGGGACGGATATGCTTTGGTTAAAAATGGCGAAATATGGCTGATTAACGTTCATATTTCGCCGTGGAGAAGTGCTAGCAACTATTTTAATCACGAGCCTCGCCGCACCCGCAAATTGCTGATGCACAAGCAGGAAATTCGCAAATTAATCGGCAAAGTGGAAGAAAAAGGTTTGACTTTAGTGCCGTTAAAAATGTATTTGAAAGGTGGCTGGGTAAAA
Source organism: Oscillatoriales cyanobacterium (assembly GCA_004292955.1). GTDB lineage: Bacteria > Cyanobacteriota > Cyanobacteriia > Cyanobacteriales > Microcoleaceae > Microcoleus. Next base: position 47,291 of record RDXX01000023.1, on the reverse strand, counting down.
CTTGATATCGGTTTGGGAAAAGGGAAAAAACTGCACGACAAGCGCGAAGATTTGAAGAAACGCGAAGACAAGCGGGATATGGAACGCGCGATGAAGCAATTTTAGTCATCAGTCATCAGTCATTAGTCGGTAAACAGTCAACTGTCACCTATCAACCCAACGACTGTGCTCTTCGGGCAGGGGGCAAGCTGTCAACTGTCAACAGTCATCAGTTATATTATGTGGGAGCATCTCATTTTTGTAAAAAGCATTTTTTTTTGAGTGCGAGCGTCCCCGCTCGCGTATTGTATAGTACGCGAGCGGGGACAGCACTATAAATACAAAACTCAGATGCTGCCTATCATGTCCGATCCATAACCATAATAAAAATGGTTCGTAGTGCGTCCTGGTGTCCGCAGCTTCAGAGCGGACACCAGGACGCACTACAAACTGTTCGCGCGTGCCCTTAATCGAGCGAACACCATATCATCAGTCATTCAGTCATCAGTCCTCTCAACCGCTTCTGTCAACCTCTTCGGGCTCTTCTGTCAACTGCCAACTGTCAACTGTCAACTGTCAACTGTCAACTGTCCTTCTTCCCGCTTCAATCTTCAATCTTCCTGAAAATATCCGGATTGCTTGTGGAGTCCCACGAAGGGTTAACCTATGCTCGAATACATCTAGGTAATCGCAGCATGAGGCAAGCATTCGGCTGTGGAGTTGCAAACCATAAATGAGAAATGAGTTCAAGCCTTCCTTCATTTCCTAAGATTATGATGCCATGAGGGTGGCAATTAAATCTAGACAACAAAATATCCCAACTCTCAAGTTAAAAGATGCTAAAAACGACACCGTTAGCTAACATTTTTAATGTCATGAAAGAGCCAACAAAAAAGCATCATCACTCCAAGTGGGCGGCATTCCTACTGATGCTAGCAGTAGGCTTTGGCGGCTGGCAATTTGGGTTGCCGGAACTCGCCTCACTGTTTAATAATAAGGGCTTTGAAAACTACAAAGCCAATAGATTGGCTGATACTCAAAAAGCCTATGAATTAGCCCTCTCCGTAGATCCCAAGAGCCGAACAGCTCTTTACAATTTGGGATGGCTGTGCGAAGAGGTGCAAGATTTAGAGTGCGCCCGAGGAAAATACCTGCAAGCTGCCAAACTGGGTCTCCCTGCTGCTTACAGCAATTTAGCTCGATTATATATAGTAGACAAGAAAAACTATGCTGCTGCCGTTCACTTGCTGTGGCAAGGTTTAAAATTAGCTGAGGACGATCGAGTAAAATATTCCTTACTCAAAAATTTGGGATGGGCTCGGCTGAAACAGGGTAGATATTCAGAGGCATTGCAGCATCTGGATGCAGCGATTAAGCTTGATAGTGAAAGACCTGCAACTTACTGCTTAAAAGCGCAAGTCCTAGAAGGGATGAAAAAGACGAAGGAAGCGCTACCGCAGTGGAAAACTTGTCTAAAGTATGCGGATTCCCAAGAATTCGATGAGGATATATGGATAGGAATGGCACGTCAACGATTAAAAGAGGAAAAAACAAATAAATGAAACGCACAGTTTTGCTTTCATCAGCCATGCTGGCAATTATAACGGTAATGGAGCTAAGTCAAGCCTCAAGAGCAATGCCAACTCCTGCAACTGTTACACCCACAGTGAATGAATCAGTCGCAACGCTGTTCCAATTGAATCAGTCTACGACGTGGCGGCGGTGCAAAGATAGAGATGGATATTATGCGTGTCCGAGATTTGCAATGCCTTCGGATAGCGAAGAATAAGAGTTATTTTCGATAATTTTTGTAGAGTTCGCCACTAGCACTTTACAACTAACAGGTATGTAGTATGTAGTAGTAGTTATGTAGGTGCACGCTGTGCACCTTATACCATTTGAGATTTGAGATTTGAGATTTGAGATTTGAGATTTGAGATTAAAGAATTGGAAATGACTGATGACTATAGCCTTTTTCAGTAACAGTGCGGTGCTCATAGGGCATAGGGCATAGGGCATAGGGCATAGGGCATAGGGCATAGGGCATAGGGCATAGGGCATACCTCACTTATTTGAGAAAGGCTATAGCGCGTCGCGTGAGAACCCCGGTCTTTCAAGCCGGGGATGAAACGCAGTTGCAACCTTTAGGTTGCCAGTAATCTGTGTTATAGTTTTTAACAATGTGGAACAAGTAGGCGTATCAACTACGCGTAGAACCATTCCTAGAACGGTGAAATTCCGGGCAGTAAGACACCCTCAACATCTTTGTTTGAGAAAGACTATGGCACAGCCAAGCAGCGCAGGATGGGGAGCGTACCGAACTGGCTTAGTGTTGAGAAGTGCGAACGAAAGCATAAATCAAAAAAGTAAGCGTAATTGCAACACCAAAAGGTAGTTGTTTTGAACGTCTAGATGTGTCTTGACAGCGTATTTAAGAGTGTCAAAGCTTCTTAAGAATCTCCGCACCTTCAGGTCGGAGAGTGTCAAATCATCGCTTGCAGCTTTAGGAAAGCTGTCTGCTTTTTGGGAACTGGAATCCTTACCGGGCGGGGATAAAACCCCGCCATTACTTTTATAAGTTCGATTTTTGAACCGCAAGCTTTTCGGTGATTACCCAGGGGTACCTGATTTTTCCGATCGCTATTCTACTCGCCCTGTGTCAAACCTGAATCTTGCTGCTGCTGAGAATTGCTATAAAAACTAGCAATAATCGCCACCATCAACCACCAAAGCATATTAACTTCCGGCCGATACCAAACTGTATCGACAAAACCGTGAGCCATCATACCAGTTAAAGTGGCGATCGCCCCAATCAACCAAAACCCCTGATTTGATTTGAGATTTGGGGATTCTTCCTCTAAATGAGAGCTGTTAAATTGTGCGTCGCGCAATTTTTTGATCTGCAACAAACCTTGATTGACGGTAACAGTCATCAGCCACAGGAAACACATTAAACCGATAAAACCAGTTTCGACGGCAATTTCTAGCAGCACAGAATAAGCGCTCAAAGCAGTGAATTTTGGCTTCATATAAAGCGGATAAACTTTATTAAAAGCAGTATTTCCGGGCCCAATGCCGAGGATTGGCCGATCGCGAATCATGTCAATCACCGCCGTCCAAACATTAATCCGAAAATTGTTGCTGCTGTCGCCGCGGCCGACAAACATACTCGAAACTCGATCGCGCAAGGCTGGCACCAAAGCTACTCCCAAAATTAACGCTCCAGCCAAACCTCCTAACCCTAACGGCAGCGCCCAAGTGCGCCAGAACCTAGGCATTAAAGGGCTGTACCAGTACCAAAGCAGGACTAAAAACACCACCAGCACAGCCACAAAACCGATCCAAGCACCGCGACTGTCGGTGTAGCGCAAACACGCGCAATTCACTACCAGCATCGTCAACGCTAAAAGTTTGGTTCCCCATCCTTGCCACACAAAAAGTGCGGCGGCGCTCAAGGCAATGGCTGGTAGCAAATAGGAACCGAGCAAGTTGGGATTGCCCAAAAAACTGTAAACTCGGGTGACATCGGCTTGAGTAGAAGTCGGATCGTTCCAAGTAGCTAATGGTGGCACTTTATCAATCCACTGCCGCACGCCGTAGAAACTGACAATTAAAGCAACATTAAGATATACGGCTATTAACCACGATCGCAAACGGGAATCTCGCAATATCCGCGCCATCAGTGCAAAAAATAGCAAATACAGCGTTAGCTTCGTCCAGCCTGTAAAAGCGGCGGCTTTCACCGGCGACATTGCTGTGGCGACGGTAGCAATGCCCCAGTACAAAAGTACCAGCAAGTGAATGGGTGTGAGGGCGATCGCGCGATCGTCCGAAACAGTCAGCAGCACCCAAAACGCAGCGGCAGCAGCCATCAACACACCCACCAGGGCGTTGTTTACAAATGGGCCCATACCGAACGTCAAGGCGAGCAAAACAAAACCCAGGGGCTCGGCCCACTGCATCAGCCAGCTACTCTGCCGCCAACTGCGCGCATTGCCGATCGCCAAATTCAATAAATAACTGCCACTTTGCCACTGAGAGAGCGGCAAATTTGCCAGAGTTAACTGTTGCCAAACTGAATTCATTTCTTTAAATTCGTTATTCGTTATTCGTTATTCGTTATTCGTTGTTCGTTATTCGTTATTCGTTATTCGTTGTTCGTTATTGGCTGTAATAACAACAAATAACTAATAACAAGTAACAAGTAACCAATAACAAGTAACCAATAACAACTGTCAACTGTCAACTGTCAACTGTCAACTGACTTCATCTTTCCAACAACTCGGTAGCATTGGTACAGGGGAGCCAGAGCACGTAGCGATATCCAGATTCTGGAGTGCCTTGAATCGAGAGTTTGCCGCCTTGAATTTCCACCAACTGGCAGCAAAGCAGCAGCCCCAAGCGTTCCCTAGCGCCGTAACCAGCTAACACAGGTGCCGTATCCGCAGCATTCTCGGCCACCAAAGCCGCCAACTCAGAAAACGCCAGCGTTAATCGCTGCGAAGCCTGTGTCTGTGACCGAAGTGGCGGTTCAAATTCCAGGGAGTCGGTTTCGGAGTTCGATCGCGCACCGCGATCGGCTCCGACCTTCAACAAGTAGTCGGAGTAGAGTTTAGCATGGGGCAAACTTTCACCCAACCAAGGATGAAAAACCCAAACTCCGATATTGATACCGTCTTGTTTCCGAGAAACGTGGACTCGAATCACGCTGCCTGCCCCAGCCGATTGAATAATGCTAAAAATTAAGTGGTGCAGCATTTGCTGAACTTTATCCTTATCGGCCAGCCAGATGCGCGGCCCGGGCCCCATTGACAAGTTAATTTCTTGCTCTCGTCTAGAGGCTGCTGGCGACAGGGTTGTCACAACTTGCTGAGACAAAGTTTCTATATCAACTGCGGTTCGCTTCAATGTGAAAGCGGTATCGTCTAGATCTGCCAGTTCCAAAATTTCTTCAACTAGCGATCGCAAAGATCGGCTGCTGTCTTGGATCACGTCGATATATTCTTTTTGCTTGCTCGTTAAGGGGCCGTAAATTTCTTGGTTCAATACGCTTGCCATGCCGAGGACAGAAGTGAGCGGGGTGAGCAATTCTTGCGCTAAATGATTCAGCAGTTTTACTTTAATTGAGTTAGTAGATAAATCGATAGGTTTGTTATTCATCGGTTATTTTTGTTGGTTCATTATCGAGCGCTTATTGTTAGATCGAGTCCGGTTAAATAATTCTAATTAAGTTTGTACTGAGGACGGCAGCCCTCAAAATCTTAAAACGCCGAACGAAAACAACTTTATTATCAGTGATTAACCGGCACTGATACTTAGTTACTTATTATACATCTTCCCCAAGTTTATAACAAGTTGTTTGCTGCACGAATTAAAAATAGAGTGGCAACCCAAAGGCAATATATAGCAGTTGACAGTTGACAGTTGACAGTTGACAGTTGACAGTTACATAGTACGAGAATCAAACCGTTTATGCTAAAGGGTTATAGGATCTATTCATGACATGATTTATGTCCTAACCTATGTGGCGGTTGCTATATCATCCTTATTTTTGCTTCTCTCTTCCTGCGTCTCTCTTCCTACTTCCCTATTCCTAATTGCAGATTCGGACTAATTAAGATTTAATCATTCCTTCTAAAGCGGATTGCAAGTCTTGAGTGAGTTCGGCAACTGCTACCCTGCGGCTGCTTTGATATCCCTCCCAGCGATCGCCCACTGATATCGGTTCGCCCACGGTCATTTGCACCTGCTGTTTGCCCAAAGAAGGTCGGCCGAAAGGATTTCCGCCTTTGATGCGAGTCAGTACGTCCCACAGCAGTAAAGTTGTTTCTGCCAAACGTTCTGCTGTGAGCTTTTCTTGGACGTATCTGCCCGTGACTGAGACGAAACTTTCGACAAGTCTCATGTGCCACATCCGCAGACTTGCTTCTTCAGCGAGGCGATCGGCTAATCCTCTTTCTAAGGAACAAAGTCCTGCAATATCTTTGATATCTTCTCGATAAATATAGTCCCAGCCTGCTTGTTCCAGACGGCGGCAGCGGTCTATCAAACTGCCTTTGGGCTTCAAGTTAAAATATTCTTCTGCTACTTGCAAGCCTACGTCTAACAGTGCTGTCAGTCGAGGAATCATCGCTTCATTTTCCGAATCGTTTGTCGTTGTTTCGGGCAGCGGTATTAATGTCAAAGAAGATGTTTTTAACTGTAAATTTCGATGATAAAAACGGGCGTAAAACTGTTCCATTACTGTTAGTAAATGGTTGCCAACTCGAATCAGGCGCAGATATTGGAATTTGTGATGCTGGTCTGCGGGAGCGAGATTTTCTGCCTCTAATTTAGCAATCTCGGTGGGTTCTAAGGCTGGAAGTCCGCAATCTATTTCTAATTGAGTTAAAAGTTTTTCTAAGGGTTCCCAAGGTGGATTGACATAGCGGTATTGAATGCCGATCGGCACAATCAACACTTTTTCATCAGTACGTCCGGCTTTTAGCAAGTCTTCAACGCACCAGAAGCCCATTTGAGCGATTCCCGGTTCCAGGGGGCTAACTATTTCATTGTGACCGTTGGTGGCGCCTTCTGGGGCGGCGGCGATGGGAAATTGGCTGTTGGCGAATAAATCGCGGGCCGATCGCAATCCAGCGCGATCGATCTTGCCGCGCACAATCGGAGTACCGCCGAGGCGAGAATATAGCCAGCCGACGCTAGAACCGGCCCACAGAGGAATTCCGCGATCGTAGATAAAGTGGGAATGTACCGGGAATTGCAGGGGAATGCCTTTGGCGCGCGCCGCCTGGGGAACGAGTTTCCAAATTAGTTGTCCCAAACAGTAGGGATCGTCGGAGTTGGGATGGCGGAAGGCGAGTAAGAAGCGAACTTTTTGATTTTGAAATTGGTGGAAGAGTTCGGCGAGGGTTTCGACGTTTTCGGCTTGAATGTGGCTGATATTTGTCTTAAATCGCAGCCACCAGGGGAGTATTTGCTGACAACCATTGACGATGAGGGGGTTGTAGGCTGGGGGTATGAATTCCAGCGGTGGCTGAACTTGGTTTATAGAATTCTGTCGTGCATTTCAATTGCATATTCGGGACGGGCTAGAAGCCCATCCCACAAGACTTGAATTATTTCTTGACATACAGTTTAAATGCACAACAGCTTAACTTACAATTTTTATTGTTCTTGTGGGATGGGCGTCCCGCCCGTCCAGAAAGAACGGGATCTTCTGGCCCATCCCACTTTTAAGAGTGTAAGTTATTAAATTTTAGTTCCTTAGTTAATCATGTGCGATCGATTTACCGCAATCAGATTCGATCGCGCGTGCGGACTTTAGTCCGCAGCCTGAAAGCGGACTTTAGTCCGCACTACAAACAAACGGTTTTTGTGATGGTAATCGACTCGACATGATATAAGACGGCGCTTGCAACCGCCCCTAGAGAAACAAAACCCACTTCAATGAGATTGCTAACTTAAGCTTATTGGTTTATAGCCGCAAACGCACAATTCCTGTCAGTAAGATTTTGGCAATCCAAAATCTAAAATCTAAAATCTAAAATCTAAAATCCTATTGTGCTGCTTCAAAAATCATCTCTTGGAAGTTAATCACGTCCGATCGCGGATCGCAGTGAGTGACTTTGACTTCTAGCCGATCGCCAATTTCGACCGATCGACCAAATCGCATCGCCAACTCCAAACCCAACTCTTCCAACAAAATCAAAGCCAGATTGCTATCTTCCCTCAACCAGCGCAGCATCAAAGCTTCCCAAACCTCATCAGGATTGCGCCGCAAATATTCCAATCCCCAATAACGGTTTGTTTGGCGTTCCACGGTAGAGGCTTCTCTAACTGCGGTACCGAGACACATCACAATATCCTGTATTTCTTGGGCGGAAAAAGGCAGTGGTTCGCCCCGCAGGTGGGCTTTAATTTGGAAGTGAGTCAGCAAGTCGGTATAGCGGCGGATCGGGGAAGTAACTTGAGTGTAGGATTCCAAACCTAAACCTGCGTGGCGTCCGGGGGTCAGACCCATTTCGCTGCGGGGCATACAGCGACGTACAGCGCAAGCGCGGGCTGGGCCAGCGGGCACGGCCAGCAGTTCTTCCTCTGGGGGGAGTTCCGGCTGCGGCTGATAGCGGTAGGGTATGGGCAGGCTGTGAGTTTGACCGTAGCGGGCGGCGACTTCGCCAGCTAAAATCATCATTTCTGCTACTAGCAATCTGGCTGTGGAGTCGTCGATGACGTGGATTTTGATTTCGTCGCCGTGGACTTTGATGACGGATTCGGGCATGAAAATGCTGATGGCGCCTTGGGCTTCGCGCCATTTTTGACGCAGTTTGGCCGCCGAGGCGATCGCGCTTATTTCCGGTTCTGCTTCAATTCCCAACTCCAGCATTTCGTCTACGTCATCGTAGGTTAAGCGATAGGTGGGTTTGATCTTGCTGATATGGATGCTGTAATCTTGGGCCGCGCCGATTTCATCTAAGGTGACACTAAAGCTGAGGGCGCTGCACTCTTTACCTTGAATTAAACTCATCGGCCCAGTTGCCAAAGCTGGGGGAAACATCGGGATCATGCCCGTGGGCAGATACACTGTAGTGGTGCGCTTTCTGGCTTCGAGGTCGAGTTCGTCTCCGGGGGAAAGCAAGCGGGTCGGATCTGCTATGTGTATCCACAGACGCTGCTGGCCGTTTTCGAGGAATTCTAGGCTGAGTCCGTCGTCGATTTCCGTAGTGCTTTCGTCGTCGATCGTGTAAACCTTGAGGTGAGTTAAATCGAGACGATCTGTGTCTGAGTCGGTTGAGGGTTCTTCTAGGCAGCTTTGCGCTACTTCTAATACCTTTGCCGATAGTTGTAGCGGAATTTGGCTTCGCCGCAAAAACAGGTTTTCGTGGGGACTCCACAGGCCGAGATCGACTAGGAGTTGAAATGCTGCTTCGGGGTTTTCGGGACGTTGTAAGCTGGCTAAAGTTTCTAAGGCCGGCGTGCGGTGAGTTGCTTCTTCTCCGAGGGTAGCAAAGCGTTCTAGGGCATCGAGGCGAGTTCGATCGCTAGTTGCCCAATCTACATTATTTTCCCCAGCCAGCCGCCGTTTAACTCGATCCCAAAATCCTTGGGATTCTTGGTGTCGGTGCTGTTCTACTTCTTGCTGGTGTTTGATTTCGGCTACTTGGGCAACTGGTCGCGGTTCGTAGCGATCGCCCTTTTGTTTAAAATACAGTTTATCTGTGGACAGCAAACAATAAGCTGCATAACATTGCGCCGGAGTGCGATCGGAAAATAGCAGCATAGCCAGGGCTTCTGGATCTGTATTTTCTCCGTCGCCCACTAGAAGTTCCCAAGCTACTTCTAGACTCGACGGATCTGAGTAAGCTTCTACTTCTTTAAGAAATTTGGAAATGTCGGAGGGTTTGTAAGTTTCTCCGACTGCTTCATAGCTGATTTGTTTTGGCGGAATGCTGTGCGGTTGACCGTTTTCGTCTACCACTACCCAGTTTTTCTTGCCGTCAGGGCGATCGGCAACGGCCAGGCGGCGGTCGCCGTGCACTCTAAATTCTACTAACGTTCCCTTCTCCACTTGCCCGCTTTATTTTTGAGATTTTGGATTTTTACAGTTGCCACTTATCGAGTTTCTTTGCTTCCGATTTTAGATTTTGGATGTTTACATTTTTTAAATCAATTGTCAAAACTAACATCTAAAAAGTTCTGCTTTTTGTGCTTTAATTTTTAACTTTTGAGATTTTGATTAAGACTTACGCACCAGCGACTCAATACCAAATATTGCCAGCTATTAGCTACCATCGCTTGCGACAAAAAGACGTTGTTTTCGCGTAAGTCCTATTTTTGTCCAAAATCTAAAATCTAAAATCCAAAATCCAATTAGCCTTCTTGGTTTACGAAGGGCATCAAAGCTACAATTCTTGCTCTTTTGATGCTGCGGGTCAGGTCGCGCTGTTGTTTTGCCGTCAAACCGGTAATCCGGCGGGGCAAGATTTTACCGCGTTCTGTGACGTATTTTTTGAGCAAATCGACATCTTTATAGTCGATCGGGTCTCCTGGTTTGATTGGCGAAACGCGCCGGCGAAAGTAAGTCATGGTTCTTTGGTAATTGGTAATCTGTCATTGGTCATTGGTCATTGGTCATTGGTAATCGGTCATTGGTCATTGGTAATTGGCAATCGGTAATCAGTAATTCTTAAAAGATTCTTAAATGACTGCGATAGTAGAAACTATTAGCCATTAATCCTTAAATACTACTCATTCCCCATGCCCCATGCCCCATTCCCCATGCCCCATGCCCCATTCCCTACTTGATCTCTTTGTGAGTAGTGTGCTTGTTGCAGTGGGGGCAGAACTTTTTGAGTTCTAGCCGTGCCGTCGTGTTGCGACGGTTCTTGGTCGTGGTGTACCGAGACACGCCTTTGGAGCGTTTGCTCGCGTTTGTTCGGCACTCAGTACACTCTAGGGTAATTATGATGCGGACGCCTTTAGCCATAATTCTAAATAAATTTCGACTAATTTAAACACAATTTATTATCGTCTCACATTTGTCTGCACTTGGTCAAGCAATCTTCTAACTTTGATGTCAAGCGAGTAGCCGCGCTTGGTTCCGATGACGATCGTCCTACCGAGTCGATCGTGAAAAGCTTGGGGAAACCTTTCTGCGTCGGTGAAAGCAACGCTACAGTCGATCGCCAGTGGTAACATCAGCAGCAAGACGCCCGCGTTAGTGGAGGTGAGCCCACCTACACCTGCGAAGGCTAGGGCGGCGCAAAAGCCCAGCAATGCCTCGCGCTTGCACAATTCTTGCACTCCGGGAGTCCGTTGGAATCTAGGATCGAAAATTTTCATGTCCAGGGCCCAGCGCCCGAGACTTTGACCTTGGTTTTTCCTGACGATGGCTACGCGCATTATCATCCACAGCAGGACAAAAAGAAAGGTTTGGGCGATCGGATTTGTACCGAGAAGCAAACTGGGTATCCAAACGGCGATCGCATCGATGCAGAAGGCACCGGCGCGGCGATCGAGTGATACTTTGGGCAAGAGGGGAACTAGGTCGGAACTCATTGGCAAAAAAAAGAATTACTTTGAAATGGGTAAGTCCTATTTCTATCGTAATCGAAATCAAGGGGCTTGAAGCCGTAGGGCATAAAGTCAAGGCGCAGCTACATATTAATAAACCTCATCATGGCTTTCAATATCAACTAAGAGAATCACCATTTCTAACAATTCCTCATCTTCAGAAAAATTAAAAATTATTCTGCAATCATATGCAACAGAACAAGACCATAATCCGGCTAAGTCCCCTCCTAACTTCTGAGACTTCAAAGATGGCGTAAATGGATCATCTGCCAGTAGCTTTAACACCTTAGTAATTTGATCCTTTAATTGTGGATTTTTCTGTACGATCTTCCTAAAAGATCGATTAAATCCACTACTCCAGACAACTTCCATCATCATCTCCTAGTAAATCTGCGATCAAATCATCAACACTTCCTCTCTTTGCTGTCCCATTCTTAAAAGCTTCCATCACTTCCTGAGCATTAGCCAAAATTTCATCCCTCCGATTTTCAATCCGTCGCTTGCGGATTAGCTCAAACAACTGATCCTGATCTTCTATTGATAAACTTTCGACCTGAGCAATAATTTCTTGTACAGTCATCATACAGCCTCCTTTAAACTAAAATCAACGAAATATTTCGCCTCCGCCAAAACCCAATCCTTAATCAAACGGCTTAATCCTTATTCCGTTATAATCCACCAAAAGGTCAATATCACTACTCTCATCGACAACACCCCGCGCCACCGAACCAAACACCCATACATTAAACGCCCCATGTCGCAGCGCCACCGCCAGGATATCCTCGCCCTTGGACTTTAATAACTATTGTAACTTCAGCATAGGATTTCCTCAAGCATCAATTTAATTTGAAACTTTACAGACTTACAGATCCATTCGTGGAAGCCCCCCGCGTTCACATCAGGAGTGTCAAAAAAGCCCTTAATATAATTATATAGCAACTGCCAAGACTGTTAGGATATTCTTAATCACCGAAACTCTTGCCCGGAAATCCCAAGATCAAAACTTAAACTTTTCGTCAAAAACTGTGTAATGTCTGCAAATGTGCGATCGCCCCGTCCCAAATCCCCGCTGAAGCAAGTGTTAATCAGACTTGTCCTCGCCGTAATTGCTGCTGTTATCGCGTTCAACATTCCTCACTCCTTAATTCCCGTGTTTAAAGAACCTGTATCCGAAGCATCGCCGCCGCCCGAAATCCAAAACGTGCTCGCCGGGAAGCGCATAATTGTGACTGTGGGGGACAGCATCACCGAAGCGGCGAAATACCCAGGAGGTTACGTTTGGCTGCTGCAACGCTATCTAAATGCCCTGTATCCCGATCGCAAAATCGAGATCGTCAACGCGGGAATCTCCGGTAACAAGGCGAGTGATATGCAGGCGCGTTTTCAGAAAGATGCGATCGACAAAAAGCCAGATTTAGTCACGATCAACGCCGGAGTTAACGACGTTTGGCACGCTTTTTTCGACTTCAAAAACCTGCAATTTCATCCGCAAGGCAACCTAGCTGCGGGATTACCGCTGGCAGAATATATAGACAAAATAACTCAAATGGTACTGGCAGCAAAAGCCGCAGGAATTCGAGTCGTGCTGCTTTCTCCTACTCCCATCCGCGAGATTCTCGACGGCCCAGAAAATCGCAGGTTGCAAGAATATGTTGTGGCGATGCGAGAAATTGCCAAGCAAAATCAGTGCTTGTTTATCGATTTGAATGCGCCTTTTCGGGAAGTGATCGGCACCTATCAAAAACACGCCGGAAAAACTCTAAATTTGTTAGCAGCCGATGGAGTTCACCCGAATCCGTCGGGATATCGAATCATTGCTTTTACTATCTTGCGCGGTTTGGGAGTACCCGCTAAGGATATTGAGAATTTGCAGGTCAAAAATTGAGATTAGTCAGTTGTCAGTTGTCAGTTGTCAGTAGTATTTGTAGGGTGCGTCGCCATGAAAAATCCCTCGCATCCAATCAACAATCGAGCGAGCGACGCACCTGACACTTAGGGTGCGTGGAAACAAGCCAATTTTTTTCCGCAGCCATATTTTTCATAAATGGTATTAATCATCAATGGGCGGATGATAGCGCTTCAACCAACAGCTACCGATAATTACCAAGGCTACTACAACGATCATTTCCGTCCAAAAAAACGACAGGAAATCGCTAGCAGTTCCCACTGGCGGAACTCCCGGTTGAGAGTTGCGAATACCGGGAAAAGCAAACAGCATCACACCAGTCCAACTCAGCATTCCGACTTCCGGTAACTTCCCCGATTTCATCACCTTTAATGCTAGCAACAGCGCCATGATTGACAGCACCCACATAATCACAATAATCACTATGGCAAAAAATTTCACCGGGAGCGATCGCGTTGCTGAAACATCGATATAAATAAAGATAGATGAATTCTCTTCCATCGGCTTATAACTGATATCGAAGCCGGGAACATCAGCATTAAACTTAAATTCCAGCGGCACAGGATTTAGTTGGAAGGGAGCAAACTGTTTGCCAATTGAAGCCAGCGGGTCAATTGAAATAGCTACTTTAGCAATGTGCGTGTCAAACGGATAATTGTTGATTTTTCCCTTGACTAAGTTAAACTTTAATGCCGGGACAATCATCGGTTTGCCTTCTTTAAAGCTAATTTCCGAATCTTCTACATTCGCGCCGTTAACTGTCATTAACAAGTCTTGAGCCGGGTAAGTAGGCCCTTTTTTATAAATACCTTTAAGCTCGAACTGCAAGCGGGTTTCTAATTCGTTTTTAATCGGGTCTACGCCAATTACGGTCATTTTGACCTCAACCAAGCCTTTGGGGGCTACAGCGGTATCTGGAGAGGGGCTGTAAGGCTCTTGGGCATTAGCATTGTGAGAGTAAATAGATAAGATAATTGCCAAACTTACGGCGAGGCTGCAAATTAAAATAAGTATTTTTTTGATATTTGATTTGTTGACAGTTTGCATTAATTAGGGATATTTTATGTATTGACTTGTTGTTAGTATTCCCCGCAATACAAAAGGTTCGTAGTGAGGACTTTAGTCCTCTGACGGATGCGGACTAAAGTCCTCACTACAAACCTATTTTATCTTAGTTCTCGGGAAGCAGTACGTTTGGTGTAAAGCTGCCGTGCAAACCGTAGGGAATGTGCTGTTTTAAATGCAGGCGCGCTAGGGGGCCTTTGGTGATGTCGCGGGCATCTAGAATCGCTAAGGTCGATCGATGATTAGCCGCATCATACATCAAAACCAGCAGCCAACCGTCATCTTCAGCCCTTGCAGCCTCAGGCGAGACGGCTGAATCACGGGGAACAAAAACTGGTTCACCAGCAAAGCCGCGCGGCGCGACACTCCAAACTTGCCTTTCACCCGTGTGGAAATCTATTTTAAGAATAGCTTGCAAAGGAGCATTCCCAGTGGCAGAGTCAGCGGCGCCGATATAAAGATATCGGTAAGGTTGTCCGACATTATTCGGATGCAAAGTCGGAAACTCGCAACACCGAGTTTCCACAACTTGATGCTGCACGGTTTTGTCTTGCAGATTTAACTTGAACCGCCACAACTCGCCCGCTGGAATGGTGTCAAAATCAATCTCCAGAAAATCGCCGTCATGTTCGACAGTGGGAAATGATTCGTAGCAAACTGAATCTACAAAAACTTCGCCGTTTTCTTCCCAGGCGTTGCAGTGGTGGAACACAAAACAAGGTTCGGTTTCTAATATTTTTACCTCGTCAGTGCCGTTGCGCGGAATTAAAATTGCTTGGGTGGGCTTGTTTGGCGAAAATTTAATGCACTGCGCTGCACTCCGAAATCCTAATAGGAAAAGTAGGGGATTGAAGCTGACAGGATTTTGGAAGAATATGCAGTAATTCTCGGTAATTACCATGTCGTGTAGGAAGGCAAAACCCGGGATTGCATGGGCGTGTTTCTGCAATAGTTTGCCAGTTTCGTCGAGTTCGTAAATCGTGATTGTACTTGACAAACCGGGCTTGACGGAAAAGTTGATTAATCTGTCTCCTTTGCCATTTTTCCCTTTTTCAATTCTGGGGTGGGCGGCGAAGGCTTCACCGGGTTGTAAGATGCCGTCTAGGGTGTCTAATCCGAGGGTTTCTAGGCTGCGGGGGTCGAGTCTGTAGGGCTGTGCTGCTTCCCAGAGTGCTAGCAGTTTGTCGCCCCAATAAATGATGTTGGTGTTGGCGATGTTTTTGATTTTGACATCAAAGATGTTGGCTAACCAGCCTCCGGGTTTCTGTGTGCCGAATACGCCTCGGTGCAGGATTTTTCCGGCTTTTTGTTCGGCGAGGTAGCCTTCGGTGTGCACGAATCGGTTGCGGAAGTGGGCGCGTTTTTGGGAAATTGCGATCGCACAAATCATGCCGTCGCCGTCAAAGGGGTGGTGGATGCGCGATCCGTTGACATCCAATAATCCGGGCCCGTTACGAAAGAATGTGCCTTGTAAGCCTTCTGGGATCTCGCCTTCGATGTTGTCAATCCAGTAGTCGGCTTCGTTGGGTTGGGATTCGTAGCCACGCTGCCAGTCTTTGCGATCGTATGATAAGTTTGGGGCTACTGTTTTGGCTGGGGAAGTTTGTAAGTTTTGCATTGGTAGAATAAGCTTTTATTGATTTAACCGCAGAGGGCGCAGAGAGCGCAGAGAGAAAGAAAGAAATAAAGGAGAGAAAAATAGCAGAAAGAAAACTATCAAGATATTCGCAGTCTATTTTCTTCCTTCTTCCTTCTTCCTTCTTCTTTCTTCTTTCTTCTTCCTTCATTTGCTTTCTACGGTGCGGGTTTCGGGAATTGATGTCGGTACTAAGTCGGGAAAGTATTCGGGCATGAAATGCTGTCCGCCCGGTTTTGCACAGCCCAGTTCGGGTTCTAATACTGGGAGAGATTGTTGGTAGTTTGGATCGCCGCTTTCTGTGCTTTCTGCCGGGAGCCAGTTTAAGAAGGGGAGGGGTAGCAGTGTGGAGAGGTTGGCGATGACTACTAGCAGCCAGAGGTTGTCGAAATTGCGATCGGTAATTCCGAGCCAGTGTGTCAAAATTGCACCGCCTTCGTAGGAAATAATTCCTGCTAAATTGGTGACAGACATCAGCACTGCAAATAAGGTTGCTTCGACGCCTGGAGGACACAACCGCGCTGATAGTACCAGCACGGGCATATAAGCAATTTGTCCGATTACTGTCAGGATCAGGCTGTCTCCGATGCTGAACCATTGGTCGTCAATTCCTAATGCTCGGTTGGCATGAGTTACTAATAATAATGTAGTCATGCCCAAGGCACTTGCAATGACTGTTGACCAGCCGAAAATGACTCGAAATGGAATTGCTTTGAGGTAGCGCTGAAACAGCCAAATGCCAACGAGGGCGGCTATGCTGGTGACGAGGCGCACTCGTCCGAGAAATTCTGGCTGAAAGCCTAATTCGTTGGTGCTAAAAAAGAAGAAGGCGGAGTCCGAGCTTGGTGTGGATTGCCACAGAAATAGAAAGGCGGTGGGCAACCAAATTGTTTTTTCGGCAACAGCTTGCCGCAGTTGTTTGAGTTGGTCTTTTACTGTTTCAAAGTCGGTTCTTTTGTTGACTTTTTCTTCGGTAATTAACCAGGCTGTTGTTGATACGATTAGCGGGAAAGATGCAGTGATTAAAAAGATGGTGTGGGTGCTGAAGTGTTGCAGCAGGGAACCGCTGAGGTAAGCGGTAATTAGTCCGCCAATGGCTGATGCGCCCCAAGACAAGGATTGCAGGGAACCGGCGTCGCTAACTGTTTCCTTTCTCGCTCTTTCTACTACTAGGGAGTCGGCGATTACGTCGCTGACGGCTAGTGAAACGGAACTTAGGGCGATCGCCCCTGTGGCCGCTAAGGGCGTGTGTACGACTGTGGCCATCCCCACCCATGCTGCCGTTCCCAACAGCCCCGAGAGGACGATATAAGGCCGTCTGCGGTAGCCGAATATGGGCAACCCGTCGGACATGAAGCCGAACAAGGGTTTGATAATCCAAGGTATGGCGACGACGCCCAGCATGGCTGAGACTTCGGCGGGAGTCATGCCGAGTTCGTCTTTGAGGAAGAAGCTGACGGCTAAGCGGGCTAGTCCGAGGATGCCTTGGACGAAATAAATCAGTAAGATGGCTATGAGTTCCGGGGTTGGCTCATTCCCGAAGAATACTTTTTCTTTTAAGGATTCTTTGAGTTTGCTGGCGCCAGAGGGGGAAAGGAGCATTTGAGCAATATTTCTTAATGAATCTCAATATTTATAACACATTCTTAATGAATTGACAGTTGACGGTTGTGACGGTTGTCAGTTGACGGTTGACAGAAGTCCAAGGGAAGCAAGGGTTTCAGCAATTAGCACTTGGACGATCGCCAGGAGAGCTTGCTACGATTGTAATTAATCTGAATTTAAGGATTTTTTGTATCAATGAAAGCAGAAATCAGAATTTTCTCTCTGGCAGTAACTTGGATTTTAGGAGCGGGGGCTCATTTAGCCTTGGCTTTACCTGTTGCTAATCAGCAAGGAGATTATACGGGGCTGCTGGCGAGACAGCGGGGCAACAGGCAGGTGAATTGGGTGGTTGTTGACTCGGATTCTCAAGGGTTAAATTGCCGGATGGCTCAGCGATTTAGATCTGTTTCTGTAGATGCTCTTGATGCACCAGATGAGTTATTTGAAAAAAATAAACATAATGTTTCGCTGTGGCCTGTGGTGACCACTTTTCGGCGGGGACAGCGCTTGCAAGCGGTGACTGGAAATAATGCTAATCAAATTATGATTGCTGACTCTCAGGGTAAGCCTTGGTTGCCGATTTCCACTGATAAGGGTAATTGTTTTGTGCGGGCGAACAGCCGTTTTGTTAAACCGATTCGTGAAAATCCTACTACTTTGAAACCTTTGGAATAGAGAAATGAACCGCGAAGGCGCGAAAAACGCGAAGGAAGAGAAAGAAGAGAAGGAGTTTTGTATGATTATTCATCCTAATAATGTCCCAGAAAGTACAGGCTCAAATTATCCTCAGCAATTTAAATCTGCTGTTGCGGGAAGAGTTAAAAAACGCTTGGGTGATGCTGCGGGTTTGCAGAATTTTGGGGTAAATTTGGTGAGGTTGGCGCCGGGAAGTTGCTCTGCTCTTCGACATTGGCACTCTCGTCAAGATGAGTTAGTCTATGTTCTGGAAGGGGAAGTTACTCTGATTACAAATTTGGGTGAGCAATTGCTAAAATCGGGTATGGCGGCAGGTTTTCCGGCTGGAGATGCTGACGGGCATCATTTGGTGAATCGCTCGAATGCTGATGTTGTTTATCTGGAAATTGGCGATCGCACTCCTGATGATTCAGCAAGTTATCCCGATGATGACTTAATCGCGAAAGCGGGCGATAATGGTTGGATTTTTACGCATAAAAACGGCGAGATTTACTAAATATCAAGGGTTATTAGCCCCCTTCAGGTGCGGGCGGATTGTTTTTATGGAGAGGTTTAAATCCCCGTCTTAAAAACCTCGCACTCATCTGTCAACTGTCAACTGTCAACTGTCAACTGTCAACTGTTTATGAGTCAAGTTAATCTTTGGAGTTCTGCGGAACACGCTTTGTGGTATCTTGCTAAGGCTGATGGTATTCCTCACCGCACTGAGGGTGAGGCGGTTTTGTTGGAGGAAGTGCCGAAAGATGTCAAGCGGATTCTGGATGTGGGTACGGGTGATGGGCGGTTGTTGGGTTTGCTGAAGTGCGATCGCCCGAATGTTGCATCTGTGGCGATCGACTTTTCGCCAACTATGCTGGAAAAAGCCCGCATTCGCTTTGCTGATGACAATACTGTCACGGTAATCGAGCACAATTTTGACGCACCTCTGCCGGATTTGGGCAAGTTTGATGCGATCGTTTCTAGTTTTGCCATCCATCACGTAGAGGACGATCGCAAACGTTCGCTTTACGCCGAGATTTTCGAGCTTTTGGAACCCGGAGGCATTTTTTGCAATTTGGAGCACGTAGCGTCCCCAACAGAGGCTTTGCATGAGAAGTTTCGAGAGGCACTGGGTATCAGCAAAGAGGGTGAAGATCCTTCTAATAAATTGCTGGATGTGGAAACACAACTGCGCTGGTTTAGAGAAATTGGTTTTGACAATGCAGACTGTTATTGGAAGTGGCGGGAACTCGCTTTATTAATTGGGGTGAAACCAATCGCATCGCAATAATATTAGTTCGATAGTAAGGCGTGCATCTGCAAGCAAATATGCGTGTAGGGGCGAAGCATGACCGCAATCAATATGAGATTATAACTAATAACTTATATGCGGTCATGCTTCGCCCTCTTCAAAAACCAGATGCACCCGACTGTTCGGACTTTAGTCCTCTAAATCTGCGGACTAAAGTCCTCACTACAAACCGTTTTTGTCGCTCGAAGTCGAGACTCGCTGTGTCTGATAATGAACCTGCACCGCATTTGCACCTCCTTTCTAGCTTTGAATTGGGATGGAATGGTTTGAATCTGATTTATGAGCTAGAACCTGCTGACGAAATGCCGGAAACTGATTTAGAACACCACTTTATTCTCATCGCTGAAAATGATTTTCGGGCGAGTTTTATGTTGAATGGAAGTTTGCAAGAGGTAGATTACGCCAGCGGCGATATTGCGATTATTCCTGCTACTCAAACTATTCCGAGAACATTTGTCGATCGCGAAGTTCCATTAATTGAGCTGTTTCTCGCCCCTGAAATGCTGGCGCGCGCTGCTTTTGACTCTGTGGATGCAGATAAAATTGAGTTGGTGCCGCAGTTGCATCTACGCGATCCGTTAATTCAGCATATGGCGCTGGCTTTGAAGCAAGAATTAGCAGCCGGAGGCGCAGACAGTCGCCTGTATGCAGAGTCAATGGCAACAGCGCTTGCTGTGCATTTGCTGAGGCGTTATTGTTCTTTTACTCCTGAAATTAAAAACTATACGGGCGGGTTGTGCAAGTATCAACTAAGGCAAGTATTCAATTATATTGAGCAAAATTTGGATGGTAATTTGAGTTTGGAAAATCTGAGCAGTGCTGTGCAGATTAGTCCGCATTATTTTGCAAGTTTGTTCAAGCAATCTACAGGATTTACACCCCATCAGTATGTGATGAAATGCCGCATTGAGAGAGCAAAGCAGTTGCTTCGGCTGCGGGAGTTGACACTTGTAGAAATCTGCCACCAAGTCGGATTTCAAAGTCAAAGTCATTTTACCAGAGTGTTTCGCCAACAGGTTAAAACTACTCCAAAGGCTTATAGAGATGCGCTTTGAAGGTTGGGAAGATTAGGACATTTTTGGGAAGATTTGGCAAGACAGCGGCCACGGGCGATCGCTAAATTTAGTATGTACTGAGTTCGTGTCCTGTTAATTACTGGCAATCATAAGGTTTGGTTCGTAGTGAGGACTTTAGCCCTCTCTTTGATGCGGACTAAAGTCCTCACTACGAACCAATTTTTTCATGGTGTTCGATCGGACAGGATATGAGAATTTATTGTAAGGATTCATCACGGATGAAAGGTAGTAAATTTGCTGTGGAAGGATGGAGCATTGTTGGTTTTTCGGCGCTGACAATTGGGATTATGCTTGCTGTGATTTGGCTGATTTACGGTGTTGATGAGACAGCGATGCGGTTGGCGATTCGAGCAACTGCTCGTACTTCGTGTATCTTATTTCTATGTGCTTTTGTGGCTTCGTCACTTCGCAGGCTGTGGCCCAATATATTTACACAGTGGCTGTTAAAAAATCGCCGCTATTTGGGGCTATCGATGGCTGTGTCGCATACGTATCACGCGATCGCCTGGACTGGCTTGTGGTGGGCCACTTCTGGCGCGTCGCCCGGGTTTGACCCTCTGGGGATCTTGGGCTACGTGTTCCTGTTTGCAATGACTGTAACATCTTTTGAGCGATCGGCAGCATGGATAGGTCAACGGGCCTGGAAGATTCTACACAATGCTGGAATGCACTATTTCTGGCTGGCTTTTACCTTTGAATTCGGTATCAAGATTGTTAAATCGGCGATCGTATATTTACCTTTGACAGTGTTGCTAGTTGCAGCAATGATGCTCCGCTTAGTTGCTCCGAGAATACAGAGAAAATTAGTTGGTTAGGACTTCGATCATCTCCTGTATCCTTTAATAAAACTGGTTCGTAGTGAGGACTTTAGTCCTGATTTCTGAGGACTGAAGTCCTCACTAAGAACCAGTTTCATCTGCTTGGTGTGTTAGTCCTGTGAATTAAATTAAATCCGGTACTTTAGGTTTAATTCGCCGCTCGTACCAGTTCATTAACGGGGTGGCGCTAATGCCGTGCACAATCACAGAAATTACGATCGTAGTAAAAGTAATCCAGGCAATTTTCTCGGCAGTTTCGCCTTTCAAACCGTGACCGAAAGCATAGGTAAGATAATAAATTGAACCGACGCCCCGAATGCCGAACCAACCGCACAGCAAGCGACTGGCGGGATGCAAGCGACCGCCGATCGTACTGATCCAAGCTCCCACAGGCCGAATCAAAAAGATTAACAATCCAGCTATTAAAAGGGCGTAGCTTCCATGTGCAACGAGAGCTTCTAGGCGCAACATGGAACCCAATATTAAAATTGTTCCTACTTCCATTAACTTTTCTATGCGCTCAGTAAAGTGCAGTTGGGAAAGCGGTTTTTCGGGGTCGCGGTAACTGCGCTGCACTACAATTCCTGCTACAAAAACTGCGAGGAATCCGTAGCCGTTGACTACTTCGGTGAGGGAATATGTGAGCAGAATTGTGCTGAGAGCGATGAAATCTTCCATTAGTTCGTCGGCGGGCCTGTAGCGTTGCAATCGGCGATCGATCCAAGTGACGGCTTTGGCTACTAAAATGCCCATCACGATACCTGCGGAACCCGCCCAAAGCAAGTCAACTGCCACCCACTGCGAAAACCAGTTCGGCCAGTTGTTATCTTTTAGCGCATAAATGCCGAAATAAACAAAGGGAAAAGCTAAAGCATCGTTCAAACCGCCTTCCGATGTTAAGCCAAAACGCAATTCATCGCGATCTTCTATATCAGCTATCTGAACTTCTGAGGCTAAAACTGGATCTGTGGGTGCCAGAATTGCTCCTAGTAAAATGGCAGGGCCCCAATCTAATTTCACAAACCAATGAGCGATCGCAGCAACAGCAAAAATCGAAATCGGCATTAAAAAACCGAGCAGCCGCGCGGTGGAATTCCAGGCCCAAAGTTGTAGCGGGCGATTCATTTTTAAGCCGCAACTAAACAGAGACACAATAACTACAAATTCTGTGAGTCTTTCTAAAAATTGAGCATCGGGGCGCAATTCAACCAGCTTGACGCCGTAGGGCCCCAATCCGATACCGACAATTAGATAAATTAAGGCATAAGATACCGGCAATCGCGAAATCCATCCGGAGCCCAAGGTGACGGTGAGCAGGAGGATGCCAATCACTAGCAAATTTAGAATGTAATGATCTACCATAGCGATCGCACTTTTAATCAGCTTTAACAAGTGCAATCTTGACAGATAAAAGCTTCTGGCACATCCGCCACCAGCTAGAGTCTGCTATCCTCCGAAAGTTATATTTATGAGTTATTAGTTATGAGTTATTAGTTATTAGAAACAACAACAAACACCAAACCTAAGACAAATAACTAATGCCCTATGCCCTATGCCCTATGCCCCATGCCCCATGCCCAATAACTACCGACTTTTTTCCGTAGAGATGATGTGCAAATCTACGTGTTTGAGCGATCGCACTAACTGTTGAGTCAAAGAACCCCGAAACAGCAATTTCCAGCGTGATTGCTGGCTTTCGCCGATCACAATTTGAGTAATCCGATACTGTTTAGCTACCTCAGAAATTGCTTGTGCGATATTCGGACTTTCCACCCGCAGAAATTGGCCGTTAAATTCTTGGCAAAGCTTCTGGCAAGTTTCAACGTGCAAGCTTTCGGATTTTGTTAAGAAGCGATCGGGAGCATCCACAAACAAAGCATAAAATGGGGCATTCATGTAGTTCGCCAGCCTTGCACCCCGCCGCAGCAGTTGCAAGGAATTAGGAAAAGTCGATACGCATACTAAAACTCGTTCGTGAATGTTGCAAGATTGACCTTTTAAAGTTGCTGCATCGTCTTCAACACTATCTGCTACCTCCCGCAGCGCCAGTTCTCGCAATGCGATTAAATGACGGCGCTGGAAAAAGTTTTTTAAAGATTGTTCTATTTTTTCAGGAGCGTAGATTTTGCCTTCTCGCAACCGTTCTTCTAAGGTTTCGGGCGTGACATCAATAACGACTATTTCGTCAGCTTCTTCGAGAATGCGATCGGGTACTCGCTCTCGCACTACAACTCCCGTAATTCTCGCTACTAAATCGTTGAGACTTTCTATGTGTTGAATGTTGAGGGTAGAGAAAACATCTATCCCTGCTTTCAGAATTTCTTCGACATCTTGATATCGTTTTTCTCGCAGAGAACCGGGAACGTTTGTATGAGCCAGTTCGTCTACTAATGCTAGTTGAGGGCGGCGTACTATTAGGGCTTCAGTATCCATTTCGGTAAGTGCTTTTTCGCCGTGCAGCATTTCTTTTCGCGGGACTATTTCTAGTCCTTCGCCTTTAGCTGCTGTCTCTTTCCGCCCGTGAGTTTCTAACAGTCCAACGGCGACATCAATGCCTTCAGATTTGAGTCTGTGCCCTTCTTCCAGCATTCGGAAAGTTTTGCCGACACCGGGGGCCATTCCGATAAAGATTTTGTGCTTTCCCCGGCGGTGAGGGCGATCGTAACCGCGATTTGGTTGGGCGTAAATTGCGTCGGAATTGTTACTGAGTTCGCTAGAGTGAATCATCGCAGTTGGCAGTTGACAGTTGACAGTTGACAGTTGGCAGTTGGCAGTTGGCAGTTGATAGTTGACAGTTGACGGTTGACGGTTGACAGTCAATTACCGATTACCAATGACTACTAAGAGGGCGGGCATGGGGCACCGCCCCTACCTGACTAATGACTAATGACTAATGACTATTCACTACTGACTGCTGACTACTGACCACAGAGTATTATAAACCGTCGAGAGCCACATTTAGTTTGAGGACGTTAACTCCCGGTTCGCCGAAAATACCGAGAAATCTGCTATCTGTATTTTTGGCTACTAACATTTCGACTTGATTGAGATTGACCGATCGCACTTTTGCTACCCGTTCAATTTGCGATCGAGCTGATTCTACGCTAATGTGCGGGTCGAGGCTAGAACCGGAAGTGTAAACTAAATCCGCAGTCGGTTTGATACCAACTAAATTGAGGCGAGCCAACTCAACTTCTACCCCCTGAAAACCATCTTTTTCATTACCTCGCTTCACCAGATCCGAGTTGCTAGGAGCAAGATTGCTCGCTCCCGAAACGCCCGTTCTCTGACTTAAATTTTCTGCCTTTGTGGGGTCGTAATCTATTGCCGCAAAGCTGCTGTAATTTGTGGTACTGGGGCGACCCCAAAAATATTTATCCGAGCCGAAAGACTGACCGATTAACGATGAGCCGACTACAACTCCTTGGTTGGTAATTAAACTGCCGTTTGCTTGGGAATTGAAAGCAAGTTGACCGATTGCGAGCAGGATTAAGGGATAAATAATCGCTGTGATTCCCCACAAAACTAAAGTAACGCGAATAGCTCTGATTAATTCTCTCATACATGACCTCAATGAAGGAAGTTCGGCAACGGATTGTGTAACGGATTGTGTAACGGATGTCATGAAAAACTGGATGCCCGAAACCGGATTTTTGCGAAAATATTTGGTTTAGCCGCCAGATTCGGTAAAAAACCCGGTTTCTAAGGTTGACAATGGAAATGCCTAAAATCTTTCTGGCTGAAAAATCACGACAAACAAATAAACTGCTAGCCCAATAATTACTAAACCCAAAAGACTTAAACCCCACGCCGCTTTTTTGGTCAAACCTTCATCCGCAGCCGCATAAACCGCGGGTGCAATTATCAAGTTAAAGCACATTACCAGAAATAGCTGCACCGGGATTGGGTGGCGCGATCGCAGCATTTTCGCTAACTCAATTGTTTCTTGAAAGTCTCTGGGTAAAACATCATTCAGCAAATCATTCCGTTTCATGAATTCTCCTTTGTTGGGAACTAAATATCTGTCTTTCTCTTAGATTTTTTGTGGGAAAATCGAGGCATAGCCTCTGGATATGCGTTCCCAGGCAGAGCCGGGAAGAGTCATCCGTTACATCCGCCCTGCGAATCGGTAGTCGAAGTTTTTTATGCTAACCCGATCGCAGCAATGAAAACATCAATAATTTTGATGGCGATAAACGGCGCAACTGCTCCGCCCAATCCGTAGATTAAAATGTTCCGC
Organism: Oscillatoriales cyanobacterium; assembly: GCA_004292955.1. Lineage (GTDB taxonomy): Bacteria > Cyanobacteriota > Cyanobacteriia > Cyanobacteriales > Microcoleaceae > Microcoleus. The sequence goes on along the minus strand of RDXX01000023.1, from coordinate 21,909 downwards.
TGCAACAGTTGATTGGCACTTAGTGGTCTAAATTTGACACCAGTTAGTGCCAGGGGAATCAAAGCGGGAATAATCAAAGCATTGTAAACTAATGCTGACAAAACCGCCGATTGACCGCTGGCTAAACCCATGATGTTTAAAGCGCCGACGGGAGCAAACATTGCGGGAATAATTGCGAAGTATTTGGCGATGTCGTTGGCTAGCGAAAACGTAGTCAGCGCGCCGCGAGTAATTAGCAATTGTTTGCCAATTGTCACTAAGTCAATCAGTTTTGTGGGGTCAGAATCTAAGTCCACCATGTTTGCAGCTTCCTTCGCCGCTTGGGTTCCGGAATTCATCGCCAAACCTACGTTTGCTTGGGCTAGGGCGGGTGCGTCGTTGGTTCCGTCTCCCGTCATTGCTACTAATTTACCTTCGGCTTGTTGCTTGCGAATTACTTCGATTTTGTCTTCGGGAGTTGCTTCGGCGATGAAGTCGTCTACTCCGGCTTCGTCGGCAATTACTGATGCTGTAATTCGGTTATCTCCGGTGAGCATGATGGTGCGAATTCCCATTTTTCGCAGTTGGTCAAACCGATCGCGAATCCCGGGTTTAATCACATCTTTCAAATAGATAATTCCGTAGGTGTCGCTACCTTGACAAACGCCTAAGGGTGTGCCTCCAAATCGCGAAACTCGCTCGTAAGCTTCATCGAGATCCGGGCCGAAATTGCCGCCGCGCGATCGCACAAAACCTTTAACCGCATCCACCGCACCCTTGCGAACTTCCGTACCGTCGGGTAAGTCCGTACCAGACATCCGCGTTTTTGCGGAAAAATCAATGCCTTCAGATCCTTGGGAGTTGGTGCGATCGAACTCCACCTGTGCGCCCAAATTCTGAGCCAAACGGACGATCGACTTTCCCTCGGGAGTATCGTCAAAAACGCTCGCAGTCAGCGCTACCTGCGCCACTTCTTGCAGCGAATGACCGTTTACCGGGATGAACTCCTCGGCTAAACGGTTGCCCAGCGTAATCGTTCCCGTTTTGTCCAAAATCAGCGTATTCACGTCGCCGCAAGCCTCCACGGCCCGCCCAGAGGTCGCTATCACGTTAAATTGAGCGACGCGATCCATCCCCGCAATGCCGATCGCACTTAACAAACCGCCGATCGTTGTCGGGATCAGCGCCACCAGCAGCGAAATCAGCGTTACCACGCCCACAGGAGTTTTTACATAATTGCCGATCGGCGGAATCGTTGATACCACAATCAAAAACACCAGAGTCAGCACCGCCAGCAGTACCGTCAGCGCGATCTCGTTCGGCGTTTTCGAGCGTTCAGCGCCCTCCACCAGCGCGATCATCCTGTCCAAAAACCCCTTACCGGGGTCGGCCATCACCCGCAGCGTCAGTTCGTCAGAAAGGATGCGCGTACCGCCGGTGACGGAACTGGCGATGTCCGAACCCGGTTCCTTAAGCACTGGCGCGGATTCCCCGGTGATCGCAGATTCGTCTACGGATGCGACACCTGCGATCACTTCGCCGTCGGAAGGAATGACATCGCCTGCGATCACTTTAATTTGGTCGCCGCGTCTCAGGGATGTCGAACTAACTTCTTGAATTGAACCGTCTGGTAAGAGTTTGCGGGCTGTGGTATCTGCTTTTGTCGATCGCAGTGCATCCGCTTGCGCTTTCCCGCGCCCTTCGGCTACCGCTTCTGCAAAATTAGCAAATACTAAGGTGAAGAACAAAATAAACGTGACTAAACCGTTGAAAACTACCTGATTTTTGCCGGGAACCGGGCCGAACAGCGTGGGGTCGATCGTTAATAATGCAGTCACAATTGTGCCTACCCATACCACAAACATCACCGGGTTTTTCAGCATCACCCGAGGATCTAGTTTGATAAAAGCTTCTTTGAAAGCTCTTTGATAAAGGCCTTTAGTATTTGCTTTTGGCGTATGTTTGCGAGACTCGCGAGAGCCTCTGGAACGGGGATTTTTTGGGGAATCGGGGGTATTGGAAGTAGCCATAATTTGGAATTTTAATGAACCGCAGAGGACGCAGAGAACGCAGAGAAAGAGAATAGTGAGGTTGATGTTTTTAGCTATTGAGGTTGAGCAGTTGGTGTTGCTAAAGGTGTTGTGGGTGCAGTTACGGGTGCGGCTTCAAACTTGCCGCTGCTGATTTCATATCCTTCTGCGATCGGCCCTAAAGCTAGGACTGGGAAAAATGTCAGCGCGCCCAAAATGATGATTACTCCTGCGGTGACGCTGGTGAACAAAATCGAATCTGTTCTCAGTGTTCCGGTTGTTTCAGGAACCAGTTGTTTGTTCGTCATGCTGTCAGCTAACAGCAGCAAGGCAATAATTGGAACGTAGCGCCCCATCAGCAAGCTAAAACAAGTGCTTAAATTCCACCAAAGTCCTGTCGGCGCGGGTTGAGAATCGCCCAATCCTTCAAAGCCAGAACCGTTATTAGCCGCCGCTGAAGCGTATTCGTACATCACCTGCGAAATGCCGTGAAATTCTGGGTTGCTGATGCCGCTCAAGCTGTCGGGAAAGGCGAGGGTAATCGCGCCGGGGATTAAAACTGCGATCGGGTGAATCAACAAAACAACGCTAGCTAAAACAATTTCCCGCTTTTCAATTTTTCGTCCCAAAAATTCCGGCGTTCTCCCCACCATCAATCCGGTGAGAAATACGCTCAAAATGGAGTAAATAAATAAGTAAGCCGTTCCCGTTCCCTGTCCGCCCCAAACAATTTGGAGAAACAAGTTAAATAAAGTAGCAAAACCCCCTGGCGGCATTAAAGAATCGTGCATTCCGTTGACAGCCCCGCACATTGTCCCAGTCGTAGTGACAGCCCAAAGTACAGTTTCTGCCCAACCGAATCTAACTTCTTTCCCTTCTAAGTTTGGTTGCACGGAACCGAGCAAACTATTAATTTGGGGATTGCCTTGATATTCGCCAACTGCTGCAATGCCGATCAAAATTACATAGATGGCAAACACCATCCCAAAAATCAGCCATCCCTGCTTTTTATTGTTAGCAAATCTGCCGTAGGTGTGAATTAGTGCTGCTGGTATAGAAACCATTGCTAGTGTTTCCAGCAGGTTAGTAAAAGGGTTGGGATTTTCAAAAGGGTGAGCCGAGTTAATGGCAAAGAATCCGCCGCCGTTTTCTCCCAGTTGTTTGATGCTTTCAAAGTGAGCTACTGGGCCGCGAGCAATTACTTGCGTGCCGCCTTCTAAGGTACGCGCAACTGCTGGGCCGGCTAGGGTTTCCGGCACTCCAGAAATTAGTAAGCACAAGCCAATTATCAAAGAAAGTGGCAGCAGAATCCGGGTGATAGATTGAATTAAATCGATATAAAAGTTGCCGAGGGGGCGACCTGTCAGTCCCCGAATAAAGGCAATTCCTACTGCTAAACCCGTGGCTGCTGAGGTGAACATTAAAAAACCCAGGGTTAACTGGGATAAATAACTGAATGTTGTCTCGCCTGAGTAATGTTGTTGGTCGGTATTTGTGAGGAATGAAATAGTTGTATGCAGCGCGGTATCCCAGGTTGGTGCGCTGAGGCTGGTGGGATTTAAAGGCAGCAGTCCCTGAAGCATGAAAATCAAGAATACAAATATGCCCATTGCTGCATTGCTGTATAATAGCGATCGGGCATACTGCCAGCCTGTCATGGAATCTACAGACCGAATATTGCTGGCTTTATAGATGAGTTGTTCTAGTGGTTTAATTGCGGGGTCGAGAATGGTTCGTTCTCCCATGTACACCCGTGCCATGTAGTTGCCGAACACGGGCGCGATCGCGATTAAAATGATTAGGGTTAATGCAATTTGAATTAAGCCTTGTAACATAAGTGTGTTAAAAATTCCTCGTTTAGTGATTACTTTACTGAGGTTTGGGGTTGTTGATAATCTGTCTTAAGGTATAAGTTACTGTTTATAAATTATGCTTTTTTTACCTATACTTTTACTGATAGGCGAATGTTTAGCCAATGTATTAAATCTATACTTCCAGGTATAAATGCTGTCTAAACGCTGTTTTTTGCGCCAAAATGTAGTTGATATTTTAATACGGTTTACTTAACGCTTTTTGACGAATTTACGATCGCGATTTTATAGGCGATGCAGGCATTTTCCATAAATCAGATTGTTTTTAAGTTAACTGTATTGGTTGATATTTTACAAGCTTAAAATGGATTAATTAGAGATGTTTGACAGCTTATTGAAAATTCCCAAAATTTTGGTGTTTCAAGAAAAGTATTTGCGCGGAAGGTGGTCGATCGCAATTTTATTCGCGATCGTTATAGCACTGGAATTTACCACGCCGTCAGAATATCTGTTTGGGTATTTGTATACAGGGCCGATTTTACTGGCAAATTCGCGGTTGAGTCGGTTGGGAAAGTTGCAAATTACGCTGTTAGCAGCAGCATTGACGCTGTTGAACTTGTTTGTTCCCTATGGAGAAACGATCGCCCTAGCGACTGTTGCAAATAGGGCGATCGCAGTTATGGCCTTGGGAGTCACGGGATATTTGAGCGATCGCACCCAGCAGTATCAAGAAGCGATCGCGATCGCCAAAGCGCAGTTGCAGTCTCAGCAGCAGCTAGCCAGCATCCGAGAGGATTTTGTCTCTACTTTGAGTCACGACTTGAAAACGCCGATGCTGGGTGCAATTGAAACAATCAAAGCTTTTCAGGGAGCAAACTTTGGGGAAGTGACTACCAGCCAACAAAAAGTTCTCGAAACAATGGCGCGATCGCAAAAAATGTCACTACAATTAGTAGAAACGCTGCTGGATGTTTACCGCAACGATGCCGAAGGTTTAAAACTGCAACTTGCGCCCGTAAATTTAGCAGCTTTAGCAGAAGAAGTAATTGCCACACTCATCCATTTATCGGCAGCGCGCCGAGTTTATATTAGTATAAGTTACGGAGAGTCTGACTTTCGCCGTTCTTTGTGGGTAAACGGCGATGAAGTGCAACTCCAGCGCGTTTTTGTTAATTTGCTAACAAACGCGATCAACCATTCTCCCCGAGGTGGTAAAGTAGAAATAGTCATGGAATCTTACGCAACCGATCAGGTGGTGAAAGTTATCGATAGCGGGTTGGGAATTACTAGCGATGAGCTGCCCCACTTGTTCGAGCGTTTTTATCAAGGAAATGGCGATCGGCAAGCCAAAGGATCGGGATTGGGGTTATACTTATCTCGCCAAATTATTGACGCCCACGGCGGTATAATTTGGGCAGAAAACAAATTGCCTTTAGGTGCTTTGTTTGGATTCCGACTACCAGCTATCTCTGCCAATGAAACCTAATTCTCCCTTGCGAATTCTCTTAGTTGAAGACGACGAACTGTTTCGGTTGGGACTGCAAACCAGATTGCAGCAAGAAAGTTCTTTGCAAATAATTGCCGAGGCGGAAGATGGCGAAACGGCGGTAGAATTGACTCAGGAACACTTGCCGGATGTGGTAGTTCTCGATGTCGGTTTGCCGGGAATTGGTGGCATTGAAGCCTGTCGCCAAATTAAACAGAGACATCCAGAAATTCCGGTTTTAATTTTAACATCTCACGCCCAAAAAACGTTAATTGAAAGGTTGATGGCTGCGGGAGCCCAAGGATATTGTCTCAAGGGAATTGCGGCAGAAACTTTGGTTTTGGCAATTCGATCGGTAGCGGCGGGCGCTTCTTGGTGGGACAAGGCCGCAACTGCGGAAATTCGGGCGGTTTTTAGTAATCCCGAACCTGTCAAAAGCGCGAGTAAATGGGAAGTTTTAGACAATCCGCTGACTCCGAGGGAACAGGAAATATTAGCCTTAGTTGCGGGCGGGAAAAGCAATCAGGAGATTGCACAAATATTGTACATCGCTCCGGGGACTGTGCGGGTGCACGTCCACGCGATTTTGCAAAAGTTAGAAGTGCGCGATCGCACTCAAGCAGCAGTGCTCGCTATTCAGAAAGGATTGGTAGCAGAAGAACTGTTAGGTAGTCAATCTTAAGTCTGGTAGTTTATAATGATAGACAAAACCTCGATCGCTAAAAACTATGGGTTTTATCAATCCCAAACTATATTTGGCCTTCACGAAGATATTCTGTTCTAACGAAAGCCGAGAAATTTTGATGAGTTTTTTGAACGCTATGCTTTATGCAGGCGAATCTGCGATCGAAGATTTAGAAATCATCCCTCCTTATTTATCTGCTGAGATTTTTGGAAGTAAAGACACTTATTTAGATGTCAAAGCTAAAATTAATGATGGCAAAACTGTGATTGTCACAATCCAAGTTTTGAACGTGGCAAAATATCGTAAGCGAGTTTTATATAATGCTGCTAAAACTTATGGAATGCAATTAAATCTAAGCGATAGCTATCAAAGACTCAGGCCAGTAATTGCTTTGAATATCACAGACTTTGAAATGTTTCCCAATCAATTGGAAGTAATTTCGAGATTTGCTTTCAAAGAAACACAAAGATTATTCGATTATCCCGATAGCGAGATTGAGTTGGTGTTTATCGAACTGCCAAAATTCAAAAAGGAATTGGATCAGTTGACAACGCTGACGGACAAGTGGATTTATTTTGTCAAAAATACCAGTAACCTAGAAACTGTTCCCGATACAATGGTTACGGTGCCAGAAATTGAAAGAGCTTTTCAGATTGCTAACGACACGAATCTGAGTCAAAAAGACTTAGATGAATTGCAAAAACAAGAGTTTTGGATTCAAGATCAACAAGGGGCGATCGATCTAGCGGCTCAGCAAGCTCTAGAACGAGGCATGGAACGAGGCATGGAACGAGGCATGGAACGAGGCAAGTCAGAATTAATAGTCCGGAATATGAGGAGGCTAATTGGTGAAATTTCTCCAGACATTCAGACGCAGATATGCGAGTTGAATCTTGAGAATTTGGATAATTTAGGAGATGCGATGTTTGATTTTGAAAGTGTTTCAGATTTGGTGACTTGGTTGCAGCAACATTCCCGAAATTTTACGGATGACATTTAATATCTGAGTTTGGTATATTTGGCATATATTTAAGTTATCGACGGTCATCAAACCAGAGGTGTTTTGTGCCAAATTTTATCAATTCTGTTATGAGTTCGATCGCCTTTTTCGACTCTGCCGTACCCGATATCCAAATTCTTCACAAGGGTATCAAACCGGGGACAAAAGTAATTATCCTCGATCGGGCGCGGGATGGAGTATCACAAATCACCGCAGCGCTAGCGAGTCTCCGCAATATCACCAGTATTCATATCATTTCCCACGGCAGCCCCGCGAGTTTGCAGTTAGGCGCGATCGATCTAAACTTGACAAATTTAAACTTTTATGGTGAAAAATTGCAGCGTTGGGCGCGATCGCTGGCAGAGAGTGCAGAGATTTTGCTGTACGGGTGCGATGTGGCGGCGGATGATGCGGGCGTTAGTTTCGTACAGCAAATCAGTCGGCTAACAAAGGCAAAAATTGCTGCTTCCAGGGGGCCGATCGGCAATTCAGCTTTAGGCGGAGACTGGGAACTAGATTATACAACGGGAAGGATTGTTGCTGGAATGGCGATCGACCCAGCCACAATGGCCGCTTACCAATTTGTGTTCGGCTTACAACTTTTGGGACAAGCAGGATTTCCGGCAAATACAACTTTTGGAACACCAACAACTCAGGTAGGTGGACTGTCTGGCCTTACCTACGCGGGAAGCAACACTTACTACGCTATCTCCGACGGCCGCAATATTCCTGGTGGCAGTCCCGGCCCATCTCGCTTTTACACCCTCACTATACCTACTGTGAGTTCCGGTAGCTTGACACCAGTACCAGGACAAGTGAATTTTACAGGGGTGACACAGATTGGCAATCCGCCTCCCTTTGCCGCAGATACATCGGATACAGAGGGCATTGGCTTCATCGGCGGCAATGTCTTCGTCTCTTCTGAAGGCAATTTCTCCACAAATACCCAGCCTTTTATTAATAGTTTCGCCATTGCAACAGGAGTTCAAAATTTCGCGCTGCCTATTGCTTCTCCCAAATACGACGTATCAGCAGATCCTAACAGCGGCATCCGCAACAATCAAGGTTTTGAAAGTCTGACGATTACTCCCAGTCAAAGTTTTCTATTTACAGCAACAGAAAATGCTCTCGAACAAGACGGCCCTGCTTCAGATATAACGGCTGGCGCGCGATCGCGAATTGTCAGATATAACTTAGGTACAAACACCGCAAACGGAGAATTTCTTTACAATACCGATCCGCGCAACGGCATTTCAGAAATGCTGGCCGTTGATGATAATACACTGCTGGTTCTCGAACGTTTTCTCGACTTATCGACAACACCGCCGTCAGGGGATTTGAAGCTTTATCAAATTTCTTTAAACGGTGCGACTGACATTCAAAACAATACCGGTTTGATTGCTTCTGGTGTTGCTAGCATTACACCAGTATCGAAAACTCCGATCGCCACTTCTGCTTATTTCCTCAGTACAGGCACTCCGGCACTGGTTGACAATTTTGAAGGGATGACATTTGGGCCTCCTCAAACAGCAACTGGGAAACGAACGCTAATTCTTGTCAGCGACAACAATTTTGCCCTTCCCACCAGATTCGCAGCGTTTGCAGCCAACAACGCACCCGTACTCAACAACAGCGGTTCGCCGGTACTAACAGCAATTAACGAAGATGTACCTTCTGCCAGCAACACTGGCACCTTAGTTTCTGTTTTAATTGCAGGAATAGTTACAGATCCCGACACCGCCGACACTCAAGGAATTGCTGTGACGGCGACAGACAATACTAACGGCAGTTGGCAATATTCTATTGATAGCGGTGCGACTTGGACGGCATTCGGTACACCGTCAACAGCAGCAGCGAGACTGCTAGCAGGCAATGCCAGTATCCGCTTTCTTCCCAATAATGACTACAACGGTAGTGCTAATATCACCTATCAATCGTGGGATGGAACGACGACTAACTCTAGCGGTACTACCCTCACGAATGGGGGGACGGCTGATATTTCAACTGCTAGCAGTATTGGGGGTTTAGCAGCTTTCAGTACGGCCAGCGAGACTGCAACAATTACTGTTAATCCTGTCAACGATGCACCGTCGTTTGTCAAAGGGCCCGATCGCACTGTCAATCACAGTGCTGGCCTGCAAACCTTTCCTGGATGGGCCATAGCCATTTCTCCAGGGCCGGTCAACGAGTCAACACAAACCGTCAACTTTCAAGTCGTGGGAAATGACAATCCCGGTTTGTTTAGCGTACCACCGGCGATCGGCTTTTTCGGACAACTGACTTTTACCCCCGCCACAAGTGGAACTGGCAAGGCTAATATCACTCTCAACCTCAGAGACAACGGCGGTATAGCTAACGGCGGCATCGATACTTCGGCAAACCAGACATTTGTAATTAATATTACCAACAGTCCGCCGATCGCCAATCCCGACACTCAATGACTTCGACCCCGACATTTTCGACACGTTGACTGCTGCTGTTGTCACACAACCGACTAAAGGTAAACTCGTACTCAATCCCAAGGGTGACTTCACTTACACTCCTAACCCTGGCTTTGTTGGAATTGATACTTTCACTTACAGCGTTAGCGATGGGGCTGCGACTGTCCCCAGTACGGTGAGTATTGATGTTACGAACAGTCTGCCGATCGCTATTCCCGACACATACAAAGTCGATCAATGACTTCGACCCCGACATTTTCGACACGTTGACTGCTGCTGTTGTCACACAACCGACTAAAGGTAAACTCGTACTCAATCCCAAGGGTGACTTCATTTACACTCCCAGCCCCGGATTTGTCGGAGTTGATACTTTCATTTATAGCGCTAGCGATGGCGCTGCAACTGTCCCCGCCACGGTGAATATCAACGTTACTAACAGTGTGCCAACAGCCAATCCCGACACCTATAGCACCAGTGCGGGAAAAGCCCTCAGCGAAATATTGCCGGGAGTTTTAGCCAACGATTCCGACGCGGACTTGGACACGCTGACTGCTGCATTGGCGGCCAACCCGACGAAAGGGTCGATCGCCCTCAGCAAAGACGGTTCTTTCACCTATACTCCTAAGGCAGGCTTTACTGGGACAGACACATTTACCTACACAGTCAGCGACGGCATAGTTAGTTCTGTACCAGCTACCGTGACTGTAAACGTCAACAATAACCCGCCTGTCGCGAATGCTGACAACTATACAACTCCTTTTAATACTCCTCTCAACGTGGCAGGGTTGGGAGTCTTAATTAACGATACAGACCCGGAAAACGATCCGTTGACTGCGATTTTGGTGGCAAATCCGGCTAAAGGTGCGATCGCCCTCAACGCTAACGGTTCCTTCAGTTACACTCCGAATGCTGGTTTTGCAGGGACAGATTCTTTTACCTACAAAGCTAATGACGGAAAAGCTGATTCTGCGATCGTCACAGCCAGCATTGTTGTCAATAACTCTCCAACTCCAACTCCGGTAACAACTCCAACTCCGGTAACAAACAACTCCGACTCCGGTAACAACTCCGACTCCGGTAACAACTCCGACTCCGGTAACAACTCCGACTCCGGTAACAACTCCGACTCCGGTAACAACTCCAACTCCGGCGACAACTCCAACTCCGGCGACAACTCCAACTCCGGCGACAACTCCAACTCCGGCGACAACTCCGACTCCAACTCCGGTAACAACTCCAACTCCGACGGAAAGTCCAACTCCGGTAACAACTCCAACTCCGGTAACAACTCCGACTCCGGTAACAACTCCGACTCCGGTAACAACTCCGACTCCGGTAACAACTCCGGCGGAAAGTCCAACTCCGGCGGAAAGTCCAACTCCGGCGACAACTCCGACTCCGACTCCAAATCCTGTTGACTCTGACAGCATTGGTGGCGGTAATGCCGACGATCGCACTTGCGACGAAATTACCTTACCTGCGATCGATTCAATTCCAGGGCCGAATTCAGTCGATCGCACTTTCAACGGCACTGAGGGCAACGATTTCCTCATCGGTAGCAATCTCAACGACGCTATCAACGGTTTCAACGGGAACGACATTCTGCTGGGCGGAAACGGTAACGACAATATTTATGGTGGGCAGCCCAGCAATATCCCTCTTGGCCCGAATGCAGACAAAGACTTGTTATTTGGCGGCAGAGGTAATGATTACCTCAACGGAAGTGCCGGCGACGATCTCATTTTCGGTGGTAAAGGCGATGATGTGGCGATCGGTGGCAAAGACGATGACTTGATTTGGGGTGACAAGGGAAACGACACTCTGGTGGGGGCTGAGGGTAACGACTGCTTGTTTGGAGGCAGTTTTGACCCGTCTAGCCCTGACTCAAACGGACAGGATTTGCTGTTTGGCGGTGCTGGCAATGACTTCTTGAATGGGGGAGATGCTGCGGATACTCTCAGCGGTGGAGAGGGCAACGATACGCTGAACGGCGGCAAGGGCGATGACGTTCTGGTGGGGGGTACGGGCAACGATCTGCTGTTGGGCGATCGCGGCAGCGACAGCATTTGCGGCGCCGATGGGGACGATACTATTTTCGGCGATCGCGCGATTCCCTACGGGATAGCTACGCTTCACGACTTAAACGGATCTCCAGATTCCCTCTGTGGCGGTGCGGGTAACGATTTGCTGTTTGGTAACGGCGGTAATGACAACCTCTGCGGTGATGAGGGCAATGATACTCTGTACGGCGGTAAGGGTGATGATACTTTGACTGGGGGTTTAGGTAACGATATTCTCAGTGGTGGCATTGGGCGCGATCGCTTTATTTTAACCGCAGGTGAAGGCAGCGATGTCATTGCTGATTTCACTAAAGGTGAAGATTTGCTAGTGTTAGCGGGCGGTTTAACTTTTGCTCAACTCACTATTACCCAAAGCCCTAATGCAGGTGCGATCGCGATTTCTCAGAACGGTCAACTGTTGGCTACGGTCAATAAAGTGGCTGGTAGTGCGATCGATCGCAGTGATTTTATCCTGTTTGGGCGATCGAACTAGCCGTAGGGTGCGTCAGTTTAATCTCAATCATCACGGACAATCTCGGAACTGACGCACCATGGAATAAATGGTGTGTCAGTTCCGAGATGATGAATTGGTCGCGAAAATCTCACGCTTCTGACACACCCTACTTCTACGAATACAGTGGCTGGTAGTGCGATCGAGCGCAGTGATTTTATCCTGTTTGGGCGATAAAATTAGCCGTAGGGTGCGTCAGGAAAGAGCATTCTCACATACAAAAAATCCCATTCTGACGCACCATTTATTCTGTGGTGCGTCAGTTTTTAGATTGTCATATCGTTTCCGGTTGTATGGGAATGATTTAACCGCAGAGGGCGCAGAGGACACAGAGAGAGAATAGAGAGATTAATAATAATTCCTATGCAACCGGAAACGATATCAGTTTGTCGCAAAAATCTCTCTAGCTGACACACTCTACTTCTAATTCTGACGCTGAAATAATCGATGTTTCCGGCTGATAAATTGAGAGGCTTTTAATAATCTCCAGAAATTGCTGCAAAATAGTCGATGAATCATTCTGCCGCCAAACCGCAGTTAAGTTAGTGGTTGTCGTTTGTTCCAGAATCGGACGATACACCACTCCTTTGCGTTGAAGATTCTGGACGTGAGATGGCAGAATACTAATACCAGTTTCGCCTGCAACCAACCCCAAAATCGTGACCATAAAGACGGCTGTTTGAACAACTTTCGGCACAAATCCTGCTTGCGAACATAGATGGTAAATTTGTTCAGACAAACCCGCCACAACTTGATGCAGGGGCATGACAAATTCTTCATTTTTTACGTCAGCAAGCGAAATTTGGGATTTGGCTGCCAGCGGATGGTTTTTAGGTAAAACGGCGACAAGTGGTTCTTCCGTGATAGACATCGTTTCTAAATCATTGTCTTCCGAGATTTCGTGGTAGAGATACAGAAAAATGATATCAGTTTGGCGATCGCGCAATCTCTGAATTAGAAAAGCACTATTTTCTTCCTGTAAAATCAGTTTTACCTCTGGATATCGCTGTCGAAACGTTCGCAGCATCTCTGGAAAGACACCATTCGCGATCGAACTCGTAAAACTCACCGTCAAGTGACCCAATTCACCTTGATGAATGCGCTGGGTTTTATGTACCCCTTGTTCTAACAGTGCCAGAGTTGCACGAGATTCTTCTAAAAACGCCTGTCCTGCTGGAGTTAGCCCAATTGGGTGACTTTTGCGATCGAATAGTTGCACGCCCAATTCAGTCTCCAAATCTTTAATTTGGTTGCTTAGGGGCGGTTGCGAAATGTGCAATCGCTTTGCCGCATTGGTAAAGCTCAGTTCGTCTGCCACTGCAATGAAGTAACGGAGATGGCGAAGTTCCATAGATTTTAGATGTTAAACTTTAAACTTGGAAATGAATAATTACTATAGCGGTTATTGAGTAGATACTGCCATACTTCTTGAGTATATTCTTATATTAAAAAAAGTATTTGACATATAATAATAACTTGTTTTATCCGTAGGGGCGAAGCATGACCGCAGTCAATATGAGATGATAACTAATAACTTATATGCGGTCATGCTTCGCCCTCTTCCTTGCGCCAGATGCACCCGAAAATTTGGCGAGCAATTACGATTTTAATTATCACAAAACGAGGATTATTTATGTTGTCGCACGTAATTCGACGAGTTGCAGTTGTCGGAGGAACCCACGGAAATGAGTTAACAGGAGTTTACCTGATTAAGAAGTTTCAACAATTCCCAGACTTGCTGAAACGATCGACCTTTGAGACAGTTGCCTTATTAGCCAACCCGAAAGCGGTGGCGCTGAATCGGCGTTATGTCGATCGCGATTTGAACCGTTGCTTTAGCCGCGCAGATTTGGCTAACCCAGACTTGACGGGTTACGAGGACACACGCGCTAAGGAAATCTCCGCCCAACTATGTCCTAAAGACCAAAACGGGGCTGATTTCATTATCGACCTCCACAGCACAACGGCGAACATGGGGCTGACAATTTTACCGTCTAGCAAACATCCATTCAATTTACAATTATTAGCCTATTTAAGCGAACTCGATCGCTCAGTTCGAGTTTGTTTCCGAGATGAGGATGGTCAGGATTCGCCAATGTTGCGATCGCTATCTGCTTTTGGTTGCACGATAGAAGTTGGGCCCATCGCCCAGGGAGTCGTTAATGCCCATCTGTTTCAGCAAACCGAAAGGCTGGTTCGCACCATTGTAGATTATCTCGATGCCACAAATCGGGGCAATCCGCTAGTTATACCATCATATTTAACTGCATATCAGGCGATCGTTTCCGTAGACTACCCGAGAAATGCTGTAGGTGAAATGCAAGCCACTATCCATCCCCAACTTCAGTTTAAAGATTACGAACCCTTACATCCCGGTGAACCGATGTTTCTCACATTTACGGGAGAATCGCTCCCCTATCAAGGAGAATCTACAGTTTTCCCTGTATTCATTAACGAAGCTGCTTATTATGAAAAGCACATAGCGATGCTTTTGACTAAAAAACAACAGCTTCAGCTTAAAACTGCATAAAATCCTATCCCATCGTCAATTACCAGAAACAAAAAAGGTTTGTAGTGAGGACTTCAGTCCGCATCCATCCCAGGACAGAATTTCCAACTATTGAACCAATCTTACTAAGGTTTGTAGTGAGGACTTCAGTCCGCATCCATCCCAGGACAGAATTTCCAACTATCGAACCAATCTTACTAAGGTTTGTAGTGAGGACTTCAGTCCGCATCCATCCCAGGACAGAATTTCCAACTATCGAACCAATCTTACTAAGGTAATTCGAGCGGACATGATAGACAGCCTTTCTCAAAAATATGAGGTATGACTGAAAGCTTATATAACGACGAAACTAAGAGGGCTAAAGCCCAACTACATACCTCATCTTTCGATCGGGCATGATAGATATAACTCCCCAATGATTCAAAATATGACTTTTATGACATTAGGGTTATGACTTTTATGAATTCAAACAATGAATTTATGAAGTGACGTATCATCTCGCCTGTGTAATAATGTTAATTAACTTCAAGTCAATAAGTATTAGGTAAATGTAGGCAAAAAGGTGTGGGTAGATGGTGGGTAGGTAGGGTGAGAGGTAGTGAGCAAATCCCCCCCCCCAAGTATGTTGGCGATGTAATCGGGCTTTAAGGGGCTGTTTTTACCCTTTTCCGGGGCTAATAAACGCGAGATGCTATCGGAAATGAATGATTTTGTATTACTGCGGGGAATGTGTACTACAGGAAGCGGTAGGTAGGTTTGTTTTGGCTGTTTATTCAGGGTGAAAACCCCATATGCAGATTACATATGGACTATCGAATGGGAATATAGACAATAAAAAACCCGCCTTATTAGGGCGGGCTGGATTGGGGGGGGTTAGATGTCAGTTAGTTGAACCGTTGTGTCAATCCCTAGGTAATGGCGTTGGATGACCTCTACGCTGTTACCGCAGGCGGTAGCTAACAGAAGTAAGTCAGTGCCAGCGTGGGCTTGTAGGGTGATGAACGTATGGCGGGTATGGTAGATAGATAAGCGAGAACTTATCGCGCCAGAATCAGCCAATCCCGAAACAATACCAGGGTAGACGTACTTAATACCATTCTTTATTGAATTCCTATGGTCTCAGGGACGTGGTTGCTTTTTGCTTGCATATTCAGTTTTCAACGTTCTGTAAGGGCTTAAATTTCTATCAGGCTTCTATCAAACTAGCTGTTTATTCCCACCTGATAGTCAATATTTAATGTACATATGTAGGTTATAGTATGAGTATAGCAGGTTGTTAGCAAGTTGAGTACATTTTGACAACAACAGCCAACCCAAATGGGATAACAGTCTAGAAACCACAGCAGCAACTATTCCGAAACATTAGACAAGATTGCAAAAGTCCTTATTAATCAAATTTTGGGACGGGCTAGAAGCCCATCCCACAAGAAAAAAGATTTTTGTGGGATGGGCTTCTAGCCCGTCCTAAATATTTTTGCAAGAAGTCTATTAGCCGATCGCCCTACAACCCCACGAATCTGTCTTCTGGGAGGCTTTGGGAGCCCGATCGACCAAATACCTGTCAATTAAACTGGTATTTTTAGCTTGGGGATTTATGGCAATTACTCGCGTTTCTGTAGACTCAGCAGGCAATCAGGCGATCGCCCCTGGAGATTTCCTCTCTGTTTAGATATCTGGTTAGCAAAAAAAATCGGTAGTGCTGTCCCCACGGGCGAATCTTGTATACAAGACAACACGCTTGCGATAAGACTGTCTTGCGGATAACAAGGATGTGAAAAAGAGACACTGCGATCGATCTCTGGGCAGCCCTATCATCAAAAAAGCTTAACCCAAGCGTATGGGAATGTATTCAGGTTTTAACCAGTAAAGTGCTGGGATTTTTTGTCGGTTAATTTCGGTTAATTATATTCACGGCGCTGGGACAAAAGGAAGAAACCGGGTTTTTCATCGATATTGAGAATTTTTAGGAAATATTTCCTAAAAAACCCGGTTTCTGGCCGCCTATGTCATTCTAATTTTCCGAATTGGGATTATTTAGTATCCCCAAACTTCTAACTTGTGACTTACGATACCTTGAATTTGCTGGGCGATCGCATCTTCAGGGCGATCGGCATCGATCCGGAAAATTCGAGATTTATGTTCCTGTGCCAACTCCGTAAAACCTTGCTGTACGCGCTTGTGAAACTGCAAATCAGCTTGCTCGATCCGATCGCGCTCTCCTCTGGCCCTTACCCTTGTCAAACCCGCCTCCACATTAATATCCAGCCACAAAGTCAGATCGCTTTCCAAGCCGCCGGTGGCAATTGCATTCAACTGCTTAATTAAATTTAAATTAAGATTGCGGCCGTAACCCTGATAAGCAATCGTGGAGTCTGTAAAGCGATCGCATAAAACAATCGTTCCTTTCGATAACTCGGGTTTAAGAAAAGTTTCGACGTGCTGAGCGCGATCGGCAGCGTACATGAGTAATTCTGCTACATCAGATACAGATTCACCCGGATCTTGTTTGAGTAACAAATGCCGCAGTCCTTTTCCCAACTCCGTACCCCCCGGTTCGCGAGTAGCCACCAACCGGACTTTCTGAAAATAACTTACTTGCAGCCAATGTATCAATCGCTGCATTTGTGTAGTTTTTCCAGCACCTTCTACCCCCTCAAATACGATAAGTTTGCCCTTCATTGCCTAACTTTGCACCTCAATAAAATAAATATGAATCCTCCCGTATATCTGTTCTAGGTTCGGTATGATAATAAAGTCTCAGTGCCTCATGGTTGGAGTTTTCTATGGCTCGCTATACTGGTTTTTTTATCGTTGCAGTTCCGATCGACCGTCTCCGTCAATCCCTGATTGAAATTTTAGAGTCATGCAATCTTGATATTATCTACAATACAGGAGATTCCCTGATGGCTCGCGAACTTCCGGGTCAAGTTTCGATTCCGAAACTGGTCACCGCCGAAGTCCTAATTGAGAAAAACACGGCTAGTGACTCAGAAGTTCGCATGAACTTCGTAATCAAAAACGAGGAATTGCCCCTGCAAACCAATAACCACTGCCGTCAAATGTTCGAGCTAGTCAGTCGTTCAGTTATGAAAAACAATAACTGGCGGCTTTTGGAGAGTATGGCACTGTAGCCATAAATCATTAGTCATCAGTCATCAGTCATCAGTCATTAGTTCCTGGCTAATGACTAATTACTGATGACTTTTATTTGGAAGGTCTAAATTTAACCTCGAAACTTCCGGCGCAGCAGCAAAGAATTGGTAACAACGCTAACAGAACTAAACGCCATAAATGCGCCTGCTGCCGCAGGACTGAGTAAAATTCCAGTTGCAGGCAGCAAGAGACCGGCCGCAATTGGAATTCCCAGAGTATTATAAGCAAAAGCCCAGAATAAATTTTGGCGAATCTTATTAAAAGTAGCGCGACCAAGGTCGATCGACTCAACAACATCCATCAAAGCATTTCGCATTAGCACAATTTGAGCAGTCTCAACCGCGACATCAGTCCCGCAGTGCAAACCGATACCGACATCAGCTTGAGCCAAAGCCGGGGCATCATTGATTCCATCTCCCACTACAGCCACTTTACAGCCTTGGGCTTGCAAACTGGCGATCGCCCGAGCCTTCCCCTCCGGTCGCACTTCGGCCAAAACATCAGCAGCCGCCAAACCTAGCTGCTGCGCCACCACCAACGCCGCCGACGCCGTATCGCCCGTCAGCATTATTACCCGCAATCCCATGCCCCGCAGGCGATCGACTGCCGCCTTAGCATCTGGCCTCAGAGTATCTTTTAGCCCGATTACCCCCAGCAAAACACCCCCAGAAGCCACGTAAACCGCCGTTTTGCCTTGGCAAGACTCCAAAAGTTCCGCAGCCACAGCGACGCCCTGCTGGTTCATCCACTCAGCATTCCCCGCGAACACCCGCTGGCCCTCCACTAAAGCAGAAACCCCGAAGCCCGGTTCCGTGTAGAAATCATCAGCAGGTAGCAGCGGCAAACCTTGCTGTTGAGATTCCCGCAAAATCGCCGCGGCGATGGGATGACAAGCGCCTCTTTCGACTGCTGCGGCAATTTGCAGCAGTTTTGAGTCAATTGTGGAAATTGTGGAAATTGTGGAACAGATATCTTGTTTGTTTCCCACATTAATATCCGAGTTCAAATCCAACTCTGAATTCTGGAAAATCGGCAAATAATCAGTGAGTGTGAGATTTCCAGTTGTCAGAGTCCCAGTTTTGTCAAAAACCACAGTATCTAATTGATGCACTC
The DNA here is from genome assembly GCA_004292955.1 of Oscillatoriales cyanobacterium. Taxonomy (GTDB): domain Bacteria; phylum Cyanobacteriota; class Cyanobacteriia; order Cyanobacteriales; family Microcoleaceae; genus Microcoleus. The sequence continues at coordinate 3,131 of RDXX01000023.1, read as the reverse complement.
GTTCTAAAACATCGCCACCGCGAATTAAAAGTCCGCGCTCCGCCCCGATGCCAGAACCGACTAAAATTGCAGTTGGGGTAGCCAGTCCCAAAGCACAAGGACAAGCAATGACTAAAACTGCGATCGCCAATTTCAAACTTAACAGCAAAGGCGATTGGTAATCGGTAATTGATAATTGATTTCCCATGCCCAATGCCCCATGCCCCATGCCCGATGCCCCATGCCCCATATTGTGTCCTAAAAGCACAGAAGGCCAAATATGAGTTCCGGCAAAATACCAAAATAGGAAAGTTAAAGCCGATATCGCCATTACGCCATAGACAAAATATCCGGCGACAGTATCAGCTAAGTGTTGAATCGGCGCTTTGCGAGTTTGGGCGGCTTGTACCAAAGCCACCATTTGAGCTACAGTTGTTTCCTGACCGGTGCGAGTTGCCCGCATCACAACTGCCCCGGATTTATTAATAGTTCCCGCCGCGACTGTATCTCCTGGTTGCTTCAAAACTGGCATCGATTCGCCAGTCAGCATCGATTCATCTACGGTTGTTTTACCTTCGCAGACTTCGCCGTCTACCGGAAATTTTTCACCGGGTAAAACTTGCAGCCATTCTCCGACTCGGACGCGATCGGCTGGAATTTCAATGTATTGTGGATTGTAGACCGCAGATGTCGAGTTTGCAGGCAATTCTTGAGAGTCCAAATCTAAAATCGGCAGTTTAAAATCAACTAAGCGGGCTGTCGCTGGTTGTAGTGCGATTAAAGCTTGCAAAGCTGATGCAGCGCGCCGTCTGGCTTGCTGTTCGAGAGTTTTGCCCAACAAGATAAAGCCCAAAAGCATCACCGGTTCGTCAAAAAAGCACTCCCATCCCATGCGTGGAAACAGCAGCGCCGCATTGCTAGCCGTGTAAGCCGTGACTGCGCCTAAAGCTACCAAAGTGTTCATGTTTGGTGCGTTTCGCCACAAACTGCGACAGCCGTCAACGATAATCGGGCGGCCAGGTAGCAGCAATGCGAGGGTGGCGAGTCCCCAGTGAAACCAAATGTTGCTGAGAATTGGGGCTTTGGTGCCGAGTATGTGTCCTAAACCGGATAGAATAATTAGAATAAGGGCGATCGACAATTGATTGATTTGCTGTCGAATTTCTTGCCGCCGCCGTTCAATTGCCGCCGCTTCTGCTTCCCGCTGATTTTCACCTAAGCGAGACTGAGAGGGAAATCCGTTATCAGTCAACTTTTTCGCTAAAGCCTCTGCATCGACAGCCCCCGGTTGACACTCAATTGTTGCGACTTCTACGGCCAAGTTAACGCAAGCCGAAATTACGCCTGAATGCTGCATGAGTTGGCGTTCAACTGATGCAGCGCAACCCGCACATTTCATCCCACCGACATCGAAAGTAACAACTTCTGGCGGGGGAGATTCTTTAACTGGGATGATTTGTGATTGATTTTCGGGGACTGTTTTGGGAATAAATTGCATTGGTTTTTTTCGGTATTGATTAGAATATTTTGGTGAGAACAGAAAGTGCATTATATCAATTCCGTCTAGCCGAGTAATTATTCATCTCTCTCTTCTCTCCCTCTGTGTCCTCTGCGTTCTCTGCGGTTAAATAATTCCGATACAACCAGAATTGATATAATGCACAGTTTAGACAAATGTCTATATTTTTATCATAGATAAAATTTCTGGCATCTTCCGAAAGTGTTAGTTTTTTTTAATTCTTATCTTAATTCTGAAGATTGGATGTACGGTTGAAACTGTATCTATACAGACACTCACGCACTCTAAGAGGGGGTTGAAGATTAGACGGTAATTGTCTTTAGTCCGATTGGCACGGACATCGTTTGTACAGACGCGGTTTCAACGGTACGATTAGTTAGTATTGAACTTTTAGGTGAGAAATTTAGCTATGACAGAATCAGATAAATTTTATATTGTCAAACGTCCTGCTGGTAATTGCGAGATTTTGCCGGCTCAAATCGCACAGCAAAGCCCCACTATTATAGAACAGTGGGAACGATTATGTTATAATGCTTTTATATCTACATATGTAACCTACGTATGGACTATCAAATAGCAATAAACAGCTAGTTTGATAGAAGCTTGATAGAAGCTTAAGCCTTTACAGAACGTTGAAAACAGAATATGCAAGCAAAAAGTAACCATGTCCCTGAGACAATCAAAGTACAGTCTGACAATGGTAGCCTCCGGTTACAATTCAGTACAAAGTACAATCCCATCTTTGGCGGCAAGCGGAAGCATCAGGGGCTAGCTATGAAGGATACCCCTGAGAATTTCCAAAAGGCGATCGCAATTGCATGGCGAATAGAAGAGGACTTACAGCACTCCGACTGGCAGAAGCTGTTTGACCCAACCTTTGCCAAGTACGGCTTAAAGACCAAGTACGCTGCTGAGTTGAAGCTAGCGACGCCCATACCCGATCCAGGGCCTGAGATGACGGTAGGGACAATGTGGGAGGATTACCTGATTTGGAAGCAACCCCAGTTACAGCCAACTACGTTTGAGAATAATTTTCTTAAAACGTATACAAACATAGTTAAAGGGTTTAAGTGGAATAACAAACAGCAGACTTTTAGTGAAACTCAATACTCTATTTGGGATATGCCAATTTCCCATGCCGAAAGTGAGACCTTGCTAAAGAGCGATCGAAGCCTAGTCCAAAAAAAGGCCACGTTAGTCGCCCTCTCTGAAGCCTTTATCCGTTTACAGTCCTTAGGTAAAACCAAGTTAGCGGTTAACCCGTTTGTAATCGTTGGTGGCGTCACCGAAAACAAAACTAACAAGTATAAACCTACGGTTAACGACGATGGCAGTACCGACCTACGTTGGTGGGACTCAGTGGACAAAGAAACCGATTCAGAGGAACGAGACCGCCGTGCATTTGTCAGGGATGAACGAGACACCATTATCAATGCTTTTTATGAGCATAAAAATGCAGCGCCCCGGCTGTTAGCCCCCCTGGTTGAATTTCGATTCTTGACGGGATGTCGAAGTGGTGAGGCCTTCGCGCTGGAACCCACATTCCGCAGATATTCGATCGGATTTAATTTCAAAAGAATTCAGAATTCTCAAAACCTCAAATAATTGCTCTGCAATCATTTGAGGCTTTTTT
>RDXX01000108.1 GCA_004292955.1 Oscillatoriales cyanobacterium | reverse complement strand
AATTACCAATTACCAATTACCAATTACCAATTACCAATTACCAATTACCAATTACCAATTACCAATTACCAATTACCAATTACCAATTACCAATTACCAGTCACTAATGACTAATGACTAATGACTAATGACTAATTATTAGCAATTTGAGTAATAGAATCTATGTCTGAGTGGATAGAAATCGGTACAATTGTAGCAGCTCAAGGTTTATACGGGGAAGTGCGAGTCTATCCCGATTCGGATTTCCCGGAAAGGTTTATTGAACCGGGGAGGCGGTGGCTTTTGCGCCCGAAGAAAACTGAACCGGAACCGATCGAGTTTTTGGGCGGTCGCTACATTCCAGGCAAAGGGTTGTATGCTGTAGAGGTGGAGGGTGTAGAAGACCGCGATGGCGCTGAAGCGCTGCGGGGCTGTAAGTTGTTAATCGAAAAGGGCGATCGACCTTACCTCGAAGCTGGTGAGTTTTACGTCCAAGATTTGCTTGGTATGGAAGTTTTTAACCAGTTAACCGGGGAAATCCTAGGTAAGGTAAGCGATATTATCCCCGCAGGTAACGACCTTTTAGAGGTAGAAACTAATCTCACAGCGCCGGAAGTTGTCCCCCCAGGAGTAGCTAAGCCAAAACGCCCGGAAACTCCCACAGCAAATGCTGACCCCAGAAATACCCGCAAACCACGGAAAATCCGGGTTAAAGAACCTAAATCAACGAAAATTTTGATTCCTTTTGTGCAAGAGATTGTGCCAATTGTTGACTTGGAGAAAGGCAGAATTGAAATTGTGCCTCCTGCTGGTTTATTGGAAGACATCTAGGCAAGACGGCGGTTTCAACCGCCCATTTTTCTAGACAAGAAAGGAAAGGATTTTTCAAGCAAAGCCGGATTGGGTATTAGTTATTGATGACAATTCCCAATTCCGAATTACTAATGACTGATGACTAATGACCAATATTAATCATTTGCTTTATTGGCAAACCGCACTATCAAGTAACTGATGGAAAGCGCAAAAATGGCTGCTGCTAAACCAATCAAGTCGGCTGCTGTTTTTTTTTCTAGGTCAAGAATGATTATTTTTCGAGATACTGCTATCAAAGAAGTTACAATAACTAGCTCTACTTGAATTACGTGCTTTTTCAGATAAGCTGTAATATTTTCCAAGATTTCCAGGGCAATTAAAACATTTAAAAACAACCCGAATATGACAAACAACGTATCTTTTAATAAAAAACTCTCGTGGTCGTTAAACAATTCTTTTGCTAAATAAATCAGCAAATCGCAAACGCTGATTATAATTACCAAAATCATCGCCAGCGATAAAATTTTGGATATTATGACTTCTACATTTTCTGTAAAATGCAGAAATTGTTCATCACTGCCAAACTTAGAAATTTGCCTAAATAGTTTTTTCAGCATACCGATGATTTAGCGATCGTCGATCATTCTGTCATTCTTCGGTACACTTGGCAATCCCGAAACTCTGTGATTGCTTGTTTCCCTCGGAAAACCGGAGTCTGAGGAAGGTTATTTTTTCTGCCCGTTATATTTTACAGGCTTTCGGGTCAGCTCCGAAATCGATCGCACACAGTCCATTTCCCGATTCAGAAATTTTGCAAATAAAAAAACCTCAAACTCTAGCTTATCAAGAGTTTGAGGACTTTCAGACACGGTACGATCGCACAATCAACTACTTATTCTCAACAGATAAGGATTGTTGACTGCATTTTCGCCCTGTCGAACACACGACCAAGCTAAATTTTTAGCTTGGGTGGTTTAGTAGCGGCGAGAAGAGCGGTCGTTGTTGCCCCAGTTGCCGCTGTTGGAAGAACCGCGCTCTTCGCGGGGTTTTGCCTTGTTGACTTTGAGGTCGCGACCCATCCACTCAGCACCGTCAAGAGCCTCAATGGCTGCGGCTTCTTCTGCTTCAGTAGACATTTCTACGAAAGCGAAGCCCCGCATCCGACCTGTTTCGCGGTCAGCAGGCAATTGAACGCGCTTTACTGTGCCGTACTCTCCAAAAGTTTGGTTGAGGTGCTCCTGCGTTACTTCGTAGGATAAATTGCCGACATAGATTGACATTGAACATTCTCCAGAATCGAGGTTGTAGAGATTTAAATCCGGAGGAACGCCGATCGAACGAACTGTACTGCCGAAAATAAAGCCTTATAAAAATAGCATAGCACCTATAGGTGCAAACTGCAATTTTTCCGATCCGCTCGATCGACTAAAAATAAGGAATAAAGAATCAGGAATCAGGAATCAGGAACAAGGAATCAGGAAAAACCCCGAATAAAGCAGGAAAAACTAGAAAAAATAAATTTAATTTTCTTGATTCGCGAACTCTGCGGGAGAACGCAGCTTGTCGGGTGCTTCAACAGTTGACTGTTGACTGTTGACTGTTGACTGTTTGAGAGCGACCTCTACCTGGAAGTCCGAGGATTGGAGTAATGAATAGTCTGATTTTAATTTCTCCCTCAAAGACGGGCGGGCTTTCAACCAATTCTTTCTGGTAATAACTCAAAATTACTCGATAACCTTGCCCAAAAACAGGTACAAGCCCCGGACTTAAGTCGTGGAGATCCCAAAATTTGAGACCCTTCGACAAGCGAACGGCCAACGCCAAAGTTCCAACTCCCAGATTGCATCTGTGGAGTAAATCAAAAAATGGAAAATCGAAAAATAGAAAATCGACTGACAAAGGTCTTGATTGCTGTAGAGTACCCTGCTATTGTGCCTCAGCCATAGCTAAGAAACTGGGTTTATTGACAAAAAAACTAGAATTTTATTTGAGTCTGTGGCAAGAAACCAAGGTAAAGTTGGACGGCAACTCAAGAATTGACCGTGACGGTGGATTTTGCCCAATTAAACTCCCCAACTTCTGCGGCCACTTCTGCCCCAATCAGCACTAACTGCACCGCACAAGCTTTTAACTCGGGCTGTTTGGAATCTGGACAACTTGTAGCATGAGTCATGGCATTGGCTTCAGCACTTTCTGCCCACAGAGAACCCCAGTGCATCGGTACAAATAGCGTACCAGGGGCGATCGCCTTGGTGACTTTTGCTGGAAACTGAGCCTTACCGCGGCGCGATCGAACTTCTAGCAAATCACCCTCCTTAATCTGCAATTTAGCAGCATCGCGCGGGTGAATTTCCAAAAACGGATCTGGGTGCAATTTATTGATTTTCTCTGTTCTCCCAGTCCGAGTCATCGTGTGCCAATGTCCGTAAACTCTTCCTGTGGTTAACACAAACGGATAGTCGGGATCTGGTGGTTCTGCTAGTCCCCGGGAGTGATAGGCCGAAAATCTCGCCCGCCCGTCAGGAGTGTGAAAACGCCTGTCAGTATACAGCCGTTTAGCTTCAGTCGCTGGATGCACAGGCTGATTTTCGGGACATGGCCACTGTTGGGGGCCTTGAAGGCGCAAATATTCATGGCTGAGGCCTGTTACGTCGCAGGGACGATCGCGTGTCAACTGCACGTATTCTTTGTATATATCGGCGCTGCTGTCGAAAGCAAAGTGTTCGGCAAAACCCAACCGGCGGCCGACTTCTGCAAAAATCTTCCAGTCGTCGCGCGCTTCGCCGGATGGTTCATCGAAACCGGGACAAAGCGTCACGCGGCGTTCGGAATTCGTCATCACTCCGGTTTTTTCGCTCCACTGGGTTGCCGGCAGCAGGATGTGAGCGTAGGCTGAGGTTTCGGTGGGATAGTATGCTTCTTGATAAATCGTCAAGGGCGATCGCAACAAAGCAGCTTTTGTCCGTTCCAAATCCGGCATACTCACCACCGGATTGGTGGCGGCAATCCACAACAACTCAACATCGCCAGTTTCCAAACCGGTAATCATATCCCAAGCATTGCGGCCTGGATTCGGCGAAATGCTTCCCGGTGCGATTCCCCAAAACTCCTCGACTTGGGTTCTGTGTTCGTCATTTTTGACAAAGCGGTAGCCTGGAAGTAAGTGAGAAAGTCCTCCAGCTTCCCGGCCTCCCATCGCGTTTGGCTGGCCTGTGAGGGAAAACGGGCCAGATCCCGGTTTGCCGATTTGACCAGTCATCAAGTGCAAATTAATTAGCGATCGCACCTTTGCCGTACCTTCGGAGGACTGGTTAATTCCCATCGACCACAGAGACAAAACCCGTTGTGACTGTTCCCAATAGTTGGCAGCAGTTTCTAACTCGCTGACAGTAATGCCGCAGCGCGAGGCTACAAACTCCGGCGTATAGCTGCTGAGAACTTCAGCAAAAGCTGAAAAATTTGCCGTGCATTCTTGAATAAACTCAGGATCTATTGCTTGCCTCCGCAACAGCAAATATGCCATTCCATTGAGTAAATCTATGTCCGTCCCTGGTTTAATTGCCAAGTGCAAATCTGCGACTTCAGCAGTCGGAGTCCGCCTCGGATCTACCACAACTATCTTGACATCGGGATGTTTTTTGTGGTACTTTACTAATCGATTGAATACAATTGGATGGCATTCCGCTGTATTGCTGCCGATAATAAAAGCGCAATCTGTTAATTCTAAATCGTCGTAACAGCAAGGCGGCCCGTCCGAACCAAAACTTTGAACGTATCCCGAAACCGCTGAAGACATACACAAACGAGAATTCGCATCAAAATTATTAGTGCCCAGACAACCTTTCATGAGTTTCTGGGCAACATAATAATCTTCTGTAGCGAATTGACCTGAACCGTAAACGCACAAAGCATCTGGCCCACTGGTACTGCGAATTGCCTGGATGCGGTCAACAATGGCATTGAGAGCTTCGTCCCAGCTAGCGCGACGGAACGGCTGGTCGAGAGTCTCTCGCATCATCGGATAAAGTAGCCGATCGCTGCGAATGGACTCTGTTACCGTTGCTCCCTTGATACAAACCATGCCCTGAGTCGATGGGTGATTGCGATCGCCCCGCACTTTCCAAGTTTGTTTTTTGTCGGGAACAACTTCTAGACCGCAACCTACACCGCAGTAAGGACAAAGAGTTTTTATAGTTTCCATCTGGTGATTTTAGATGCTAATTTTTGAAAGCTCATGGATAATTCGTAATTCGTCATTATAGTTGGAACTGAGGACTCCTACAAATAATGTATCAATAATTACTAAATTACCCCGGAAATGCTTTACATAAGCGGAAAATACCCTGATTTCAAATTAACCGCTATCTTTAGTTAAACTCGCGATCGCACTCGGATAGGTTTGTAGTGAGGACTTTAGTCCGCCGAAAGAAGGACTAAAGTCCTCACTACAAACCTATTTTATAGTAGTCGATCGAGCCGAGGCGATCGGCTTCTCAATCGAAAATCTTCAACTATCCAATGCAAAAATGGTATAAGTCACCTATTTCGCGGTTTTAACTTCTAATAAGCCGCCGCCACCGCTGGTGGGGCTAAACGTTACTTGGAAATCAGCAGTTTTTTGAGCGCCTGCTGCGGCACCGGCAGGAGTTTGCAAAGTCGGCAGAGGAGTTTCTTTGAGGAAATCTTTAGCTGCTTTATTTGTGGGCTCGAACTGTACGATATCTCCGTTTTGTTTCACTTTGACTCGATAGGTCAAACTTTGGGTAAATGTCGGAGTTGTCTTCCAATTTTCGTCAATTCGTGCATACAACTGATTTCCGATCGCATCAAGTTCAGCTTTGTCCGAAATTCCTGAACCTGCACTGCTTGCTGCCTTGGTGGGTGAGGTTGCAGGACTGGCAATGGATGCAGGACTTGCAGCAGCACTCGGTGCAGGACTGGCAATGGATGCAGGACTTGCAGCAGCACTCGGTGCAGGACTGGCAATGGATGCAGGACTGGCAATGGATGCAGGACTGGCTGCAATTGGTGCAGGACTGGCAGCAATCGGTGCAGGGCTGGGAGGAGAACTGACAACCGCCGCCGCAGTTGGTGCTGGTGCAGTTTCTGCTAGCTTGGCTTGCTTGAGTTGGCTGGAAACAGCAGATGTATTGACAGCAGCTAAAGTTGCCATTGTTACCAACCACGAGATTGCCAGGACGGCACCTTTGATTGGCGAGGCTTCTAAGGGTTGTGCAGCGTGAGGCACAAAGGATACCGGTGGCATGGGCTTGTCAGCAGTAGCCCCAGGCTTTTTGCTAGCGGGTAATGGCAGGACGACGGGTGCCATTTCTGAGTCCGTTGTGTCCTCTTCGTGGTGGGCGTAGCGAGAGAACAGGAATTCTAAAGCAAAGTTGCGGAGTTCGTAGTATTTCGGGTCTTCCATCATCCGCGTGCGGTTGCGGGGACGGCTGAAGGGAATGTGCATATCTTCGCCGATTGATGCAGCAGGGCCGTTGGTCATCATCACGATGCGATCGGCTAAAAACAAAGCTTCATCAATATCGTGAGTAATCATGACGATCGTAATTTTGTACTCGTGCCAGATTTTCAGCAATTCTTCCTGCAATTCTTCCCGAGTAATCGGATCTAGTGCTCCGAAGGGTTCGTCCAAAATCAGCAGTTTGGGACGAGTTGCCAGGGCTCGGGCGATCGCCACCCGCTGTTTCATACCGCCCGACAACTGGCCCGGTCTTTTGTTGCAAGCTTCTGTCAGCCCCACTAATTCCAGGTTATCTTTGACGATCTTGTCGTGTTCCTCTGCGGACTTATCCCCGTAAACAGTTTCAACACCGAGGTGGATGTTTTCTGTAGCAGTCAGCCACGGTAGCAGCGAGTAGTTTTGAAACACCACCATGCGATCGGGGCCCGGTTCAGTAATCCGCGCACCTTCGAGAGCAACTTCTCCGCTTGTCGGCCCGTTAAATCCCGCAATCATGTTCAGCAAAGTTGATTTGCCGCAGCCAGAGTGACCGATCAAACAAATAAATTCGCCTTCATTAATCGTCAGGTTCACACCGTCGAGAATCACGAAAGGTTTTTCTGGTTCTTTCAGGTTTGGGTAGACTTTTGATACATCTTTAATAGTCAAAAAGCCTGATTTCTTACTCTGAATCTTCGTTGCCGGGGGCGCTTTGATAGTTTGCATATTTTCAGGATTTGGTTGGGGGTTTGCGGAATTAGACATGAGAATTTAGGATTAAGGGTTAGTAAGAGAGGTAATTAGGAAGCGGGAAATGTGGAGTCTTGTTTCCTGATTCCTTACTCTTCACTCCCTCTTCCTATTTGGTGATTATGCTGGCTGTCTGATGGAACACTGACTGCCTATTTGTTCAATTAAGATTTCTTCAATGCGAAGGTCGCGCTTGATTTTGACGTTTTCAAGGTAGTCGATCGGGTCGTCTAGATTAAAGACAGTGCCGTCAAATAGTTCGATCGTCCGGCGAGCTCTAGCGATATCCGGCAAACCCAACTCGCGCACTGCTTGACCGAACACATCGGGCCGCAAAACTCGATCGACCACTTCCACCCAGTTTTTCGGGAACGGAATCAGTCCCCAGCGGGCCATCTGCGACATCACCCACACCATTTCTAGGCGGTCTGGACAATTGGTTTTGTCAACATAGAACTGGTTGAAATTGTAGAGCATTTCGGGTTGTGCCTCCGTACCGGAGTTGTACGGGTCGATGAACCCCGGACGGATGTCTTTTGGATCCGCACCGATGTATTGTTCTTGGCAAATCAATTCTAGGATTTCTTCGCGGTTGCGGCGGTCGTCGCAGTATTCGCAGGCTTCCAAAAGCGCTTTGACGAGGGCGACGTGGGTTTTAGGATATTTCTGAGCCCAATCTTCGCTAACGCCGAGAACTTTTTCGATGTGTCCGGGCAGAATATCCAGGGAACGGGCGATGGCAAAACCGGTACCGTCGTTGACTGCTTTGGAGTTCCAGGGATCGCCGGCGCAGTAGCCCTGGATGTTGCCTGCTTTTAAATTCGATACCATCTGCGGGGGAGGAAGCATGGTCAAGGCTACATCGCGATCGGGGTCAATCCCACCGGCAGCCAGCCAGTAGCGGAACAGCAGATTGTGCATGGAAGCGGAGTGTACCATGCCCAAGGTTTGTACCTTGTCGGGGGTCTTGGCGATCGCAGCTTTGAAATCCTTTAATGTCCGAATACCTTGGTCGTAAAGGTGTTTCCCGAAAATAATCGAGTTACCGTTGCGGGACAGGGTTAAGGCGCTGTTGATGGGAACCGGGGCTTCGCCGTCCAATCCCAACAGCATGGCGATCGGCATTCCTGCAACCATTTGCGCCGCGTCCAGCCGTCCTTGCGCGATACCTTTGGCAATTTCTTTCCAACTAGGTTCGCGCACGAGAGTGACTTCTTCTAAGCCGTGGGCTTTGAAGAATCCTTTCTCTTTGGCTACGACTAAGGGCGCGCAGTCGGTGAGGGGAATAAAGCCGATGTCGAGGTTGACTTTTTCCAGGCCGTTGCGGGCGATCGCCACGGATGGGGCTTGTTGTTTGGCCCGGCGCTGTTTCACCCGCTTTTGCTGGTTGAGGAAGTAAACCATTTCGTTTCGCAGCGCGTAGTAACTCGGATGGTTGACCACTTCCATGCGCTTGCGGGGCCGAGGAATGTCCACTTCCAGAATTTGTCCGATTTGCGCTTCCGGGCCGTTGGTGAGCATTACAATGCGATCGCTCAGCAACAAAGCTTCATCCACGTCGTGAGTTACCATCACGCTGGTGACTTTACTTTCTTCGCAAATGTTCATCAATTGGTCTTGCAAACCACCGCGAGTTAAAGCATCGAGAGCACCGAAGGGTTCGTCTAGCAGGAGCAATTTTGGGCGGATAGCGAGGGCGCGGGCGATCGCAACTCTTTGTTTCATCCCCCCAGAAATTTCGCTGGGGCGCTTGTTGGCGGCCTGTCCGAGTCCCACCAATTTAATGTGGTATTCGATTACCAACTCGCGATCTTCTTTAGAGTTACCGCTGTAAATTTCATCTACTGCTAGAGCAATATTTTCGCGCACCGTCAGCCAAGGTAGTAGCGAGTAATTTTGAAATACCACCATTCTATCCGGGCCTGGTTCGCGGACTTCGCGCCCTTCTAAAGTAATCCCGCCCTGACTTGCTGTGTCCAGTCCGGCGATGATATTTAACAGTGTAGATTTGCCACAACCGGAGTGTCCGATTAAGGTGATAAATTCTCCCTTTTTAATTTTAAGTTCGATATTTTTGAGAGCGATGTATTGCTCGCCATTTGGCAAGTTAAATACGCGGTCTACGTGGTCTACTTCAATAAGGATTGACATGATTATTTTCTGTTAGTTTGTACTTTAGTAGATGCTAATTATTAATTTGGCAATGGGGAATTGGGAATTGGGAAGAAGGCCAAACAGGTCATTGGCCAAACAGGTCATTGGGCATTGGGCATATATAATTATTCCCGCTTCCTAATAACTAATCACCAACTACTAATCACCCATTCCCCATTCCCCATTCCCCATTCCCCATTCCCCATTCCCCATTCCCCATTCCCCATTCCCCAATCTTATTTATTGTCTTCAGGAACAACTTTGGAAGCGACGAAACCAACGAGTCTGTCTAAAATCAAACCGACGATTCCTACATAAAGCACTGCCAGAATCACGGCGCTGAGTCGAGAACTGTTATAAGCGTCCCAGATGAAGAAGCCGATGCCGACACCGCCGACTAACATTTCCGCAGCTACGATCGCCAGCCAAGACAAACCGATACCAATTCTCAACCCTGTGAAGATGTAAGGAACCGAAGACGGTAGCAAGATTTTCCAGAAGTATTTTTGGTTGGGGAGGCGCAAGACTCGGGCGACGTTTCTGTAATCTTGAGGTATTTGTTGAACGCCTACTGTGGTATTAATCAGAATCGGCCAGATTGCTGTAATCAAGATTACGAAAAGTGCAGAAACTTCGTTAGCTTTCATCCCCAAGCCTTCAAAGGGATTGAACTGTTGAAATACTGCCAGGGCGATCGGTAGCCAAGCCAGGGGCGGGATTGTTCTAAATACTTGAAATAGCGGGTCTAAAGCATCGAACATTAAAGAGTTTGTACCGATTAATATTCCTAAACCAATGCCTAGAATTGCTGCTAGAGTAAAGCCGATCGCCACCCGCTGCAAGCTAGCAGCCAGTTGCCAGAATAAACCTTTGTCAGTACCACCGTTATCGAAGAACGGATTGATAATCAAATTCCAGCTTTCTTGGACGGCTTTAATCGGGCCGGGCAAGGTGGATGTGGGGTCGTGGCAGAGGATTTGCCAAACTACCAGCAGAACTGTAATCGCAACTAGCGGGCGGATGATTTTTTTGCGGTTTTTTTGAACCATATCCAGCACGAAATTTGCTGGATTTTTGCTCTTAGAAACAGAGAGATTGGTTGCCATTTGTCTGTTTGCAGTACAGTAGTGAATAATCGATTATTTGTAGATACTTTGAATTGAGAACCCTATCGGCTGTGGTGGGTTGAGTTGCGAAACTCAACGCCACTAAATTTTATGATTTGTCAACTGTCAACTGTCAACTGTCAACTGTCAACTGTCAACTGTTCACTAATTAGGCTTTCTTGATAGCCAGACTCTTCAGATATTCTTCTGGTTTTTCCGGATCAAACTTCACGCCGTCAAAAAATGTTTCGACACCGCGAGAAGTGGTAGCCGGAATTTGGGCAGCGGGAACGCCAAGTGCTGTCGCTGCTGCTTTCCAAATATCCTCGCGGTTAACTTTATCAACCGTGGCTTTGATGTCGGTAGTTGCCGGCATATAACCCCAGCGAATATTTTCTGCGATGAACCAAGCATCGTGACTCTTGTAGGGATAGGAAGCATTGTCAGCCCAGAATTTCATTGCTACTAAACTAGCTGCTTCAACGCGGCCAGTACCATAGTCAATTTGTCCTTTCATGCGACCTGCAATATCTGCAAGTGGTACTTTCAACCACTTATCTTGAGAGATGATTTGGCACATCTCATCTTTATTTTCTGGCTTATCGCACCACTGCTGAGCTTCCAGTACGGCCATTGTAATTGCTTTAGTAGCTTTAGGGTTTTTCTCAACCCAATCTGCTCTTAAAGTTAAGGCTTTTTCTGGGTGATCTTTCCAGAGTTCTCCCGTTACTAAGGCGGTGTATCCAACTTTTTGAGTAACTAGCTGGGCATTCCAAGGTTCGCCGACGCAAAATGCTTCCATGCTGCCGGATTTCATGTTAGCTACCATTTGAGGTGGCGGTACTGGAATAACAGAAACATCTGTATTCGGATCGATGCCACCGGCTGCTAACCAATAGCGCATCCACAAATCGTGGGTGCCGCCGGGAAAGGTAACAGCAATTTTTTGATTGGCGAGGGCTGCTTTGAGTGGTTTGCTGTCTGTACCTACTTTTAAATCTAGGTATTTTTTGCTTACGGAGATGGCTTGACCGTTGGTATTTAACCGGGCAACAATGTTCATCGGCACTGGTTGATTGCCTTTGGTAATTGTGCCTAAGGTCATCTGGTAAGGCATGGGGGAGAGGATGTGGGCTCCGTCAATGCCGCCTTTTTCAGAACCGAGTTCTAGGTTGTCGCGAGTAACTGGCCAAGATGCTTGTTTGAGGATTTGTACGTCTTTCATGCCGTACTTGGCAAATAACCCTTTTTCTTGGGCGATGATTAAGGGCGCTGAGTCGGTGAGGGCGATGAATCCGAGTTTGGCAGTGGTAACTTCGGGGGCGTCGGCGGGGTTGATGTTGACTGCTGGGGCTGCACTGGGTGAGGCAGCGCCCGGTGAGGCAGCGCCCGGTGAGGCAGCGCCCGGTGAGGCAGCGCCCGGTGAGGCGCTGGTAGTGCTGGAACCGGAACTGCAACCGTGGGCGAGGAGGGTGCCTGCTGCTGTTGCTCCGGCGGTGATGATGAATTTTCTTCTAGAAAGGTTGCTCATTTGTCTTGAATTGTTGGTGTACTTTGAGATACTCGAAATGTGAGATGCCTGATGTGAGATTGGTTTACGACCTTCGCAATGACATAATTTCGATCGCACTGAGACAATATCATTCGCAATGACATAATTCTGTTCGCAATGACATAATTCTTTGGGTCTCTCGAATCTCACATTATGATATTAGGCGTCGATCGACACTTTGCCGATCGCCCGCGCGCTGCAAGCTAAGATGAACCCTGGTTCTAAGTCGGAGGCTGCGTCAGGCTGGCTGTCGTAGACTGTTTTACCTTCTAGGAGTTGCTGCTTGCAAGTGCCGCAGGTTCCCGATCGACAACTGCTGTCCAGTTCAAGCCCAGCCCTTTCGGCAACGTCGAGAATGAACTCATCTTCGCTGCAAGCAACTGTTTTGCCCGATCGAGCGAAAATGACAGTAGATGTCTGAGGTTTCGCCATCAGAACTGTTTCGTCTCTCTCAACCGTCAGTTGCAGTTGCCGGTTCAGGGAAGCGACATCCCCGAAAGCTGGATTGGGCACGGCCCCAAACTTATCAATTAACAGTTGATGCAGCACCGGTTTCAGGTCTTCGCAAGGAATGCTTTTTTGGACGCAAGTACCCAAATGAGCATCTTTGCCAACTGTTCCTCCCATGTAGATGTCTACACCTTCGAGGGTTTTGCCGTTCTTCCGAACTTTTGTACCCATCAAGCCGATGTCGGCTACCTGGGGTTGAGCGCAGGAATTGGGGCAACCAGTCCAGTGAATTCTGACCGGTTTGGGAACAGAGAGTTCGGCTTCCAGTTCCCGAATCATTGCCACGGATCGGGCTTTGGTTTCGATGAGGGCGAAGTTGCAAAACTTCGACCCGGTGCAGGAAACTAAGGCTCGCATCAGGGGTGCGGGGTCGATCGAGAAACGTTGCAATAACGGTTCTTTTACGAGGGATTCGAGCCGCGAGTCCGGAACATTGGGAACAATCACGTTTTCTTCGACGGTGAGCCTGAGTTCGCCGCTGCCGTAAACCTCAGCGATTCTGGCCAAATCGTACAAATCCGCTGCTCGCAGCCGTCCGACGGGAACGTGCAACCCTACATAGTTGAGCCCTGATTGTTTTTGCGCGTAGATGCCGATGTGGTCGCGTTTGTCCCAGATGATTTCATCTTTGGGGGAGGCGGGGGACAAAGTGCGGCCTACTTCTTTTTCGACGGCTGCGCGGAATTGTTCGATGCCGAGTTCGTCAATCAGCCACATCAAGCGAGATTTTTGGCGGTTTGCTCTCGGGCCTCGATCGCGATATACCGTTAATATCGCTCTGCACAAATCTACAACGTCGCTGGGACTTGCCCAGACGTTGAGAGGAATTGCAGCTTCGCAGCGTTTGGCGGAGAAGAAGCCGCCGACTAAAACGTTAAAGCCGATGTTGCCGTCAGAGTAAGCGGGTACGAAGGCGATGTCGTTGATTTCGGCGTGGACTGAGTTATCGCGGCAACCTGCGATCGCAATATTAAACTTTCTCGGCAGATTGGAAAACTCTGGGTTTCCTTCGCCGCTGTTGGTAATCATGTCTTGGACTTGGTTCGCCAATTCCCAAGTATCTATCAGTTCGTCGGCATCCAAACCCGCGACTGGGGAACCCGTAATGTTACGTACATTGTCCATTCCAGACTGAATGCTGGTCATCCCCGCTTCCTTGAGGCGGCGGAAGATATCGGGCACATCTTCGATCCGAATTCCGCGCAGTTGCAGGTTTTGTCTGGTGGTAATGTCAGCGCTGCCGTCGGAGCCGTAGCGTTGCAATATGTCTCCTAACGTTCTAGTTTGATTGCTGGTAATGACGCCGTTGGGCAAACGCAGGCGCATCATAAATTTGCCCGGAGTTACTGGCCGAAAGAAGATGCCGAGCCATTTGAGGCGGTGCTCGCGGTCTGTTGCATCCATTGCTTCCCAGCCGATTTGGGCAAAGTGGTCTAGTTCGGCTTTGACCGCTAAGCCATCTTTTTCGGCTTTGAGTTTTTCAAATTTGTTTAGGCTCGCTTGGGGTTCTACTGTTTGGGTCATCGATTTACCCTCGCTGCTGGTTTATTCCCTGAGATATTGACTTGGAGCATAAAATGTGTTTCCTGCTAACCTTAATGAGCCTGTGGATTTAAAACTGTATATTTAGTTACTGGATCTAATTTCGTTTAAGCATGGTTGGTCTTTTGTATACTTGAGCTTTGCCAGGCGCTGTCTCGAATTCAGCCAAACTATATATGGTTATAGTTGTTACCGATGGCTCGATCGCTGTATTCCGATGCACCTTTGTTATGAACTAATGTAAAGCGCGCAACAGTAAATATTCGTAGCTATTTTTACAAAATCTTGAGTTTTATGAGCTTTTTGCATCACCGCAATGCGTTTTATACATTGGAAATGGGTAAAGACACCCACAGATCCCAAAAAGCTTTATAAATCTTTAGATTTTGGAGGGGAGTGGAGGCAATGGGTAGCTCTGACATAATATTGTGACGGCGATCGCAGACTTCAAACGTCGCTCGTCACAAAATAAGCTCCGTGGTTATCACACAGTTAGGCTCAAAACATCACGCTCTCTGCCATGCCAGCGTCACTCTGTTACCGATACGGGCAGTTTGACTGTAGCCGATCGCTACGGTTTGATGGCCGCTGTATTGGATGACTCTCTCGACGAGCAAGACAGACATTCGATCAACCGCCTGCTGCGCTCGGTGCTCAAGGGAAAAGTCAAAATTGTCAACGAGCTCTCGGCGATAGGTTAAGAGCAAGACTTAAGTGGCAAATAGTTTGCTAAACTTATCTACAGTTGATTGCTGAGAGTCAGTTCCATGTTTGCCGTCAAGCGAGCGCTCAAATTGAATAATCAAGAAGCGACCTTGATGGCAAAACACGCAGGCTTTCGGCGCGTGGTATTTAACATGGGTTTGAGCCTGAGAGTTCAAATGTACGGTGGAGGTGAGTTTTCCGACTCAAAGGTCATCAACGAAATCAAGAAAGTTCTCACTAAC
>RDXX01000107.1 GCA_004292955.1 Oscillatoriales cyanobacterium | reverse complement strand
TATTCCTGTAGTTTTAGGACTGTGGACTAAAATTACTAACGTAGATGTCTAACATTGACTACTTTTGGGTAGCTTTGTCCAGGTTTTTACGAGCGGTTGATGCGAGGAAAAAGGGTGCAAGGTATGTCGAAGATAGCCATAACCATCTTGTTTTTTGAACCTGTTTACAATATTTGTACTTGATTCCGGGAAGCGGTGTCTCAGTCTAAGCGCACTCGCGATTGATGCTCCCGATAGCTTTGGTTCACGAGATTCCGGGTTTTTTGAAGATACCGCCACGTGCGCGTAAGGCTTCGGTGTGGGTTGTTGACGATCGCACCTGAAAAAAAATGTTGCTTGCTTCAAGACAACAGGCAGGACAAAATTCTTGCTTGACAAAAATGAGGCTAACTGCTAATAATATCAAACCCTAGAATGAAGCTTAAGTGCTTGAGGGGTATCACTACCACACTGTGATGTCGATCGCCGACTAATTTAAGGATTTCTGCATTTTGTGACAAAAACTCAACCTTTATCCGGGTATACACTGCCAGTATTTGCCTGTGCGGCGGCACTTGCAGCTTTGCGGTGCTTGCGCGCAGGTACTCAGTCTGTAGATAGCGTATCAGTAGATTTACTCGAACCGCCCATCACGGCAGAAATTGCGATCGAACAAGCATCTGTACTCAAAACTGGTACAGCTTTAGGCGTGACTCGCTCCGATCCGGGAGACAACCTCGATCTGACTCGCAATACACCCGTTTGGGCAATGGTGGAATTGCTCGGAGAGGCGGAGGGAGAGGGGGAGCAGATTGTGATTGTCGGGGGCGAGGGAATTGGACATCACAAAGTAGGTGGTGGAGCGGCAATCTATGATTACGCGATGCGGCTGCTGCGATCGAATCTGAGCCGAGAACTCGCACCGGGAGAAAGAATTACTGTCACGCTGATTCTGCCGTCAGGGCGCCAACTCGCCACCCGCACTTCTAACGAAGCTTTCGGCGTCGTCGAAGGACTTTCGCTGCTGGGTACAACTGGCATTTCTCAACCCCTGAGCGCCCCCGGACAGTTGGAAATTTACCGCGAACAACTGCAACAAAAAGCCGAACTGTTTGACACTTTAGTCTTCTGCATCGGCGAAAATGGGTCCAATTTGGCGCGACAACTGGGCATCGATCCGCAGCGGCTGGTGAAAACGGCTAACTGGCTGGGCCCGCTCCTGGCAGAGGCTGGATGTCAGGGCGTGCGATCGATCTTGCTGTTTGGCTATCACGGCAAATTGATGAAATTGGCGGCGGGGATTTTTCACACTCACCACCACCTCGCTGACGGGCGCCGGGAAATTTTGACAGCTTTCTGTGCTAAAGCTGGAATGCCCGCAGATGCGTGTTCTGCGATTTTTGCTGCGGCGACAGCCGAAGAGGCTCTCGGCCAACTGCGGGCTTTGGATGTGGCAACTGGCAGCCATTGGGTCGATCGAATTTACGGCGACATCGCCCGAGAAATCGACTTGCGATCGTCCGATTGCATTTTCACTCATACTAACCAGCGTATCCCCGTGGGTTCAGTGATGTTTGGGCGCGATCGCAAAATTATTGTTAAAAGTGACATAGGGGATACATTTCTGACCCAAATTTGTTAATGTAGTGTGAATATCCCTGAATTCTTTTTAAAAGAGCGATCGGGGATAATATTTAACAAGTAATAATTCTCAGTCCCTAGATCTTAATTATACTAGGTTGCTGCTTGACGCAATTTCTGATGCAAGAGTTCAATTAATTAGAGTAAATGTCGAAGTGAATCTATGCTTACCGCAAGCCCTATTAATCGAGTAACGTCGCTGAGAGCAATCTAGTACAAATAAGATTTATTTCTAGCGACTAACGGTCGCTCGCATCGATCAGTATTAGACTGAGGCGGCGACAAATACCTCCGCTACGTTCAGCCCAATTAGCAATTAGCAACTACGCAATTACCGTGACTACTCAAATAGAAACTGAATCCGACCTCACCAATTCTTCTCTGGGGCAAATAGACCGCCAGATGATCGTGATTCTCGACTTCGGTTCGCAATATTCCGAACTGATTGCTCGACGCATTCGCGAAACTCAAGTATATTCAGAAGTTATTTCTTACCGCACTACGGCAGAACAGTTAAAAGCTATCAATCCTAAAGGAATTATTCTTTCAGGAGGCCCGAGTTCTGTATACGATGAAAGAGCTCCCCAATGCGACCCGGAAATTTGGAATCTGGGAATACCAGTGTTGGGCGTCTGCTACGGGATGCAGTTGATGGTAAAGCAACTCGGCGGGACTGTTGAGCGGGCTAAGTTGGCCGAATACGGCAAGGCATCGCTATTTATTGACGATCCGACGGATTTGCTCACAAATGTCGAAGAAGGCGCGACGATGTGGATGAGCCACGGAGACTCCTGTAGCGAGTTGCCGACTGGTTTTGAGATTCTCGCTCACACGAACAATACTCCGTCTGCTGTTGTTGCTCACCACGAGAAAAGTTTATACGGGGTGCAGTTTCATCCAGAAGTGGTTCACTCGATCGGCGGACAAGCTTTGATTCGCAATTTTGTTTACCATATTTGCGAGTGCGAACCGACTTGGACGACAGCTACTTTTGTTGAGGAAACTATTCGCGAAATTCGAGCCAGAGTGGGAGACCAACGAGTTTTGTTGGCTCTATCTGGCGGGGTTGATTCTTCAACATTGGCTTTTTTGCTGCACAAGGCGATCGGCGACCAACTTACGTGTATGTTTATCGACCAAGGGTTTATGCGGAAGTACGAACCGGAACGGTTGGTGAAATTGTTTCAAGATGAATTCCACATTCCGGTGCAGTACGTTCTAGCTCGCGATCGCTTTTTGGCTCAACTTGAAGGCGTTACCGATCCTGAAGTAAAACGCAAGCGGATCGGCCACGAATTTATCAGTGTATTTGAAGAAGAATCGAAGCGCCTCGGCCCCTTCGATTACCTCGCTCAAGGTACTCTTTACCCGGATGTAATTGAGTCGGCTGACACGAATGTAGACCCGAAAAGTGGCGAACGAGTTGCTGTTAAGATTAAAAGCCACCACAATGTGGGCGGATTACCTAAAGATTTGTGTTTTAAGCTGATCGAACCGCTGCGAAAGTTGTTTAAGGATGAGGTGCGAAAAGTCGGTAGATCGATCGGGCTTCCCGAAGAAATCGTCAACCGACAACCTTTCCCGGGCCCGGGATTGGCGATTCGGATTACGGGAGAAGTTACCGCAGAGAGGCTGAATATTTTGCGGGATGCTGACTTCATCGTGCGCCAAGAAATCAACCGCCACGGATTGTACAACGAACTTTGGCAAGCTTTTGCAGTTTTGCTCCCGATTCGCAGTGTAGGCGTTATGGGCGATCAGCGCACCTATGCTTACCCAATTGTTCTGAGATTTATCAAAAGCGAAGATGGGATGACGGCTGACTGGGCGCGGGTTCCATACGATTTGTTGGAATTGATCTCGAACCGGATTGTGAATGAGGTTAAGGGCGTTAACCGGGTGGTTTACGATATTACTTCTAAGCCACCTGGTACGATCGAGTGGGAATGATTGCTAGTTAGGGCGATCGGGTAAATCAGACGTAGGATGGAAATCGCGCCTACACAGACAAAACCCGCACTTTGTTTGTCTAAGGAACGAAAATTTAATAACTTACACAAAGAAAGTGGGATGGGCGTCCCGCCCGTCTTTTCTGGACGGGCGGGACGCCCATCCCACAATAATTAAAATTGTAAGTTATTTAATTCTCATTCCTAAGCGCGGTTTCAACCGCCGTCTGATATGTTCGCGTCAGCATCTAACATCAATTCGCACTGTTTAAATACGTAATTAACAGCCGCAAAAAGTCGATCGAGTTCTTGAATGGTGTAAAAAGTGCGGTTGCGAGTAAAGATATTAGCTTCTAATTTTCCAAACTGCCACCTGTCTCCGTTAGAAGCAATTCCAAATAGAGTTTGTGCGGGATTTTCATTCATTTTTTGAGCGGCAATCATTTCGGCGATGCACTGTCCCCAGCCAGCTTCAAAGTTATCTTGTTTCGCTTCAATCAAGACGAAATAAGGGCGATCGAAAACAATATTTCCTAAGGGAGATTTCTTAGCTAAGATATACTCTGGAAATCCGGTTAAATTTTGATCGTATATTAGAGCTTTATGACTCCATAAAATCAGCTTTTGTCGGTAGCACTTCCAAACTTCTTTGAGAAGTGGATAAATCAGATTTTCGCAGATAGCAAATTCCGAACAGTCGGCGGCACCTTCTTCCATGACTATTTCTAAGTCTTCTCGAAAGTAGTCAGGAATATTGAATTCGGTTTCAACTATAAAGTTGGACTGAGTGTAGGTAATTTGAAATTCTTTGAGGACAGCATCAATAGTTTTGTAAGCACTGAAGGGCATAGTTATTTCCTGTGAAAACTATTAAAATTTGGTCAACAACGGTTGTATTTTCATCGTCACAAAACCTAATCTCGAAGTTGGTTAATTCATTAGACATCAATATAACAAAGTTAACCCACAACCAGAAGCTCATTCAGCTTATTTTTTAAGTCGGGAGATGCCATTAATGGATTATAGACTTCCCCCTCGTAGGGTTGCCAAACATAACTAGAACTAAATGGTCGAAAAACTGGTAAGGTTTCTCGCCCCTGAATAAGTTCTTTTGCTAAAACTAATCCGGGAAGAGATAAGTTTGACAAATCCTCAATCAATTCACTGTAAGTTCTAAATTCATCAACTTCAACACCAACCAAAGCATAGCGAAACGATGGAGCAAACCGTAGAGTGTGATACAGTAAAATCCCTAACTCTGTCATTATATAAGCACTTTCAGGGCTATCTATTCCCACTTGACTAATATTATTTGGATAAACTCGACACCACCAGTTTTGATCGATATCTTGAAAAGTGTCTGTGCGACACAGGCATTGGCGATCGTTTGAGAGTAGCCATTCTATTTTCTCAAAGTGTTGAGCAAATTTATTAACATTGCTTTCATCTGAGCCACATTCTGCCGATAAACTGAATATCCATGCCATTGTTATAGACTCCTATGATATATGAGATTAATCAACTCTTTCCCAATCATTTTGGGTGTTTGCCAATGCGGCCTCGTACATTTCCAGAGACATTGTAGCTCTTGGCAAGATGCTAACGTGCGTCGGGCTATCTTGGACAGCCTGCAAATCTCCAATAATTTTTATGTCATCAATTTGCCATAGAGAGTCTTTTCCAGTCCCACCAAATTTTGTAGGTCTGCGAAATGCTGGTAAACTTTCAATTGAAATGGAAACCGACATTCCCTTTGTATTCCTGACAGCAACAGCAACCAACTCTCCTCGAAACTCACGTTCTAACTCTGCTAACAAATAGCCTTGCTCATTCAGATAACCTGTGGGCATTTGCTCAATATCTATGTCAATACCAGGTCTTACCCCTAGTAATCTAGCACTGCGACCTATTTTCGGCTTACCATTTTGCTCTGCCATGCCACGATAGTAAAGTTTATTCATTTTCCCACAGCAGCCGGCTGCTTGCGGTTTTGCACTTCCAGATAAATCAACAAAGCATTAACATCAGCCGGATTCACCCCGCCAATTCTCGCTGCTTGGCCAATAGTCAAGGGTCTAATTTTAGTCAACTTCTCCCGCGACTCCTTCGAGAGAGTTGTAATTGCCATATAATCCAAATCCGCAGGTAATTGGCGGCGTTCGTGTTTGGCAATGTCATCGATTTGATTTTGCTGTCTTTGCAAATAACCGGAGTATTTGAGTTCGATTTCTGCACCATCTTTCTCAGCTAATTTTAGACTAGAATTGCCTAAATTGTAGCGTTCTAAATCGACGTAGTGAAAACCGGGACGGCGCAGCAAATCAGCCAGAGTTATTGAACCTTTAATCACTTGTTGAGTGTCAGCAAAAATTGCTTTGCCAACCTCTTCGTGTTCTTTGACGCGAGTTGAGTACAAACGGGCTTTTTCCGCGACAATATTAGCTTGTTTGCGATCGAATAACTCCCAGCGCCGATCGCCAATTAAGCCAATTTCTCGTCCAAGCGGGGTCAAGCGTTGGTCGGCGTTGTCCGATCGCAACAACAGCCGATATTCCGATCGCGAAGTCAACATCCGGTAAGGTTCCCGCAAATCCTTCGTACACAAATCGTCAATCAAAGTGCCGATATAACTTTGCTCGCGGGCAAACACAATCATCTCCTGATTCTTCGCAAACCTAGCCGCATTAATACCTGCGACAATCCCCTGTGCAGCCGCCTCCTCATATCCCGTCGTACCGTTCACCTGTCCCGCGCAAAACAGCCCTTCAATCTTCTTAGTCATCAGAGTTGGATAACACTGAGTTGCAGGCAAATAATCGTACTCCACAGCATAAGCAGGGCGCATCATCTCGCACTTTTCCAAACCTGGAAGAGTCCGCAGCATTTGCAACTGCAAACTTTCCGGCAAACCAGTCGAAAATCCTTGGATATAAAGTTCAGGAATATCCCTACCTTCCGGTTCAATAAAAATCTGGTGGCTTTCCTTATCTGCAAAGCGCACGATTTTATCTTCAATACTCGGACAATAGCGCGGGCCTTTCGCATCAACCCAACCGCCGTAAACTGGAGAAAGGTGCAAGTTGTCTCTAATTAACTGGTGAGTTTCGGGCGTGGTTCGAGTTAAATAGCAGGGCATTTGTTCGCGTTCCACCCAAACTTCTGGATCGAAACTAAACCAGCGAACATCTGCATCTCCCGGCTGCGGTTCCAGGTTTGTGTAATCGAGAGTCCGCTTGTCAACTCTTGCCGGAGTTCCTGTTTTCAATCGCCCGGTTTCAAAGCCCAAACGGTTGAGAGTTTCTGTCAAACCGACGGCTGCAAATTCTCCGGCGCGTCCGGCGGGCATCGACTTGTTGCCAACCCAAATTGTGCCACCTAAAAAAGTACCTGTGGTGAGAATTACGGCTTTGCATCCAAAGCCGACGCCGAAGTAGGTTTCAACGCCGATTACTTCTTCGTTTTTGCCCAAAACTAAGTCTGTAACCATCGCTTCGCGGACGGTCAAATTCTCTTGATTTTCGACAATATTATTCATGACGGCGGCGTATTCCCGCTTGTCTGTCTGGGCTCTTAGCGCCCAAACTGCGGGGCCTCTGGAAGCGTTGAGGACGCGCTTTTGTAGATAAGTGCGATCGGCCATTTTGCCGATTTCTCCACCTAGGGCATCGACTTCGTTGGTAAGTTGAGTTTTAGCGGGGCCGCCGACGGCTGGGTTGCAGGGTTGCCACGCAATTTTGTCGAGGTTGAGGGTGAGTAAAAGCGTGCGGCATCCGAGGCGAGATGTGGCGAGGGCGGCTTCGCAGCCGGAGTGTCCGCCACCTACTACGATGATGTCGAAACTGTCTTGGAATTGTACGGGGGTTTGTGCGGTCATGGTCTGCATTTGAGCGGCAAGGACTCGTACTTTATTTTAGCAGTAATTTGGATAATTAGGTAAGTATAAAAAGACCATAATATTTGGCAAATAATTGGTGAACGGGCGACAATTCCACCGACAAAAAACAAATCAAAAAAATATTTTTTTGTGGAACAGGCATCTTGCCTGTTCCGCAGCCGGGGATAATTTCACCCCAGAATAAATCAAAAAAATCCTTTTTTTGTGGAACGGGCATCTTGCCAGTTCCGAAGCGGGCTCCACTCAGCGCATCACTTTGAATAGAAATATCATTCATTGTACTCCCATTCCAGTGTATCGGGCGTGCGATCGCCCGATCGCCTTGCACGCGCGATCGCGATCGCCCCAGTTACACTCTGTACTCCCATTTAAAATCAGTACCAAAAATTAACATAACTTTACGATAGCTTCCCAACCTCGATCGCATTACTTGCCAAGTCAATCTAAAATCCCAAATCTAAAATCTAAAATCGATCGACTCGCCCTACATTAGTAGCACCCAAGTAATGTATCATTGTCACCAAACCCTAAGCAACAAAACTTTCCGTGTTAGAAGCCTTCGTATTTGCCACAGTATTGTGCGGATTTTTTGGTATCATTCTTAAAAAGAACCTGGTGATGAAGATCGTCTCTATGGACGTAATGAGCACCGGTGTAATTGCCTATTATGTCGTGGTTGCATCCCTCAATGGCTTGTTCACGCCAATTATGGGAGATGTCAAAAATAGAGCTTTCGCCGATCCAGTCCCCCAGGGAATCATCTTAACTGCGATCGTCATCGGCTTTTCGATTCAAGCCCTGATGCTGGTAGGTGTGATGAAGCTAGCACGGGATAATCCCACATTGGAAACCAGCGAGATCGAGAAAAATAACACGCCGTAAACCCATCCATGAATATTATTACGATCGCTTGGCTGACCATACCATTTTTTATCGGGTTCGTCATTTATCTACTTCCCAAGCTTGACAAATATCTCGCATTAGCAGTCACCTTTGTTTCAGCAGGCTACGCACTACAACTATTTCTCGAAAAGTCGCCCCTCCAACTAAAATTACTAGATAATTTCGGCGTTCAAGTAGTTGCCGATCAGTTGGGCGCCTACTTTATCTTGACAAATGCCCTAGTAACTGCTGCGGTGATTTTTTACTGTTGGCACAGTGGTAAATCAGCCTTCTTTTACTCCCAGATGATTATTCTGCATGGCAGTATAAATGCTACCTTTATCTGTGCAGATTTTGTCAGTTTATACGTCGCCCTAGAAGTCAGCGGGATTGCAGCTTTTCTGTTAATTGCCTATCCTCGCACCGATCGCTCTTTATGGGTAGCCCTGCGCTATCTGTTTATCAGCAACACCGCCATGCTATTTTACCTCGTGGGCGCGGTGCTAGTCTATCAAAAACATAATTCCTTTGTTTTTGACGGTTTAAAAGGTGCGCCACCAGAAGCTTTAGCCCTAATTTTTCTGGGATTATTGCTCAAAGGCGGGATTTTTGTATCGGGATTCTGGCTGCCACTAACTCACTCAGAATCAGAAACCCCAGTTTCAGCATTACTCTCAGGAATAGTCATCAAAGCTAGTATCTTACCTTTGTTGCGCTGTGCTTTGGTTTCCGACGATCTCGGTACTATCGTCAGAATATTTGGCGTGGCGACAGCTTTAATGGGAGTATCCTATGCCATCTTTGAAAAAGATACAAAACGGATGCTAGCGTTCAGCACAATTGCCCAGTTAGGCTTTATTCTAGCAGCACCGGAAGTCGGTGGTTTTTATGCGCTGACTCACGGTTTAGTTAAATCAAGCCTCTTCTTAATTGCCGGTTCCTTACCAAGTCGCAACTTCAAAGAACTGCAATCTAAGGCGATCGATCCAAAAATTTGGATAGCCTTAGTAATCGCCAGTCTCTCCATTTCCGGCTTTCCTTTGTTGGCAGGATTTGGGGCAAAAGTGTTGACCTTGAAAAGTGTAGCACCTTGGCAGGCGATCCCTATGAATATTGCGGCCGTAGGTACAGCTATAACCTTCGCCAAATTAATCTTTATCCCGCGCGGCGAGAAACAAGAAGTCAAGCCGGGTTTGTGGCCAGCAGTCATCCTCTTAATTGGCGGGCTAATTATCGCAAATGTGGTGTACTTAGATGCTTATAGCATTGAAAGTATCATCAAAGCAGTGGGGACGATCGCGATCGGGTGGCTGATTTATGTTTTAATTATTAAACGGTTAGCGATCGCCCTGCCGCGTGCAGCCGAGCAATTCGATCATCTGGTAGGTGTGATGACTCTAACCTTGATCGTACTGTTTTGGATGGCATTAGCGACAGGAACCCACACTTAAATAATCCAAATTGCGATCGGATGCACCTCAGTTTGGTAAATATGTGTGTAGGGGCGAAGCATGACCGCAGTAAATATGAGATTATCAGTAATAGCTTATATGCGGTCATGCTTCGCCCTCTTCAAAAACCAGATGCAGCCTTGCGATCGCTCGCAGTAAGGGTATGCAAGAGATATCTAGTAAAAGTAGAAAGTATCTTGTAATTATCTGTGTTTATCTCTGTTTATCTGTCTGACATCTGCGGTTGTTGCACATCAAAGATTTATGCAAGAAGTCTAAGAAGGAAAAAAGATGATTGGAAGTTTGATATTGCGATTGACAATTTGGTTTTTGCTTACAGCCGATTTCACCGTGCCAAATATCATCATTGGTATAGCGATCGCATTTCTCCTACCCCGCGGCAATACATCCCCGGAAAGGATCAAGGAATGGCTAAGTATGCTCAAAAAAATCCTGATTGCGATTCCGGTAGCATACATTGAGGCCTTTGAAATTATCATTCGTCCCCATAACGGAGAAGACATGATTTTGGAACGGGCAAAAATGAAAAGATCGCCGATCATGATATTTTTGGATGTATTCCTAATCACGTTTACCCCCAAAACAATTGTGGTGAGACACAACCAAGAAGGCTGCTACGAAGTTCACCGGGTTTTCCCGATTAAAAAACCATGAATTTGCTCTTAATTGCGATGATTGCAGCCATGCTCATCCCCATGTACGAGGCATTGACGGATGATGATATTTGGCAGAAAATGTTAGCCTTGGGCAGTATTTCCACCAAGGCAGGAATTATGACTTTGTTCATCTCTGTCTTGCGGGACGATTGGATGATTGGCGCTGTAGGGGCGATAATCCTGACTGTGGGAAATGCGGGATTAATGCTGTTAGCACACATAATAAAACGAATGGATGATTTATGATTGATGTGGTGAGTTATGTCTTTTTTGGTGTAGGAATATTCTTCTGGTTTTGGGGAACTTCTCACCTAGTCGGCAAGCGATCGGTATTATTTAAGTTACACAGTCTTTCGGTTGCCGATACCTTGGGTTCGATCCTAATCGTTGTCGGGCTGCTGATCAAAATACCTAGTAGATGGCCGCTGCTAACTTTAGCAATTATTTCCTTGGCAATCTGGAATACAATGCTGGGATATGTGTTTGCACACTGTTCGAGTGAAGAGGCAGAAAATCAGAAGGAGTTTCCAACAGAGACATTATGAATGATGATAGCTATATCTATATCTTAACTGCGCTGTTGCCCTTGGCTGCTTGTATGGTAGTAGTTCAGGCTAATCCCTACCATGCCCTAGTCATTCGCGGCATATTAGGCGCGATCGCAGCATTGGTATATTCAGTGTTTGGGGCGGCGGATGTGGCATTGACGGAAGCCTTGATGGGTACGATGCTGGCAATAACCCTGTATGCGGTGGCAGTGCGATCGTCCTTGGTGATGCGTTTGGGCGTGTTGGAAGATGAGACAGTCGAGTCGGATGGCGATGTTTTGAAAGTGGAGTTGACTGTAGAGAGTCCCCGCGATTTTAATTCATTGATGAAGGATTTTCGGCGGATTTTTAGCAAGTATTATCTCCGCATTGAGGTAGTACCTTTCACCTGTGCGGAGGCTTTACATCGCGCCCTGATGGAGAAAGAAATTCATGCAAGTTGTGTACCTGTGCTAGATGGTAATCCAGAAGCCAAACATTATCAAACAGTGACTAGAATTCAACGGCTTTATGACATCATGCAGGTCGAAATTTCATCAGTAAATACCAGTCTGGCTTACAAAAATGCTACGGATTTAGCGGAGGATTATCAATGAAATGGGTTTACATTGCGGCGGGGATAGTGCTTTACATTAAAATGCTATTTTTTGCCAATCCAACATCAGGTTTATCAGGTTTGGCGATCGTAGAATTGATTGTCAAAGATAGCGGAATTCCCAATGCAGTATCGGCGATTATTTTCCGCAATCGCCTTTATGACACGATTTTTGAAGTAGTGGTATTTACGATCGCCATTATGGGCGCTAATTTTCTGTTAGCCACGGAAAGACCATCCTGCACAATTTATCAGTTTACCGATCAACCTTCAATTGTGTTAGCCCGTTTGGGAGCGACTATTGCGGCTTTGGTGAGTATTGAATTGTCATTGCGGGGACATTTGACTCCGGGAGGCGGTTTTGCGGCGGGTGTCGCGGGGGGAACTGCGATCGGTTTGGTGGCGATTACTTCGTCATCCGAGTGGATGCAACGGATTTACGATCGATCGCACGCGGCGACTTGGGAGAAGATTTCGGTATTGGTTTTTGTGGTGTTGTCTGCGATAACTTTGTGTGGGTACGAGTTGCCGCACGGACAGTTTGGGGCATTAGTTAGTGGTGGTGTAGTGCCTTTGCTGAATATTTTGGTGGCGATCAAGGTTGCTTTGGGTTCGTGGGCGGTGGTGTTGATTTTTATTCGCTATCGCGGTTTGTTGTGATGGATTTTTAGGGGATGTTGATGAGATTCTCATTCAACGATATAAGTCGCTACAAATTCCCGCGTAACAATTGTTGAAAAGACTCAGCTACTGTTGTCTGCACCCGTCACTCTATTTCGTTAACAGCAATCGTTGAAACCAGGTAAAACGATGATAGTCCGACAACCCCGCTACAGCAAAGAAGAATTTGTCAAGGCGGGCGATCGGATTTATGAATCTCAAGTCGAGACAGGCGATCGCGGTAAGATAGTGGCGATCGACATTGAGACATGAGCTTTGGCGCGATCGCCCTATATAAAAAGAGCGATCGCAACTTCCCAATTCATCTCGCGGACAACTCCCATCAATTTTTGTAAACACTGCCCGACCATCCAAAAAAATTGAATTAGGATGGGTGGGAATAATAATTCATCTTGACTTAAACAGCATTTACAGCATTGAGTTTAACCTATAAAGGTTATTGGTTGGCATCGACGAGTTATTAGCGCTGGTTATGCAAAACCAGAAACATCGAGTCCATCATACTTTTGTGCAATTAATGCAATTGGCCATCAGCACATATAAAACAACTGTTTCCTATGGCAATCAATCAGAAAGAATTTGATAAATTAGTCAAAAATTTGGAAGAATTCTCGCAGCGTCATCCGGGAAGTTACCGCTTGCGAGTAGCCCTGTTTGCCGTATTAGGTTATGCCTACATATTTTTAATACTTGCTGGATTATTCGCACTGATCGGGCTGTTAGTCTTTGTGATGATGTTTAGCCATCACATCAATGGTTACATCATTAAGTTTGGCATTTTGTTACTGATTCCGGCATGGGCAATTGTGCGATCGCTCTGGGTAACTTTCCCCCATCCTCAAGGATTGAAACTGAGTCGCGATCGAGTTCCTCACTTATTCGGCCTGGTAGACGAATTGACCGCTAAACTTGAGGCTCCCCGATTCCACAACATCTTGTTGAATCGAGAATTCAATGCAGCAGTCGTTCAAGTTCCGCGGCTCGGTATCTTTGGCTGGCAAAAAAACTACTTGCTTCTGGGACTTCCCCTGATGCAGTCCTTGTCTTTGGAACAATTTAAAGCCGTTCTGGCACACGAATTAGGACATCTCTCGGGCAATCATTCTCGCTTCGCGGCATGGATTTATCGAATTCGCAAAACCTGGTTGCAGATTTACGAACGGTTATACCAGAGCGACCAACATGGAGCATCAAAGTTGTTTAATAGCTTCCTAGAATGGTATTGGCCTTCCTTTAATGCCTACTCTTTTACCCTAGCACGGATGGATGAGTACGAAGCCGATCGCTGTGCAGCCCAACTCGCTGGAGTACGCCATGCGGCTGAGGCGCTAATTAATGTAAAAATCAAAGCCCGTTTTCTAGAAAGTTCCTTTTGGTTAGATATCCACAAGCAGGTTGCAGATCGGGTCGATCCGCCGGACAATGCTTATTCTTCTATGTTAACTTTCCTGCACGGTGCGATCGCAGAAGCACAGACCAATCTATGGCTAGAGCAGGCTCTGGCAGAAAAGACCGATAATGCAGACACCCATCCCTGTCTGAGCGATCGACTCAAATCCCTAGGTTATCTGAGGACTCGATCGCCAAAATTGCTTCAGTCAGTAACCATACAAACCAGTGCAGCAGAACATCTTCTCGGAAACAGCTTAGAACAGTTTGCTACCCAGTTCGATCGCGATTGGAAAGAAGCAGCATCAACACCTTGGCGGCAGCAGTATGCTTACCTCCAAGAAATCCAAAGTAAACTGCAAGCTTTAGAGCAAAAAGCACAAGTGCAAACACTGGATGAACGAGAAGCATGGGAACGAGCCCATTACACATTAGAAGTGCGAGGTGGTGAAGCAGCAATTCCCTTGTTGCAAGATGTCTTAAAAACTCACCCCGATTGTGCAGAAGCCAACTATAGCCTCGGGCAGATCTTACTGCAAAAGGACGATCTAGCAGGTATTGCTTGCCTGGAAAAGGCTATGACACAAAGGATAGATTGGGTAATAGACGGGTGCCAGCTAATTTACTGTTTTTTCTGGCAACGAGGTCAAACTGACAAAGCAGACAAATATCGCGATCGAGCCGAGAAGCATTCTCAGTTGATGCTCAAAGCTCAACAGGAAAGAGCTAGCGTGAGCGATCGCGACCAACTCAAACCTCATACTCTGAAACCATCAGAAGTAGATGAACTCAAACAACAGTTGGCTCCCTACTCACAGGTTCAAGAAGCTTATTTGGTAGAGAAAATTATCACCTACTTTCCCGAAAAACCTTTCTGTATCCTAGGAATCGTTCGCAAACGAGGTTTGATAGAAAGTGAGAATGCGGATCAAAATGTGGCCGAGCTGCTGGCTAAAAGTTTGCAGTTTCCTGGTCAAGCTTATGTCATCATTTTGAATCACAGTAGTTCCGGCAATTTGCAAAAAAAGATGTCCGTGGTGGAAGGGTCTTTAATCCTGAAACGTTAGTGCTATCAGTTTTCAACATTGAAGCTCACTTTATGCGCTACAACCAACCCCATATACCGCTGCATCGAAGTTCTATCGTTTACCCAGTAGACCTTCCTCCGGAATAGTTAGGGTATAATCTATAGCGGTTATCAGAAAGATTCGCGGACGTTGTTGGGAAGAAGGCCCTATACGTCTGGGTGGTTTATAAGCTGTCAATTATACCTCATCTTTTTGAGAAAGGCTATACCTAATTATAGATGTAAGTTTTGGGTAAAATGCTAGGCTTTGCTGAATCAAGATATGAATGCCCCAGGAATGGGAATATCATCAAATTTCAAGTAATGTATTAATAATTTAATAGAATGCTTGAGCATTTCCTCACAT
>RDXX01000022.1 GCA_004292955.1 Oscillatoriales cyanobacterium | reverse complement strand
TTCTTTATTAAGCTTTGTTAAATACAGAAGGCGGTTGAAACCGCTACCGACTTATCCCCATGTCTAAAGCCAGGGGCTTGCGTCTCGCTCTTTGGTCAACATAGAACTCGTCTCCATTGATATTTTTGGAGCCAGAGCCAGCCCGGAACCTTGGACAGTGAGGGGCTGGCTTCTGACGTTTTAGGGTCTGAACCCTATTACACTAATAGCATAAATAGATGTTTTTAACATAAAATGACACAAAACTATATATAATGACGTGAGAGTGTAAAATTGAAGACAGTTGCAGTAAATCTATGTCAGCCAATGCCTTCAATACCTTCACGTATGCGAGTTACAGTTACATTGCCAGAAGACGTTCATCAAGCCCTTTCTGAATGGGCCGAAGAGGAAGATAGAACCCTCGCAAACCTGCTTTCCCATGTGGCAGCTAAAGCTGTCAGAGATCGCCAAGAGCAGAAAAAGGAAGAATCTAGAAGCGATCGCACTTAAGCGATCGCCACAGCGTAAGGTGGACTGTTTTGAGATGTTTAGGAGTGCAACGAATGGCTTTAGTGGCGGTTAAACTCACATCGCAACAGGCTTTCCGGCCTGTTCCACAATAAAAATTATTTCTTGTGGGGTGGGCTTCTAGCCCGCCCATAAAAAGCGTTAGCAGTTTGGCAACGTACCTGCTGACTAAATCTGTTCGAGAGCGTCAAGAGTTGAAAAAGGATGAATCTAGAAGCGATCGCACTTAAGCGCGATCGCGCCCAATCCTATCCGCGTCCATCCGCGTCTATCAGCCTACATCTGCGGCAAAAAAAATAAGGTGAGCCGCAGCCCACCCTACTAAGATTATTTCGCAGTCACCAACTGCGCCGGTAGCCGCTTAAACGCCAACCTTTCATTCTCGATATCGACAAAAATGGTATCGCCGTCAACAAAATCTCCCCGCAAAATACCCTTCGCCATTTGCGTTTCCAATTCGCGCTGGATTCCACGCTTCAATGGGCGCGCACCGTACACCGGATCGTAACCGATTTCGGCTAAGAAGTCGATCGCAGATTCCGACAATTTCAGAGACATTTTGCGATCGGCTAAACGTTTTTCCAACCGCTTGACTTGCAACAGCACAATCTGCCGCAATTGGGCCTTACTCAAACCGTGGAAGATAATCATCTCATCAATCCGGTTCAAGAATTCCGGGCGGAAAGTAGCCCGCATCGCCTCCATCACCCGACTCCGCATTTGTTCCTCATCTCCCGCCACATCTAAAATGTATTGAGAGCCGACATTCGATGTCATAATAATCACAGAATTCTTAAAGTCAACCGTGTGACCTTGAGCATCCGTAACGCGGCCGTCATCCAGAATTTGCAGCATGATATTGAAGACATCCGGGTGCGCTTTCTCGATTTCATCGAATAGAATTACCGAATACGGACGGCGGCGCACAGCCTCAGTTAATTGTCCACCTTCGTCGTAGCCGACGTATCCCGGAGGCGCACCAATTAAGCGCGAAACTGCGTGTTTCTCCATGTATTCCGACATATCAATGCGGACGATCGCCTCTTCGGTGTCAAACAGGTATGATGCTAATGCTTTCGCCAACTCGGTTTTACCAACGCCCGTGGGGCCGAGGAAGATGAAACTCGCCACCGGGCGGTTGGGATCGGACAATCCCGCGCGCGATCGTTGAATTGCATCTGCAACCGCCGTCACCGCTTCATCCTGCCCAATTACCCGCTTGTGCAGTTCATCTTCCAAGTGCAAAAGTTTCTGCATTTCCGATTCAACTAACTTGCTAATCGGAATTCCCGTCCACTTAGAAATAATCTCGGCAATATCAGATTCGGTGACTTCTTCCCGCAGCAGAGTTTTACCTGTAATTTGACTTGCTGTCAGTTTAGCTTCCGCTTCTTCCAGTTTTTTTTGCAACTCGGTTAATTTGCTATATTTCAACTCAGCAGCGCGGTTAAGGTCGTATTTTAACTCAGCTTGTTGAATTTCAATATTAACCTTATCAATCTGTTCTTTAATCTTTTGAATGCTGTCGATGACACTTTTTTCCGATTGCCATTGTGCGTTCAAACCGCTTTGCTGTTCCTTGAGATTTGCTAAGTCTTTTTCCAGTCTTTCTAAACGGTCGATCGATGCAGCATTGCTTTCTTTTTGCAGCGACAGTCTTTCCATTTCTAGCTGCAAAACCTTGCGATCGATTTCGTCTAGTTCTTCCGGCTTGGAAGTAATCTCCATTTTGAGTTTAGCCGCCGCTTCGTCCATTAAATCAATGGCTTTGTCGGGAAGGAAGCGATCGCTAATATATCGAGTTGACAAAGTAGCCGCCGCCACTAACGCATTGTCGGAAATTTTAACGCCGTGATGAACTTCGTATCGTTCCTTCAAACCCCGCAAAATCGAAATAGTATCTTCAACTGTCGGCTGATCGACATAAACTTGTTGAAAACGGCGTTCTAAGGCCGCATCTTTTTCGAGATACTTGCGGTATTCGTCGAGAGTTGTAGCGCCGATACAGCGCAATTCGCCCCTCGCCAACATCGGTTTGAGCAAATTGCCAGCATCCATCGATCCTTGGCTGGCGCCGGCGCCGACAACGGTGTGAATTTCATCTATAAATAGGATGACTTTGCCGTTGCTATCCATAACTTCTTTGAGCACGGCTTTCAAGCGTTCTTCAAATTCTCCCCGGAATTTTGCACCGGCAATTAACGCGCCCATATCTAAGCTAATTAATTGTCTGTCTTTGAGAGATTGCGGCACATCTCCGGTAATAATTCGTTGGGCGAGTCCTTCGGCGATCGCAGTTTTGCCAACTCCCGGTTCCCCAATCAGTACGGGGTTGTTCTTGGTGCGGCGGCTCAAAATTTGAATCGTGCGGCGGATTTCGTCATCTCGTCCGATTACCGGATCGAGTTTGCCTTGACGCGCGGCTTCTGTCAAATCTCGGCCGTATTTTTCCAGCGCTTCATATTTGCCTTCTGGATTTTGGTCTGTCACTTTGTTGTTCCCCCGGACTTGGGCGATGATGTCTTTAAGCTTGGCTTCATCTAGTTTAAATTCTTGCAGTAGATTTTTGCCAAAGCGATCGTCCTTAACGTAACCCAGGATCAAATGCTCGATCGAGATAAATTCATCACCGTACTCTTTGCGATAAGCTTCAGCCCTGTCTAGCAGGCTGTCCAGGGAACGGCCGAGATAAACATTGCCGCCGCTTCCAGAGATTTTGGGCTGGCGGCTGATAAACTCATCAGTGCGATCGCGCAATTTTGCTACAGACACTTTCGCCTTGTTAAACAAGCTGCTAGCGAGTCCCGATTCTTGTTCCAGCAACGCCTTCATCAAGTGTTCGCTTTCTAGCTGCTGCTGCTGGGCTGTTTTGACCACTTCTGGAGTGCGGGCTAGGGCTTCCCAGGCTTTTTCTGTAAATTGGTTCGGATTATTTGGTTGCATAAATTTTAATTCCCTGAATTCAAAAACATGACTGCTGTCAAGGCAATGGCTCGATTGCCCGTATAGTTGTCATTGTAGAGAGTTAAGGGCGATCGGGCGATCGGTGTTCCCGTATATTGAGATAGGTATTTCCGCCCTGTGTTTCAGCATAGATTTGTAGTGAGGACTTTAGTCCGCAGGTTTGTAGTGAGGACTTTAATCCGCAGGTTTGTAGTGAGGACTTTAGTCCGCCTAAAATCAGAGGACTCAAGTCCTCAAATATATAAAAACTATTTACATTTCAACGCCGAGACGAAATATAGATGATTCCATTACATCCTGAATTTATCACCAAAAACGGCAAAAAAGAATTTGCCGTGATTCTTTATGAAAAATTTGAAGCACTGCAAGAATTAATTGCTGATATAGAAGATTTGATTGATTTGAGGGTGGCAAAAGAAGAAAATGCAAATCAGCCTTATATGCCTTTAGCCGAAGTGAAGAAAATGTTAGGATTACTCAATAATTAATCCGTGTATCCGTGTCAAAATCAGCTTCGCGCCTGATTCATTACACTTAGGATCGCGAATTAAATAATTTACACAAGCTTGTGGGATGGGCGGGACGCCCGTCTATAAAGAACGGGCGTCCCGCCCATCCCACAATAATTAAAATTGTAAGTTATTTAATTCTTATTCCATTTATGCTATAGGGTTCGGGGATCGATTCATCAAGCTATTGATGTCCGCGCCCGATATGGCGGTTTCTGTACTTGCCCATTTTTCCAGTGTATAACAACAACTAATGACTGCTGATTAATTTTGTCAGGTGCGTCGCTCGGAGATTGTTGATCTTTGTAGGGATTGTTGATGGCGACGCACCCTACGGCCGGGTGCATCTGGTTTTTGAAGCCTGAAGAAGCATGACCGCATATAAGTTATTAGTTATAATCCCATATTTTCTGCGGTCATGCTTCGCCCCTACGGATATATTCGCCTTGCGTGAGATGCTCCCCTACGGCCAACTGCCAACTGCCAACTGCCAACTGTCAACTGTTTTCATGCCTGCATCACCACCCGTTCCGGGAGACTGACAATAAAAACTGAACCTTTCCCGTTCTCACTTTCAACGCTAATTTCGCCACCCAAAATTTGACACAAACGCTGGCTAATTGTCAATCCCAAACCCGTCCCGCCGTACTTCTTAGTAGTCGAAGGATCAGCTTGAGTAAAAGGTTTAAATATCTGCTCTAATTGTTCGTCTGTCATCCCAATCCCAGTATCGCTGACTCGAAAAATTAAAAATTGAGAACTGTAGTTTGAACCCGAATTAACAGCATTATTTTTATTTTTATTCCTTTTCTTAGGTTTTGGATTTTCATTTTTAACTTTTTCTATCTCGATAGTAATGACGCCTTTTTCGGTAAATTTGGCAGCATTGCTGAGCAAATTGAGGAGAATTTGCCGGACTTTCGGTTGGTCGGCGTACATCATGCCGAGTTCGCCTTTTGCTTGCAGCCTTAAAGCATTGCCTTTTTTCTCTACTAGCGGTTGAGCCGTAGTCATCACTTCTTCAATCATCGTCGCCACATCGAAGTGTTCCAAATAAAGCGTCACATGACCTGCTTCTATTTTAGAAATATCGAGGATATCGCTGATCATGTCGAGCAAATGTTTGCCTGCGGTTTGAATTTTTTCTAAGTCGGGGAGAAAGTCTTCGGAGCCGGAATCTTGAGCATCTTCTTGCAGCATTTCGCTGTAGTTGATGATGGCGTTTAGGGGGGTGCGGAGTTCGTGGCTCATGTTGGCGAGAAATGCACTTTTCGAGCGGTTGGCAGCTTCGGCTGCTATTTTTGCTTCTTGCAAGTCTTCCGTGTATTCCGCGACTCTTTGGATCAGTTCGTTGATCGAAATTGCCAGCATTCCTACTTCGTCGGAGGTGGTAACGGGTACTTGCAGGTCAAAGTTCGATTCTTCTGACACTCGCTGAGCGATGAAGGTGGCGGCTTGTAGTGGTCGGGCGATCGCCCTGCTGGTGTATATTGCCAGTAAGGTGGCGATAATCGCTGATGCCAACAGAGAACCAAGCAGAATCAGAGTTCCGAGTTGTTCAGCTTTCTCGTAGGTTCTAAATGCCTCGTCTGCTTTGTCTCGAAAAGTGCCAGCCAGTTTGGCTGAATCTTGCGAAAACTGTTCGAGTTTAAAAGCGTTGTTCCCCGTGGCAAAATTATTCAAATTCCGCTGGAATACCTGCCGCTGCTGCGGATTCAAACCAGATAACTTGGCATTCCCCAGCAGTTTCTGGACTTGTTGGAAGTAAGCTTCTACGGTTTTGCTGTGGGCTTTGGCGAACTCTTGAATCTCTTGGTAATCTTTTGTAACATCGGCAGAAGCCGACGGCGATTGGCTTTGCAGTTGTTCTAGCTGTCCGCTCATCTGAGCAACGCGAGTCAAAAAGTCCGATCGTTCGCGATCGAAAATTTGCGGTTGTCCCGTCAGATTCAGCAGTGATTGCTGGTGAATTCTGACTTCCTGGGCGCTATTATTCAGATTGGTGAGGATTTCGGCTTTATCTCGGTCGATCGCGAGTTTTTCTCTCACTTGCTGTTTGTGATATGACTCTACTCCCCGTCCCCCGGCGGCGCCCAAAATGGCAATACCAATGACCAAGGCGTATCCGCACCCGATTTTTTGCCTGATACCCAAGCGGCCCAACAGACTTTTAAAACCTATTTGAGAATTGTTCTGGGATTGATTGTTCGAGGCTAAGGTTGAAGACATGGGCAATATACTCGTCACCCTGAGGGGCATTATCTATTATTCTAATTGATGCCTGCCTGAGGGTAAATAAAGTTCTGGCAAAGGGCCAATTTTCGGCAGTTATGGGGTCTTTGCAGGGTTCCACACCTCGACCTGCTTTACAGTTTGGGGGAGTTATGGTTAAAAAATTATGGCACAAGCAAGAAGGCAGAAGCAAGAAGCAATAAAAGCCAGGGTTTAAGACATTAGGAACGTCCTCACCGTCGGGCGGTTGCTATATATAGCCTTTCTCAGATAGATCTGGCACGCTTATGGTAAAGGGTAATTGAGAAAAAGGTAATTGGTAATGGGGAAAAAGGTAAGCGATAGTTCCTTTCCTATAGGCTGCCTGAGGCTTCTGTCCGGTAAAGACGCTCTCCGTGTGTGCTCTCAGGGCGATCGTATCAGAATTTGGCATAACTCATATTTAGGAGAACCGCTATAAGTAGCGAGTGATAAGTTGCGAGTTATAAATTTGATTGGCGATTCAAGCCTCTACTCTACTCGCAACTCACAACTTATCAACTTATGGGAGCATCTCAGTTTGGAGTTTGTAGTGCTGTCCCCGCTCGCTTGCTGTTAAAACCAAGCGAGCTCTTAAGCTCGCACTACAACAAAAAAAGCTTTTTGCCAAAATGAGATGATCCCCAACTTATCGCTATTCTTCTACTGGCAAAGTCGAAATTGTGCTAATTCAGCAGGAAGTTTTGAAGCATTAGGTACGGTAGCAGAGGCAGGAACGAAGATTCCCATACCAAAACTGCAACCCTCTTCCTTCGTACATTCGCCAGGCTTGGCAGTGATTTGATATTCCCCTTGGGATGGCGGAGTAAAAGAGATTGATACCAGTTCGCCCGTCTTTTGACTCGTACCGATTTCTTGGCCAGTGTTGACATCCTTGAGGGTTAGGTTTAAATCCTGGCAATTTCCGTCGCAAGTGGCTACAAAAACATACTCAATATCTGGATGCAGCGTTGCTCTAAAAGGAGATGAAACTTGTTTGCGAACAGTGCCTATCAATGGCCAAAACACCAATTTTTGACCGTTGCTTGAACGCTGGTCAACTTCTGTTTTCAAGCGACAAGTAACAGTTTTTTGCTCGTTGGTTAGTTCTTGAGCAATAGCATTTCCTACGATTGCAGTACCCAACAGCAGTGCAATCCCGGAGATAGTCAGATGTTTGATATTCATTGATGTCCCCTCAAACTAATTTCTGGGTGATTGCAATAGACCGCTTTTCGCGGCAGTCTATTGATTTATCTGGAGCCTATCACATTTGTTGACTTTTCCCAAAAAAAAGTCGCCTAAAAATGCGATCGAACTGGGTACATCTGGGTTTTGCATTTGTAGTGCTGTCGGGAGCACAGCAAAGCTTTGTAAAGCACGCTCTTCGAGGACAGCACTGTAAAAAAAATGCTTTTTGCGAAAGTGAGATGCTCCCCTCGAACTCATGTCTGACCTTGGATGAATCTGCCGTCATATCGTTTCCGGTTGCATCGGAATGATTTAACCGCAGAGAACACAGAGAACACAGAGGGAGATAAGAGAGATGAATACAGGACGATGAAGGGCGGATTTGATATCAGCTATTGCCCAAATTCCACAGATTGCGGACACTACGAGCAGAACCTCATCCTCGTTGTATTGTACTAAATTAGGATGCTCCGCATCGGTGTCTAGAAACCTGGTTTCTCAAATGTCTGATAAAGCTTCGCAGATACCACATCAACAACATAATTTTGCTGATGTCAATATACACATAGGTTGATTTTTTGCGATCGCCTTTTTCAAAAAATTTGGGTACACCGAAACCTGTATTGCTAAGCTTTTGAAGTTTGATTGAGTACATCATTTACCCTATAATACCAAATCCGGGTTATTTATCCCCGTTATAAGTGGTAGGGTGCGTCGCTATCAGAGATCTCTCAATAGCAACGAGAGTTGTTCGTGGCGACGCACCCTATATTTACTTCCTTAGGATAGCGAATTAAATAATTTACAATTTTAATTATTATTATTGTGGGATGGGCGTCCCGCCCGTCCAAAAAGGGCGGGCGGGACGCCCATCCCACAAACTTGTGGAAGTTATAAGTGGTAGGGTGCGTCGCTATGAGATCTCTCAATAGCAACGAGAGTTGTTCGTGGCGACGCACCCTACATTTACTTCCTTCTTCCTTCTTCCTTCTTCCTTCTTCCTTCTTCCTTCATTTATCGCTGTGCCGAAAATCCCAAGCTGGCACAAACTTAGAATCTCCCCAAATACCGCGGCGATTTTTCTTGGCTTCGGCTTCCGCTTGTTGCACAACAGTTGCACTCGGACAGTTTTTTAAGTATGGAGTGTAAACCATTGCTAATCCTTCGCGCAGCAAAACTTCTTGAGCAAATGTGCCATTTGGCAAGCGAACTTCGCTAACTTTACGGCCATAGCGGTCAGTATCAGTGACTGTCAAAACGACGCGACCGCCCCCTTCTTTGACGAGTTGCTGCATTCTTTGCTCGGCTAGATTACCCCACTTAAACTGATTTTTATATGCTGCTTTTTTGCTATTTTTTTCGGCGTTAGTGTGAGCAATTTCTGGTGCATCTACGCAGGCAAAACGCACTTTAATATCTTTGCCGGCGGCATCGCTGGCGACAAGAGTATCGCCGTCGCTGACTCGTTTGACAGCATAATTGTTGGGCGGTAGCTTTTGCGGACAGCCGGAGAGTAGGAAAAGCAGAGCAACTGCGCTCAAGCTGGTGATTGTAGGCGAAAGGGAGATTTTATTTTGTGTCATGGTTTTCTTTTTTTTATTTAGTTTCCATCCAATTTTGCCCCGCGTGGATATCAACTATCAGGGGTACGCTAAGCGGCAGAGCACTTTCCATCGCCGTTCTAATTTTTGGCTGCAATTCTTCCCATTCATCGGGAGGGACTTCAAATATTAATTCATCGTGAACTTGCAGCAGCAGCCGCGCCTGATAGTTTTGCAAAATTTTGTCTACCTCAATCATGGCAAGTTTAATGATATCAGCACTTGAGCCTTGAATGGGAGCGTTTGCTGCGGCGCGCAAAGATTGGGCGTCATCTCTGCTGAGAGATTTAAGTCTATCGGAGTGAATGTCTTCCGGGTTGCTGCCTTTTAACCTGCGGATTGTGTCGCTCTCGAAGTTGAGGTAGCGGCGGCGGCCTAGTATAGTGGAAACGTAGCCTAGGGCGATCGCCTCTTTTTTTACTTTTTCCAAGAATTCAAAGACTTTACTGTAACGCTGGTTGAATCGTTCAATAAACTTTTTACCGTCTGCGGAAGATTTGCCCATCGAACGACCAAACTTGATCGCCCCCATACCATAAATTACCCCAAAATTAATCGTTTTCCCAAACCGCCGTTCATCCGGCGTGACATCCTCCTTTTCAAACAGCAGTTGAGCCGTCAGAGTATGCACATCTCGGTTATTGTTGTAAGCTTCGATTAACACAGGTTCTTGACTCAAATGAGCCAAAATTCGCAGTTCAATTTGAGAATAGTCAGCCGACACCATCAGCCAACCAGACTCAGGTAAGAAAGCCTTGCGAATTTGCCGCGAAAACTCGGTGCGGATCGGAATATTTTGTAAATTGGGATTGGAAGAAGAAAGTCGGCCCGTACCCGTTGCAGCTTGGTTGAAATCTGTATGCACTCGCCCGGTATCTGCACGCACCAACTGCGGCAAAGCATCGACGTAAGTTGATTTTAATTTGGATAATGTTCGGTGTTCTAATAAATCGTCTACAATCGGGTGGTCTCCTTGCAATTTATCCAAAACAGCGGCGTCTGTAGAGTATCCCGTTTTGGTTTTGCGAGACTTTTTCTGAAACTGTTCGGGGATTTTTTCTAACAAGATTTCGCTGAGTTGTTTCGGTGAACCTAAATTAAACTTTCTTCCCGCAGCCTCATAGGTATTTTCTTCGAGTTTGGCTAATTTTATTTCTAGCTCTTGGGATAAGGTATTGAGATAAGCTGAATCAATGCGAATTCCGCAGTATTCCATTTCAGCTAAAACAGGTTCGAGGGGCTGTTCTACTTCCAGCAGCAATCGATGCAGAGAATTTTCAGATGGCGCATTTTTATCCGCTTTATCCAATTCGGCTCTAAGTTTACCTACTAATTGAAATGTAGTGTGAACATCCATGCCGCAGTAGCCAGCTACTTTCGGAATGCTGATGTCAGCAATTGTTTTGCCTTTAGGTAC
Organism: Oscillatoriales cyanobacterium; assembly: GCA_004292955.1. Lineage (GTDB taxonomy): Bacteria > Cyanobacteriota > Cyanobacteriia > Cyanobacteriales > Microcoleaceae > Microcoleus. Next base: position 57,420 of record RDXX01000022.1, on the reverse strand, counting down.
TAATTGATTGTAACTTTTGGGATTATGGCGTAAGTATTCCCTTAATGGTTCGCTGACACTGTGATTTTCTTCTGAATCGACTAAGTATTTCTTTGACAATTCGCTGAGACTGTGGCTGGTTTCTGGGTTGAGTACGTAACTGGCTAGCATGGTGTCGAAGACGACGGCGGCGAGTTTGATTCCTTGACAGCGCAATATTAGGCGATCGAATTTAGCATTTTGCAGCGCCTTGGGATAATTCTCGCTTTCCAAAATCGGACGCAAAGCATTTAAAACCGTGGCTTTGTCCAAGTTTGTGCCGGTTTTGTGTCCCGTGGGAATGTAAGCTAAATCTTGTTCTCCGGTTCCCCAACAGCAGCCAATTCCGACTAATTCGGCATCTCGCGGTTCTAAGGCGGTGGTTTCGGTATCCCACGCCACGGGCGAGGCTTTATCGGTGTGGGTTTGTAGGAGTTGGACTAATTCGTTTAACTGTTCGGTTGTTTGAATGATTCGCGGTTTAATTGGTAGTTGGTTTGCTTGTTGAGCGGCTAGGGTTTCTTTAAGACTGTAGAAAGCTAATGCTTCATCTTCAGATGAATTGATTGTGGGGTGGGCATCTTGCCCGCCCGAAGCAACAGGCAAGATGCCTGTTCCACTGTCTGAGGAATTGATTGTGGGGTGGGCATCTTGCCCGCCCGAAGCAACAGGCAAGATGCCTGTTCCACTGTCTGAGGAATTGATTGTGGGTTGGGCATCTTGCCCGCCCAAAGAAACAGGCAAGATGCCTGTTCCACTGTCCGCCAATGGCTCTTCTGTGCCGCCAAAACGCTTTTGAATTTGTTTGACTTTGGTTAAAAATGTTTTAAATTCTAACTTTTCCAGCATCGGAATCAATGCTGCTTCGTCAAAACCTTTAAGCTGACAATCTTCTAAGTTGATTTCTAAGGGAACTTCTTGAATAATTGTCGCCATCTTCTGAGAATGATAGGCCGCTTCTTTGCCTTCTTCGAGCTTTTTCTTGGTTGCGCCTTTAATCTCGTCGATCGCAGCATAGATGCCATCGAGGGTATTGTAAGCTTCCAGTAATTGCAGGGCGGTTTTGTCGCCGATACCTTTGACTCCGGGAATGTTGTCGGATTTGTCGCCGCAGAGGGCTTTGTAATCTATTACTTGTGCTGGTATAATTCCGAGTTTTTCTTTGACTGCTTCCGGGCCGTATTCTTGGGATTTGCCTTTGCCCGATCGCCTGAGTTCATCCGTGCTCAAGTACAATACGCTGATGTGTTTCTCGGTTTCTACTAATTGAAACAAATCTCGATCGCCCGTGAGGATTTTAACCGCATAACCTGCGGCGCTGGCTTTGTTCGCCAAAGTTCCCAAAACATCGTCCGCTTCGTAGCCCGGAGCGGTGACTGCTGGTAAATTGAGATAGCCCAGGAGTTCTTGCAGGTTTTTGAGATCGGGGATAAAATCTTCGGGGGTTTCGGCACGACCGGCTTTGTAGGTTTCGTCTGCTTCGTGGCGAAAAGTGGGCGTGGCGAGGTCAAAGGCGATCGCCATGTACTGGGGATCGTGGGCGGCCATGACTTCCAGCAGCGACTTGAGAAAGCCAAAACAGACGCTGGTGGGAATGCCTGTGGTAGTTCGCAAGCCTCCGTCTCGACTTTTGGCAAAGGCGAAGTAGGAACGAAAGGCCAGGGAGTGGCCGTCAACTAAGATGAAGGTGGGAGGTTGATTTTCCGACACTGACACAGATGGCGATCGCCCGAAACTATTTTTCCATTCTACCCAGTTGTCATACCAGTTTCAAAACCGAACGCAACGTTAAACAAGCTCGAAACCCTTATATAATAACTCATTCCCAATTATCAAATCTAAAATCCAAAATCCAAAATCTAAAATCGCTCGATCGGCTTAATGTGCAGCTTGGCTGAGAATGGTAGAAGATAGTGAACGAATCTGGCGGTCAACTGGGTACAGTTAGACCGCAGGCTTCTTTTTCCTTTTTTTCAAAGGCTTTTTATAGTGAGGTAGTTCCACCCCCACTTGACTAATATAGTATCAGAGTATTTCCTCTTCATCAAGGGGTGTACAAGAATAATTGTCGGCTTCCGTTCCTCCATCCGACGAGCCTTTCATCAAGCGCGGTAATTCATTCGGGGGTACTTCGCGCAGCAATTGAGATTCATCCCCCTCTGAATATACCCTTAGACTTCCCGGCTGGTAGTTAAGTACGATCGCAAATTTACCAGAAAGAATTAATTGAAAGTCTCTCGCTTTGAGGGAGAAATTAAAATCAGACTATTCATTACTCCAATCCTCGGAGTTAAGCGGTTGAGGTAGCTCTCAAACTGTCAACTGTCAACTGTCAACTGTTGAACAACACCAGCCGATCGAAGCTTATGGGTGACATTAATCGATGCTACGAAATCCTCGAAATAGAGCCTGGAACTTCCCCAGAAGAAATTAAGCGCGCTTACAGGGATTTAGCCTTTGTGTGGCATCCCGATCGGTTTGCACACAACGATCGCCTGCAACAAAAAGCCCAACAAAGATTAACAGAAATCAATCAAGCTTACGACGAGTTGGTGTTATTTCTCAGTCAGCCTCCACCTCCGGCGATCGACAAACCATCTCAGCAGCCACCGCAACCATCACCACCAGAAAAGCCGCCCGAAAAGCCGCTGAGAAGGCGATCGGCAAAATCAGCCCGCAAGCCCGGTTCCCAGCGCACTCAAAGCCGGCAAAAAAAAGCCGCATCCCACAAAATTTCCACTCCAAACAACCCGAAAAACAAGAAACGATTTACAACTCAAAATCGCCAAACGTGGGGGGGGAAAAAGCCATCGGGGCCCACCGTGGCGAGGGAAGCGCGGCCATCTCAAAAATATGCCTACCTTACCCCGAACCGGAAAAAAGAATTTCCGACTCCATACTCACAACCGCGGCTATCTCAAAAATATTCCATCTTCCCTTGGGGGCAGTTGGCGATCGCAGTTGGGAGTTACGCTGTGACAGGCTACATTTTGACGAAATTTGACGCCCCAATGTGGATGTTGACTTTAATCTGGGGTGCGGATTGGTTGTGGGCCGCGATTTTGCTGGCGGAGGGTTCGGCAACGCCTAGAGTGTGGCTGGCGGCGTTAGTTTTGGCTGGGACTGTGGGGGGGTCGATCGCCGGTTTTCAGGCGGGAGGAATCGCAACAGGGGCTGCTTGGGCGCTAGTTGGGGCTGGTTTGGGGGCGATCGCCAGTTCAGAGGCCCAGTCCCGGGCCGTGGCTGTAGTTTTGGCAGCAGCGGGAGTGCTGACAGTGGTGGGATTGATGGCTGGAACGGGTTCCGGTAATTGGCTGAAGGTGTTAGTGGAGGCGGTTTGTTGGGGGATTGTGGGCTTGATGTGCGGGCTGGCGGCGGAACTAGGCGTACATTCTGGTGGGCCCGTCGGGCTTGGAGGTGCGATCGGGCTCTTGATTGGTGCGTGGGCGGGGGCTTTGGCTGGGCCGGGTGCGGAGGCTCTACCCCAAGCCTTGGCTGTGGCGGGCTCTCAGGCTGTTTATGGGGCTTGGGCTGCGATCGGGATTATTGCGGGAGTTGTGGCGCGGATGGTAGCTGGGGAAAGGTCGATCGGCAATGGCGGGCTTTACACATTTATCCTGTTAGTGGCTACTTCTGGTTTCGGGTTGTGGCTGGGAAATTGGCTGGTTGGGCGAATCTTTTAAATTAGTAAGTTGTCAGTTGGTAGGGGCCCGGCCTTGAGTGCCCGCCCTCTTAGTCATTAGTCATTAGTCATTGCGGAAAATTACCAGAAAGAATTGGTTGAAAGCCCCAACCCCGATCGGGAGAAATTAAAATTATACCAATTAAAAAAAAGCAACAGTATTCTTGTCCCCCCCTTTACAAGGGGGGGCTAGGGGGGGTCAAGCGTATTGCACAATTTTATAAAAATGGTATTAGACTATTCATTACTCCAATCCTCGGACTTAAAGGTAAAGATCGCTATCAAACAGTCAACAGTCAACAGTCAACTGTCAACTGTCAACTGTTGAACAATCCCCCATGCCCCATGCCCAATTCCCAATGCCTAAAAATTCCAGCACTTATCGCTTTTGAGCAGCACTTCAAACTCAGCCTTTGGCAAAGCCTGACTGAAAAAATGACCTTGAATTTCGTCGCAATCGTGTGCACACAAAAAAGAAAGTTCCCGCTGATTTTCTACCCCCTCAGCAATCACAGTCATATTCATGGAGTGCGCCATTTGAATAATCGCTATTGTAATCGCAGCATTTTGGCGATCGTCAGCAATATCGCGAATAAAACTCTTATCAATTTTGAGCGCATCAAACGGCAAGCGTTTCGGATAACTCAAAGAAGAATATCCCGTGCCAAAATCATCAATTGCTATCCTAATCCCCATATCTCTCCACACAGTAAAAGCTTGAGCTGCTGCCGCTTCATCTTGCAAAACTAAACCTTCCGTCAATTCTAATTCCAGACATTTAGGATCTAGATGAGTTTCTCTTAATATCTGGCTGACTCTCTCGGTCAAATTTTTGCGATCGAACTGGCGGGCTGATACGTTGACTGCTACCCGCAGCGGAGGCAAACCCTCTGTTTGCCAAGCTTTAGTTTGCCTGCAAGCCGTCTCTAACACCCATTCGCCCAGCGGTGCAATCAAGCCCATCTCTTCAGCCATGGGAATAAATTCCGCAGGGGAAACTCTGCCCCTTTTTGGATGGTTCCAGCGCACCAAAGCTTCAGCACCAATAATTTTTCCGGTTTTAATTTCTATTTGTGGCTCATAGTAAACTTCAAATTCCGAGCGTTTTAAAGCATTACGCAGGCAAGTCTCTTGAGTAAATTTATTGATATAATTATTCGCAACTTTTGCCGTATAAAACTGATACTTGTTGCCACCTTTTTCCTGAGAATTGTACATAGCTGTATAAGCATTTTTTAGCAGCTCTTCTCCATCGTTGCCGTCGCCAGGAGACAAAGAAATGCCCATACTTGCCGTGACATAGAGTTCCGAGCCTTTGACAATCATAGCTTGGGCTACAATATCTAAAATGTTTCGAGCAATCTTGGCAGCATCCTGTTTTTCGGCAACTGGTTCGAGAACAATTGCAAATTCGGCAGATTCCAAACGAGCCACAATATTAATCTTCTCCGTGCAGTTGCTCAACCGCTCAGCAACTTTGCAAAGTACGTAGTCGCCGATATCGTGCCCCAAGGTACTGTTAATTCGGTTAATTCTATCTAAACTAAGAATGACAACGGGAATCATTTCGGGCAATTCTTTTTGCTTGTCTAATAGCAGATTTAGCTGCTCTCGTAACAGCGAACGATTTGGCAAGTTTGTCAAGCAGTCATGCTGATGTCGGTGGAGAGCTATTTGAATAGTTGTGTGCAAGTTTTTTTCTTCAAATGGTTTCACAATATAGCCGAAAGGTTTCGTTGCATTGACGCGCCGTAAAGTGTTTTCGTCCGCATAAGCTGTCAAATAAACTACCGGAATCTGAAAGCGCGATCGAATTTCTTCTGCTGCTGTAATTCCGTCGATTTCTCCTTGGAGGTTAACATCCATCAAAACTAAATCTGGTCTGAATTCGGCTGCGGATTCAATCGCTTCTTCTCCGGAATACACAATACCTGTTATGCTATACCCTCTAGATATTAAACTGTCGGAAATGTCTTCCGCAATGATGCTTTCGTCCTCAACTATCAGAATTTTTTTATTTGACATTAAGTTGTCTCCTTAAAGTGCTATTTTGCTTGGAAAATGTTATTTTAAAATTCGTGCCAGCCGTTTCTAACAGTTCTATTTTACCCCGAATTTGCTTGACCAAAGACCCGACCAGTCGCAAACCCAATGTTCGGGCATTTCGATAATCTAAGTCTGGAGGGAAACCAATTCCACTGTCGCTCACAGCTAGCACGCAAACCCGGTTATTATCTAAAGTAAAATCTATTTTTATTTTACCTTGAGTTTGTCCTGTAAAAGCATACTTGAGCGAGTTTGTCACAAGCTCGTTGATAATTAACCCGCAAGGAACTGCCGTATCAATATTCATAGAACACGGCGCAATATTTGTTTGCAACTTCACGCCTTCTGTATCAATTTCATAAGCTTGGAATAAATTGTGGGCAAGATTTTGGATGTATTCAGCAAAATCAATGTTTGACAAGTCTTTGGATTGATACAATTGTTCGTGCACCATGGCCATCGATCTGACTCGGTTTTGACTTTCTTTTAACATTTCACTAACGCGACTGTCTTGGATGTAGCGGGACTGAAGTTTGAGCAAACTCGAAATAACTTGAAGGTTGTTTTTGACGCGATGGTGAATTTCCTTGAGGAGGACTTCTTTTTCTGCGAGGGATGCTTTGATGCGATCTTCGTCGCGCTTGCGATCTGTAATGTCCCGCACTACTGCTTGAATTATTTTTCTACCGTTAATTTCCATTGCATTTAACAGCACTTCTGCGGGAAATTCTGAATCGTCTAGCCGTTTGTGCACCCAGTCAAAGCGACAGCTACCTGTTTGCATTGCTGCGGATATTTTTTGTGTTGCTAGACTGCACGAGTCTTGTCCGTTAGGCTGAAATTCCGGGGAGAATTCGCTAGGTTTCTTGCCGTAAAACTGTTCTTGATTGCTGCAACCAAAAATTGCTAGGGTGGCGAGGTTGCAGTCAAAAAAATTGTCTTCTTCGATCAGCATTACTGCGTCGCTGGTGGCTTCGTAAAGGCTCCGAAATTTGCATTCAGACTCTTGCAAAGAAACGATTAATTGGCTTTTTTGAGCTTCGGCGCGCTTGCGCTCGGTAATGTCTATTCCTACGGAAACTGCTGCGGTTCCTTGATGATATTTTTGAGCTACTATTAAATAATTGCAGGCTAAGCCGTTAATTTCTATATCTATTTCTTGGGAGGTTTGCTGACATGAACTGTGAAAAAAGTTTCGGATCAGTTGTCCAAAAGTTGAGCCTTTGTCGAGAAAGTTGATTTCTTCCCCGACAAAACTTTCAGGAGACCGTTTGAACGAGGTTGCTAAGTGCTGGTTGACTCCAATATACCGCAAATCTGAACTGACCCAAGAAATCAGTCCGGGTACGGCATCCAAGACGGCGCGAAGTTGGTCTGTAGCTTCTTGGAGTGCTTCTTCGGAGCGCTTGCGATCGCTAATATCTGTCGCCGTTCCGCACAGGCCTAAAATAGCGCCGTTTTCAGCTTGGTTGACGATGCTGTTGACGCGCAGGTGGACGGCGGTACCGTCTTTGCGGATGTGTACTATTTCGTAAGGCAAATTAGGGGTTTGTGGCTGAAGGCTGGTTCTTGCTAAGAGTTGGGCAAATATTTCTATTTGTCTGGCTTTTTCTTCTTTAATCAAAAAATCTGCAAAGCGACGACCGATCATTTCTAGGGGTTCGTAACCGTAGATCCTTTTGGCGGCGGAATTGACAAAAGTCAAGATGCCTTGAATGTCGATCGACCAAATCAACTCTTGGGAGGTTTCTACGAGGTTGCGGTACTTTTTTTCGCTTTCGGCTAGTGCTGCATTCGAGACTGCCGTTTGCAGAGTAAGTTTGTCTTCTAATTCTTGATTTGAAAGAGAGAGAGTTGTCATGGCTCGCTCGCGCTCGGTAATATCAGTAGAAACACCGACAGCCCCGACAACTTCGCCGTTTGCGTCTTGCAGCGGTGCCGATCGAATTTCGTGAATAAAATCCCCCTGTTGGGCATTCCAAGTGCGATCGTTTCCTGCTAGTACCTGGGCAATATTTTCTAAGATATCTGGCTGGCTGTAAACTGCAAAAATCGACTCTCCGACAGCCTCACCCGGTTCGAGCCCCAAATTTTCCAATCCTTTGCCTGCTGCAAGGGTTAACCTGCCGTCTTTGTCGGTTGCCCACAGGAAAACTGGAGCACAACTGACAGCGGCGTGCAGGGTTTGGTTGTCTTGTTTCAGGCGATCGATTTCTGCCTGAAGCCGATCGCGCGTGTTGCCTAATTCTACCGTTAGTCGATCGGCTTTTTCCTGCCAACTGGCAGTAGTACCGCAGATTTCTGTGGCATTGCTGGAAGCATAGATGGATTGGTTGCAGTGTGACATGGTTACTCAGGGAAGCACTGTTATATTTAACCCCTGCCTATCTTTTAAGCATAAACTTTTTCAATCAAATATTACAGTTCGTTGCGATACTCATCTGAGGAAGATTCGATAATTTCAAGCTAGTGTCAAGGATTCATAAATCGTGGCTTGCCCGGTTGTGTGGCGACTATTCAGAAATTGACAACAAGCTGAATAATGGTTGCGAATCGATACTTTTACCCTAAGTATGTGTAGTAGTGCAAAAAGAAGTTTCGCAATCCTCGGCTTGCACAAGACCTAGAATTATAAAGTTATTATATTTGCTTGCGTATATTTACGCACCTAGGAATCGGAAATCGCGAATTTTGAAATATAACCACCGGGCCCGACGGTTAGGAAGTTCTCGCATTGCACTTGCCCCATGCCGTCGATTGTCGATTGCCCCTTCCCTCTTCGTCATTTCCTCTTGCTTTTTCCAAGGGCCACATCTGTGTTTTGCTTTTACACGGTGTTTTGGTGTGCGGGACACTCGCTATATGTATATCAGCTTTGGTGTGCCGGGACGCTCTGGGAAGAGTAACAAACGGTTTTTACTGTTCCCAGAGATGTTATATCGTTTCCGGTTGCATCGGAATTATTTAACCGCAGAGAACACAGAGAACACAGAGGGAGATAAGAGAGATGAATACAGGACGATGAAGGGCGGATTTGATATTGCCCTTCCTTCTGACTTCTGCGTTATTTCTTATTCCTTCTGCCTTCAATTAATTCCCCAAGATTTGATAGTTTTGTCTAAACTGCCGCTGATAATAGTTTCGCCATCGCTACTAAAAGTAAGACAATTGACAGAGCTTTGATGTCCGGTGAGAGTGTGAATGTGTTCGCCGGTGCGGGCATTCCATAATTTGAGATTGCCGTCGGCGCTAGCACTGACAACAGTGCGCCCGTCGGGACTAAAGACGATCGCATTTATCGAGTTAAAATGCCCTGCCAAAGTTATTGGACTATCCGGATGCGATAGCTGGCGCAGTTGAATGTTTCTGTCCCAGCCGCCAGCAGCCAAAGTCTGCCCGTCTCGACTGAAAGCTAGACAATTGGCATAACCTTTAATTGTTTGGGAGCATTCTCGGCTGCCGAGGTTCCAGATTTTAATGGTACCATCAGAACTGCTGAAGCGCGAGAGTTGGTGCGATCGGGCTAAAAGCCAAACTCGCAATTCCTCCTTTATGAGCTCCCCAAGTTAAATGACTGCCAAAAGTACAAATTAACTTTCCGCTCTCTAAATCCCAAATTTTGATTGTAGTATCTGCCGAACCCGTGGCGATAACTCGACTGTCGGGACTGATGACAATTGCCGTAATTTCTCCTTCGTGTCCGAGGGAAGTATGCAGCAATTCTCCTCCCTGCCAAATTTCGATCGCGCGGTGTTTCGGAAGATTTCTGCTCCTGACAAAAACTTCGGTTTCTTGGCAAAGAACAAAAGTTTCTTGAGCGCGGGGATACTTGTCTACAGTATAGAGTATTTCTCCTGTCTCTAAATCGCAAATTCTAATTATTTTGCTGTGCAAACTCGCCGTGCGAGATCCTCCGGGACTAATCGCTACATTTGTCCCAGTTTTCACAGTGCGGATGCAGTCAAACAACTGGTAAGGCACGAATTCTGTTAAAGCTTGGCGGACAAAAGGTTCTGTCCTTTGTCGCAAAACTGAATAAGCAACTCGCTGCACTTCTGGTGCGGGATCTAGCAGGGCTGCAATTGCTAAATTCAAACCGGCGTCTCCGTATTTAGGAGCATCTTTAACGGCGGCCATGCGTGGCTCGACACTAGGACTGTGCAAGCGCTGCTTGACTCCGGCGATGCCTCCCAAAACGGCGGCGGCGATCGGGATTTGACTTTGACCGCCGAGGACGGCATCATATTCTCTGGGTTGGTTAGAATTGTCGGAAATCATACTATTTTAGATTTTAGATTGTAGATTTTAGATTGGGAAATTGGGGAATTGGTAATTAACTGGCGAGACACGAAAGTTGACAATCGGTAGAGCGATTTAAAACTTAAATTTTGGCAAGGGCATGACGCTGGGTACCAAGCTGCCAGAAACCGGGTTTAATTGCAGGCGCAAAAAAAGCAAAACCCGCAATATTTCGTAAATATCGGGTTAAATAGCGTAAGTCCTAACTTATTGACTGTTGCTATTTATGTTATTATAATCAAATCAGCGTTTCACACAAAAATCCGAAAGTGATATGTCACACTTCACAACGATCAAGGTTCAGATCAAAAACGGCGAACTGCTGCATCAAGTGTTGGAAGAGTTGGGTTATCAAGTAGAGTGCAATGTGCAGGTGCGGGGTTATCATGGCGAGAAAACTAATGCCGAGTACGTGATTCGGCAGTCCAACGGTTACGATTTGGGTTTTCGGCGCAGCGGAGAGGATTATGAATTGGTGGCGGATTTTTGGGGCGCTCGCATTAACCAGCAGGATTTTGTTAATTCAATCAGTCAGAAATACGCGCGCAAAAGTTTGATGGCGGCGGTGGAGTCTGAGGGTTTTAATGTGGAAGAAGAGGAAACTTTGGCGGATGGAACGGTGAGGGTTGTTGTGGGTAGATGGGTTTAAGAATCGCTCTTTCTGAACTCGTTTTTATATACTCAGGACTTACGCAGAATCGGATTCAAAATCAGATTTCTTCGTAAGTCTTAGTACCAAGAATAGAATTACCATGAAATGCGATCGCCCTGAACAACAAATTCAAAAGAGTTGGGAAGCTAATGCTGACGCATGGACGCGGGCGATCGAGCAAAATTCGATCGAAAGTCGCCGCGCAGCAACGGATGAGGCTATTCTACAAGCTGTGCTGCGCTACGGGCATCGGCGAGTGCTGGATGTCGGATGCGGTGAAGGTTGGCTGGGGCGCGCCTTAGCAAAGCACGGTGTAGAGGTGGTTGGAGTTGATGCTTCCCGTGGTTTGATCGATCGCGCTCGTGAGAAAAGCAGCGGTTGTTTTCGGGCGATCGGCTACGATGAGATTATTGCCAATCCAGGGATACTCGGTCAATCCTACGATGGGATTGTCTGCAATTTTTCGCTACTCGGCGAGGAAATTGGAGATTTATTGCGATCGTTGCGCCAAGCAACAGTCTCAAACGGACATTTGCTAATCCAGACAGTTCATCCATTCACAGCGTGTCAGCAACAGCCCTATGTTGACGGATGGAAAATCGAGACTTTCGACAATTTCGGCGGAGCTTTTCGAGAGCCGATGCCCTGGTATTTCCGCACAGTTAGTTCCTGGTTTCAACAAGTATCGGAATCCGGCTGGAGAGTGTGCGAATTCCAGGAACCGATACATCCACAGACGAAGATTCCTCTTTCCATGCTACTAATTTGTCAGTCACCAGACGATTGAAATCACTTCTACAGGAACAACCAAGTCGGCGAAACGCGAGACTGAAGAGAGGTAATAGAAGGAGATTTGGTATGGGTGCATCTCAATGCAAGCAAATATGTTTGTAGGGGCGAAGCATGACCGCAGTCAATATAAAATTATAACTAATAACTTATATGCGGTCATGCTTCGCCCTCTTCAAAAGTGAGATGCACCCTTTGGTATAATGTGATGGCGAAGGTCGGTGATGTCGATCGATGCTATATAATTAGAGCAAACAGGTAAACGAATATTACGAAAAAAATTACTTACCCATGAACATTACAGAACTCAAGACAGCAGTAAGGGAACTTCCACAAAATGAACTCGCAGAGTTTTTTGAATGGCTTGAAGAGTTCCAAGAATCTCTTTGGGATCGGCAAATCGAAGAGGATTTGAAAGCAGGCAAATTTGACCCCTTGATTCGACAAGCAGAACAAGCATTTAGTGAAGGAAAGTGTAGGGAGATTTGAAGCATTTTACATGGAACCTAGTCAGTCACAATCCCCCCAAATCATTACGATTTACAAAGCACCTCAAAAACGCAAAGGTCAGAAATTACTGAAAGAGGGATTTCAACCAGTCGATTTTCCCTACAATCCTCCTTATGTCGATGGAAATTGCTATTTTGCCGGCCCCAACGATCGAAGTATTGCAGAAGAGTATAATCAAAGCTATAAAGAAGGGATACTGGAGGTTTCAATTGATCGGTCAAGTTATGAGCAGTATTTCAAGTCGCTGGAATATCGCTATGATGAAAAAGACGGTTACGAGCGAATTGAGGTAATTGTACCTCAACGCTTGTTTGCCATACTCAACCAATTTCCACGAGTCCTCAAACCACAGTGAATATTATGGATAGTCAAAGCTGGGAACAAATTAAATTAAAGTACAGATTGGGGCAGTTTTTGCTGGGTAAAGTTGAATATCATGCTCCCTTTGGAGTGTTTGTTAATATTGGTGAAGATGGTGTCAAAGGTTTGATTAAAATTCCAGACTTTTTGGATGAGGGAGAGATGAGTGAAGAGATGTATCCTGAAATCGGTAGTGCGATCGGGGCTATTGTTGTCGGATATAACGAGGGTAATTGTGGTGAAGTATATCTTAGTGCGAAGCCTAGTGTTTTGCATGAAATTCTTGTGCCGCTGAGAAGTCGTCCGGTGCTGGTTTGAAATCATGGCGAAACTTTTATTGCAGGGATTTGCGATCGTTTCCGGCAAGCGCGCGAGACTCAACAAGGCTATACTAATTGAAATGCTTGTATTATAGTTGCATTCAATTGCTGCATTTGCTGACTTTCTAACTCGCCCAATCGTCTCACGATTAATCTCTGTTCAAGGCTGACAATCCGAGTCACTCTAACTTTAGAAGATACTCTTAATCCCGTACTAAAAAATTCTGGATCGGAAGCATTTAAAGTAAATTCATCTGAACTTAGGCTAGTGACATTTTGCGAAGAAATGAAGCAGATAGTAATTTCATCTATAGTTGAACTTGCCCACAGCACTAAAGCCGGACGTAACTTTTTCTAACTCAAATCTGTAAAGGGAAATTCAGCTAAAACAATATCTCCTTTTTTTAGCTTCACTAAATTGGCTCTCCATCTTCAAGGTTGTAAATATCAGGTTCATCGTGCAGGAATTGAAATGCTCTCCCGCTTTGGGCTAACTGGGTTATTTCCACAGTAGAAGGATAGGGGATGTTGCTAAACAATTTTGCTTTGATTAGCAATTGCTCCTCTTCTGAGAGCGTCTGAATGATTTGTACTAAGGATTCAATGAGTTTTGTGTTCATAGCTGAAAATATCTGGGGATATTTTATTTTAGTTCAACAAGGCAACCTTCGATCGCGACCTAGAGGTTTTGCAGTAGTTCCTCGAAGGTTTCTCCCTCTGTTGCACAGCCAGGAATAGCAGGAACTTCTGCCCAGTATCCGCCTTCTTCTGCTTCGTGAATGATAATTTTGATTTTCAATTGATTCTCCAATTCGGTTTCTGGGAAGTATGCAAAGGCTAAGAAACCGGGTTTCTTACAAAATTTGGGTTGGGTGGCTAAATATCTCGGAAGAAACCCGGTTTCTGGGAATTATGCACAACGCCTGAAATATCTCCTTTTTTAGTTTCACTTTAGTAAAATTCGCACAGGGCGCAGAATTTATTCCTCCAAGTCCACCTGTTTAACCTGCTCTAAAGGTAGATCTAGCGCTTCGGCAATTTGCTCATCGCTTAAGCCAAACTGCCGTAATTTATCTATTGTTTCAATCTTAGTTTGATTTTTGCTTTCATCCTGCAAGTCGGGATTTTCCGGCTGACTTTTATCTGGCGTAGGAATTGTTTGTTCGGAACCCATGTTTACACAGCCGATTATATTATTATTGCTATTAAAGCTTCGAGCACCCAAAGAAATATTTAGAGCACCTTGCCGTTCTACGACTGATTTAAGATTTTTTTTATCAACTTCTTCATCAAAGACATCAGATAACATTTGCAAAAGCTCGTAACCTACATCCTTAGCATGACCCGCTGAACAACCACAATTTTCTGCAATGTCATCATACTTTTGACGCTTCAGCGTTCCTTCAATAATTCCGCGCTGCAAGTCATTTAAATGTTTGCCTGTCTTGGCGTAGACAGCATCATCTATAAATTGAAGTATTTCTTGAAGGCGCATCATCCGGGATGTGGGAGGACAGTGGTTATTATAGCCGACTTTATCCGTCTCGATCCGTCTTTTTCCGTAGTTTACAATAATTTAAGAAAAATCCGTCTTTTTCCGCTTTTAATTTTTGTGCGATCGGTTTAGTATCAGTAAAGCAGACACAAGCATCTTACTAGAGTGTTTATTAACAGGCGCGTAGTTGTGCCTCAGAGCTGAAAAGGGTGTCGTCACATAGCATCAAACATCAATTTTATAGGTATAATAAATGGCAACACCAAACCTCTTGGGAAGTAATCAGAGCATCGCTTTAGAACGAAATCAAGTTATTACTATAACCCAAAGAACAGTTCGTTTTTCAAATACTGTTTATCAAACTCACAATATAACAAGTTTTAGTGAAGGAGCGGTCGATATTGGAACGATTCCTTGGTCGATAATTGTCAGTATTTTTTTTGCTTCATTGATAGCTGGTATAGGTAACAGTGCACTAGGTGGTTTGTTGGTATTGGTTGCAATTGGAGGTGTAGTTTGGAACTTGAAAAAGCCCAAATACCACGGTCTATTAATTACTCTAAATTCAGGTGACAAAACGCTATTTGTTACGGATGAACTAGCAAAACTCAAACAGATAGTTTTAGGCATATATGATTTTATAGAAAAAGAAAAAAACAACGTATCTTATGAAATATGTATCAACAATAGTGAAGTAAAAGGTAACTTAATACAGGGAAATGTCGGTGGTAATACTTCGTATCTTTCTGGTAATTGAGCTAACATAACACTAAAAGTAAACATTAGCAATTGAGGATGCTAGCAGTTATGGAACGTAAATCTGTAGACATGAATAATAGTAGTTTTCAGGGCAACTTGGTTCAAGGAAACGTCGATGGAAATGTAGAGTATAAACCCGTATCCGAGAGTAAAGTAGTGTCACAAACTTCTTATAATAATCATGGTCAGGTTGGGGCTATGGGTGAGAATGCCAGCTCTGACAACAACTCTTTTGTCCAACAATCAGAACAGAAACAAACTCTTGCGGCTTCAGCAAAAGAAATTCAACAACTGCTCAAACAATTAGAGGTAAGTAATCCCACCGCTACTGATGCGGAAAAGATTGCTCACGTTAATGATGAAACTACCCCCAGTTTCAAGCGTCGTGCGGTTGGTGCATTGCAGGCTGGTGGTGAAGCTGCGATCGAAGAGTTTTTAGACAATCCTTATGTCAATGTCGGGAAGGCGATCGTTAAAGGTTGGATGAAACCAGAATAGATTGTGGTGCGCGAAGTGCGATCGCCCTTACGAACAAAACTAAGTGCGATCGCCTTTCTGATACGTCGCTCATCACCCTCGAATCACGTTGACGACAAACCTTTTCCTACAATCTCTCGGATTTCTGTAACAAATTCTGCTGGAGTTTGAATCATTAACCCGCTTTGTGCAGCAACTTCGGACGTAAAATCTTTGGTATTTAAGCTCAACAGGCGATCGACATTTGCCAGAACAGCCGCCGCTAAAATCGGGGTATCTTTAGCTTCAATAATAGCCGCCCACCGCGATGATTCTTCGAGGGATGGATCGGGTTGAATTTCGGGGTTAATAGTAGCTAGCAACTCTGTAAAAATTGGCAGAGACGCAGGTATTTTTTTGCGTAAATTGCGATCGCATTCCTCCAAAACTTGGTCAGATACAACCAACTTGAAAAGACCTATTTCTGCCATTGTCAGCACAGCACGACTAGCTCCTGTTCGCGATCCGCATCCGGCAATTAACACGCTGGAGTCTGCAAATATCCTACGCATCAAGAATGTTTCTCCTGCCAAATCGCCTCTCGCTCGGCCTCTAAACCCGCCAATAAATCAGTCAAACCCACATTTTCACTTTCCATAATAGTTGCAATCCGATCGATTAGTTGGGGAACTTGAGGTTGTTTGGGAGCAAGCACAATCAAATTACCTATTTGGAGTAGCACCAGCATATCTCCCCGATCGACCTTGAGAGCATCTTGTAATAACTGGGGAATGGTAATTTCCCCTCCCTGTCCCAGAAGAATCGGGAATTGTTGAATTTCTACATCCGTTTCTTGTGAAGTTATTGTCACGACTTTAACCTCAGCCTTTAGTGTTAAGTTTCTAAGACTCTTTATTATAGCAATTTTTGGGCATTTTTTGTCAAACTCCCCTAGAAGTTGCAATTACTACGTTGACCTGCTACCGTTAACATAGACGCATCGTAGGAAAACAACCGATCGCACTAACAGAATTACTCCCTACCATTAGACAACTATCTGCGATCGACAAACGAGAGTTAATCCGCATTCTAATGGCGGAAGAGGATATCAGTGACGAACAGGTGTGGAAGGCTCAATTTGAAGCTACAACAGACGCTCAGTGGGATAGTCTAGCTGAGATAGTACGTCAGGAAATCGCTGCTGGTGACATTATTTTTAGCGATCGCTAAGCCACTCCAAAGCCCGTGTACTCGCGCACATAGGTTGCTTGAAATCCCAAGATAATATCCTCCTTTGCCACACCCATTGCCACCAACTCGTGCGCCACTCGCATCTCCGTTGTATTCTGCTGCAACCAAATCTTGCCATCCTTAATATCTAAATGCAGCACGCATCCATACACCCGCCGATGCCCATCCCAACCAACATTCGTCACTTGATAATGATCCCGCTGCGTATCAAAAATTATTTGCGATTCGATCGCACCATTGGAGATCGGAGTTGCCACATATTCAGTCAATAATGCTTGAATCGACTGACGATAATGCTCTAGCTTATCCATTGTACAATCACCTCATTCACTGGATCGTAGACAATGCGGTTAACTTGATGCCGCTCTACCGAAATTTGCAAAAACTCCCGCTGAAAAAAAGCTTCGTGCACCGCAACAGGAACTGCTAAATAAAGCTTGCGATCGGGTTCCTTAAGTTCTAATGCAAGCCGATAATTCAGAAACTGTCCTAATGCCGCATGATAATCCGTAATCGGGGAGTCACCCAAAAATGTTTTAATTTCGACGGCGATTTTTTCTCCTGCCCGTTGTGCTGCGAGTAAACGCTCTGCACCCAAATCAATCTCAAACTTTGCTCAACCGGTTTCTAGCCTCAGCGGATCGTCGGTAATCACCCAATTTTCCTTCTGAAGGGCAAGCTTAACGGCTTCATGAAAGCGATCGCGTGCTGCCATTGTTCCCTTTTGTAACTTTTAACTTTATTGTACTTCCAATCGCATCTATCTGGAAAAGCCCGATCGCCATTCTGACTCTCAAGAGTGAGGATAGCTCATTATCTTCTCCTACGGGCGATCGCACCCGTCAAGTTTGATCGCACCGATGATACAATCGACACAGCGGTCGTTATTCCAGATTCCCACCATGACATTCATCAACCCGAAAACCGACTACGCCTTCAAAAAAATCTTCGGTTCTTCAGATAACAAAGGCATACTCATCAGCTTTCTCAACGCCATGATTTACGATGGCAATCCTACCATAGAAGACTTAGAAATTATTAATCCCAATTTGCCCCCAAAAATCACAGGGTTAAAAGATACTTACTTAGATGTGAAAGCCCGACTTGCCGATGGTACTCTCGTCATTATTGAAATGCAGGTATTAAATGTAGAGTTTTTCGGAAAGAGAGTTTTATACAACGCTGCAAAAACCTATGTTTCTCAATTACAGAAAGGACAAGGCTACGGAATGCTGCAACCTGTGATTGCACTGACACTGACTGATTTTGAGATGTTTGAAAATAGCGATCGGGTAATTTCTAGATTTGTTTACAAAGAAGAAACGACTAATCTGAGATATACCGATAATAACATGAAGCTAGTGTTTGTCGAACTCCCGAAATTTACCAAAGATTTGTCACAGTTAGAAACCCTGGTGGATAAATGGATTTATTTCATAAAATATGCTAATACGCTGACACAAATCCCAGAAACAATGGATGTCATTCCAGAGATTCATCAAGCCTTTGATATAGCAAATCAAGTTAATTTAAATCCTGACGAGCTGGACGCTATCGAACGGCAAGAAATGTTTATTTATGACCAACAAGGAGTTATAATCTATGCTGAAAAACAAGCTCGAAAAGAAGCTAAAAAAGAAGCAACACTCGCGATCGCACGGCAGTTACTCGATCGCCTAGATGACGCAACCATAGCCCAAATAACCGGACTCAGCGTTCAGGATGTGCAGAATTTGCGATCGGAAGTTTGATGCGTCGAAAACCCGACATGACATTGTTCGCGTCCTTTTTCTTAGTCCGCGGAGGCGGACTTCGTTTGTATAGGATCGGTTTCAACCGCCGAATAATAAACTACCTCAAAAACAACTTATAAGCCGGATTCTGACTCTCATCCCCATACTGATAACCCAGCGTATCCAAAAAAGCCTGCCACTCCTGCATCTCATCCGGCGGTACTTGAATTCCCACCACAATTCGCCCGTAATCTGCGCCGTTATTCCGATAGTGAAAAACGCTGATATTCCAATTAGGACTCATCGAACCCACAAACTTCATCAACGCACCCGGACGTTCGGGAAATTCAAAGCGATAAAATAACTCATGATCCGCCAGCATCGAACGCCCGCCCACCATATGCCGCAAGTGCAATTTCGTTAATTCATCATCAGTTAAATCCAAAGTTTTAAAGCCGCAATCTTCAAAACTCGCTGCTATTTTTACCGCATCGGCACGATTTTGAATTTGGACGCCGATAAAAATATGCGCTGCTTTTTCATCCGCAATTCGATAGCTAAATTCAGTTAGATTGCGCTTACCCAAACATTCGCAAAACCTGCGGAGACTTCCCGGTTGTTCGGGAATTGTGACTGCAAAAATTGCTTCCCGACGTTCGCCAAACTCTGCCCTTTCTGCTACAAAACGCAGGCGATCGAAATTCATGTTCGCGCCGCAAGCAACCGCAATTAATGTTTCTCCTGCGACTTGTTCCCGTTCCACATAAGCCTTCGCACCTGCGATCGCCAAAGCGCCAGCAGGTTCTAAGATCGATCGCGTATCCTCAAAAACATCCTTAATCGCCGCACAAATATCATCCGTATCCACCAAAATAATCTCATCCACATACTCCTGACAAAGCCGAAAAGTTTCCTCGCCAACTTCCCGCACCGCAACGCCGTCAGCAAATAAACCAACCTGCGACAAGCGCACCCGTTTACCCGCTTTCAGCGATTGATTCATCGCATCAGAGTCCACCGGTTCCACACCAATAATCTTAATTTCCGGGCGCAACCGCTTGATATAAGCCGCAATTCCCGAAATCAATCCACCGCCGCCAATTGCCACAAAAATCGCGTGAATCGGTTTTTGATGTTGCCGCAGAATTTCCATGCCGATCGTACCCTGTCCCGCAATCACGTGCGGATCGTCAAAAGGGTGAATAAAAGTCATGCCTTTTTCGACCTCTAATTGGCGCGCAAAAGCGTAGGCATCATCGTAGGTATCCCCATGCAAAATCACCTCTCCACCGCGGGCTATCACCGCATTAACCTTCACCTGCGGCGTCGTTACGGGCATGACGATAATCGCGCGAGTTCCCAGGTGGCGGGCAGCGAGGGCGACTCCTTGGGCGTGATTGCCGGCGGAAGCTGCGATCGCACCTTGTGCTAGCAAATCCGGCGACAGTTGCGCCATTTTGTTGTACGCGCCCCGCAGTTTGAAGGAGAAAACAGACTGCATATCTTCGCGTTTCAGCAGCAGTTTATTGTTGAGCCGCGTTGATAGATTGGGGGCTACTTCTAGGGGGGATTCTTGAGCAACATCGTAGACGCGGGCGGTGAGGATTTGTACGAGGTAATCGCAAAGCATGGGGTTAGCAGGTTTGTAGGTGCCGGATGGTGGGATAATTGTAGTGTATTTGTGTTAGTGTTTTGCGGGAATTGGCGATCGGGCTTCGCAGCTACGAAAGATTCAGTCAACTCGCTCGGATGTCGTTACATAAATAGTCAAACCAACCCTGGCATCGCGATCGAACTTTAATCCCACTTCTGTTTCCGACGCTATCTCCACACGATTTTGAGACAGATCGTTAAGCTGAATGCTCTCAATTTTAGCAGAATAGCAGTACGACAATTCATCGTTAACTAAAACCAGAAAAACACTTTTTCCTACACTCAATGTAACTTCCTTAACTTTCGCTACACCTGCTTGTGGCTTTTTGAACCACTCAGTAATTTGTCCGATTTCCATTACTACTTCTTGCTTAGTCTGGATTAAAATTATATTGTAGGTAACTAAATCGGCTAGAGATTTACATAAAGCCTCCACAAAATCACTTGATTCCAACAGTTCTTGAGTTCCCAAAATCTCGTCTACTACTCCGTGTGCTGCTTCATTACGATAATCAACCAGTTGTTTGAGTTCTCCTTCTGCCGTATTTTGATTGTCGCGAAATTCCTGTAAAAAATATTTGATTTCTTTGTAGTTGATTACCCATTTCCATGCTTCATCAATTCCAGCATTTTTAAAGACTTTTTCTAACACGTCCTTGCGTAAATTTTGCTCGTGCAATAGGAAAGCATCAGGAAGTAGCTCGTATTTCCCACTATCAGTAATCCCACAGGATAATCCTTGAACTACTTGCTCAACTGAAAGGTGTTGGAACCTATTTTTTTTGAGGTCAATTAACAAACGCCCGATACCCTCTCGATGGGTATTCTGAATTTTTTCGTCCAAGTCTGAATAGCGTGGAACTAAATCTGGCATGAGCCGCAGCCAATCCGAAATTAAATCCTCAACGAAGCGTTCATAAATAGCATACAATCTAGTTACCACAGCAGATCGATCGTAAATTTCCCATTCCCATTTTGTAGGGATTTCTTCTATTAATTTTGCCAATTCAGGATTTTCTTTCAAATTCCCTATATTGGAACTATGTTGAAATACAATTTTTCTCAGTCGATCGTTCGTTTTAATTATCGCACGAACACTTGAAATTTTGACACTAACTTGCTGGATAAGCTCCTCAAACATCGCAAGTTACTCTCCGATAACTTGCGAAAGCATTTCGTCAACTATTCCGATCCGCTGCTGAATTTCTGCTTTAGTTGTTCCACCTTCTATCAAAAGATGAGATTCTGGTTTGTTAAACAGGTTTTTTGTTTTTTCAATAATCCGCTCTTTTCTAGCAATTATTTTTGCTTCATCTGGCAAATATCTGCTCAAAGCAACCATAATTCCATCATAATATGCTCGCTCGGGCTTTGGCGACCAATTTTGAGATTGAGGGTCAAATGGTTTAAATAAATGCTCTCCGTAAATTTTGTGAGCTATTGCGAGCGTTTTAACAAAAAGCTCTTCCAAGTAATTGAGATCTACATCAGTGAAATTCAAACTTTTCATCATGTACAAATCTAAAAATCCTTCCATCCCCAGCCGGAAATGCTCGACATTCCTGAGAGCAAAAAAACGCAGCACTAACTCAGCGTCTTCCATTTTTATATAAAAGGTATTTTCCTTTAATTCTGGATTGCGATCGTCTGTCGGAATTCCCCAAGCTTCAGCAAATATGGGATGGCGCGCTAATTTTAGCAACAGTTCATTGAATTTTCCAGCATAAAAAATATTTCTCATTTCCTGCTGGCTGAACTCTATTCTTCCAGTATTTAGACGTTCAAAGGCTTTCTGTTTTAGAAACTTAGCTGATTCAGGATTAGAGGTTGATTCGGCAAGAATTGCTACGGATGATATGGAGCGTCGATCGATAGTAGCCCTAATTTTTTGAGGGAGTTTCTTGTAGGTATTTCCGTTAAATTGAGGCAAAACTTCCAGCCCTGCTAGTTCGAGCTTGTTCCCATAAAACTCTTGAATAGCAGAGATTCGCTGCTGACCATCTAAGATTTCATAACGAGCTAAATCTTGTTTGTACAAAGTTATTGGAGGAACGGGAATATTGAGGATAAATGACTCAATCAATCTGGATTTCATCGTTGCCGTCCAGCGACCTCTTCTTTGGTAGCTCGATCGCCTTTCTATATAATCAGACAGCCTTAAGGATTCGAGAAACCGAGGAATCTTTTCGCGGTTAATTTCAGTAACAATTGGTGTTTCTTTGAAATCGTAGTGCTGGTGGATATCGCGATCGAAGATTCGATCGGGTGTGTTTGCTGGCGAACTCTCCCACATCTGTTCTTCAACTGGTGCTAGCTGCATTTTTCGTAGTCTCCCTAAGCACAACTTGTTAATAATTATAGCATTGACACGGGATGAGCCGCTCGACTAAAATCTCACAAACTAGCGATCGCAAATGGAATTGGCAAGCCAGATATTTACATGGCAAAGTGGTTGTAAAGTTTAGTGCAGGTTCTAACTTTACTGGCCGATGGCTTACCAATTCAACACTTATCAACATTAATTGTTGAAATTTTCCCAAAAAACACTCTAATCAGGACGTGCAAAACCCGTTCGAGGGTCACTAATAAACAAACCCAAAACCAGCGAGTCCATCACCGTATCCCAGACAGGAGTCAAACGTTCAGCATCATCAACCCAGTAATCAAAAGTAATCAAACACTGAACATTAGAACCCAATCCGATACAGATTCTCGAATAAGCTTCCCGCTGTTCGGGAGGGTCGATAAACTTAAATTGGGTCCAAACAACCCGAGCAGTTTGCCGCTTCAATTGGATAATATCCCCAGGATCGATCGGATTTCTGGTATCATCTTCAACTATTTTCTGTAATAGCGGCACCAGCGGAAATTCTCCCCAATTACCAGGAGGTAACAAATTAAACGAAACCTCCAAACAACAATCATCATCCGGCGGTTTCTTATCCGTAAACCGGAACGACTTTGTATCCGGTTCAAAATGCCAATCTTGAGGAACATCAAAGCGGACTGCACCTCTTCCAGCGACAAAGATGCGAGTTCCAGGCTTTGACTTCCAATTGTGGTCTTCTTTAAGCTCTAGAGTTTCCTTGAGCCATTCTTGCTTTTTGCGCTTAGACATAAACAGAACACCAAATTACTGCTAATGTGTAGTTTGAGACTTGGCAAACACATTTTAACTCTATTTTGCTCACCCTTTGCTCAAATATCACAATCCTTACAAAAATTATAAATCCATCTCTTCTCTCTCCGCGTTCTCTGCGCCTCTGCGTTAAAAAAATCTTTCACAAATTCCTAATTTTTATTTTTAACTTGAGGAATCACATATCTAATACCGCCTTTATTTCCATCCGCATCGCCCCTGTAGCGGGGGATAACATGAATCGCAGCGTGACTGCGACTTTGACCCGCATCTTTATTAATATTGATACCCACATTAAAACCATCAGGATGAAAATCTTTAATTAACATCTCTTGCACCTTATTCGCCATAAACCAGCAAGCCGATTGCTCTCGAAACGGCAATTCAAAATAATTTGCAGTGTGACGTTTGGGAACAATTAAAACATGACCTTTGCTGGCGGGATAACCGTCAAATATTGCATAGGCTGTCGCTGATTCTGTCAGTAAATTTAGGTTTTTGTACGGATTGCAGAATATGCAGTTATTAGTGGAATTTCTTTGATGGTTGTAATGCACGTATTCGTAGATTTCGCAAGACTCATTTAAGAGATGTGACTTAAAAGGAAGTTTGACAATGCACTGATAGGTAGGTTTTTTGTGGACGTAGTGTTCTCGAAAACCTTCTTTTTTGATATCCCTTCTCACGGCAAAATATGCTTTACCTCCTGGTTTCAATAGGTGCGACACTTCCATCAGCACATTCGCTTGTTCTTCGGGAAACAAGACATTTAAAACATAAAAGCAAATGATGGTGTCGAATTTATGTTCGGGAAATTCAGGAAAATAATAAGAGTCGTAACCTGCAATATCAAAGCCTTTTTGCTGCAACAATTTAACATCGCTACCGAAGCCGCACCCAAAATCTAAAACTTTACCTTGAAGCAAGTTTTGCTCTAATAAAATTTTTGCCGGGAATGACAGGTAAACTCTTTCAATTGCTGTGAGGTGGCTGAATTTATTTTGTTGCTTCTTCATGGCAGCATAAACTTGATTTAAATCGATATTCTTCAGTCCGCGGAGGCGGACTTTGTTTGTGTAGAAGCGATTTCAATCGCCGAATCTTATCTTAATAACAATTGTACCATTATTGCAGTTTGGCGATCGCCCCTTTCGCCACCAAAACCTTACCAGTCACCAAATCCCGCACCGTAGCCAACAACACCCGCTTCTCATCCACCTCAAAACTCACCGAAACCCTGTCAATCCCCAACACCCCAGGCGGATTCAAATGCGCCACACAAACCTCCTGGTGGTGGCTTTCCAAAGAACGAAAATCGCTGTGTTTGTTGAGCAAACTGCTCGTCATTTGCCCTTTTTCGTTAAAAGTAACCTCCGCTTGCGACACCTCCGCAACTTCTCCAATATCTAACCTAATTTCCCTTTGACCTTCAATGGCAACTTGCAGCGTCAACTCTTCGGAACTTTCACAAGGATACTTCATTTCCTTGCTAAAAATCGGCGAATAAGTATAAGCTTTAGCATAAGGTTCCCAGAGGCGAATTGCATAGCTGTGGCGCAAATAATCGTCAACACTCGCCAATTGTGTCAAGGCTAAAGCGCCGTGGGCTACAGCTTCAAAAGGCTTATCTGTTTTAACTTTTTGTCGCCCAAAATAGGAAACCACTAAATTAGATACAGCCGGAATCATAGAAGTTCCTCCTACCAGCAAAACCTGTTCGATATCTGCTTTACCGATACCTTTTCCCAGCGCAATGCTCAACACTTCATCTAAAGCTTCCCGCAACTGTTCCAACAACTGCCGAGATTCCAGGATTTCTTCAAGTTGATCTCGGTTTAACTGCAAGTCATAAGACATAAAATTTTCATCGTCAAACCAACTTTCCTTCGCCTCATTAACTTGAGACACTTGAATTTTTAACTTTTCTGCTATTTCTAATAAATTTTGCCAGCCCACGCCGCCAACTTCTGCGCGTGACGAACCAATTTGCCGCAAATAATCTTCAACAATCCAAATGTCAATATCTTCGCCACCGACATAAGCATCGGATTTTGCCAACACTTCGGCACGCACCCCCCCCAGCCCTTCCTTACCAAGGGGGGGAGAAATCTCGCTGCCTCCCTTAGCAAAGGGGATTACAGCAGTGCGGACTAAACTTAAGTCTAAAGTCCCGCCGCCAAAATCGACTACTAAAACTAAAGAACCGGGGCGTTGTACGGCATATCCCAGAGCCGCGGCGGTGGATTCATCTATTAGCTGAACTTCCTCAACTCCGAGAGATTCTGCTAAGTCGCGAAACCAATCAAGATATCGCTCAAATGCTCCGACTGGTACTGTAAAAATTAATTTATCTGGTTGTATGTTTTGCTGATATAATTGTTTCCATATAGTTCTGATAAATTGTTCAGCTACTGATTCCGGCGTGTAGCTTTCACCGTCTATATTGCGGGCCGGGGGCTGATAATCGGCAGCCAAGTCGCGTTTAAAAGCTTTGAAAAAGCGATCGGGCTGGGATTGTCCTAAACGCTGCGATCGCACTTTTTCTCCCAATACCAACTCTCCCGCATTTTTCACAAACACTAAAGTCGGAACTACAGGTATTTCTAGGGCATCTGGGTTCGATTTTTTGGTCTTAAAAATGCGGGACATTTCGCCCAATCTCAAAGTTTCTGGTGTTTGCGTATCCGGGTTGAGAATGCAAACAACCGTGTTGCTGGTACCGAAGTCTATTGCAACTGTAGTCATGTCTATTTTAGATTTTCAATTTAATTTGTTATTCCCGGTGGAAGGCTGCGACTAACTTTAGCTGGAGCAAGAATTTGCTCTCCATCCCGATAGCCGACAAACCGAATATAAACTAACTCTCCTTCTGTTATATCTTCAACATCCGGCTGGTGCAACTGCGGATTGTAAGTCACTTGTTCCCAAGCTGAACCAATTGTTTCAAAATCCCAACTTGACAAGAGATTTTCTAGGGGGGTAAACAAAGCCGAGAGATTTTTGGCGGGCATATTCGGCTTGGCTTCTGCCATTTTGCGGGCGCTGGGATAGTTGGTTAACAAAGTTTGCAACTGTTCAAAGGTGGCGCGGCGAAAATCGGTAGTTAGTTGAGTTTTTTGTTGCTGCAATTCTTCGCGCAGCCGGAAACACTGCTGTTTAAATTCTTCGATTTCGCTGGGATTCGTGGTGATTGCAGCCGATACGGGCAGTGCGCTTAAAGTGCGATCGAATTCCTGGAAATTCAAATTTAGCACAGTTGCCAGCCGCCGCAGTTGGTCTAGGGTGAGTTTTCCCACGTCTCCCTGCCGCACTAGGCGCACCCCGAAGCGACTTAAGCCTGCTTTTTCGCCTAAGTCTTGCCAATCGACGATATCTAGCTGATTCATGCGTTCCCGGAGGATTGTATCGTACTTAAAGTCGATCGCATCTCCGGCCTCGGATGCAGCATAAAGGTACACTAAAATTAGAAAAATGCCCCCGACAGCTAGCGCGATACCGAAGGCAGGCCCTGTTGTTATATCAACTGTTGCACCGAGGAGATAGAACATTGTTAATTTTTCTAAACTTGTTTTAAAGTCTGAGTTTGTTCGGCGGTCAAATTTTCTTCGCCTTCATAGTATTCTGGCAACAACTCTTGAGATTCTACTTGGCCCAGGGCTTTTTCAACTCCGGCAGTGGTTTCGGTGCAACTCGAACCGGTGGCGTTGAGGACGGTTTCAGTAATTTTGCCGTCTTTGCCGATGCGGTATTCTATTTGGCGGTACTCTGCCATAGTTCCTCTTGGTTTAATGCTTGACGGTTGAGTTTTGACTGTTGAGTTATATTATAGATTCTGTTTACCGATTATTCAAATGAATTTTTGTAGCGACAATGCAACCGGGGTTTCGCCGGAAATTATGGCAGCGATTGCAGCGGCTAATTGCGGTGCTGCGATGTCTTACGGAGATGATGAATATACGCAGCGTTTGCAAGTTAAATTCTCGGATTTGTTCGAGACACCGGTGACTGTTTTTCCTGTAGCAACCGGTTCTGCTGCTAATGCTTTGGCCCTGGCAACTGTGACTCCTCCTTACGGGGCTGTTTACTG
This sequence comes from Oscillatoriales cyanobacterium, assembly GCA_004292955.1. Classification (GTDB taxonomy): domain Bacteria; phylum Cyanobacteriota; class Cyanobacteriia; order Cyanobacteriales; family Microcoleaceae; genus Microcoleus. The sequence goes on along the minus strand of RDXX01000022.1, from coordinate 30,171 downwards.
TCACGCCCAATCTCATATTAATCTGGATGAATGCGGCGCGCCGGAGTTTTTTACGGGCGGTGCAAAGTTAGTGACATTAACAGGAAATCATGCTAAGATAGAGGCAGAGACTTTAGGTGAAATAGTCGATCGGGCTGGTGCAGGAGTAGTCCACCACGTACAGCCCGCCGCCGTCAGCATCACGCAAGCCACAGAAGCCGGCACAGTCTACCATCCAGCGGAAATTGCCCAGATTTCGGAGGTTGTTCGCAGCCATAATTTGCACCTGCATATGGATGGAGCTCGCTTTGCTAATGCTGTTGTGAGTTTGGGCTGTTCTCCTGCGGATATCACTTGGCGCGCAGGTGTGGATATTCTCTCATTTGGAGCGACAAAAAACGGCGCGATGGCTGCGGAAGCTGTGGTATTTTTCAATCAAGAATTAGCAAAGACTTTCCCATTTTACCGCAAGCGCAGCGGACATCTGTTCTCAAAGATGCGGTTTTTGTCGGCGCAGTTGGAAGCATATATAACGGATGATTTGTGGCTAAAAAATGCGACTCACGCCAATAAGATGGCAGCTAAATTAGCGCAAGGTTTGGCCGGAGTTGAGAAAGTCAAGTTTTGCCATCCCGTCGAAGCTAACGAGATTTTTGTGCAGCTTCCCGAATCTGTAATTGCAGCGGTTTTAGCTGAGGGTTTTCTGTTTTATCGGTGGGATAACTCTACTATTAGACTGGTAACAGCTTTTAATACTAAAGAAGAAGATGTTAATGCTTTCGTGGAAGCTGTTAAACGCTATTCTGTATAAATTTTAAATTGTAAGAGCGGGTTTATTGAACCTTTTCGTGATGATAAATCTTTCTGTGAATACGCCCTTACAGATTTTTATAATTCGGTAGGGGCGGGTTCGCAAACATCTTTAATACCCACAAAAAATTTAGGTAAACCCGCCCCCACACAACCAATAACCCACATCAACGTTAATTTCTATCAAATACTAAAAATGTAGATTTAGATTTATCGTTGGGTGGGGGCGGGTTTTTGAGATTGTTGTTTGTTGGATGAGATTTTTGGCGAACCCGCCCCTACGGTTTGATGCAGAAAATGTAGATGTAAATTTACCGCTGGGTGGGGCAGGTTTTTGAGATTTTCGGTTTTTGGCTGGGATTTTTGGTGAAGTAGACGCCTAGAGTTTAATCGATTCATGAATAGGTTCTGCAACTGCTGCTAATTCGGGTTCCTCTGCTTCGAGGTGCGCTTCCAAAAGCGCCAGATTTCTCATGTTTGACTTATAAAAAGCATCGAAAATATCTCCGACTAAAGGCACTGAGCCAATAACAGCTTCCAAACTAATATTGTAAATCATTTTGCCTAGAGTTTTCGGGGGGAGATTGAATTGAGTTGCTAAGTAAATTAGGTAAGCAGAAAACGCAGTATCTACTATATCCCCAGCACCGGGAACTAAACCGATAATGGGATCTAAACCAATGCGAAATTTAGTACCGGGTATGCCAATGGCGGTATCCATCAGGCGGCTGAGTTTGCGGATGCGGTTGAGAGTGGCAAGACGCTCTATTTTGTTCATATTATTATTGTTGGACTAGCTGGAAAAAACGACATCAGTCGGAAGACGGAAAAAATATCGCCCTGACAGGTTCGTAGTGAGGACTTCAGTCCTCTTCAAATCAGAGAGGACTGAAGTCCTCACTACGAACTTTATAACAGGTTCGTAGTGAGGACTTCAGTCCTCTTCAAATCAGAGAGGACTGAAGTCCTCACTACAAACTTTATAAGGGTTATTTTATGATATAGTCGGCGACGATCGCAAATTGGGAATTAGCTACGCTTCAATAAACTTAACTATAGTTAAGATGCTTAATTCCCCATTCGTGCATCGAATCAATAATCGGTTTAAGACTTTCGCCCAAAGGCGTGAGCGAATATTCAACTTTCGGCGGAACTTGCAGGTAAATTTCTCGGTGAACAATCCCATCTGACTCCATCTCCCGCAACTGCTGCGTCAGCATCTTCTGAGTAATGCCGTTGACAGCTCGTTGCAGCTCATTAAAACGCTTCACTCCTTGAAATAGCTCCCGGAGAATTAAGACTTTCCAGCGCCCGCCAATCACCTCTAAAGTTCTTTCTACCGGGCAATTTGCGCGCTCAATAGTTCCTGCTTTAGCTTGCATAGTATCTTTTTGGTAACTACCGCACTTTTAAGTGCCTACTTCCCATAATAGCTTGACTTGGTTTAAAGTAGAAACATCCGAGAAATACCCGAAGTTATTGCCAAATCTAAAATCTAAAATTAAAGGAGGATTGAGAAAATGATTGCAGTCAGAAAAAGTGAAGCAAGAGGACACGCTAATCATGGTTGGCTCGACAGTTATCACACATTTTCCTTTGCCAACTATTACGATCGCAATTATATGAATTTTCGGTCGTTGCGGGTAATCAATGAGGATGTCGTTAACCCCGGCAAAGGTTTCGGCACTCACGGGCACAGCGACATGGAAATCATTACCTATGTACTGGAAGGAGCGTTAGAACACAAAGACAGTTTAGGTACCGGCGCAGTAATCAAACCCGGTGAAGTACAGCGGATGAGTGCAGGTACGGGCATCCAACACAGCGAGTTCAATCCCTCACAAACTGACCCAGTTCATTTGCTGCAAATCTGGCTGTTGCCCGATACAAATGGCTTAGAGCCGAGTTACGAACAGCGGGATTTTCCCGTAGTAGAAAGGCGCGGGAAACTGCGCTTAGTTGCGGCGCGAGATGCGAGAGATGGTGCAGTAAAAGTGCATCAAGATGTCGATTTGTATGCAGCAGTTTTGGATAAAAACTCGCGGGTTTCTCATGTTTTGCAGCCAAATCGCCATGCTTGGATACAAGTTGCTCGCGGTGCTGTTTTGCTCAACGGCTTGACTTTAGAAAAGGGTGACGGTGCGGCGGTTAGTGATGAGGCTGAGTTGGTAATTGAAGCGACAGAAGATGCGGAGTTTTTGCTCTTCGATCTAGCATAAAATTTAAGGCGAAATCCCCGAATTATTAGAAAAATCGGGGATTTGAGCCACTCGGCGGTTCAAACCGATCCTACACAAACAAAGTCCCTCTCTAAGAGACTAAGAAATTAATTAGCCATCCAAGATTTTGTCCCAAAAATACCTGCGATAAGTTCGGGAATTCCAAAATCAACATCTAAGCTTTCCCAGTGTACGCTGCTACCGGAAGGAGGTAGCCAAAGATCAGCAAGTTGTTCTGGTGAAGCACTTTCTAAGCCTTGTGCAAGCCTCGGAGGAAAACAGAAAATAGCACCGTTTTTGAGTTTGATAACAATTAAATCTTCCGACTGATTGTAATGCACGGATTCGGCACGCGGCTTTATAGCCTCAGCGGTTTTCCATGTTTGCTTGGCTTGGGCTATTTGCTCTCGGAGATTTTCCTCTGTTAACTCTTTGTTCCAGTTTCTATATACCATTATAAGTCAAGTTGTAGGGTGCGTCAGTACGAAGTTGAGAGGCTTGTTTGAAATTGCATAAACTGACGCACCTGCTAGCTGTAAGGTGCGTCAGTTCTTAAACTCTCAATTATCCACTAAAAACTCTAACTGACGCACCCTACTAACCTTACATTCTCATTTTGTGTAAAAATATGTTACAAAGCGGAAAACCCATCCGTCCGTTGATAGTTGTAGGGTGCGTCAGTACGAAGTTGAGAGGCTTGTTTGAAATTGCATAAACTGACGCACCCCCTAGCTGTAAGGTGCGTCAGTTCTTAAACTCTCAATTATCCACTAAAAACTCTAGCTGACGCACCCTACTAACCCTTACTTGCAAACACCCTTCCATTCCCAACCACCAACGCGCCACAAACCGGAAAACTAATCCGTCTGTTGATATGTGGGTATGTTAAATTGACACAATCATGAACTACAGCAGAACAATTCCGGCTATTTTGAGTGCTTCGATCGCCCTAAGCACGATCGCCCTCATCCCACTCACCTCACCTCCAATCGCCCTAGCCTTAACCGCCGACGCAGTTAAAACCGTCGCCAAACAAATCACGGTACGGATCCAAGGCACAAAAGGCGGTTCCGGAGTAATTTTAGAAAAACAAGGTAGCACGTACTATATACTCACCAACTGGCACGTAGTCGATAAACCTGGCGATTACGAGGTTGTAACTCCCGACGGTCAAGCTCACTCTGTATCATACGGCCTGGTGCGGCGAATGCCCGGTGCGGATATCGCGATCGTCACCATCAGCAGCCCTCAAAGCTACCCCCTCGCCCAATTAGCTAATTCCCCAGCAACTCCCGGAAAAAGAGCCTATGTGGCTGGCTGGCCCATATCCGGCGGTTCCCTGAGACAACCGATTTTCATCGCTACCGAAGGTCAATTTACCGGCCGCCAAACTCCATTAAATGGCTATACTTTGGTATACAACAACTTAGTTAGGGCGGGAATGAGCGGCGGCCCAGTGCTTGACGATGCGGGAAAAGTTGTCGCAATTAACGGCATTGTCAGGTTAGAGGACAATTCGGATAAAATCGTGGCAGCGGGAGTAGAAATCAGTAATATCATGAAATGGCGATCGACTATTTCGCTACCAGTCCTTCCCCAATCGCCAACAGCCGCAAACCCGAAAACTGCTGTCAATAATCCGCCTCAGAAGCCCGGAAGTGCGATCGCCTTTGCAGCCACAAATACCCTCAAAGGGCCTTCAGAAGTTGTCAGTTCGCTTGCTCTAGCTTCCACTGCTTTTACCACAGGAAATAGTAACGGCACAATCTCTGTTTGGAACTTCCCCAGCGGGCAATTAAAAACTACGCTGCAAGGACACGCGGAAGCGGTAAACGCCCTGGCATCGAGTGCGGATGGAAACGTGTTAGCTAGCGGCAGTGACGACAAAACTGTAAAAATTTGGAATTTAGAAACAGGCGCGGTTGTCCGCACTTTGAGCGGGCATTCTGGCGCTGTTTCGAGTGTTGCCGTCAGTCCAGACGCTCAATTTGTCGCGAGCGGCAGTTGGGACAAAACGATTAAGATTTGGAATGCGAAAACAGGGGCATTGCTGCGGACTTTAACCGGGCATTCTGGATTAGTGAATGCTGTTGCAATTAGTCCCGATCGCCAAACTTTAGCTAGTGGCAGCAAAGATGGTTCAATTAGGTTGTGGAATTTAGCTACAGGTGCAGCAATTCGCACGATTGGCGGCAAGAACTTGTCTGTTTTGTCCCTCGCTTTTACTCCCGATGGCAAAACTTTGGCGGCCGGCAACAGCAACGGTACTGTCGGGTTGTGGAATGTCGGAAACGGTCAATTAATTCGGCGTTTGAGCGGACATACCGATGGAGTTTGGTCGCTGGCAATCAGTCGGGATGGGAGTATACTGGTTACTGGGAGTTGGGATAAGAGTGTAAAACTGTGGGATGTGCGATCGGGCGAATTGAGAGGTAATTTGAGCGGACATTCTGGCTATGTTACTGCTGTAGGAATTAGCGCAGATGCTAAGACTATTGTGAGTGCGGGTTGGTTGGGGGAAATTAAGATTTGGAAAAGAAGTTAAGATTTTTTTTAATTAACCGCACAGTGGGGAGTGAATCGGCTATTCAAGCGAGGTAACGGAGGCATCTCAATGAATGCAAATCTCTTCAAAAATGTCTCAAATGAAAAACCTTGTAGTAAAAATTCCAAAAAAACATGAGGTAATTAAAATCACACCAGCACACCAGCAATCAATATAATCCCACTTAAAAGCGGTGGCAGAAATTATTCACCTAAATATAGATGCAATGGAACTAAAAAGTTTTGAAAGTCTAGAAAAATCTGTACAGCAGGCAATATTATAAAAGTCAGACCAGTAATAGGCAAGTTTTCTTTTCAGCAGAATCAGAAATTAAGGAGCGCAAATTAAATAATTTACACAAGTTTGTGGGATGGCCTCTTCCGCCCGTCCAGAAAGGACGGACGGGCGGGACGCCCATCCCACAAGAGCAATAAAGATTGTAAGTTATTTAATTCTCATTCCTTAGCCCGAGCATGGAAAAATGCGATCTATTAATCAGTGCCAATGAATCTTATCAAATGGCAGAAAAAGATGCGAGAAACTGGGAGCATCTCAGTTTGGCAAAAAGCATTTTTTTATTATAGTGCTGTCTCCGCTCGCGTATTCTACTCGCGAGCGGGGACAGCACTATAAATGCCAAACTGAGATGCTCCCGAGAAACTTTCCTTGGAATCAAAGTTTCTCATAATACGTTACATAGGTTGGTAAAACGACAATACTTTGAATTACCCACGTGACTCACAAGGAATTTAAGAAATTATGGGGGGTCAGTAAACCGATCAAAAGAAGCAGTAAATATTTGGATAAGGCTTGTTTATTTACTTTCAACGGCTCTGAACACAGCAATCCTTCTGACTCTAATGCTACGATAGCTTCATATAAACCTGAATCCGTTACAATATATCAAACTCAATATTACTGTCAACTGGACAGAGGTAATGTCAATAGCCGATCGCGCGCGCAGTTTCGGTGCGACTGGGATTAAGCGTTACGGCTTAAAGCTTTCAGGGTTCAGCCAATACAACAGAAGAGCTTTCAAGAATGCTATGGTTGGGCGGACACTTGCACTCTACTGCACTCAACACCAAAACCACGATCGCGATCGCCCTTGAATTTGCATTCAGCACAATGTTCAGGCATACTGCATAATTAAAAAGCTTTATTTTTAGTCCACAAACCCCCAACCATGAGAACTTACTACTGCGGCGAACTGCGAAGCGAACACATCGGACAAACTGTCACCCTCTACGGATGGGTGGATCGCCGCCGCGATCATGGCGGGGTGATTTTTCTCGATTTGCGCGATAGATCGGGCTTAGTGCAAATTGTCAGCGATCCCCAACGCACCCCAGATTCCTATCACGGGGCTGAGGCTTTGCGCGGCGAATACGTGGTGAAAATTACAGGTAGAGTCACCAGCCGCCCCGCAGATTCCCTCAACCCTAAATTGCCTACGGGTGAAGTAGAAATTTACGCTGATGAGATTGAGTTGTTGAATGCGGTTCGCAAACAGTTACCGTTTCAGGTTTCGACGGCGGATAATGAAAGCGTGCGCGAAGATTTGCGCTTGAAATATCGCTATTTGGACTTGCGGCGCGATCGTATGAGTCGAAATTTGCAGCTTCGTCACCAGGTGATCAAAGCTATGCGTCGCCACCTCGAAGACGTTGGCGGTTTTATTGAAGTTGAAACACCGATTTTAACGCGATCGACTCCCGAAGGTGCGAGAGATTATTTGGTTCCCAGTCGCGTCAATTTGGGCGAATGGTATGCTTTGCCGCAGTCGCCACAATTGTTCAAACAATTGCTGATGGTTTCGGGTTTAGACAGATATTATCAAATTGCCCGCTGCTTCCGCGATGAAGATTTGCGCGCTGACAGACAGCCGGAATTTACGCAATTGGACATGGAAATGAGTTTCATGTCTGTGGAAGAAATCCTCGAATTAAATGAAGGTTTAGTCTGCAATATTTTCCAAAGTGTGAAAGGCGTGGAATTGCCTCGTCCTTTCCCGCGTTTGACTTACGCCGAAGCGATGGATCGTTATGGTAGCGATAAACCAGATACTCGCTTCGGTATGGAATTAGTCGATGTTTCCGATTTGATGAAAGATTCGGGATTTAAGGTGTTTTCCGGTGCGGTTGCTGCGGGCGGAATTGTGAAAATTTTGCCAATTCCGGGCGGGAATGATGCGATTTCTAATGTGCGAATTAAGCCGGGTGGCGATTTGTTTAAGGAAGCCAGCGAAGCCGGGGCTAAGGGATTAGCTTATATCCGGGTGCGGGAGAATGGCGAAATTGATACGATCGGCGCAATTAAGGATAATTTAACAGAGGCTCAAAAACAGGAATTGCTCGATCGCACTGGTGCACAACCAGGTCATTTGTTGTTATTTGCAGCAGCCGATGTCACAACTGTCAATAAGACTTTGGATAGATTGCGTTTGTGCATCGGTAACGAATTGGGATTGATTGACAAAGACAAGATGAATTTGCTGTGGGTGACAGAGTTTCCGATGTTTGAATGGAACGCTGATGAGAAGCGTTTGGAAGCATTGCACCACCCATTTACAGCCCCGCATCCCGATGATATTGACGATCTGAAGACTGCGAGAGCTCAAGCTTACGATTTGGTGTTAAACGGCACAGAAGTCGGTGGTGGTTCTCTGCGGATTTACCAGCGGGATGTTCAGGAAAGGGTGTTTGAGGCGATCGGCTTATCGACTGAGGAAGCTTACAATAAGTTTGGCTTTTTGTTGGATGCGTTTGAGTATGGAACTCCTCCCCACGGCGGAATTGCCTATGGTGTCGATCGCCTGGTAATGTTGTTGGCTGGCGAGGAGTCGATTCGGGATGTGATTGCGTTTCCGAAGACGCAGCAAGCGCGTTGTATTTTGGCGAATGCGCCGTCTGGTGTGGATGAGAAGCAGATGAAGGAGTTGCAAGTGCGATCGACTTATGTACCGAAGACATAGGTATGTAAAACACCTTCAATGAATAGTGGATGGGTGGCGAGAAACCGGGTTTTTTCCAGAATACTTCGCCACACCTCCTAGAAACTGCGAAAAACCCGGTTTCTTTGGTTTAGAAATCTTACAAGATATTTTAGTAGATAATATTGATGGGTAGAAAACGCGATATTAAACAGGTTGATGCGATCGCTAGGGAGTTTAAGATGGGAGGTGAATTAAGGATTGCTTTTGGTTTATTCATTGAGGAAGAAAAGAAAAATGGTTATGGTGGAACTTTAAACCGTAGAGGAGATTTTACTTATGAACAACTCCGCCAGAAAGCACAAGAATTTTTAGAGGATATTTAAATGGCTATTCAAACATCTATTGCCGATCGAAAGCCAAATATCGAGCAAATTATTTCAGTCATTACTAAACCGATAATTGGAGAAATTTGCCATCAGGTTATATTTAGTTATGGGGATGAATTACGGCTAGATTTCGGTGAGATGTCTGCCTACACTCACCCAAAATTAGCACATCTATCCAAAGGTAGTTGGAAATTTGGCACGAGGGCAACACCTTGGGTTTTCAAGCAAGGCGATCGCATCTTAACCTCTTCCTTGCTAGTAGATATAGATGCAGAAATAGATGAGGTAGAAATAGATGCTGTCAAAAAAGTTTTGCAGCAATTGGAAAATAAAGAATTGATTGATTTTGTGATTTATGCTCATAATATTAGTCTCACTCTAGTTTTTGAGGGTGATTACCAACTAATTTTACAGCCAGATTTGCAAGATGATTCTGGACTTTCTTATTGGGAATTGTTCATGCCAACAGAACAAGTTTTGACGGTTGGGCCTGGATTTTTTTGGGAATGTAAATCAATTCACGAAGGTTATTGATATTAAATTAAATTGATGATCACTTTATGCCTCTAAAATAATGTGTTGTAGCCAACTCCTTAATCACTTTAATGGTTGGTTTTTCTGGCATGAATTTCGCTTCTAACTGCTTCTACTTCTTGGGCGACGGTTTCCAAGGAAAGTTCATCGGTTCTAAAGGACTCCAAAAGAACTGCTAATTTACTGTGTTGTCTCTTCAAAAGTTTAAAGATTCGATCGCGACTGACTGTTTGAGTATTTTCGCCTTCTTTGATAGCATTTTCCATTCCTATATCTTCTAGGGCTTCTGTCACAATTTCCGAAAATACTTCTTTGTGTTCTTTTACTAACTCAAAAATAGCTGCTTTGAGTAATTCTTTAAGCTTGGTTTCGTCTAGAGTAATTTCCGACATAGCTTTTTTTGTGCTATTTTTTTAAGGTTTTAATTATATCACAAAACAGGAGAAATTTATCCAAGTTTAGTTCGTGGGTAATCAGAAACCGGGTTTTTTCCAGAATACTTCGCCACACCTTCCAGAAACTGCGAAAAACCCGGTTTTTTTGGTTTACGAATGGCCAGATAACTCAGGACTCAAAATGAACTATTTTGAGCCAGTTTACGACAGTTTGAAGTAAATCGGGGTCATGGGGGAAGAAGGTTTGCAGGGGTGGATGAGGTGTGTCGGTGGATTTTGTATCAACTCCTTCAGACGGGAATTCTCCGACTCTGCTAATTCCGCCTCCAAGTATTTAAGCCAGATTTGGTATAATATCATGATATCAAACTGCTGCTATATGAGCTGATGGCAAAACTTTACTATCGTGGCATGGCGGAGCAAAATGGTAAGCCTAAAATAGGTCGCAGTGCTAGATTATTAGGGGTTAGACCTGGTATTGACATAGATATTGAGCAAATGCCGACAGGTTATCTAAATGAGCAAGGCTATTTGTTAGCAGATTCAGAACGTGTGTTTCGAGGAGAGCTTGTTGCTGTTGTCGTCAGGAATACAAAGGGAATGTCTGTTTCTATTTCAATTGAAAGTTTACCAGCATTTCGCAGACCTGCAAAATTTGGTGGAACTGGAAAAGACTCCCTATGGCAAATTGATGACATAAACATTATGGGAGATTTGCAGGCTGTCCAAGATAGCCCGACGCACGTTAGCATTTTGCCAAGAGTTACAATGTCTCTGGAAAGGTATGAGGCAGCATTGGCAAAAACCCAAAATGATTGGGAAAGAGTTGATTAACTTTATATATCATAGGAGTCTATAACAATGGCGTGGATATTCAGTTTATCGGCAGAGTGTGGCTCTGATGAAGCCAAGGTTAATAAATTTGCTCAACACTTTGAGGGCATAGAATGGATGCTGTCAAATAATCGCCAATGTCTATGTCGAACAGATACTTTTCAAGATATGGATGGAAACTGGTGGTGTCGGGTTTATCCCAATAATATTAGTGAAGTGGGAATAGATAGCCCTGAAAGTGCTTATTTGATGACAGAGTTAGGTATTTTATTTTATCTAGCTCTACGGTTTGCTCCTTGGTTTCGCTATGCTTTGGTTGGGGTTGAAGTTGATGAATTCAGAACCTATAGTGAACTTATGGAGGATTTATCTAATTTATCTATTCCTGGATTAGTTTTAGCAAAGGAACTTATTCATGGGGTAGAAACATTACCAGTTTTCCGACCATTTAGTCCTAGTTATGTTTGGCAACCATACGAGGGGGAAGTCTATAATCCATTAATGGCATCCCCAGAGTTAAAAAATAAGCTGAATGAGCTTCTGGCTGTGAGTTGAATATACTTTTTACTCATTAGAGTTGCTTCTGTTTTTCGGCTTGTTTAGCTTTAGCTTCCGACCATTTTTGGTATTTAGCGGTATTAGCCGAGATCATTTGACACATTTCTCTAGCTTTCTGTTCGGTGTCTTTTGCTAATTCCAAAATTTCTAGCAATTCCTTGTCATCGAGTTCTTTTTGTGTCATTGTAAATTCTCCAAACGGGCTTTAATACTACTAACTCTTATTTTAGTTTCCAGCACTCGGCCTAGCTCCATTGCCAAGTCTTCCCCCACCTCTTCTATTCTATCATTTGTCAGGACTTCAACTGCCGAGAGATACTCTATGCGTTCCTGAATCTGTGTTTTCGATGTGTTTGCGAAAAATATACAGGTGTTTAAAAATCCCGAAATCTGAATCACGGTAAAATTGTTTGGAAAGCTCCCTAGGATAGCTCTACAAATATTTAGTCCCTCACCTGCTTCCTGCTCAATTTGAGTTAGCTCCTGCTTTATACGCTCAACTAGAACGGTTATTTCTGATGGAATTGACATATGATACGACTTACTATTGATTATAGTCTTTGTCAAAAAAAAGAAGCGATTTCAGCTTGACAAATGGCGATCGCCCTTTAATAAAACACAAAGACCGATCGCACTTAACGCAAAAAGTGCGATCGACCTCCACAATCATTCTTACCAGTAACGAGTTAAAATCCGAATCACCTCACCCGCTAGAGGCGACGGTACAGGCGGACTCCACTCTCCAACTTGTGCAAAACCCAAAACGTGCAGCAGATTAACAATGCTGTCTACCCCTTTGGGAACGCCACACAACAACAAACGAATCGGTTTTTTGCCTTGAGGTACATCAGGAATTTCTTCTCGAAGCAGTTCGGGAACGGACTTTGGCTGTGATATCATAGGGTTTGAATTACACGAATAGTGGAATTGCGATCGCCCTTAAGTTTTCCAGGCCAGGGGGCGATCGCTTTTCCGTTTGTACATCCTGAGTCTAGTTCAATCGCTGCCGCTTGTCAAGCGTAACGACAATATATATTGTCGTTACGGCAATCTAAGGGAAATTGAAGGTTGCAGAATGGTAACATCAGCTTGCAATATCATGGCCAGCAGTTGAGTGTCAGCAGTGATTCGTTGGAAATTGGCAGTTGTGATGGCCGATCGCAATATCAGCAATAAAGAATTGGCTACTTTAATTGGGATGCACCCCACATCTGTGTCGAAAATCAAAACCCGTCGCCGACTCACCCGAATCGACGAAGCAACCCTCAGCGCTTTGTGCAGAGCACTGAATTGTCAGCCGGGGGATTTAATGGTATATGAAGAGGACGAGCCCGATCGCGAAAAATGACATCGTTGTTTACTGTTATTTCAAAATTATTATTAAACCGCAGAGGACACAGAGAACACGGAGGAAGAGAAGAGAGAGATGAATAATAAAGACACAATTATTTCCCATCTCTAACTAACTCTCTTTCCCCTCTTTTCTCTGCGCCCTCTGCGCCCTCTGCGGTTAATAAAAACAAATCTCAGTGTCACAGCCAAGCATATGCGTTACCTTAGTTAATTAACGCACTCCCCAACAAAATTCATGCTTCCCCGCATCCAAGAACTAGCAACCAGCCTCGCCCCCCGCTTAATCGAAATTCGCCGCCACATCCACTCGCACCCCGAACTCAGTGGCCAAGAACATCAAACAGCGGCCTATGTAGCCGGAGTTTTGGCATCTAGTGGAGTTCGCGCCACTGAAGGAATCGGCAAAACCGGCGTCATCGGCGAACTCAAAGGCAATAGCAACGAGTCCCGGTGGCTGGCAATTCGCACCGATATGGACGCTTTACCGATGCAAGAACGCACCAACTTAGAATTTGCCTCGAAAAACCCAGGAGTCATGCACGCTTGCGGCCACGACATCCACACCACCGTCGGTTTGGGCGCGGCGATGATATTAGCTCAGTTGGAAGAAAAACTACCTGGTCACGTCCGCTTCTTGTTTCAGCCAGCAGAGGAGATAGCCCAAGGCGCGCGCTGGATGATTGCAGATGGCGCGATGAAAGATGTTGAGGGCATCCTCGGAGTGCACGTTTTTCCGACGATTCCCGGCGGTGCGATCGGCATTCGCCACGGGGCACTGACGGCGGCGGCAGATGACCTAGAATTGATTGTGATGGGCGAATCTGGCCACGGTGCGCGTCCCCACGAGGCGATCGATGCAATTTGGATTGCTTCTCAGATTATTACTACTTTGCAGCAGGCGATTAGTCGCACACAAAATCCGTTGAGGCCTGTGGTTTTGACGATCGGGCAAATTAGCGGCGGACGAGCGCCAAATGTGATTGCCGATCGAGTAAAATTATTGGGCACGGTGCGATCGCTGCATCCAGAAACCCACGAAAAACTACCAGCTTGGATCGAACAAATTGTGTCGAGTGTCTGCGCGACTTACGGCGCTAAGTACGAACTCACCTACAAGCGCGGCGTGCCCGGAGTCCAAAACGATCCTAAACTGACGCAATTGGTCGAATGTGCGGCTTTGGAAGCTTTAGGGCGATCGCGCGTTCAGATTTTACCAGAACCATCCCTCGGCGCGGAAGATTTTTCGATGTATCTAGAACACGCACCGGGAACGATGTTTCGCTTGGGAGTGGGACTGACTGATAAACCTAACTATCCCCTCCATCACCCGCAGTTTGAGGTGGATGAAGCCGCGATTGTGACCGGCGCTGTCACTTTGGCCTATGCTGCTTGTCAATATTGGAAACAAAAATAAGTTGTAGGGTGTGTCGCGATCGACAATTCCTCAACGAATAGCGACAATCTAATAGCGACACACCTTACCCAATATTTACTGTATAGCAACCGCCACATCGGTGAGGGCATAAATGACCTGATGAATGGAGACAAGAACCTACAGCATAAACGGTTTGATTGCCGTACTCTGTAACTGTCAACTGCTATAGCTGTAGGGTGTGTCGCGATTTCTCCCGATCGGGGTTCCGGCTTTAAACCAATTCTTTCAGGTAATGAAGAGCTTTATACTATAACTTTAATTACGAATCTTGTAAAACTATCTACTATAACTATTTAAGTCACTGCTAAGAAATGCTAGCCATGACCCAGAAAAAATATTATTCGACTCGTGTCAAAGAAGAAACCTCAGTCTAAAATTTTCCCTTCTCAACCGAAATCGCCCGAAGGCTTGGGATTTTCCTTCAAGTACCTGCAAACTCAGAATGAAAAATTTTCAATTCGCAATCGCGATGCGAATTATGATGATGAGTTTAGCTCTTATAAACTCGCTATAAACTCATCAGGTGTGACCTTTGCTTGCTTTAGAACACCGCTAAGTGTACCAATTTTTAGCTCGCGGTGGAGTGGCACAACGCAAACAATTTCTCCATCGGGGAGAGCTTTTTTGAGGACAACATGGCTACCCGTTTGCCTAGCTTGATAAAAGCCTAGACGTTCTAGTACGCGAATTACTTCGCTTACTTGATATTCTGGGCAATCTAGGCATAGCTAACCTCTATGCTAGTTACAAACCTGGGAGTGATTTCGTCGGGTAAAGGACACTCTTCGAGATAGAGCCTTGTAGCTGCTTTGAGGTTGGCGATCGCTTCTTCTATGGTTTCGCCTTGGTCAACTGTGCCCACTTCTGGACATTCGGCAATATACATATCTTCTTCTTTGTAAATGATGGCGGTGAAGCTTTGGGTTTTCATTATGGTTTTCGCTTCCATCATCTAAGGTTGCTTGCTTTCTATTACCTAGTGTATCTCGGATGAATAGTTTTTACAAGTATAGGGGGGGAAGATGGGCGATCGCACTTTTTGACAAATTGGGATGTAAGGGCGATCGCCTTGTGGTTATTTTTAAATTGAAAGGCGATCGCTCTATCATCAAAAAATGCGATGCGTCACAGCCTATTTGTCTTCGCCGAATCGCCCCTTTCATTAGGCTAAAACCCGTTGAGTCAGGTTTCAACCCCTCGATAAATCGCAGCGGTTTTCACCCTCCCAGCTTATTTCCGATAGCGACAGGCTACCGGCCAGCATAGCAGAATCCTCAACTGCTGATAAAGTCCGCTGCTGTCAAGCTCGCTGCTGTTAGACGAACACCAGAAGTTGGATTTCGATCCAAAAGTCCAATAATTCGATTAGTTGATTTAACTCGTAGAGCTAGATTTAGATCGCTACCACTAGAGATGGCATTGAATGGAGACGGCGAGGGTTCAAACTGCCTCTCCACAAAAACTGGATTCAACCCAGCAGCTTGAAATGTCAGGACTTCGATGTCAGCAAATGTCAGACCTTTTGGAAGTACAATTTTGTCTTCCCCAGGGAAGAAATCGTTCAGAAAATCTACTGTATTAGTAGCCACTTCATCTTGAATGATAAACCTGTCTCGTCCAGATCCTCCAGTCAGAACATCAAAACCTAAATCTCCAGATAAAATGTCCTCGCCGTCGCCACCCAATAGCCAGTCGTTATCACGCCCCCCAAATATTTGATCGTTGCCACTTCCACCCCTAACAGTATCAGTGCCCGCATTCCCAAACAAAATGTCATCGTCAAGTCCACCGTCAAGAGAATCTGCATCTTTACCACCGTAGAGGGTATCAAACCCGCCCTCACCATCTAGTGAGTCACGCCCCAGATTCCCGAACAGTTCATCATTGCCACCCCTGCCAAAGATCCTATCATTACCCCCCAAGCCCAGCGTTCTGCGGCCCCCATCAGTATCACGAATGACATCATCACCCTCTGTGCCTTGTGCATTAGGAGTATTTGCAATATCGATGTTAGCCATGACTTCTTAGAAATTCCTGAAATTTATTTCGTCCTGAATTCTTAGCATATGTGAAAAAAATACTGAAATCAAGTCAAATCAATAGGATTTAGTAGGGATTCTTTTACCTATCCCGATCGATCTCAGTCGCATAAAGTAGGATTTAGTGGCTGAAATATCAAATAGTAGGATAAGGTAGGATTGCAATAGGCAAAACCCAAACCTCGACTCGACCTATGGACATTCAAGAAGTCTTAAAAATAGCTGACCAAATCCTATTCACTAACACAGGCAAACACCTCAATCACCTACAAGAAGGTATACTGCGCGGTACTTGGCAACGCCAGAAATACCCGGAAATTGCCACAAACTGCCACCGTAGCGAAGCTCATGTCAAGAAAGTCGCAGCACAATTATGGAAGCTTTTATCAGAGATATTAGGTGAAGACATCAATCAATCTAACTTTGGATATACAGTGGAAAGATTGCAATTATCCATAGTTGAATCAAAAATTGGAAAATATTCTGCACAAAATGATAATTCCAGTGTTTTGGGAATAGGGCTGTTTCATTCTCAAGAAAACGATAATTTTGTAGGGGTAGTGTCCCTACGCCGACCCTATTTGTCTACATTTTGTATGTGTTTGAGAGCTCGGGCAGGCACGGGGACACCGCCCCTACAAGAGAATGAAATAGCTCTGGTTTGTGGGAACTATCTTCAATCCTTAGAAACAGCAAAGTTAGAAAAGCAGAATCAGGTGACCTGTAGCAATACTCAGCCTAAAAAACGACTAGACTTATCCGATGCACCAGAACCCAACTTATTCTATAACCCCACATCTGAACTCACCACCCTCAAGCAGTGGATTTGGGAAAACCGCACCCGTCTCATCACCATATACGGCTTATCTGGCATTGGCAAAACGTCACTAACTCTCCAACTAATCCCAGAAGTTCAACATGAATTTGACTATATTATTTACCGCAGTCTCCGCAATTCTCCACCCCTGCAAACCCTGCAAACAAACTTAATTCAATTCGTTTCGCAGCAACAAGAAATTAAATTGCCATCACTTATTGAGCATTTGCGTTCATCCCGCTGTCTCATCATCATTGATGACATACAAACAATTTTCAGCAGCGGACAACTCGCAGGCAATTACCAACCAGGCTATGAAAATTACGGCACATTCTTCAAAGAATTAGCAGCATCATCCCACAACAGTTGCCTAATCCTCCTGAGTTGGGAAAAGCCCAGAGAAATTGCGGCCCTAGAAGGCGAAAATCGTCCTTGTAAATCGCTGCAACTCAACGGTTTGGGCGCGGAAGCACGGGAAATATTCAGAGAGAAAAGATTAGCAGAAGAGGAGAAATGGTCACAACTGATTGACCTTTACCGAGGCAATCCCTTATGGTTAAATATAGTTGCAACTATGATTCAAGATTTATTCGGCGGCAGCGTTTCCGAGTTTCTCTCCTATGATACCCTATTTTTAGGTGATTTAGAATCTCTGCTGCACCAGCAGTGCGATCGCCTATTTGACTCAGAAAAACAAGTGATATCCTGGTTAGCTCGTGAAGCCACACCAGTTGAAATATCCAAATTTTCAGCCAATCTGGAATTATCCCCATCAGCCTTATTACAAGCTGTGCAATCCTTGAGACGGCGTTTATTAATTGAAAAAGTGAAACAAGGTGAGAAAACGCTTTTCACACTCCAGCCTGTATTGATGGAGTATGTGAAAAACCAGTTCCTAAAGGTTGGATAGTTTCAGGCTTCTCATGGGAGGCTAGAAACCGGGTTTCTACGAAATTTTGTGTTTAGTAGCGAGAAATCTACGCAGAAACCCGGTTTCTGAGGACACAACTATTTTTATGGGAGGCTAGAAACCGGGTTTCTACGAAATTTTGTGTATTTTTATGGGAGGCTAGAAACCGGGTTTCTACGAAATTTTGTGTTTAGTGGCGAGAAATCTACGCAGAAACCCGGTTTCTGAGGACACAATTATTTTGCTCGAAAAGTCGCTCTTTTAGGCATTTATCGCAGGCGACACACCCTACGACTGGCATATCTTTGGGAATTTCGCTGTACCAGCGGCCAAATGTGCTAACGTAGCGATCGCAAATCCCCAAATTTCAACTATCGGGAGATAGATAACCGTGTTCGCTCAAGCACCTCCAACTCCCAATTACAAATGGTTTAGCTGCATTTCTAGCACTGTTTTCACCGCATTGTGCCTGTTGCCCCTTTCCAACGCTGCTGGATACGCCCAAACTCCCCAAAATAGACTCATCAAAATCGGCGTGGTGCAGCGGTTTGGCACCAAACCCACCGATAAACTGACGCTGAAAGCTTTACCTGGCGATCGCTTAACATTAAGTTACAAAACTCCCCAAGGCATAGAAACTAAAACTACCGCCAGCATCCAGCTAGAAATAGCGAATAAACCTCTGGAAGCGCCATTAGTAGAAGAACGAGTTGTTCTGAGCTCCCACCGCAGTTTTGAGAGTGCAGAAGATAGCGCCAATCAGTGGCGCGCTAAGGGCATTGATGTGGAAATTGCTCAACCTTTGCGCTGGCAAGTTTGGGCAAAAAGAGATACTTATAATTCTCCTATAGTGCGGCGCTGGCTGTTGCAAAGTTTGCAAGCTCAAGGTAACAAAACTGCTTTTTTAGATACGAAAGTTTTTAAACAAATACCTCAAACGTTTTGGCTTTTAAATGGCTTTCGTTTCAACCGCAATGAGTTGGATGTCACGGCGGGAAAAAATGTAATTGAGGTATTTGAACAAACTACCCAAGAGGCGACAGCTATCGATCCAGAAAAAGCTATTCAACAAACTCGCCGTTACGGTGGCAGTTTGCACTTACAAAAAAATTCTTACGGTACTTATACTTTAGTCAATAATGTGCCGACGGAAACTTATTTGCGCGGTGTTGTTCCTCACGAAATAGGGGCTTTTTCGCCCTACGCTTCGATTGTCGCTCAAACTATTTTGGCGAGAACTTACGCGCTGAGAAATTTGCGCCGGTTTGCTGTGGATAATTACGAGTTGTGCGCTGATGTTAACTGTCAAGTTTATAAAGGTTTGACCGAAGTTTTCCCGCAGAGCGATCGCGCGATCGCCCAAACAGCAGGTTTAGTCCTAACTTACGAAAATCAGCTCGTAGACGCGCTCTATTCAGCGTCTAGCGGCGGCGTAACGGCGACTTTTGGCGATGTGTGGCACGGCCCGGAACGTCCATATTTGCGATCGATCGTCGATTCCCCCAAAAACCTCTGGGACTTGACAAAGCAGAGCTTGTCTGACGAAACCAACTTCCGCCGCTTTATGACTCTGAAAGCAGGGTTTAATGAGGAAAAAGAAGAAACCTTCCGCTGGCGCGAAGAAGTCTCACTGACATCAATTGGTGGATTTCTGCGGCAGTATCTTCAGAAGAAAAAGCACCCGCTAGCTAATTTTAAAACTCTCACAAAAGTTGAAGTGGTGGAAAGGTCGGCGGCTGGTCGAGTTTTGCAAATGAAGGTACAAACTGATTTGGGCCCCATCGATATTGACAAAGATGAGATTCGCAATGCTTTTTATCCGCCGATTAGCACGCTGTTTTATCTAGATCCAATTTACAATCCTGACAAAACTCTTAACGGCTATGCTTTTGTCGGAGGCGGTTTCGGACACGGCGTGGGAATGAGTCAAACTGGTTCTTACAATTTAGCTAATTTGGGCTGGAATGGCGATCGTATTCTGAGTTTTTATTTTCCCGGCGCTCAAGTTGTGCCCCTCAACGATTCCATTACATTTTGGCGGGAATAGCATCAGATTCGGCATAAGATTCGGCGGTTGAAACCGCGTCTAGACAAACAAAACCCGGATGGTGCGTGGGTTGAAGAGTGGCCGGTTAAAATTACGTTATCTTCTTTCTTCAGTCCGCGGAGGCGGACATCGTTTGTATAGACGCGGTTTCTAACCGTACGTCTGCTGCGGACATCGTTTGTATAGACACGGTTTCTAACCGTACGTCTGCTGCGGACATTTTTTGTATAGACGCGGTTTCTAACCGCACGTCGGATCTTTGTCGCCATCTTTCCATACAAAAACCCAGTTTCTTAACGTAATTAAGCTGAAACAGCTCAATTACGCAAACAAGAAACCGGGTTAATTAGCGCACCGCGCCTGTGAATCCTTTCTTAGTAGAGGGATTCTTCTTGGTGAGTTTCGATCGTACAATCAGACTTAGGATAAGCGACGCAGGTCAGAACAAATCCGGCCTCGATTTGGTCATCATCCAAGAAAGATTGGTCAGATTGGTCAATTTCGCCAGCAGTAATTTTGCCAGCGCAGGTGGAGCAAGCTCCAGCGCGGCAAGAATACGGGAGGTCGAGTCCTGCTTCTTCGGCAGCATCAAGAATGTAAGTATCGTCATCAACGTCAATGGTCTGGTTGATTCCTTCGGCTTCGCTGATGAGGGTAACTTTGTAAGTTGCCATGCACTAATCCTCTCAAAAATTCAACAATATTGATAAGTTTTCCTAATGCAAACTTCAAGGCTCTATCAGCTTTGAGGTGAGCTCTTAGGTTCGTTCCCTTTATGATAGTAGGGGAAAGAAGTAAGGTTGCAACACTTATTTACAAAAGATTTGAATGGGATTAGTTATAACTTTTTCTAATTTCATCTTGATTACTTATACCTATGTTGCGCTCAGCCTTGTGATACTGTTGCCGCAAGACTTACGCCAAATAACCCGGTTGCAGAAAAAAATCCTATTTTGAACCCGACAACCAAAAAATCCGATTTTTGCTATGGGGTGTGTCATCGACTTTCAGCCAGACTTGCTGGAATTTGTCCCCGCAGCCATGGACAGTTGACAGTTGACAGTTGACAGTTGACAGTTGACAGTTGACAGTTGACAGTTGGTAGGGGCGGTGCCCCGCCGTGCCCGCCCTCAGTGGACAGGTGCACAGTGGACAGTGGACAGTTGCACAGTGGACAGTTGCACACTACGGGAATCAAACCATTTATGCTTAAAGGGTATCGGCTCTATTCATGAGATTATTTATGTCCTCACCGATGTGGCGGTTGCGATATATCGCACCAGACTTGGGTGCTCAAAGCCCGCCTAAATCGCACCACAGCCTAAAATCTGCACGATGGAACTCTGGGCTCCTGCACTGCAAGTCTTTAACTATACTAAAATCTAAAATCTAAAATCTAAAATCTAAAATCCTATGACTCAAATCAATACTGGCATTGGTTTTAAAGTAAATTCTCCTATTCGCGTGGGGATTGTGGGTACTGGTTTTGCGGCTAAGTTGAGGGCCGAGACGTTGGTAGCTGACGCCCGATCGCACTTAGTAACAGTCGCGGGCCGCAACCCGGATAAAACCGCAGCATTTTGTCAAACATTCGGCGCCGAGGCTGAGGTTTCTTGGCGCAAGTTGGTAGAAAGAGACGATTTAGATTTGGTAATTGTCTGTACTGTGAACCGCGATCATGGGGCGATCGTCCTGGCGGCGTTGGAAAATGACAAGCACGTTGTGGTCGAATATCCTCTATCTTTAGATGTGTCTGAGGCCGAAAGGGCGATCGCCCTTGCCGCCCAAAAGCAAAAACTCCTCCACATCGAACACATCGAACTGTTAGGCGGTTTGCATCAAGCAATCAAAGAATCCTTACCATTAATCGGTAAAGTTTTTTATGCCCGCTACATTACTATTACCCCTCAGCGTACCGTACCGCAGCGCTGGACTTTTCAGCATTCCCTATTTGGCTTTCCCTTAATCGGGGCAATTTCTCGACTTCACCGATTTACTGATTTGTTCGGAGAAGTCGGAACCGTTAACTGTCAAACTCAATTTTGGGACACTCAGCCGGATTTCTACAAAGCTTGTTTGTGCAACGCACAGTTACGCTTTACCAATGGCGTTGTCGCTGAAGCTGTTTATGGAAAAGGAGAGACTTTTTGGCAGTCGGAAAACATTTTTACCATCTACGGAGAAGCAGGAACGCTGATTTTTACTCCCGAATCCGGTCAATTGATTCAGGGAGAAACTCGGCAGGCGATCGCAGTAGGAACGCGGCGCGGTTTGTTTGCTAAGGATACGGATATGGTGTTAGACTGTTTGTTAAACGGTACGCCGTTGTACGTCAAGAATACCAGTAGTTTGTACGCTTTGAAATTAGCGGATGCTGCGAGGCGTTCGAGCGAGACTAGGCAAAAATTGGCGATCGACAATTCATATAGCAGTTCGATCGAAATATGAGGTACGATTCGCTAATCGCTAATCGCTAATCGCTAATCGCTACTCAGATAAAAAGGTAATCGGCAATCATCGAAAAACTTGTGGTTCAAAACCTTTCCTCCCCATTAGCAATTAGCAATTGCCAGACATACCTTAATACTTCGGACAATTTTTTAAAGCCTCTGTAATCTTTACAGCACAAGCCTTGGCATTTTTAATCTTTTTTTCTTGCCTGAAGGCTAAACTTAAAGTTTGAAAAAATAGTCCAAGCAATAGCTAGTATGGGTTTTAAATATTCAATCGTGCCTAAAACTGTCCGAAGTATTGATATCTCATCTATCTAAAAAAGGCTATAGCGGTTCTCAAAAAAGTGAGGTATGCCCGATGCCCGATGCCCAATGCCCAATGCCCAATGCCCAATGCCGCATAGTACCTCATCAATCTAAAAAAGGCTATATATTTTTGCAATAAAATGGCAGTAACTACACATCAACTGATTCAGTGGAAACAGCAAGGGCGTCGAATTGTGGCGCTGACCGGTTATGATTATGCGATCGCCCAACTACTCGACCAAGCAGGCACTGACATCATCCTAGTCGGCGATTCCCTCGCCATGCCAATATTGGGCTACGAAACTACGCTACCGCTAACCCTCGATGAAATGCTGCACCACGCTAAAGCAGTCCGTCGCGCAGTCAAGCAAGCATTAGTTGTTGTGGATTTGCCGTTTTTGACTTACCAGGAAAGTCCCCAGCAAGCCATGCACTCGGCCGGGAGAGTTTTGAAAGAAACTGGCGCTCAAGCTGTAAAATTGGAGGGCGGATATCCAGCAATGGCGGCTACCGTTTTGCAGCTAACATCCGCCGGGATTCCGGTGATGGGTCACGTTGGTTTAACTCCCCAGTCGGTACACCAACTCGGTTACAAAAAACAAGGCAAAACAGCCGAATCTGCCGATCGCATCAAAGCCGAGTCGATCGCACTTCAAGAAGCCGGTGCCTTTGCGATCGTCCTAGAACACATTCCCCCAGACTTAGCTGCTCAAATTACCCAAAAATTAACTATTCCCACCATTGGTATCGGTGCGGGGGCACACTGCGACGGACAAGTTTTGGTTACTTCCGATTTGTTGGGACTTTCCGAAAAACAACCGCCTTTTGCGAAAGCTTACGTCAATTTGCGATCGACAATTACCCAAGCCGTCCAAGATTATTCCCTAGAAGTTAGAGAACGAAAATTTCCCCCATTGTAAACCATAAATCGAACTGACTCGCTCGCCAGCAGATTGAATACTACTTAGCGGGTTGTTGACTCGCCTTGTACGAGTTCGCACCCCTAGCAGCATCTGTTTTGCCGATCGCGATCGCCCGCAATTACCGCTAAAATTGGAAAATCTCAACTTCAATTATCCCTTGACCAAAAAAGCGGGTAACAAGCCCCGTCCTTCTAGGACGGCTTTAATTTTCTTTGAATCTTCCTAATTCTATCAGTAAAACCTAGTATAATACAATACGGTTTACTTAAGATGGTCATTGCGAGGAACGAAGCAATCTCCGTATCTATTTCTCATAGGGTTTTACCCCCATGGCGCTCTTAAGTAAACGGTATTGTAGTATAATAGAACAAAGTAAAGAACCGAAAACAATGAAAGCAAGGTATCAATACAGATTCTATCCAACCGACCAACAACGACAGAAATTGGCTCAATTGTTTGGTTGTGTTCGGGTAGTTTGGAATGATGCTCTTGCCCTTTCTAAACAGTCTGAAAAGAAACCCAAATCTGCCGAACTTCAAAAAGTAGTAATTACTCAGGCAAAACAGACTGAAAAAAGAGCTTGGTTAAGTGAAGTATCAAACATCCCGTTGCAACAATCTGTAGCGGATTTAGAAACGGCTTTCAAGAACTTTTTCAACTCCGGTAAAGGAAAGCGGAAAGGTCGTAAAATTGGCTATCCTAAATTCAAAAAGAGGACGAATAGTCAATCGGCAAGACTCACTCGCTATGGATTCTCGCTCAAAGGTGATGGTGTCTATCTAGCCAAGATTGGTATTGTCAAACCCGTTTGGTCACGAGAATTACCATCAGAACCTAGTTCTGTTACAGTCATCAAAGACTGTGCTAATCGGTATTTTCTGAGCTTTGTAGTAGAGATTCAACCAACTCAGATTGAGGCGAAAAATCCTAGTATTGGGATAGACTTAGGGGTTAAGACCTTTGCGGTGATGAGCAATGGCGAAAAAGCCCAAAGCCCTAGCTATAAAAAGCTAGACCGAAGAGTTCGCAAACTACAGCGTAAGTTAGCCCGTCAACCCAAAGATTCTAGGAGGAGAAATATAACTCGAATCAAAATCGCCAAGCTGCACAACCGAATTGCTGATACCCGTAAAGATTTTCTGCACAAATTATCAACCAAAATAGTCAACGAAAACCAAGTGATTGTTTTGGAAGATTTGAACGTGTCGGGAATGGTCAAGAATCGGAGGCTTTCCAGAGCGATTAGCTTGCAAGGGTGGAGGGAGTTTAGGACTCTCTGTGAGGCCAAGTCTGAGAAGTTTGGCAGGGAGTTTAAAGTAGTTAGTAGATGGGAACCGACTAGCCAAGTTTGTTCAGACTGTGGCTTCAAATGGGGCAAAATAGATTTATCTATTCGTTCAGTGCTTTGTCTGAGTTGTGGCACTGAGCAAGATAGAGACGAAAATGCTGCTAAAAATATAGAGCAAGTCGGGATGGGGAATCGCCACGACTCTAAATGGGCGCAGAGACAGAGTAAGACTACTCCGGTAGCATCAGTCGGTGAAGCGTCAAGAATCACCGTCCGCGACGGTCGGTGAGTATTTCAATCGATCTCAAATGTCAAATCTCCAATCAAAAATCAAAAATCTACAATCCAGATACCAAAATGTGATAAAAATCACTGACAGCAAGCATCACCTAAATGTAAAAAATGGTGGCGACCAACAACTAGCTTCAAAACGGGCAGCGAAGTGGCGGTTAAGCTAAAAAAATTGTAGTTCCGTTCAAAACAAATTGAAGTCATCGCTCGAACGTGTTAAGGAGGCTAATTGATGGTATATGCAGAAAATTGGTCGCAGCCGTCTATCTTGGAGCTAGCGCGATCGGGCAACTTTCAGGCCCTGAATTACTGGATTGACAGCTTGCTGCGACCCGAAGGGATTTATGCCCGCGTCGAACAGGCTCAAGCCGGCTGCGTCCAAATCCTAGTAGAATTCCAACGCGGATTTGCACCAGAGAATACATTACTGGGGAGCACTCTCCGCGAAGGCTTAGTTAAATTTATTTGTCACCAACTCTGGAGACTCAACTCGCCAGCAGTAGAAGGAGTGCGAATTCACGCGCGCTTGGCTGGGGAACCAGAGATTCTCTGGAAACAGTCAGTCCGAATAGTGACTCCGGCAAACCGCAACCAGCGGCGTTACCGTTCCCTATTAGTCGTCGATTGGGTTAAATTTAAAACATATCGTTCTCTGCTGCTAGTGGGCTCGGCACTGGCATCATTTATTTTAGGGTGTTGGCTGAGCTACCACGAGGCTGTAGCCCTACGGCTAATGTCTCCAGCCTCCCCTTACCAGCAAGCTGCGGTAATGTCGGGGCCGCCTCCCAAACGTCCGGATGCGGTGCAAGCGGCCTTAGAATTAGTACCTGTAGTGCAACAAAAGCAGGTTGCTAATCCCTACGACCCCACCGTAACGCTGATGTTCGGAGGAAATGTGAATCTATCGGATGCGATCGCCGCATCTGCTGGCAACGATTACCATTGGGCTTTTGCCAATATGGACGAGTACCGGCAAGCAGATGTATCGATGGTTAATCTAGAAAACCCCCTGACTCGCTCTACCTTGGGTTCTGGCAAAAAACAATTAAATTTTAAAGCCGATCCAGAATCGGTGAAAGTATTAACAGCAGGAGGAGTGGATATTGTCAATCTGGCAAACAGCCACGCTATGGATTACGAGGAACCGGGGCTGGTGGAAACTATAAATACTCTAAATAATGCTGGTATAGGGCATCTGGGAGCCGGTAGAGATATCAAAGAAGCAAGGCGTCCAGATATTATTGAGGTTAAGGGTCAGCGGATCGCGTACCTCGGTTATTACGATGCTGACCTTCATGCTGCCGACCAAGGTAAGGCTGGCACCAACCCCCGGCGTAACAATCGGGTGGCAGAGGATATTCGAGCTCTCAAAGGTCAGGTAGACTGGATTATTGTTAATTACCACTGGGGAGTCGAATTGGCAGATTATCCCGGGGACTGGCAGATAGATTTGGCTCGGTTCACGATCGATCAAGGTGCAGATTTGGTAGTGGGACACCATCCCCATGTCCTGCAAGGTGCCGAAGTTTACAAGGGTCGCCCGATTGTTTACTCGTTGGGTAATTTTATATTCGGCGCGAATGCTCGCAGCGATTACGATACCGCAGTCCTGAAAGTATCGCTCAAAGACAGGAATATGAAGGTAGAATTTTTGCCTGTGGAGGTGAAAAAGTTTCAGCCGAAAGTGGTGAATGGAGCAGCGGGCGATCGCATCCTCAAACGCGTCGAACAAATTTCTAGTATATTCGATCGACCGATGCGCTCTTCTGTGGTTCTAGAGGCCCCAATCAACCCAGGATTGGCACCAAAAACTCCAAATTCGACCTTGCCAGGAGCACCAAAAAGCGGTACCTACGGGCCCGGGTCGGCTTCCCCAGTCCCCCTGACAGGAGAAACCAATCTGCCAGGCCCAGGACAACCCAAACCTACTCCGATTTTGCCCGCTGTACCGGCTTTGCCCAAACAGCCGGACAACTCCTCAGTTTTCCAGAACGGGGCAGGGCCTGCTAGGTCGTCGAACCCGCCTCCGAGTCAAGATTTGCCATCGCGCGTCAATCGCACTAAACCTGAAAAACCCAGCCGGGAACCAGATCCGTTTACCAAAGAACCATTCATCAAAGAACCGTTTATTTCGCCACCATCTCCGAGTTCGGGAGGGGTACTCAGTCCCCAAAGCTATCTTCCCCCAACTGGCGATGTATCTTTCAAAGTCGCACTCAAAGAGCAGCCGACAAACAGGATCGTTCCCGGCAAAAGCAGCGATCGCGGCTCGCCGCGGCTCGCCCTGCCTCCTATAGCTGCGAACGTGGGGACGGCCAGTGGGAGTCCGAGGGAGGATACAGGGGCAGCAAAAGGGAGTTCAACAGTTGACAGTTGACAGTTGACCGCTTGACAGTTTGAGAGCGACCTCTACCTAGAAGGAAGAGGATTGGAGTAATGAATAGTCTGATTTTAATTTCTCCCGATCGGGCGGGCTTTCAACCAATTCTTTCTGGTGATGGGCGAAAATCAACTACCAGCGACCAATTAATAACGACCGATTTACTAACAACCAATGATCGACGACCTACTAACAATGACAAATGTGTTTGCGATCGCGCTGAAGCAAAAGCAGTACAAAACCTATATCCTCTCCGACGAAACCGCAAACTCTACCCTAGAAGTTGTGCCGGAACGGGGCGGTATTGCCACTAGCTGGCTGGTTGAAGGCAAAGAAATGTTTTACTTGGACGCGGAACGGTTCGCCAATCCCGATCGGACTGTACGCGGCGGGATTCCCATCTTGTTTCCCATCTGTGGCAATCTCCCCGACGACACTTACACCCACAAGGGAGTGGAGCGGCAGCTCAAACAGCACGGCTTTGCTCGCGACTTGCCTTGGACGGCGACGGAACAATTTACCGAGGGTTGCGCGGCTCTTACCCTAGTGCTCAAAAGCAGCGAGAAAACCCAGACTGTTTATCCCTTTGATTTCCAATTAGCTTTTACTTATCAAATTAAAGGCAATTCTTTGGAAATTGTGCAGGAATACACCAATCTTGGTGACGAACCAATGCCCTTTGCTAGCGGCTTGCATCCTTACTTTTTAGCACCCGACAAGACAAATCTGCGCTTTGAGATTCCCGGGATGCAGTACAGAGATCACCACACTCACCAGAAAGGTTATTTCACAGGGGTTTTTGACCCGACTCTCGACGAAATAGATGTTTCCTTTGACGAACTGACAGGTCTTGCTGCTACTGTAACTGACGAGGCCCGCGGCTTGCGGCTCACCGTCAGTTACAACTCCAGCTATGGGAAGTTGGTTTTCTGGACTTTGAAAGGCAAGGATTTTTACTGTTTGGAACCTTGGACGGCTCCTAGAAATGCCCTCAATACTGGCGAACACTTGATTTATTTGCAGCCGGGAGCGACTTGCGAGATGCTGGTTCGCATGACTGCAACTTTTTTTTGAAAAACACTTGCTATTTGAAATGATGGGTGCTACTATTAGAAATTGTGTGCGGTAACAATGTTTTCGCGGGTCGCTAGCTCAGCGGTAGAGCATTCGGCTTTTAACCGATTGGTCTCGGGTTCAAATCCCGGGCGACCCATTTTTCAGACAGAACGTAAAAAGTAGAAAGCAGAATAAAATCTAGCTTTCATCACGAATTCGGGGCAATCCCAGCGGGATTGCCCCGAATTTAGTTTTGGGCAATGTGGATTTTTTAAGCCTAAATTGAAATCTGGAAACATAATGCGCGATCGGCAACAAATTGTCTTAAGATTATCGTAAGAATTCAGCTTGTTCAAAATCCACTGTCCAGAAACACAAATAATTAGGAGGAATATCTATGGCGCTTGTACCTATGCGACTGCTGCTCGACCACGCGGCTGAAAATGGTTACGGCCTACCGGCTTACAACGTCAACAACATGGAGCAAATCCAAGCGATCATGCGCGCTGCTGACGAAACCAACAGCCCCGTGATCTTGCAAGCTTCTCGCGGCGCTCGTTCCTACGCTGGCGAAAATTTCCTGCGCCACTTGATTTTGGCAGCAGTTGAAACCTATCCTCACATCCCCATCTCCATGCACCAAGACCACGGCAATGCCCCCGGCACTTGCTATTCTGCCATGCGCCAAGGTTTCACCAGCGTGATGATGGACGGTTCTTTGGAAGCGGATGCTAAGACTCCCGCCAGCTACGAGTACAACGTTGAAGTTACTCGCGAAGTGGTGAAAGTTGCTCATTCGATCGGCGTTAGCGTTGAAGGCGAACTGGGTTGCTTGGGTTCTCTGGAAACAGGGATGGGCGAAGCAGAAGACGGCCACGGCTTTGAAGGCGCGCTTTCCCACGATCAATTGCTGACAGATCCTGAAGAAGCTGTTAATTTCGTCGAGCAAACCGGCGTTGATGCTCTCGCAGTGGCGATCGGCACTTCCCACGGCGCTTACAAATTCACCCGCAAACCGACTGGCGAAATTTTGGCAATCAGCCGCATCGAAGAAATTCACCGCCGCCTGCCAAATACTCACTTGGTAATGCACGGTTCATCTTCTGTACCCCAAGAATTGCTGGAAATCATCAACAGCAACGGCGGCACTATCCGCGAAACCTACGGCGTACCTGTCGAAGAAATTCAAAAAGGCATCAAGTGCGGCGTTCGCAAGATCAACATCGACACTGACAACCGTTTGGCGATTACCGCTGCGGTGCGCGAAGCTTTGTTTGCTAAGCCAGATGAATTCGATCCGCGCCACTTCTTGAAGCCGTCGATCAAGTATATGCAGAAGGTTTGTAGCGATCGTTACAACTCTTTCGGTTGCGCCGGTCAAGGTACAAAGATCAAGCAAATGTCTTTGGATGATTTTGCAGCTAAGTATGCAAAGGGCGAATTGAGCTCTACTGCTAAGAAGACTGTCGCTGTTTAATAATTTTAGGTTGAAGATTTTAGATTTATCTGAAGTCTAAAGTTTAGATTGCCGGGTAGCTGTGAAGTTGCCCGGTTTTTGTGTGTGGAGAGATGAGAAAGATAGATAAATCGCCCTTAAAGACTAATCCGGCGGTAAATTTCAGCCATCGGCAGTTCTATATTTAAGCTGTGCAGGACGATCGCCCTTTCAATCCCATCG
>RDXX01000106.1 GCA_004292955.1 Oscillatoriales cyanobacterium | reverse complement strand
AAACAATATTTGCCCTCATGGCAACGTTCTGAAACTTTACCAAAATGGGATATCACGATTATCCCATTTTGACTGGTATTTTATTTGTCCGCGAGTCCCCAATCTTACTGGCTGCGGACTGAAGTCCGCACTACGAACTAATCTTACAGTGATTAATCGATGCAATCAATTCTTGACAAAACAAAACCCGCCGGTGCGGGTTTCATCTTAAAACTAATTGTTATTGTCTGACGGTGTTCAACTACTTTTTAGGAGCAAGAGCCTCATTACCAACAGTGGGACGTACCGATGCAGCGCTAGTTTTCAAAAGTGCGATCGCCTGCGCGTAGCAAGGATCGTCCTTCGTCGCAACCAACGTCGGTTTATTAGCTAATTTCAGCTTTTGTTCGTCGCTAACTTCCACCTTGACATCGGGAGTAACGCCCTTGTGACTGATATCCGTACCGTTGGGAGTATAGTAGTGGGCGATCGTCACCGCCAATCCCGAACCGTCAGACAAAGGATGCGTAGACTGCACCAAAGCTTTGCCAAAAGTTTGGCCGCCCATCACAGTGGCGCGCTTGTTGTCCTTCAGCGCACCGGCCAAAATCTCGCTGGCGCTGGCCGAGTTGTTGTCCACCAACACCACCAAAGGCTTGTTAGTGATTGCAGTGCGGTTGGCCCGCATTTCCTGAGAATCTCCCGCACGATAGACTGTACGGACGATCGCCCCAGAATCCATCCACATCTGCGCGATATCAATGCTCACCGACAGCAACCCGCCGGGATTACCCCGCAAATCCAACACAAAAGCGTCAGCTTTCTGCTCCGAGAGATTTTTAATCGCCCGCTGCATTTGTTCGCCCGCGTGGGAGCTAAACTCTTGCAAGCGGATATAACCGACATTCTTGTCAGCTTCCTTCTTAAGGCTGTAGCGAACCGCTGCTACCTCAATTTTCGCCCTAGTCAGAGTAATATCAAACTCGCTTTTGCCCTGACGAGCAATCCGCAGCGTGACTTTCGTGCCTTCGGCACCCCGAATTATTTGAGCCGCATCCGCGACAGTCATACCTTTGGTAGGTTTGCCGTCAATCACCAAAATCGTATCGCCAGCTTGAATCCCTGCCTTCAGGGCTGGGGAATTTTCCATCGGCTCAACTACCGTGATCGCTTTCGTTTTCTCGTCTTCTTCGAGCCTCATCCCCACCCCTGTCAGTTCCCCGGAGATTTGACTCTTCAGCGCTTCGTACTGTTTCGGATCCATGAAGCGGGTGTAGGGGTCTTTTAATTTTTCTAGGGCATTGCGGAGGGCAGTGTAGGCAGCTTCGCGAGAAGTATAATTTTTGCTGAGCAATTCTTGGCGGGTAACTTGCCAGTCAGTCTTGTTAAAGGTTGGATCGACATAATCTCGGTTCACAATTTGCCAAGCTTCGTCTAAGACAGCTTTGGGGCTATCTTGAAGTTCGGCGCGGACTGACTGACTCAGACTGGGAACGAGTAAAGATATCGAAGCGGTTGTTGCCATCGCCCCAGTGAACAGGGCTGCCTGTAACTTAGAAAAGCGTCTGCGGGCTTGATTCATTGAATTTTGGCTCAATTCTATTTTTGATTGTTGATTTGAGATTTAAAATTGCTAAAAAATCTCAAACTACCACTTAAACTATGTTGTGGAGGCCATAGCATCCCTTTGGATAGTTTAACCAGCTTTATAGTCGATCGCCAACCAATCATTACTCTATTTTAATAAACTTAATTTAAAACTTGGATTTAAATGTCTCATGGAAACTAAAATCGAAAATTTTTCGCGTAAGTGGTTGAGTCTGCTCGTTAATGGAGTTATCGGTGCAGCAGCGCTGGCTGGAGTCATTACCATGCAGTCGATCGGGCAATTAGGCGGAATGACCTCAGTTGGCGTTGAGGAGCAAAAGCCGCTCTCTGCAATATCTGCTGCTAGTTTCAAGCAAGCCGCCCAGCAAGAAGCCCAGCAAGAAGCCCTGCGGCTGAAAATGCTCAAAAATCTCCCTAGTTTTGGGTTTGACAATTTAATTGCAGATTGGACATTTCTCAAATTTTTGCAGTATTTTGGCGATGACGAAGCACGAAATGTGACCGGCTACAATCTGGGCCAAGATTATTTTGACATAGTTACCCAGCGCGACCCCAGGTGGGCTGACATCTACCTGTTTCTGTCAACAGCCGTTTCTTTTTATCAGGGAAAACCTGAAACTGCTATTAAGTTCATCGAGCGGGGTACTAACGCCTTGTCGCCGCAAATTCATCCCCAAGCGTGGATAGTGTGGCGAACAAAAGGTCTTGATGAGTTACTGCTGTTGGGAGACATTCCCGAGTCAATTCGCTCTCACGAAATGGCTGCTGATTGGGTGGAAAAGACCCAGGAGGGGAAGAAATTGGCGCCGCTTTTTCGAGCAACTGCTGAGTTTTTGCGCCGAGATCCAGATAGCGTGTCGGTGCGGTTTAATGCTTGGAGCACGGTTTATTATCAAACAACTGATAAGTTGGTGCGTCAAAGGGCAAAACAAGCTCTTGTTAAGTTGGGAGCTCGGGTGCAAAAAGATCGGGATGGAAAGGAAAGTTTTAGTTTACCTTCCAGAAATTAGGGTGCACAATGCAGGCTCCTGATGCTGTTCTGTGCAAATCTTAAAATAGTTTGATTTCTGTTTGAGTTAATTCGCGCCATTCACCGGGTTTGAGGCCTTCCAGACGCAAATGCCCGATCGCGCTTCTCACCAGCCGCAGCGTCGGAAACCCCACTGCTGCCGTCATCCGGCGCACTTGTCGGTTGCGGCCTTCGGTGAGAGTCATTTCCAGCCAAGCTGTCGGAATGTGTTTGCGAAATCGAATCGGGGGTTCGCGGGGCGGCAATTCGGGTTCTGCGGACAATAATTGCACTTTTGCCGATCGAGTCCGATAATCTTGAATGGTGACACCAGTTTGCAAACGGGCGATCGCGCCTGCATCGGGAACCCCTTCGACTTGCACCAAGTAAGTGCGGGGATGAGCGAATTTCGGATCGCTGAGGCGGTGCTGCATTTGTCCGTCATCGGTTAACAGTAGCAAACCTTCACTATCGCGATCGAGTCTTCCCACCGCATAAACATCAGGAATCGGAATAAAATCTTTAAGAGTGCTGCGTTTAGTTTCCCCTGAATGGTCAGTGAACTGAGTTAAAACATCGTAAGGTTTGTAAAATAAAATGTATCGATATGGCATAATAAATTAAATTAAAGATTAAAAAACTCCAATGGTCGAGATAATTTTAACATTAAGTAGATTCGGATGAACTAACATTCTGCGCCCAAGCAATCATCTATTTATGTGCAGGTTCGCGTGCATACAAAAACATTGGATTATTGTGGGACAGGCATCCTGCCTGTTCTTGAAAGTAGTCAAAATGCGAGCATCAATAAACTTAACTATATTTTACCACAAAGAATTGGTTTAAAGCCGGAACCCTTGTAGGTAGAAATTAAAAGAAGACTATTCATTACTCCAATCCTCGGACTGCCAGGTAGAGTTCGCCCTCATCTGTCAACTGTCAACTGTCAACTGTCAACTGTCAACTGAATGAATATGCCCAAAACCATTCACCGCGTTTGCATAGTCTTAGGAACTCGCCCGGAAGCGATTAAACTAGCCCCAGTAATTCAACTGTTCAAAAAATCGCCAAACTTTGACACCCAAGTAATTTTAACCGGTCAGCACCGAGAAATGGTCGAGCAAGTGATGCAAATGTTCGACCTGAAAGCCGATCGAGATTTAGCCATTATGCAGCACCAGCAAAGCTTGACAGATATCACTTCCCGGAGTTTGCATGGTTTGGAAGCCTTGTTTAAAGAGTTGCAGCCAGACATCGTCTTAGTACAGGGAGATACAACGACAGCCTTTGCCGCTGCCTTGGCTGCATTCTACCAAAAAATACCCGTAGGTCACGTAGAAGCCGGATTGCGGACTGACGACGTGTTCAATCCCTATCCCGAAGAAGCTAATCGGCGGTTGATTTCGCAGCTCACACGGCTGCATTTTGCCCCAACAGCGCTGGCTGCGGATAATTTAGTGCGATCGGGCGTTTTGGGAGAAATTCACCGTACAGGCAACACAGTCATCGACGCTTTGCTATCTGTCGCCAAACGCGAACCCGAATGCAACATTCCCAACTTAGATTGGAGCCAACATCGCACCATTTTAGCAACAGTACACCGCCGCGAAAATTGGGGCAAACCATTAGCAGGAATTGCCAAGGCATTTATTCAAATCTTAGATAAATTTCCCGACACAGCCTTGCTCTTACCACTACACCGAAATCCCACAGTCCGGGAACCATTAAAAGCTCTATTGGGCGACCATTCAAGAATCTTTTTAACAGAACCATTAGATTACGCAGAATTAGTAGGAGCGATGCAGAGAAGTCATTTAATCTTGACAGATTCAGGCGGATTGCAAGAAGAAGCACCGAGTTTGGGTAAGCCAGTTTTAGTATTGCGAGAAACCACAGAAAGGCCAGAAGCAGTTTCCGCAGGCACTGCTAAACTTGTCGGTACAAATTCTGATACAATTACAGCAAAAGCCGCAGAATTGCTGAGTGATTCTAAAGCTTACGACGCGATGGCAATGGCAATTAATCCCTTTGGCGACGGCTTAGCCTCCTCCCGAATTTTGAAAATAGTTACAGACTACTTTTCGGAGTAAAAGTTAATCCTAAAAAAGGTTTGTAGTGAGGACTTTAGTCCGCATCCATCCGAGGACTAAAGTCCTCACTACAAACCAATATGATGGTGTTCATTCTAGGGAAAATGTATAAATCAAGCTCAAATAGGGTGCGCCGAAGAGCACCTTACAACTATCAGTAATCCCCACCACCGCCACCACCCCCAGAGTCACCACCACCAAAGCTACCGCCCGAGTCGCTACTGCTGCTACTACTGTAATCGCTACTACTGCTACTGCTACTGCTACTGTAATCGTTACTACTGCTACCGTAACCGTTGGTGCTATTACCGCTGGTTCTATTACCGTAATGACGCCTGCGACTATTAGAAGAAGAGCGGGAACTGGACATAATAGACCGAATTATCCATCCTATCAATAACACAGGCAAGGCAAGGATTAAGAAAAATATGAACACGCCACCTGATGAGTTATCATCCGTAACAACTGGCGATTGAGCAGGTATTGGCGACGGTGTTACCCCTTGTCCTGGTACTATGGGAGCCAAAGGCAGCGTATTTTGAGATTGAGTATTTGCAGACGGTTGTACGCCTTGTCCTGGTACTATGGGAGCCAAAGGTAGCGCGTTTTGCGATCGCACATTTGCGATCGGAGTTTGCAAAACATTAACTAACGCCTTTGTCCCCGCCAATGTCCCCCCGTCAAAGTCTTGCTGTTTAAATTTGGGCGTAATTTCCGTTTGAATAATACTCACAGTTTTCGCATCCGGCAAAATGCCTTGAATCCCGGTACCAGTTTCAATCTGAACGCGGCGTTCCCCCGACGAAATCAACAATAAAACTCCGTTATTTTTACCTTTCTTGCCAATTCCCCAAGAGTTAAATAATTCTGTAGCAAATGCTTTGGGTGTCGCGGATGGCTTAGTATCAGGCACTGTCACCACTGCAATTTCTGAGCCATTTTTCGCCTCCAACTCCGCAATCACCTGATTTAGCTGAATTTCCGTGCTGTCGCTGAGAATATTTGCTTTATCTGTTACCCAAGTGTGATTTTGGCGTGGATTCGGTACTTCTTGTACAGTTATAGCTTGGCTGGCTACCGGAAATACAATTGCTGACAAGCACAGCAAACTGCTGAAAGTTATTAGTTTTTTCCTAGATTGTAAGTGCATCGTTTCAGTCTCGTGAATAAGTGCTAATTTGGAATTAAAATAGATATGTCCGCCTAAGTACCATTAAATAATTATCTCGCTTTTACGTCAATTCATATTATTCATAAGCTCGATTCATAAAAGTCATAAATTCAGGTGCTTGTGCGCCTTACATTTATACTGCTAGACGCGCAGGTGGCAAGAAACCGGGTTTTTAACCAAAATTTTTGCCTAAAACCGTCAATCTCGGTTCAAAAACCCGGTTTTTTAGTGGGCGAGTGTCGTCAACTAAGGAACGAAAATTTAATAACTTACACATATTTGTCGGATGGGCGTCCCGCCCGTCTTTTCTGGACCGGCGGGACGCCCATCCCAGAATAATTAAAATTGTAAGTTATTTAATTCTCATTCCTAATTTAGATATATTTAAGGAGAGGGAAGTTGTGGCTGAAAATTCCTGCTGCCTTTATAACCCGATAAGATAGCAATTTTTTCCAAAGATAGCCTACCAGTGTAATATTTACCGCGAATTTCCCAAGTGGGATAAGCTTTAATATTAGCTGCTTTGCACAAATCTGGTTGAGCATCTTTACCTCTGGGATCGCACTCAATGTAAGTAATCGCGGTAAATGCTGGTTGGCCGAAAAGTTCTTGTTGCGTGTGACAGTGAGGACACCAGTAAGCACCGAACATTCTAGCTTTGATAGTCTGCAAATGGGTTGCTAAAGCTATTTGATCTGGCACTGATTCGCTAGTAATCGGCGGGCCTTCTTGTTCGGTGACTGGCAATTTGGCAGGAGCTGGAGGGGGAGGAGGAGGGAGGGTTTGTGCTAAAGTTTGAGTGGATTTGTTGCTGAAACTGAACTGTGCAATTCCTCCGTCTGCTTTGGTACTGCCGAAAATGCCCAAAGTTAGGAAAATTGCGATCGCACAAAAGTTGAATTTGCTTAGTCTCATCTGGGATTTCATCTGGGATTTGCTAGGATTTTACCAGTTTGGGCGATCGTTTCTGCAACATCGCAATATTGACGGAATATCAAGTATATGCTATCTTATCAATAAATAAGTGGTAGCTCAAATGAGTATCACCCAAAACCCAGAAGCAGAGCTGATGAAAAAAATCCGTAGTTTACCGCCAGATAAAATTACGGTATTAAAAGATTTTATCGACTTCCTATTAACGCGAAGTGAAGCTGGTGTTCTAGTTGATACTGTGACCAAACTCTCAGAAGCAGCTTTTGCTAAAATTTGGGATAACCCAGAGGATGCGGAGTATGCGGAGCAATTGGAAGAATCTGCGGCTCTCTATGCAGAAATCTATAAGGAAGATACAGACTTGCAAGAATTGACGGAGTATTGATATTACGAAGCGATCGCCCTTTCCCATTTTATTATTAAAAAATTAGTGGTTATGAGACTTGACAAAAAATGGCAAAATCTGCCATATTAAAAATAACGAGTTAAATGAGGTAAGTAATACCCGTGACAAGCATGAATATTTCTCTACCTGACTCAATGCGAACTTATATAGAAGCACAGGTAGCCCAAGGTGGTTATAGTACAGCTAGCGAGTATTTCCGTGAGTTAATTCGCCAAGACCAAAAACGTAAAGCTTCAGAACGTTTGGAAGCGATGTTATTAGAGGGTTTGGAATCGGGAAATCCTACCGCTATGACGGAGGAAAATTGGATGGAGATTCGTCAAGCTGTGCGATCGCGTATTTCCCAGAATCAGGGGTTGCAGGGAGAAAAATGACCTCGATCCAAAAACGTCCGCAAGTTATCCGCGATTTAATTGAATTGGCAACTTACATTGCGGAAGATAATATGGATGCTTCCGATCGCTTTCTTGTCGCGGCGGGAGAAACCTTTAAACAATTGGCCCAAACGCCGAAAATGGGAAAACGCTGTCAATTTTCTCATCCGAATTTAATCGATGTGCGACAATAAGCTATTAAAGGTTTTAGGAGATATCTGATTTTCTACCGTCTCATAGACTCAGAGGTAGAAATTTTGCGCGTGATTCACGGAGCACGGGACATCGAAGATATTTTTGATAATGTTGATGAGAATGAATAAATCTTTAGTCTTGAGATGGGAAGTTGAAGAGCGATAGCCCTTCTGGATTGTTAGAAAGGGCGATCGCTCTTTTTTGACCACAGATGGACGCAGATTAACGCGGATGTCAGAAGGTCGATCGATCTTTTGATGAATTATGGTCGATCGCCTTTCTGAATTATCCTGAGAAATGGCGATCGTTCCCTATTTCCTTTGGGGAGATTCTACCAGTTCTGATTCCTGAAGACGTTGCGATAATAGGCAATCTTCAAAGCTGAAAGCTTCTGAGTCTAGAAAACTAGCGATCGCCATTTCGATCGCAGCTTCCAGAGAGCATTCTAGCTGCGTAGCTTTTTCCATCAGGGCGACTTTCACATAGTCCGGCAAATGGGTCATCAGCGAATGAATAGCGGATGGTGGCAAGTGTTGGATGTTGAGGGTATGATTCATTGTTCTCTGGGGATTTTAACGTTGTAGGGAGGATTTGTAGCTTGCAGGATGAGGGTTTCTAATTCATATAATAACCCTGGTTTTTGCCATTGGTTGAGGGTAACAAAGGCGATCCTTACATCATCTGGATCGTAGCGATCGAGCCAGCCCCAGAGAAAGGCTTTGTGACCGCCTCGGAGTCGATCGCGGAGGTTCTTGGCTTTGCCGATGTAGAGCAATCCTTCGGTGCGATGTCGAAAGGCGTACAAACCAACTTTAGCAGGAATGGTGTCGAAGTCGCGGCTGAGGGGATTGCATCTATCGAAGGGGGTAAAGGCGAGAGTGTCGAGAATTTGGCGGGCTTCTTGCTGGATGGGGGTGGTCATGGAAATTGGGAGATGGAAGCGGTTATTCCATCCTACAAGCAGAAGCGAGATCCATTTTGGAACTATCCAAAATGGATCTCGCTTTTATTTTTGGTGAGAGTTAGCGTCGGGCGATCGCTATAATTCCAGATAGCGCTGCAAAATCTCTTGAGCTTGGGAAAGCAGTTCTGATTCGAGTTGACCGACTTGTTGTACTAATCTTGTTTTGTCGAAAGTCATGGGATCGACACAGACTAGCAAACTGTCTGCATCTAAACCATTTTGTGGGGATGTGGGTACTAAGATCGCAGCAGCAGAAATCCGAGGATCGTGAGCACGAGCGGAGGTAAACGGCAAAACAGTCACTTTGCTGCGTCGCTCGTTGAAGAGAGTACCAGAAATTACCAATGCAGGCCGCGTTTTGCGTATTTCTGTTCCTACTGACGGATCGAATCTAGCTATCCAGATACTTCCCAGTCGGTAATCGCTTGAGCTTGCCATTCCTCATCCCATCCTAAATCTAATTCGTCAATTAGCTTACAAGCTTCTGCTAAAGCTTGGTTTTCTTGTTGTTTTCGCCATTGTTTTAAGAGAGATTCGATCAAAGCACTGGGGTTTGGCGCTTTTTGATTGACGTATGTGAGTAAGTCATCTGGCAAGCTGATAGAGATGTTGCTCATTGGCTAATCAGAATAGTATTTTGGGATCATTTTAGCAATTATTGGCTGAACTGACAATTATTTGTGAGTTGAATGCAAAATAAGGGCGATCGCCCTTCTGAATTGTTAGAAAGGGCGATCGATCTTTTTTGACCGCAGATGGACGCAGATTAACGCGGATGTAAGAAGGGCGATCGATCGTTTGATGAATTATGGGCGATCTGCCTTCAGAATATGGGAGAGAAAGGGCGAGGGATCATCCGACTATCTAAGAACTTTATTTTGTGCTTCCCAAAAAGCTTGTAAAGGACTCATTGTTCTTGCTGTTAGTTCATTAATTGCAGCTTTTGCTTGGGTTACACCAGGTGAGAGGACATTTAGAGCTGCATTTTTATCTGATGTCGTTGCAACAGTTAAATGAAGGTGAGGAGCCATCCCTCCTATAATCCCAGGACTACCAATAACTGTTTCCTTAGCAGTCACTGGTTGATCAATTTTACTTTTACCCGATGCTAGATGTAAGTACCACCAAAAACGATTGACACGTTTTCCGTCTACCTTTTCCTGAACACAAATAGCCCTTCCGCTACCAGGTCCATAGTCAGAGATGTCTTGAACAACTATGCCATCAACTGGCGAGTGAATCACATTTGTGGTCGAAGCTGACATATCAATCCCAGAGTGAATCCAACCAACTTTATTGCCTATTTTTGCTTTCTCGATGTAGCCTTTGTCATAAGCATAACCAGCGTCGGATTCGAGCAAGCTACCTTTGAAAATTGCCTTGGAAAGATCAACATACATTTGACGTACTTTTTGACTGCGTTCAATCGTCTGAAGTTCCGAGTATAACTTAGAGTTATTCTTCGGATCTTCTTGATTAGAATAGAGAAAAGAATCACCTGTCTGCAAATCCCACCAACGATCGTCACCTAAGATTGGCTGATTAGGAACAGATATAGATGGCACAGATACAGATGGCTTACCATCTCCTTCTCTGTATGCGATCGCCTTAACGCCATTCCAGGAAATGTAACCCTTCTCAAAGTATTGGATTAGCGTTCCATCCCCTTGGCCCTTTTCTGCACTCTTCGGAGCGCCCAACCAGCCATCCAATCCACCTGTTTTCAAGAATTCCTGACGTATGGCACCATAAAGCGGGAAAGTTCCATTTTTACTGCTAACAATTGACCCTTTGTCAAATGTCTGATAGCTCACGCCATTATAGTTGATGACATCAGAAGTCGGATTGCCCAGTGTTCCTTTAGAATTCTGGAAAACTGGATAAAAATTGCCACCAATCGTGTGCCCGTTGAGAAAAATTGAACTAGGATTGATTGGGCTTGGATTGATTGGGCTTGGATTGATTGGGCTTGGATTGATTGGGCTTGGATTGATTGGGCTTGGATTGATTGGGCTTGGATTGATTGGATTGGAATTAGCTGGAGGCAGTAATGGGGGGTTTCCAGGCGGGTAGCCCTTCGTGTATGCACTCGGTACCCAGTAAGATTTGCCGTTTTGATTTATCCGAAACCACAAAGCATCTGGCTTTTGTGTGGTGAGATCCGGGACTATTTCCCCGTAAGTCCAAGCATCGAAAGTGAAAGTCTGACCTTTAGATCCAATACTCACATTGCTACGATCGTTAAAACTAGGGCTATTGCGTAGATTCACACCAGTAGTTGACCAAATAATCGATGTAAAACTTCCTGTTTTTATGTCATAAGTCGCCCTTTCCCAAGGGGTAACTTTTCCTTCTAAACCCCAAGTTGTCGGACTCAAGAAAGGACTAGGCGTGTAACTTTGCGGCTTTGTTTCCTTCGCCACTTGCACAGCCTTATTCAAATTCACCACCCCAAAACCCGTTTCCTCATCCCATCCGGGCTCCTTCAAATCGATCGCACTTCCAGTCAAAACATCGATAACCTGAGTCACACTCAAAGCAGGATTGCTATCCCAAACCTTAGACAACATTCCCGCCGCCTTAGCTGCGGATGCCGAAGTTCCCGACATTTGACCGACATCATCGCCAACAGTCGATAAAGTCGGATTTTCAATTGTTCCACCGGGCACTAAAATATCCAAACCGTAGCCGTAACTCGAATAATCCGATCGCCCAAAACCATCCGACGAACCAACCGTGATAATATTGTCAAACTCCTGAGAAGATTGACCCAAAACCGACATCACACCGCCGTCATTACCAGCCGCTACAACCAACAGCACCCCATTTTGACGCGCATTTTCCAAAGCCGCACGCTCCCGCGCTGTAAACTCGTAACGAGTAGTAATGCTACCGTCAGCATTCTTTTGAGTTAAATCCAGGGGAAGAAGTGCGATCGCATTCTTCTTCTTTTGTCCCTTCGCTTCACTTACAAAATCAGTTAAAGCTAAATCCCATTCCCCCGAACCAATTGCCCGACTTAGGTAAACATTCGCCCCATCGTTGTAGCCATCAATCCCGATATCATTCCCTTGAATTGCACTTACTAAACCCCAGCTAAACGTGCCGTGTTCGTTCCCTTCTCCAGCATTTAACAACGGGTTGCTGTCTTTGTCGATGCGATCGCGCCCCAAGGTCACTTTAGAATAATCCAAATCGGGATTCTTCGCAGCAAACCCAGTATCGATGATGCCTACAAAAGTGCGATCGACCGTTGGCGCCACACTGATAGGGATAGGCGCTTCAGTGTCGATCGGTTGTTCAATTACAGGCAGTTTTGGGTCGATCTTAGGTGGTTGTGAAGGAGTTGGGGGGGCGATCGGAGGTTTTACTCTTACAGGCGGTGCGATCGCAACTGGCGGTACAACAGCAGGCGGTGTTGTCGCAACTGGCGGTGTTGTCTCAACTGGCGGTACAACAGCAGGTGGCGTTGTCGCAACTGGCGGTACAACAGCAGGCGGTGTTGTCGCAACTGGCGGTGTTGTCGGCGGTACAACAGCAGGCGGTGTTGTCGCAACTGGTGGCGTTGTCACAACTGGTGGCGTTGTCGGCGGTACAACAGCAGGCGGTGTTGTCGCAACTGGCGGTGTTGTCGCAACTGGCGGTGTTGTCGGCGGTACAACAGCAGGCGGTGTTGTCTCAACTGGTGGCGTTGTCGGCGGTACAACAGCAGGCGGTGTTGTCGCAACTGGCGGTACAACAGCAGGCGGTGTTGTCGCAACTGGCGGCATTGTCGGCGGTACAACAACTGGAGGTGTTGTCGGCGGTACAACAACTGGTGGCGTTGTCGCTACAGGCGGAGTTGTCGGCGGTACAACAACTGGCGGAGTTGTCGGCGGTACAACAACTGGTGGCGTTGTCGCTACAGGCGGTGTTGGAGTGACATACTCGATCAATTTCTTGCCGCCATCGAGTTTAGTCCAATCTTTGCTCTTATCGATCACTTTGTCGATCGACACAGCCTTACCAGTCGCACCAGTCAACTTGAAAACTAAATCGTTGTAATCTTTATCAGAACCCCGATCGACTCGCTGATCTTCCATCGCAAATGCCTTGCCGGTGCCAGTCACATCTGCTATTTGACCAAACAAAAAAGCATCATCTGGATTCAGGCTAGATAAAGATAATAACGGACGTTTGTCACCGTCCGCACCCGGATTGTTAAAGATATCTCGCACAGTACCATTTGGTACTAACATCACCGCAAAAGCATCTCCCGGTTTCATCCCAAATTTTTTCGCGCCACTGTACTGTCCCTCGTTATAGTTTTCCTCTCCTAAACCGCCGTTAAATAGCGGATTTGCACCTTCTATGGAGTCAGAAATTACGACGTGACCAAAGGTAGAATTTGTCAGAGCTCGTCTTGCTGATTCTTTGATAAATTCCTCAGAATTAGGATCGAAGTTCTCCATACCTTGTACGCTAAAAATGGCAACTTCACCTTTATAATTGCCGCCGTCATGTAGCCAGTCAAAACCAACTTGACCAGTTGAATCGGGAGTGAAGAAACCGGAGGTAACGCCTAAGCCTGTCAGCGGATCGACTTTTCCGTCTGGGGTTAAAGTAACTTGATAATTTGTATCGCGCGAAGGTGCAGAGATTTTTAGTGCATAATTTGTTGCGCCCAAATTATCGATGCTAAAAGTGCCCGAATTTGTGCCGTTGGTTTCGATATCTTTGACGACTTTTCCCTGAGTGTCGAGAAGCTGCATCCCAACAATGGAACTAAATCCGACCGCCGTAACTCGAAAGCTACCCGGATTCAGCCGAT
The DNA here is from genome assembly GCA_004292955.1 of Oscillatoriales cyanobacterium. GTDB lineage: Bacteria > Cyanobacteriota > Cyanobacteriia > Cyanobacteriales > Microcoleaceae > Microcoleus. The sequence continues at coordinate 12,282 of RDXX01000106.1, read as the reverse complement.
TAAAACGATAGGTGTCTGTGGGGTCAGTTTTACCTGCGAAGTCGATCGAGATATAGTTGTCGCTTAAATTGCCGATCGATATATTAGACATGGTGCACCTTGATTAATCCAATAATTTGGGCTGACATTTATCTATCAGAGGTGCGTCGGAGTTTTTATGCGAAGTTTCTGTTTTTGTAATATAACTTTACACAGAGGGTGGGTCAAACTCGCTGAACTTCCGCCGCTACTTATCTATCAGGAGTGCGTCGGAGTTTTTATGCGAAGTTTCTGTTTTTGTAATATAACTTTACATAGAAGGTACGATCGTCAGAAAAGCCAGTCTTGAACAGGCAAGATGCCTGTTCCACAATCATTATTGGAGAGGCTTAGTGGACTTATTTAACCCACGTAGGTGGGTTTTGTTTGTGTAGGCGCGGTTTCCAACCGCAGGCTAAAAAATCTCCCCAACAATCATTCCCGCCAATATGACAAACCCAACCCAAACATTTTGGCGAAAGATTTCACCGTAAACAGGCTTGGGAATATCCGCCTTCCGCAGTTGACTGTACTGCAAAAACCACAAAATTGCCGCCGCACAAATTGCTATCCAAAAACCGACGTGCAAGTGCAGATTAATTCCCGTTGCTGCTAACAAACCGACAGTACCAACAAAGAAAAAACCCACAGCATTAGTTACGTTATCCCCGAAAAAGATAGCGCTGGAATTGACGCCCACACGCAAGTCATCTTCTTTGTCGCTCATCGCGTAAACTGTATCAAATCCCATCGTCCACAAGACTACTGCACCCCACAACAACCAAGTGGCTAATTCTAATTTATTGACGGCGGCACTCCAACTAATTAAAACTGCAAATCCCCAGGCAATTGATAACACTAATTGCGGCACGGGAAAAAATCTTTTTGCTAGCGGGTAACAGATAATTACTGGTACGGCGGCGACACACAGCCAGAAACTTAAAGGATTGAGATAAAAAGCGAGAATGGCGGCGCAAGCAAAGGAAATTACAGCGACTCCGATCGCAGTTTGCACTTTTAGGGCGCGGGATGCAAGGGGGCGCGATCGCGTTCTTTCTACTTCCGGGTCAATATCGCGATCCCACAAGTCGTTGATGACGCATCCCGCCGCACTCGTGGCTAAGGTACCCAACACTATCACCCCTACCAATGCGGAGGGCGGCTTTCCGTCTGCTGCTAAAAAGACGGCCCACAGGGCTGGAATCATTAAAATTAGCCTTCCTGCTGGCTTGTCCCATCTCAACAGCCGGATGATAGTAAGTAGTGTAGATTCAGATTGGCGATCGGGCTCTATAAGCATTTCAATTCTAGATTTTAGATTTTTAGCTTTAAATTCTATCAAATTTTAGGCAAAATCACCTACTATAGCGGTTCTCAAAAAAGTGATGTATGTCCCGATGCCCTCTTTGCCCCATGCCCGATGCCCCATGCCCGATGCCCTATGCCCTAATTCCCGATTTTTGCTGATTTAAGATCGCGCCTCACTGGATTCGTGAAATAATTATAAATATCTGTCAACCCCGATACACTCCAATGGTTAATTCACTTGCTGCTGCGGAGTCAAATCGCATTATTGCCGCTATTGATATGGGTACTAACTCGTTTCATATGGTGGTGGCGCGGATCGATCCGAAATTGCCTGCGTTTGCGATTATTGCTAGAGAAAAAGATACGGTTCGGTTGGGTGATTGTGAGGCTAAAACAGGGTGTTTGAAGTCTGAAGTGATGGAAAGGGCGATCGCAACTTTGCGCCGTTTTCAAGATATTGCTAAAACTTTTAATGCTGAACAAGTCATCGCTGTGGCTACCAGTGCGGTTCGAGAAGCGCCTAACGGGCGGGATTTTCTCAAACAAGTTGCTGACGAATTAGACTTGAATGTGAGCTTAATTTCCGGACAAGAAGAAGCGCGGAGAATTTATCTCGGTGTTCTTTCGGGAATGGAATTTAACAATCAATCGCAGGTGATTATTGATATTGGTGGCGGTTCTACTGAGTTAATTTTAGGAGATAGTTCTGAACCGCGCTGTCTCACCAGTACCAAAATTGGTGCTGTGCGCTTAACAGGAGAATTTGTCAAAACTGACCCGATTAGCCGGGAGGAGTTTGCCTATTTGCAAGCTTATATTCGGATTTCGCTGGAAAGACCGATCGACGAATTGCGATCGCAATTCAAGATAGGCGAACATCTGCGCTTGATCGGCACTGCGGGAACCATCGAAACTCTGGCTGCAATTAACGCTCGCGAAAAGTTGGGAACAGTTCCGAGTCCGCTGGCTGGATATCAGTTAAGTTTAAAAGATTTGCGCGAGCTAGTCAATCGTTTCCGCAAACTTTCCTACTCCGAAAGGCTGGCGATTCCCGGAATGTCGGATAAGCGGGCGGAAATTATTCTCGCCGGGGCGTTGATTTTGCAGGAAGCGATGGCATTATTAGGTATGGAATCCCTCACGGTGTGCGATCGATCTTTAAGAGAAGGCGTCATTGTTGACTGGATGCTAAGTCGGGGTTTGATTGAAAACCGATTGCGCTATCAAGGTTCAATCCGCCAGCGCAGTGTTCTGCACATGGCCCAAAAATATCAAGTTAACTTACAACAAAGCGAAAGAACCGCCGAATTTGCACTCAATTTATTCGACCAAACCCAAGGAATTCTGCACAATTGGGGAAGCGAAGAACGCGAGTTGCTGTGGGCGGCATCGATTCTGCATAACAGCGGTTTGTACGTCAGCCATTCGGCGCACCACAAGCATTCTTACTATTTAATTCGCAATGGTGAATTATTGGGATACACTGAAACTGAGATTGAAGTAATTGCCAATATAGCTCGTTACCACCGGAAAAATCCTCCAAAAAAGAAACACGAAAATTTTGTCATTCTCCCGAAAAGATACCGAGAAGTCGTTAGTAAATTGCATCCATTTCTGCGGTTGGCTGTGGCTTTGGATAGGCGGCAGATTGGGGCAATTACTGATTTCAAATGCGAACACCGCCCGGAAGTTCGAGAGTTTCACTTGCGGCTGCAACCGCTCAATCCCGGTGACGATTGTGCTTTGGAACTGTGGAGTTTAGATTATAAAAAGCCGTGTTTTGAGGATGAGTACAATCTGAAATTAGTGGCAACTTTAGAGCCTACTTTGGTGGCAGTTTAAATAGGAGGTAGAGCAACTGTAGGGTGCGTCAGGCAAAAATTATCTGTATGTCGTCAAAACATTTAGTCCTGACGCACCCTACAATAACTAACCGTAGGGTGCGTCAGGCGAAAAAATTAGCAATGTCAGAAAAGATTCAGTCCTGACGCACCCGACAATAACGATAATAACCAACCATAGAGTGCGTCAGCCGAAGATTATCTGTCTGTCCATAACTAACCGTAGGGTGCGTCAGGCGAAAAAATCAGCAATGTCAGAAAACATTCAGTCCTGACGCACCCGACAATAACTAACGACTACTAACTCAATATTATGTCGAACTACCGGAGAGCCACGATACCCGGAGCAACCTACTTTTTCACCCAAGTCACTTATCAAAGAATTCCTTGGCTGTGCAGCGATATTGCTCGGGAATCTTTACGAAAATCCCTGCTCCGAGTCCAGCAACTTTACCCTTTTTCAATTGAGGCAATTGTTTTATTGCCAAATCACATACATTGTATTTGGACACTACCAGAGGGTGATAACAATTATGCAACTCGTTGGCGATTCATTAAAACTTTTGTCACACATGAATGCGCTGATAAATTAGGAATACAAGCCGAAATTAGCCCATCTCGAAAAAAACGGAAAGAAAGAAATCTTTGGCAGCGAAGATTTTGGGAACATTTAATTAGAGATGAAACAGACTATGCTAATCATTGCAATTATATTCATTACAATCCAGTCAAACATGGTTTATGCCAGTCCCCCAAAGATTGGCAATATTCTAGCTTCCATCGATTTGTTGCCCAAAGCATTTATCCTGAAGATTGGGGAGCAAATGACATCCCAGATATTCCGGCACATATTGGTCACGAGTAGTGAGTCCGTAGGGTGCGTCAGGCGAAGATTCTCTGTCTATCGTTCAAATTTTTACAACAGACGCACCCTACAATAACTACAATAACTAACCGTAGGGTGCGTCAGGCGAAGATTCTCTGTCTATCGTTTAAAATTTTTACAACAGACGCACCCTACAATAACTAACCGTAGGGTGCGTCAGCCGAAGATTCTCTGTCTATCGTTTAAAATTTTTACAACAGACGCACCCTACAATGAGTTGCCAATTTCAACATTTTCAACATAAAATAGACAAATGTCAAATCCCTTGCTTTCCCTCAACTACGAACCCGCCCTCGAATCCCTCGGTGGCGACTACTTTGATGAAGTCCCGGCGGCAGATTTTCCGCAGCACATCCTCCGCTTCCGCAACGACCAATTATTGCCGACATTGGGCTTAGATCCGGCACAAGTAACCGACGAAGATTTCATTCAAGCATTCGGCAAATTTCACTGCGTGCGTCCCTTTCTCGCACTCCGCTACCACGGCTATCAATTCAACGAATACAACCCGAATTTAGGCGACGGTAGAGGCTTTTTGTACGGCCAAGTTCGCGGTACTGATGGCAGACTTTACGACTTCGGCACTAAAGGTTCCGGCCGCACTCCCTACTCGCGCAGCGCTGATGGTAGACTCACTCTCAAGGGGGGAGTTCGCGAAGTTTTGGCGGCTGAAGCTTTGCACCGATTGGGAGTTCGCACGTCTCGCTGTTTTAGTTTGGTTGAAACGGGTGATGCTTTGTGGCGGGGTGATGAACCTTCTCCGACGCGATCGTCCGTGATGGTGCGTTTTAGCCACTCTCACATCCGCTTTGGCACTTTTGAAAGGCTAAATTATATCCGTCGCCCGGACTTAATTAAAAAACTTTTAGATTTTGTCATTGAATATTACTATCCTAAACTGCATCTAGAAGCTAGCAATTCTGGTATTTCACCGGAAGAAAAGTATGCGCTATTTTATGCGGATTTAGTCAAGCGTGTAGCCGAATTGGTCGCTCAGTGGATGGCGGCAGGTTTTTGTCATGCGGTGCTGAATACTGATAATATGTCGATTACTGGTGAAAGTTTTGATTACGGGCCTTTTGCGTTTATTCCGACTTATAATCCGAAGTTTACAGCAGCTTATTTTGACTATTATGGTCTTTATGCTTACGGCAATCAACCGTTTATTTGTCACGGGAATTTGGAGAAGCTTCAGCAACCGCTAGCAGCCGCTATTCCTAAAGCTGATATGGATGCTGCTTTGGCTAAGTTTGGTGGGTATTATAATACTACTTACCGACAGTTGATGCTGAATAGGTTGGGATTTGAGGATTTGTCTGAGGCTGATGGTGATGAGCTTTTGAAGCTGACAATTAAGATGCTGGCGGAGTCTCAAGTTGATTATCATGATTTCTTTTTTCAATTGCGAAGACAGTTTAATCGCACTTGGCGAGATGATGTCAATCAAATTTTTAGCGAGGCCGAAGCGACGGAGTTGTTAGCACCTTGGCGGGAGTTTTATTGTCACGTTTTGCAAAGTTTATCGGCGGATGATATGGATAAGATGGCGGACAGGTTGCGCCAGCACAATCCGGAACAATCGCTGTTGAGGCCGACGATTGAGGCTGTTTGGGAACCGATCGCTCTTGAGGATAATTGGCAACCTTTTTATGATTTGGTTGAGCGAATTCAAAATCCAGAGGGTTAGTAAGGTACGTTGTTGCGCTTCAGCGCTCTTTCTTATATATATGCAAAAGAGCGCTGAAGCGCAACTACGTACCTAAGAATTATTTGAGTTTGTCAATCTCAAATTGTGCGTCTTTGTAACCGCCGGTAAGTCCTTGATCGAGAAAGATTTTGCCTGCTTTCTCGAAATCGCTAATTGCTCCTGCTTTGTCTCCTAACGATCGCCTAACCATGCCTCTACCGTAGTAAGCACCAGCATAATTCGGATTGATCCGAATGGCTTGCACGTAATCGGCGATCGCACTATTGGAATTATTTAACTGCTGGTAAACCTTGGCCCGATTGGCGTAAGCTTCAGCATCGTTGGGATTGAGCCCGATTGCTGCGGTAAAATCGGCGATCGCCCCCTGTGTATCTCCCCCGGCACTGCGAGCTAAACCGCGATTGCTGAAAGCATTATAATCCTTGGGATTTAGTGTTGTCGCTTGAGTGCAATCGGCAATTGCTTTCGGGTAATCCTTCAAATTTAAATAAGCAATACAGCGATTGTTATAGGGAACCCCATCTTCCTCGCTTAGCGAAATTGCCTGAGTGCAATCGTCAATTGCGGCTTGATGAGCTCCTAAATTCAACTGCGTGCTGCAACGATTCGCGTAAGCATCTCCACTCTTGGGATCGATCGCAATTACCTGACTATAATCCGCCAATGCTCCCTGATAATCTCCTAGGTGAAAGCGCGCTCTCCCCCGACTGTACAAAGCATCCACATTCTGAGCATCGAGCTTAATTGCCTCAGTATAATCTCCAATCGCCCCCTGCAAATCGCTGCTCCCAGCCCGAGCCAACCCCCGCGAATGATAAGCTTTAACCAAGTTCGGCTGCAACCGAATTACTTCAGTCAAATCCCCAATAGCCGTCTTGTAATCTTGCATTTCTAAATAAGTCACTCCTCTTTCATAGTAAGCATCAACATCGTTGGGCTGGAGCTTCAAAACCTGAGTGTAATCCTCAATCGCTCCGCGCTTATCGTTGAAATCGCGACGGGCCAGCCCTCGGTTAAAATAAGCCTTAAAATATTGAGGATTGAGAGCGATCGTCTGAGAATAATCGGCAATTGCTTCTTGATATTTTTTTAAATCATAATTAGCATTACCCCGCTGATAAAAACTCTCACCATTGTTAGGATTTAATTGAATTGATTTGTCAAAAGCCTGCAAAGCTGCTGCCGCATCTTGATTGCGAGACTTTGCTACTCCCTTTTCGTAATATTCCTTGGCTTTGATCGGATTCGGGCGGCTGCAATAATTAAACAGAAATACCATAGCAATTGCCCCGCATCCAGCTAATATCAGCCACCAAAACCGACTTCCCAAACCTGAAGAAAAAGTATTGGAAGACAGTAAGCTCGACGGAGAAATATTTTTATTTTGAGCCGTATTTCCAGGCTCTTGGCGGTGTTTCAGCTTGCTGAGAGCGGCCAAAACTTCCTCAGCCGATGGATAGCGTTTGCTAAATTGGTGGCAGACCATTTTGTCAATTATATTTGCCAGTGCCTGAGAACATTGAGCTCGGTTTCGCCAAACAATTTCCCCAGTGTGAGAAGGACTCGGATCTTGCAATTTTGGCAAATCCGTACCGGGCAAACCAGTGATAGCTTGGATCGCCATCATCCCGACGGCATAGAGGTCGCTGCTAAATTGCGGGTTGCCTTGAAATTGTTCGATCGGCATATAAGCCGGAGTTCCCGTCGCAATGGTGCGCGGAAATTCTGTATCGTACTCGCTGGCGTGATTGGCAACTTCTTTAACCGAGCCGAAGTCAATTAAAACTAATTTGCCGTCTGGTTTGCGGCGGATTAAGTTGGAGGGATTAACATCGCGGTGAATCACTCCCTGAGAGTGTACGAAGGCGAGAACTTTTAACACTTCTTCCAACAGATCCAGCACTCTTTCTTCGCGCCAAGGTTGACCGGCCACAATTTCCCGATTGAGGGCGTGGCCGGGTACAAATTCTTCTACGAGGTAGAATTGATTGCTTTCTTCAAAATAAGCGAGTAAAAATGGAATTTGATCGTGTTTTCCCAGTTTTTCTAATATTTCTGCTTCTTGTTTAAATAATCGGTAAGCTGTTTTGAGAACTGTGGAAGTGTTGCTGGGAGGGCGCAGTTGTTTGACTACACATTGAGGGTGACCTGGGCGGCGAGTATCGACTGCTAAATAAGTTTGTCCGAAGGCTCCCGAGCTGAGGATTTGGACTACGCGATAACGCCTGTCTAAAAGTTGACCAACCATGTTCATATCGGAATTTGAGAAGTGGTAATTGGTAATTGGTAATTGATAATTGCGAATTGGTAACTGGGAAGGGGGAGTTGGTAATGGGTAATTCGTAATTGGTGATTTTTGCTGTTTCCTTTTTTGTTCTTGATTTTTCATTTTTGCTAATGACATTTGACAGTTGACAGTTGACAGTTGGCAGTTGGCAGTTGACGGTTGACGGTTGACGGTTGACGGTTGATAGTTGGCAGTTGGCAGTTGGCAGTTGGCAGTTGGCAGTTGATAGTTGGCAGTTGATAGTTGATAGTTGGCAGTTAACAGCTTGCCCGAAGAGCGCAAAAGAAGGGTTGACAGTTGAGTGTTTAGGGAGCATCTCTGTTTTGCATTTAATAGTGCGAGCGTCCCCGCTCGCGAGTCCTGGAATAGTCGCGAGCGGGGACGCTCGCACTATAATAAAAAATGCTTTTTTCAAAAATGAGATGCTCCCATTGTTTACCGACTACTGACTACTGACTAATAACGTTCGCGAGCGGGGACGCTCGCGCTAATAACCAATAACCAATAACCAATAACCAATGACTAATGACTAATGACTAATAGTTTATTTAGAATCTTTGATCTGTGCTTGTGCGTTTTGAAAACCATCGGCTCTTCCTTGTTCTAGAAACAGTGTTGCAGCTTTCTGAAAATCCTCGATCGCCCCAGCCCGATCTTTGAGTTGGCGGCGGACGAGACCTCGGCTGTAAAAAGCGCTAGCATTGTTGGGGTTGAGCCGTAGCGACTGAGCGAAATCCTCAACCGCTAAAGGGTAATTTTTGAGTTCTGAGTAAATAGTACCGCGATTGCTGTAAGCTACTGCATCGCTGGGATTGAGCTTAATTGCTTGAGTGAAATCTTCGACGGCCCCCTGCTTGTCTCCCGAAGCCGATCGAGCTAATCCTCGATTGCTGTATGCTTTGGGATTGTTGCTGTTGAGTCCGATCGTCAAACTGCAATCTTCGCTGGCCTTTTGAAATTGCTTTAAATTCAGATGAGCAATGCAGCGGTTGTTGTAAGCTGCTTCATCTTTGGGATCGAGGCGAATTGCTCGGCTGCAATCTTCAATCGCTTTGTCGTAGGTTGCTAAATTTAAGTAAGCGCTGCACCGATTGGTATAAGCATCAGCTTGGTTTGGTTCCAATTCGATCGCCCTACTGTAATCTTCCATCGCTCCTTGATAATCTGCTAGATTAAAGCGCGATCGACCGCGACTGTAGTAAACCCCAGCTTCCTTGGGGCTAATTTGAATCGCTTGGGTAAAATCCGCCATTGCTCCGGTTTTGTCGCCGTTGGCCGATCGAGCTAAACCCCGATTGCTGTATGCTGTAGCATCGTTGGGATTGAGCCGAATTGCTTGAGTGTAGTCTTCAATTGCCGCGCGGTAGTCTGCCAAATCGTAATAGGCTAAACCCCGCTGATAATATATGTCACCGTTGTTAGGATTGAGCCGCAATACTTGGGTAAAATCTTCCACAGCCCCCCGCTTGTCGCCGGTGTCGCGGCGGGCGAGAGCTCGATTGTAGATGGCTTTGGTGTGGCTGGGATTGACTTTAAGTGCTTGGGTGTAATCGGCAATTGCTTGCTCGGTGGCGCCCATGTCGTAGCGAGCGTTAGCCCGCTTGTAGAAAGTTTCGGCATCGCTGGAATTGAGGGCGATCGCTTGAGTATAATCGGCGATCGCGCCTGTTTTGTCACCTTGCTGCGCCTTCGCAACACCGCGGGCGAACAATTCTTTTGCTCTCGCCGGACTTTGACTGTGCCAAAAGTAAATTATCAGTGCTGTCAATATCGAAGCTGCGGCTATGGCTGCAAACAGCAACAGTTTGGTTGGGCGCTGTCTCGGCTGAAATTGATTTATCGTGTCGGTGATGATGGTGGCTGGCGATCGCCCAGCCTCCCATTTTACAGCGATTTGTTGGAGGTCTGCCAAAACTTCGGCGGCTTCCTGATATCGTTCCTCGTAGTTTGAGAGTGCCATTCGATCGATAATATCTGCTAGGCCTGCCGAACAAGTCGCCCGATCGCGCCAGGAAATTTCGCCTTTGTGTTGTAAGGCACTTAGTTCCTTCGGTGAGAGTCCCGTTACCGCAAGCTGGGCGATCGTACCTAGAGCGTAAATGTCGCTATTGTAGCGGGGGTTGCCTTGCGATTGCTCGATCGGCACATATAATGTTTCAGCAGCTAACTCCGGTTTTTTTCCCAAAGGCTTTTTAACAGAATTTGGGGATGTTGGCGCCAACAAATGAGAATTAACGAGCTCCGGGTTAATTTCTTTGTCTAAGCTAAAGTCAATCAACACAAATTTGCCGTCTGACTCGCGTCGAATTGTTCTGTCTGGTTGAATTCGGCGGTGAATGAAACCGTTGGAGTGTATAAACACCAAAACTTCTAATATGGATGATAGCAAAGCAATTACTTCGTCTTCAGCCCAAGGTTCACCAGGTATAAATTCTTGGCTTAAAGGTTGACCGGCAATAAATTCTTCTATTAAGTATAAACTTTGGTTTTCCTCAAAATACGCCAACAATTCGGGGATTTTGTCGTGTTTGCCCAATTTTTCTATTATTTCTGCATTTCTTTGAAATATAATTTTGACTAATTCTGGAGTTTGCGAACTGGTGCCGAGGAGCCGCATTTCTCTAACCGTGCATTGCGGATACCCGGGACGGTGAGTATCTGCTGCTATATAAGTTTTTCCCACTTCACTTGAGTCTGTGACTTTAATGATGCGGTAACGTCTGTCGAGAAGTTGACCAATCATGCTCTGCCCTCTACCCTGTTAATGTTCGATTATCGCATACAATCATAAAAACAATACGGGATGCGGGAAACGAGCGAGACTTCAGTCCTGAGAGGGAAGCGGCACGAGGGAATGAGAGTCCCCGTCTTCTTTCTTTCTTTCTTTCTTTCTTTCTTTCTAAATTTTGTTGATGAACCTTGAGATATCTAGTATAATAGCTGAAAGCAGACAAGTCAACCAATATTCAGGAAAACAGAGGTGAATAAAACCAAAAAAACAATGGGAGTTCAGCAAATATTACTGTCTCCAACCAAAGAAGTTCAAGCCTTGTTAGAGTATCTCTGTCAACAATCAGGTAAACTGTATAACAGTGGTGTTTATTTAGCTCGTCAGATTTTTTTCAAAACAGGAAAATTGTTGACTGGAAAATTTGACTTATCTTTTGAACCATCAGTTACAAAATCAATGGTTGCTAAATCATTGCCATCAACACCAATGCAGCAAACATTGATGTCAGTAACAGAAGCCTTCAAATCTTTTAAATAATTAAGAGATTTATATATCAAAGGTCAATTACATTTTAACCCCAAGCCACCGGGATACCTGAAAAACTCTAAGTTGTTTAAAGTAGCTTATCCCAATTCTGGAGGTTTAAGACCAAAACTTGTTGGCAATCAGTTAAGGTTTTCCTTGGGTTTAACAGTAAGGCGATGGTTTGGAGTTTCTGAATTCTTTTTGCCTATGCCATCGAATCTTGATTTTTCTCAAGTGAAAGAGTTTACAATTCTCCCGAAAAATGGTTATTTTTACCTGGAAATGTCCTACGAGGTTGAAAAACAACAACATAATTTAGACATTGGTCAAGCATTGTCAATTGACTTAGGAACTTCTGACAATTTAGCAGCTTGTGTCGATACGCTGGGAAACTCTTTATTGATTGATTCTCGTGCAATGAAAGCGATGAATCAATTGTGGAACAAGAAAGTAGCAACTAGAAAAGAAGGAAAACCAGAAGGTTACTGGGATAATTGGCTAGACCGTGTAACTCGCAAACGCAATCACCAAATGCGTGATGGCATCAATAAATCTGCAAAGTTAATTGTCAACCATTGTCTGAAATACGGAATTGGCACACTGATAGTTGGGTGGAATGAAGGCTTTAAGTCTAACAGTAATCTCGGTAAACTGAACAATCAAAAATTTGTTCAAATGCCTTTAGGTAAGCTAAAAAATAGGTTGAAAGAACTGTGCGATTTGCACGGAATCAGATTTCTTAAAACCGAAGAAGCATATACTTCAAAAGCTAGTTTTCTTGATGGTGACTCCCTACCCAAATATGGTCAAAAACCAACTGGGTGGAAAGCATCTGGAAAGCGGATTAAACGTGGCTTATATCAGTCAGATAATGGCATAATTGTGAATGCAGACTTAAATGGTGCTGCCAAGTGCGATTCGTTCAGTCGAAACCGAGAAATCGGGGGATGACTGGCTTCTACAGGGTAATCCATCAGG
>RDXX01000105.1 GCA_004292955.1 Oscillatoriales cyanobacterium | reverse complement strand
CGAGGTTTATACCGTTCTGCTCAGAAATCAATTCTGAATGCAGATGTTAACGGTGCGGCAAACATCATTAGGAAATCAAAAGTAGCCATAGACTCAATAAACTCGCTGTGTGGGTAGCGGGTTACTGACTAACCCTTTAAGAATTAAACTTTGGGCGGATTCATCCTCCAAAGTTTGTCCTTAAGAATCCCCGCGTCTTCAGACCGGGGAGTGTCAAAGTTTCCTGAAATATATCAAAATCTTACTTAATTTATATCCAGACTGCGGGCGGTTTCCGGGCTCGCGTGCTTGGGCCAAGAAACCAGGTTTGTGGGAGTTTTGGGTTTGGTAACGAGAAATCTACAAAGAAACCGGGTTTCTAAGAGTTTTGGGTTTGGGAACGAGAAATCTGCAAAAAAACGGGGTTTCTGAGGTCAAAAAGTGCGATCGCCAGCTATATGAGTTAACCAAATAATTCGTCTCACAAACAAAAAAGCCCCGATTTCGGGGCTTTTTGCGATCGGATTGGCTTTTATTGAGAGACAGACTGGTGTTTGCTTGCCTTGTCTAGCCCGCAAACTTGTTGACGCTCAAGATAGCTTCATAACTTCTTAAGAATCGCACAGTGACGATATTTCAGTCACTGTGTTAAATAGTCACAGACTCACTTAAGCTTCGCTTTTGCGGCTTTTCCGGCCGCCTTCGCGACCAATTTGAGCCATGTGTTCCCGATTTCTGCTGACAGCTTCGCCACCTTTTTGACCGGCTTCTCTGGCTTCTTCCGAAGTAAATTCGTGTGCAGTTCCTTTCGCGTGTGCAGCTTTTCCGCCTTTGCTAGCAATTGCACGCTGTTTTTCTGCGTCCATAGATGCGAATCCACGTTTGCTTTTCTCAGCCATGACTGTCTCCTTGTTTTTTTTGCTGATTTTTTCGATCGATCCCGCCTCACCTCCCACCGTAGTTGGGACTCCCAGCTAGCGGTGAGAGGTTAGACGGTAAATTATGAAACATCATCTGACGAATGTAAACTTTGAGTTTAAGTCGCAGGATGACTGTTTCATAATTTACAAATGTGAACTAAACATAGTTCACGCCCGGGTAGTTTAGTTCAAGCCGCCAATGTTTAAGCTGATTACTGTCTTTCAATCATTCTACAAATCCCCCAACTTTTATACCTCTTTCTCAGGTATAGTCATAAAAAAAACTCGGTAAGTAAGTGGGAAACGAGCGTGACTTTAGTCCTGAGAGGGAAACGGCTCGGCGATTTCAATCGCCTTGAATCCCCTTTCGGGGTTAGGGGGGGTATGGTTGCCACCCCTGGGGAGATATGGTTGTCTCCGAATCCCCATTTCTGGAGTAATGTTCGCCTCGACCTGGTTATAAAGGCTTGTTAGACCTGCAACACTGTAAAGCGTGACTTTAAAACTGTTTAATTGCAGATGACAGAGCCCAAAACTGGCGGATCATTTTCCGGTGTCGTGACCTGAATAACGTCTCCTCGCGATCGAGGGGTCTGGTCAGAACAGCTTGTAATTTCTTACAAGCGAGCGTGGCGTTGATTCCCTGAGTTCCTGACTCTTTAGTTCGCTGGAAGGATGGAACCGAAAGCTGATTGGCGATACACTCAGAACATTTTTCGACTTAAGGGCCACACTTCAAAAATTCAAAGTCCAAAGAGGGATGCTTTTTTGTCTTTTGACTTTTTATTTTTTTGATGCCTTCCGGGCCTGCCAGTTATCCCGATGTTAGTTGGTCTGCCGATCGAGTTGTTTCTGGCAAGCGATACCTCGGGGCGCAGTGCAGGACGTACTCGATCGCACTTATCAAGTTTACCTTATGACCGATCGATACATAAATCGGTTTTATCCCTGTTTGCGTCCTTAACGCTGCGCCTACCGTTGATCCCTCGTGCAGCAAAGGCTGCCAACAGCCCCGCTCGAACCCTACTTCTGAATGTTCTCCGATAAATCTAGTTTTGGCAACTCCGATCGTCGCAATTCCTGTCAAAACTCCCAAATGGCACGCCAGACCGAACCTGCGGGGGTGAGCTAGTCCTTGACCGTCGCATAATATCAAGTCTGGTCTCAAACTGATATTTTGTAAAGCGTCGAGGACTGCCGGCACTTCTCGAAAAGACAGGAAACCGGGAACGTAAGGAAAAGCTGTAGGACTGCGAACCACAGACTGCTGCTGTAATTGCAAGTCTGGAAAGCTCAAAACTGTTACAGCGGCCCGCGATACGCCTTCTGCACTGTCGTAGCCGACATCTACGCCTGCGACGTACCGAACTGGCGACCGTAGATTTTCGGTAATTACCTCTGACCGGAGAACATCTTGAATGACGATCGCCTCTTCAATTGTCTTCGGCCAAGGGTGTTGCTGCAACATTAGATATCTTTTTTCAACCGTTCTCATCTAACCTTAGCTTATTTTCTGCCATTTTCAAATTCTAATTTTTAACATTTGTCGCTATAAATTCAAAACTTGCCCAAGGAGTCTTTTTTTATACTCGCTTTGGGTTGGGTAAGTCCCACCAATGCCCCTTCTCTAGCAGATTTTGAAGGAGGAAGGAAGAGTTGACTGTTGACTGTTGACTGTTGACTGTTGACAGTTGACTGTTCACAGAAGTCCGATGGAAGTCGGAGGAAGGACGAAAAGCAGTTCAGTATGATAGAGATATTAATGCTGCAATAAATATTAGAAATGAAGGTTTGCGAATTCTGGCGTTAGGAACTAGCGCGAATGCCCTTGGAGGGGATGTAAGACGAAAATCTTCAGGACGTAAAAAATCTATGAAAGTTGAGGCAATCCCCATTGAATTGGGAAGCCTACACGCTTACCGCCAGGAAGCGTGTAGGTAGTTCACAGTTAAAAAAGCAACCCAAGATGCTCAAGCCCAAATTAACCGGGCTCTCATAGCAAGCAGAAGCTCAACGGTTGCAGCGACAAACTTTAACTATAGCCTTTCTCAAAAAGATGAGGTATAATTGACAGCTTATATAACCACCCAGACGTATAGGGCCTTCTTCCCAACAACGTCCGCGAATATGAGAGCTAGATCCGCTATACCTCGCCGGGAAGTCCCCCGCTATATACAGTAATCCTAAGCACTTAGCCAAGCATGAAAAAAATCTCAAACGCAAGCAAGCAACAAAAGCTAGCAAAAAAACAGAAAGGGACGGGCTAGAAGCCCATCCCACAAAAATCTTTTTTCTTGTGGGATGGGCTTCTAGCCCGTCCCAAAATTTGGTTAAAAGGATTTTTGCAAGAGGTCTACTGTAGCTAAAGTGTACGCTCGGGTAGCTAAATCCCGTCAAGTTTTTTTGCATAAGTTATCAAGAAAACTCGTCAACGAAAACCAAGTTGTCGTAGTAGAAAATCTTAATGTCAAAGGCATGGTACGCAACCACAATTTAGCTAAAGCAATATCTGATGCTGGATGGGGAACTTTTACTAATTTCTTAGCTTACAAGCTAGAGAAAAAAGGTGGGAAGTTAGTAGGAATTGACCGATGGTTCCCCAGTTCTAAACTTTGCTCTAGCTGTTATTACCAAATTGATAAGTTGCCACTTGATATTAGAGAGTGGACTTGTCCCAATTGCGGCACTCGTCACAATCGCGATGGTAATGCAGCAACAAATATTAGAGCAGAAGGTATCATAATGCTACAAACGGATGGAACAGCCGTTTCTGAAGAGCGGAGGGGAAGTAAGACCAACGAAAGGACGTAAGTCAGTTCGCTCGGCATTCCCCCGCGATGTTAGAAGCCTGCACTATAATCGCTTCGATAAGCGTGCGGGTATTTCAACTCCCGAAATTTTGCACTACTCAAGCGATCGAAAAATGGAACGGTCAGTTTCCGACAGTAATGGGGAGCAACGAGGCTCTACCCTTGATTAATATTACCAGAAAGAATTGGTTGAAAGCCTCTCCCTGCTCGGGAGAAATTAAAATCAAACTATTCATTACTCCAATCCTCTTCCTTCTAGGTAGAGGTCGCTCTCAAACTGTCAACTGTCAACTGTCAACTGTCAACTGTTGAAGCCTGGTCAATCTGCGACTCCTGGTAAATAAGTTGCTGCACATCCTGATTGACGGAGTGCGGGGAGAGGGGGAGAGGGTGAGAGGGTGAGAGGAATTGAGGGTTTTTCACTCTTGGCACTGAAGATGCGCTTTTTGTAAATGCCGACACAGCAAGCGCAGAAAATACAACTAGCAACTAACCTGAAATCCCGCTTAGTTAAAGGCAAAGATGCAATCTACGTTCGTGAGTCCTGAAAAACGTTAAAGTAAGAAGCAACTCGGAAATTGCAAAGGTTGGCTTGAAAGTTTGGCTGATGGGAAATCGGGATAACCAGTCAATTTATAATTTAGATGAAGTGGGGGACGTAGCCGATCGCGATACGGCTTCTGAAGCACTGTGGCTGCGCGATCGAGCTTTGGCTGCTACTACCAGCGGTATTATCATTGCTGACGCCAATGCACCCGACTGTCCCATAATTTATTGCAATCCAGGATTTGAAAGGATCACAGGCTACTGCGCCGGTGAAATCTTGGGGCGCAATTGCCGATTTTTGCAAGGTCCGGATACCGATCGCACTACAGTAGCTAAGATCCGCGAAGCCTTGCGCGAAGGCACAGCATTGCAGGTAACAATCAAAAATTATCGCAAAGACGGTACTCCTTTTTGGAACAAATTGTCGCTATCTCCCGTGCGAGACGACAGCGGTAATTTGACTCACTTCGTCGGAACTCAGTCCGACTTATCCGAACGCATCGAAGTGCAGGAAGCTTTGCAGCAAGCAAACGACCAACTGCAAACGATTTTGGAAGCAGTTCCGGGCATAGTATCTTGGATTAGCTCGGATTTGCGCTATTTGGGCGTCAACCGCCACTTAGCTAAACTGCACGGTTTGTCGCCGTCGGCCTTTGTCGGTCAGGATATCGGTTTTCTGGGCGCTAGCTTGGATTTTCACTCTTTTGTGGTGGATTTTTTTGCCGGCGACGCTACGGAAACGGTTAAAGAACTCAGCGCTAAGGTGAAAACGGACGGCGGACAGTCGGCGGGACATTATTTGATTGTGGCTCAAAAGTACGATCGGGGGAATGCAGCTTGTCTGGTAGGGATTGATATTACCGAGCGCAAGCGGGCAGAAGAAGCTCTGGTGCTGACTCGCAAGGCGGTGGAAAGTTCGAGCGACGCGATCGGCATCAGCGATGCCAACGGCACTCACATCTATCAAAATCAAGCGTTTTCTCAGCTATTTGAATGGGAAACGGCAGAGGAATTTAAACTCGCAGGAGGTATACCGGCAGTTTTTGCTGACCCCGCAGTCGCCTGCGAGGTTCTCGATACGATCGCCAGAGGTTATTCTTGGTCTGGTGAAATTACCAACCGCACAAAAAGCGACAAAATTTTGCAAGTGCTGCTGCGGGCCGATGCGATTAAAGACCCCACGGGGAAAATTGTCGGTCTGATTTACATGAATACCGACATTACCGATCGCAAGCGCACGGAACAAGAACTGCGACAAAGCGAAAAGCGTTTTCGATCGCTAATTGAAAATGCCAGAGACATTATTGTAATTCTCGACGACAAAGGCTTTTGCCGCTATGTCTCTCCTTCCGCCGAGCGGATTTTGGGCTACCCGACGGCGGAAGTCCTCGGCCGGTCTGTCTTTGACTTGATTCACCCCGATGAATTGCCAATGGTGGATCAAGTGTTCAAAGGTGTCATCCAAATGCCGAGAGTTGGGCTGGGATTGGCGGAATACCGGGTGCGACACAAGCAGGGTTTCTGGTGCGTGTTGGAAGCGGTGGCGACGAATTTGCTCTCGGAACCTTCGGTGCGGGGAATTGTCGTCAACTGTCACGATGTGACTGAGCGCAAGGCGGCTGAAGACCAATTGTTGCACGATGCTTTGCACGACGCGCTGACGGAATTGCCCAACCGCGCTTTGTTGACTGACAGGTTGGGTCAAGCTTTTGCGCGGGTCAAACGGCATCCGAACTATCAATTTGCGGTGCTATTTCTCGATTTGGACAGGTTTAAGGTGATTAATGACAGCCAGGGACACCGCACGGGCGATCGGCTGTTGGTGGCTGTGGGCCGCCGTCTGTTGACTTGTTTGCGCCCAGGAGATACGGTGGCACGTCTGGGGGGAGATGAGTTTGTGATTTTGCTGGAGGAAATTCAAGGTGTGGATGAAGCGATCGCCCAAGCAAAGGGAATTCTGAAGGCGATCGAACGACCGCTATATTTAGAAGGTCATAAAGTTTTAATTACTGCTAGCATCGGGATTGCTATGAGTACCGACAAATATCAGTGGCCTGGAGATATTTTGCGCGATGCTGATATTGCGATGTACCGGGCAAAAGCTCTCGGTAAAGCTCGTTACGAAGTGTTTACGAGTGCAATGCACACTCGGGCTGTGGCTTTGATGCACTTAGAAAACGATTTGCGGCAGTCGATTGAAGAACTGAATTTGACATATTCAATTGTGGATTTCCCAGGTGGGGCGGCGGGGGAAAACTCGCCTGTATGTGAAATCGACTGGAAGTTGGAGCGCACGAAATCACAATTGGCTCCTCTTAAATTGGAATGTCCTTTTACTGTTTATTATCAGCCGATAGTTTGTTTGAAAAGCGGATCGGCGATCGGATTTGAGGCGCTGGTGCGCTGGCTGCACCCGGAACGCGGTTTAGTTTCCCCGATGGAATTTATTGCGATGGCGGAGGAAACTGGGTTAATTATGCCTTTGGGTTTGTGGGTTTTGAACGAAAGCTGCCGCCAAATTATTGAGTGGCAGAGTTTGAATTTGCCTGTGGGAAATTCCCGGCTGACAGTAGCAGTGAATCTTTCGGGGAGGCAGTTTTCGGAACCGGAGTCGATCGAGCAAATCAAGCAAGTATTGCAGGAAACGGGTGTTGATGCTCGCTGTTTGAAGTTGGAGATTACTGAGACTGTGGTGATGGAAGATGGGGAAGCGGCGGCGGCGATGCTTTCGCAGTTAAGGGAGTTGGGGATTGGGCTGTGCATTGATGATTTTGGTACTGGTTATTCGTCTCTGAGTTATTTGCACAAATTCCCGATTAATATTTTGAAGGTCGATCGCTCTTTTGTCAGTCGCATCGGAGCAGCGGGCGAAAATTTGGAAATAGTGCGGGCGATCGTCATGCTGGCGCGCAGTTTGGGGATGGAGGTAGTCGCAGAAGGTGTCGAAACCGCCGTGCAATTGGCTCAACTGCGGGCGATCGGCTGCGAGTACGGTCAGGGGTACTTTTTCTCTAGACCTCTCAACAGTGAGGCTGCTACGGCCTTATTGAGGCGATCGCCCAAATGGTAATCCGATCTACAATAGTTAGTAGGGTGCGTCAGTCTGCAAACGCTCGATCGTCGCCCTATAACTTCACGCCTGAAAATTGGATCTGAAGCCTCCCCGTGTAGGGGGAAATCAAACAAAATGATTCATTGCTCCAATCCTCTTCTATCGATGGAAGAGGTAGCTGTCAACTGTCAACTGTCAACTGTCAACTGATGAACTGACGCACCCTACAAACTTACTCATACCAAAACCTATGTCTCAATCAATCGCCCCAGTTTTAGAAGAAAAAGAAGTTGATAATTCTCCAACTTTAACCTTTGAAGAATACAGAGTTTATCAAGGAGATCCTGATGTACAATACGAACTGTACAAAGGCAAACTAATACCAATGGCAACGGCTAGCGCATTACATACAAGCATCTGTGAATATTTGGTTTACAAATTGCAGCGTTATCTCGCTGAACACAATCTCGATTTAGTAGTAAAAACTTCTGTAGGAGTGAGAACAGAAAATGCTACATCTTGCATTCCCGATGTACTTGTCTGCACTCAAAGTTTGTGGGAACAAATACTTGCCCAGCCTGGTTCAGGCATCCTTGACTTAGGAGAAACACCCCTATTAGTAGTAGAGGTAGTGAGTGAAAATCGACGGGCAGATTACATGATTAAACGAGCACAGTATGAATTAGCGAATGTGCCAGAATATTGCATTGTTGACCCTAAATGTGGGAAGCAAAAAATCAGAATCTTAGCATTTATTGAAGGTGAAGATGGTTACACGCATACAGATTTCTTTCCGGGTGAGGAAATTATATCTGTAGTATTTCCAGATTTGGTTTTATCAGTGGATGAAATACTGAATCCACCATTGGTGGAGGAGTTAGTGAAGGCAGAACGAGTTCGATTACAGGAATCACAGCAACAAGCCGTAATCGAACGTCAACGCGCTGATGAGGAGCGTCAACGCGCTGATGAGGAGCGTCAACGCGCTGATGAGGAGCGTCAACTCGCCCAGCAGCAGAGTCAACGCGCTCAAGAGGAATGTCAACGTGCTGACAAATTGTCAGCGAGGTTGCGGGAATTGGGAGTAGATCCTGATACTGTCATTTAAATTTAATTTAATCATAAATACTCGCTGAGGTCACAAAGATATGTCTCAATCAATCACGCCAGTTTTGACAGACCAACAAGTTGATAATTCACCCACATTAACCTTTGAAGAATACCGATTTTATAAAGTCGATGACGAGGTAAAACATGAACTGCATAGAGGTCAATTAATACCAATAGCAATGCCTACAATTCTACACATAAATATTTGTGAGTATTTGGTTTATAAATTGCAGCGTCACCTAGCTGAAAACAATCTTGATTTAGTAGTCAAAAGAAATTTGGGAGTCAGAACCGAAGAAAGTTCATCCCGCATCCCTGATATAGTTGTTTGCACTCAAAGTCTTTTAGAACAAGTTGCTGCTCGACCCGGAGGGGCCGTCCTTGACTTTGATGAAACGCCTTTATTATTAATAGAAGTCGTTGGCAAAGATCGACGCGCAGATTATATACTTAAACGAGGAGAGTACGAACAAGCTAACGTGCCGGAATATTGCATAGTTGATCCGACAGAAAACAGACAGCGGGTGCGAGTTATAGCAGTTCCCGAAGGTGATGAGGTTTATTCACAGGTAGATTACTTGCCGGGTGAGGACATAGTATCTGTAGTATTTCCTAATTTGAGATTATCAGTGGATGAAATACTGTCTCCGCCATTGGTGGAAAGGTTAATTAAAGAAGAACAAAGGCGGTTGCAGGAACTTAAACAAGCTGCAATGGAACGTCTAGATTTTCAAGAGGAACGTCAGCGCGTTGAAAAATTGGCGGCTAAGTTGCGGGAGTTGGGAGTAGATCCTGATACTGTTTAAAGAGTTGAAATAGTGGCAATAGCCTCAATTCTACCTCAATCATCTAATAACAAATCACGCAGGAAATAAAAGCGATCGCGCCCCAAACTATCTCCTTTAATTCGCCCTGCATAACCTGTCAGCGGAGAAGAAAGTTCTACTAAAATTTCGTGCAACTCTTCACGGGACAACTGCTTGGGTGGGTTAGACATTGAAAATGCACCGCTCAAAGAATCAACGCTGGCTCTTTTAGAACCTGTAGTTTCTAAATATTTTTTCAGAATAGAAAGAACGTGCGATCGCACTTTAAGCTTTTCCCGCACACCGTCAATATAGCGATTAACCTTAGCATCGGCTTCCTCACCAAACGGCTGTTGTTCTAAACAAGGTTTTAACTGTAATAAATCGATCGAACCTGGTTGCTTAGCTTTCAATTCAACAAGTCTTTGCAATGTTTCCGGGCGAATTACATTCATGTGGTTTCCGATAGCAGTTTTGTTAGCGTGTCTATTTAACTGACCAGCGGCCATAATTATCTTAATACAGCAGTTGTATTGTTCCTGAAGATGCTTGTGTCCTAACTTGATAAGTTGCGCGGGCGTTCCATCAGCTACAGTTTCACTTTTGGTAGCTTTGCATTCTCCCACTACCTGATAGGGAGTTTCACAGTAGAAATCTAATCCGCCAGCACCGCCTGTTGATTCTGGATCGAGGCTAGCTTCTGGTTTATTGTTAGAATTGGCAAATCCTAGCTTAATAAAACTTTGGCGGACTAACTTTTCAAAGCCATTACCGTCGCTAGAATTGCCGATTTGTGCGATCGTTTTAATCCAATCTAAATCTGGATCGGGTTTTGTTGTTGGTAAATTTTCCGACCAACCTAGAAATATTTTGATTTCTTCATCTAGTTGTTTGGCTTTTGGGTTGGTGGTGGATAAATGCACTAATGCACTTTGCAACTCTTCCAATTCTGGATGTTCAGGAAGCTCTAGTTTTTCCAGCTTTTGACGGCGTTTGGCAAACATAGACTCGCTCAACACAGGCGTTGAATCAGTAACATTTAGGGATTTTGGCAAAGATACAAAATTGCCACTAGATTGCACTGGCATTTCCAGCGGCTGAGGTAGCAGATAAACCCGCAGGTAAGCTACAAAAATAAAAGGACGCTGCTGGAGAATTTGCTGTAAAGCCTCTGTTTTCCAGACTGTTAACTGCGACAAAGCCTCTAATGATTCAGGCTCATTCACCATTTGGCACAGTTCGCACTTAGCCCAAGCTTTGATCGAAACTCGATCAGAATTTAACTGAGCAAGTGCCTTTTGAGCAATGGGCAAAAAGTGCGATCGATAATATCGATCGCCCGATAGTAAATCAACCGAAAGATTAGCTGGATACAAAGCAAATGTCCGCCCCGGATTCAGAAACATCCGAGGCATAGCTGCAATCATTCGTCCTTGGATTAAAGCTTCAATATCTGGATTTGGTAAAGCCAGAGCTGTTTGAAGCAAAATTGATTTGCTCATGGTTAACTAAATAGGTCACTTAGATCCCCATCATCTGTATCATCACTACTGGGAGGGTTGAAAATGTCTTCTAAAAGTAGGTTTTCATCTTCATCGTCAACCGCAGGCATTTCACCGGAAGGATCGCTCAAAATTTCCCGCAATAAAAGATTCTCAAAAGTGAGCTGTTTCTGAGATATGAAATCCCAAACTTGGTCTTCTGTTAAATTGTAATCTCGGCATTTTTTACAAACAGCACGGACAGCGAGTAATGGTTTGATTTGATCTTCAATCAAATACACCACCTCACCGCCTTTTTCAAATGAGACGAGTTCTTCTAGTAGCTTGTAGGCTTTAGAATTCTTCTTGATCGTCTCTATTTTTGATTGGGAACGCACTAAACAACCGCGCGTCAAATCAAAGGTTTGATAATCAATTAAGCGCTTTAATCCAGCAACTAATTCAGATTGAGAAGATTGGAGAATCGCAACACCAATCTTGATAGCTCTTCCGTTTTCAGTACCAATTATCTTGAATTTTATCCACTCCGCATTTTTTGCTTTGGGTTTAATCTCTGCGGTAATTTCATCAACTGTTACCTTGTCAATCGTCTGACCTTTCAATGTTTCAAAGCCAAAGTAAATAGCCTTAGCAATTGTGGAATTATCCTCCATATACTCTCGGATGTCTGCCTCAAGTTCCTTGGTTAAAGCCAACTCAAACCTCTCAACTGGATCTTCTGGAAGTTCAGGTACTGGAGGTATAAAAACTTGAAAATTCTCGGCACACCATGTCAAAGCTTCCCGTACCGTTGGCTTACCTCTGCCATATTCTCTCAGTTGACTTTCTTCAAATGGGTAGACCGGATGATGAGGGTTTAAATTCCTGATTTGATAAAAATCTTGTAACCACAATTGGACTAAATCGACTAAAGAATCGCCGTTCAAATATTTTAAATCGATTGGTTTCCGCTGCGTGTATGTTGAAAGTCGATCGGGTATGCCACCAGACATTACGTTAACAGTATCTGTCCACGTATACGGCATCATTACTGTGATAACAACCAAACCTTGACCGAGTTCTGAGTGTTCGAGAGTATCGTACAAACGCTTAACTAGATCGGCAATTACCTGGGGTGTTGTCAAGCCATCATCTCTACAACTTGTATTTACATCTATTTCATCAAAACAAATGATTACAGGACTGTAGTAACTCACCAAATTCAAAATTTGCTGGATGTTATTCAGAGATTCGGCTTCTCTGTCCTGATTAGTCTTCCCAGAATTAGCGGGCAATCCTAGTTCCTCAGCTTTAGATTTATCTAACTCTTCACCTGATAACCATTTGATAGCAAAAGGTGTTTCAGCTTCTGATAACGTCCACAAAACAGCTCGAACAATATAAGGGTCTGCCTTTGATTTTGTTTTGAGAACTTGCTTAGTGAGGGTGTTCATTAAATTTTTATTTTTTGTAGCCCAGCTAGCACACACTCTGTCAAATCGATCGAGAAGTTCTTGAGGAGAAAGATTCGGTGTAGCAGAATTGATAGCTTTGAAACCTTCGTTTGCCATTGCTGAGGCTATTTCCTGCCATTGCATGACACCTTGACTGCCTGTATGGCTCAAACTGTTAGCTAAAGTTTGCTGAAATTGGTATTTTATCAAGTTTAAGTCGGTGTAATTATTAACACTGGCATAAACGAACAAAGCACCTCCATTAGTTTCTAGTCTGTGGCGAGTGCGGCTCAAAATGTGGCTTTTCCCCACTCCTTGTTGAGCTGTCAATACCAGTGAAGTCACTTTTTCTTGGCTCGATTGAGTAGTCTGTACTTTTTCAACCGCCTGAAAAATGGCATCGGAAGCGTGAGCATTTAGAGTCGGAATATCGGGGAAGCCTTTTCCCCAAATATCTTGCTCTTTGACAATGCCAGCTTTGCTAAAGGGATTGTGATTTTGGATGGCAGCATTGAGAGCTTCTATCGGAGAAACTGATATATTGTTCATGGCGATCGGGTGTGAGGTAACGAACTACAAAAAGATTGAGGGCAATTTTATGAATTCAAACGCTTGGCGTAGTAACGCAATGCACCACCAGGAATGGTAATTGAGTCTTCACGTTTATCTGGGGTGATGTCTTGCGTTTCTCCTGCCATTAGCTGGAAAATATCATTAGCCTGCATTTCCAACAGCCACTCGTTGAACTCCGATCTCCCAACTCTTTCCCCGATCGCCCGCCGCATCCGATAAATCGGCACTAAATCGTCTAAGTTGTAATCCCGGTTCAAGCTGTCGTACACATCGATCGCCACAACCTTAAAATTGTCATAGGAGGCGATCGCCCCTGCATCCTTTTTCCCCGTCTCCACAGCAACACTCGCCGCACCATCCTGATGCCGAATCCACTTCAGCAGAGCATTTCCCAGCCGAGTACCGATTTGAGAACCATCAAACTCAAACAGAGAATCCCGACTTTTCAAGCCCTGCGCTAAAACCTCTTTCCCCTTCGCGCTCAACTCCACCCGCGTCACCCGATTTACCAGCGAATACTCGATCGCCCCAGATTCCTGCAACTGCGCGAGCACTCCCAGATATCTCTGACTCGTCTCATTAGTGCGGACAATCCGCTTAGTCAAATCCCCCTTTTTAACCGGAATCTGACCGCCACCCAAATCCCACAAATTCAGCAATACCCGAACTTTCGCCTTCGCATCCCAAACCGCTTGCTCTTCCGGTGTCAAAGTTTTAGACACAGCAATTTCATTTTGCTCAGACATATCCATATCTTTAAATCCCTATTGTTAGTATCAAATCTTACCAGAAATTTTGTTAAAAAACATCTCAACTTCTCAGCAAAATAGCGCGCGAGACCGCGCACAACCCATGCAAACTTCATTTTAAAATAATTGGCATTGACTAAAATTTGAGTATTTGATACAATGACTGATTGGACAATCGATCGCACTTCAAAATATCTACACTCAATAAGAGCGATCGTACATTTCCATCAAAACAATCGGAATCAACCCCACTTACCAGAAAGAATTGGTTTAAAGCCCCAAGCCCGGGAGAAATTAAAATCAGACGATTCATTATTCCAATCCTCGGACTTCCAGGTAGAGCTCGCCCTCCGAAGTCAACTGTCAACTGTCAACTGTCAACTGTCAACTGAAAACTTAGCAACCTCAGCAAATATAGCGATCCGAACCACAGTCAACCACGAGCAATTCAGATTAACTGCGACTTTAGTTCAATCCCCAATTCAGCCTTTAGAAAGACGAATTCAACCGAAACATCTTGTTACATTGCAATCAAAGCATTGAAGAGAATTTTACCCATGAAAACTATTCCAGACCAAATTGCAGACATCAAAGAAAAACTGCCAGATTTGACTCCCACCCCTCCCAGTTTAAAAGCCCAAGTATCCAGCCACGACCTCAAAGCCCGCTTAGATTGGGGCGAACCCGGACTCACAATCATCGATACCCGCGACTTTGAAAGCTTCGACAAAAGTCGCATTACCGGCGCCGTACCAATGCCAATGGACGAATTAGTCGATCAAGCAAAAGCCAGCCTAGAACCCGTTCGCGACATCTACATCTACGCCGAAACCGACGAACAAACAGCAGAAGCCGCCAATCTTCTGCGCGCAGCAGGCTTTAGAAAAGTCGCCGAACTAAAAGGCGGAATTCCAGCTTGGAAAGCCATCGACGGCCCCATCGACGGCGCTCTAGAACACGGTAATCCCGGCCCCGCCGCCTACAATGTTTTCGCTCGCCTGCAACATCACGCCAAAGCCCAGAAAATTAACAAATAATCTCACAGAAAACCTAGATACCCGACTTCTTCAAGAAGTCGGGTATCTAACAGAACAATTTGTTTCTAGTAATAACTTCAGATATCCGTAGGGGCGAAGCATGACCGCAGAAAATAGGAGATTATAACTAATAACTTATATGCGGTCATGCTTCGCCCTCTTCAAAAGTGAGATGCACCCACTTCAGTCCTTAGCGAATAAAAGTTTTAAGATAGGACTAAAGTCCTTACTACAAACTTAATTATGGGTAGATAAGGAGATTTGATATTAACTCTTTTTTTTGCCGTCCAAAAAAGCTTTAACTTCCCTCAAGATTTGCCGATTCCCATCAAAAGTAATCTGCTTGACTGCATCCTCAAAAGAACTCCAAGCATGATTCTGAACTTCCTCTACTTGCAACTGAACTTCCATTGAATTTACAAAAGCCAAAAAGTAAGTAACAGTCTTTTCAATTGATTCCCCTTCCTTAGCAGAGGAATAATGTTGCACAGAACTAGGCTTCCCTTCCTTAACAAAGGAATAACTTTCCACAAAACTAGGCTCCTCAACCACTTCACAATCGCGGATGCCAGTTTCCTCCTCAAACTCCCGCTTCGCCGTTTCTAGCGCAGATTCCCCCGGATTCGCGTGACCTTTAGGAAACGCCCAATGTCCGGCTTGATGTTGAATCAACAAAAACAAACTATCAGTTTCAGTCGCAAAAACTGGCACAATGCCAAAAGCTTCATCTTTCATATTTTTTCTCTTTGCTATTAATAACTAATCGGAATCTTCTCTTAGTCCACGCAGGTGGACTTCGTTTGTGTAGACGCGATTTCCAATCGCCGGGAATTTGTGGTTTAAACTATAATTCCCATCCCAACCGAGTTGGCTGTTCGTAAAGCCGCTTCAAAGTATTAACATCCCTCGCAGAAATAGCCGGAGGATTCCGCACCTGAGAAAAATAAAGCACATCAGTTTCCAGCAAACTGTGGCCCCAAATCCCCAAAGCGTGCCCCAACTCATGCCGCGCCGTCGCCGGAACATACTTACCCACTTGATTCGGATTCAAATAAACCGCAAACCGATGAGATAAAACAGTTTTATCCCCGTCCCGACGATTGTACAACTCATAGGTAGATTCCCCCGATCGCGATCGCAAAAGCCCTTGACGCAAAGGCGGAGCCTGACGTAAAATTCTAATATCAGCCGCCTCAGAACTATCCACGACTTGCAAAGGCAAATAAACCCCCCATTCCCGCACAACACCCAACACCGCTGCTATCCATTCTTCAGACTTATTCCCCTCAACCGGACGCTCCACATACACCTGAATCGGGAACTTCGACCATAGCAAATGACCGACATTTGGCTGTTTAATGCGATCGAAATAATCGCCGCTATTAGTTGCATCTTGCCAATTAGCCAGCGTTGGTGGTAAAGGATGAACCTGTGGAGAGGGCCAAGTATTTGGGAGAGGAGAAAGAGAAAGACTCGCCGCCGGAGCATTAACCTGAGTAAAAATTATGAGACTAAAACAACATAAAGCCAATCCCAAACCAGCCAGCAATCGAGCTTTTATCGAAACTTTCCACAACCGCATTTTTCAGACCGCAGATACACACAAATAAGCGCAGATGAATACAAATTATATCAACTTCATCTGCGTTAATCTGTGTTTATCTGCCTACATCTGCGGTTAAAAATCCTAATCTTACAACTTAGGAGTCAACCAACCAGCACTCAAAATAATAGTCAAACCCATAAACACAATAGACAGACCCCAAGTAATCCGATTGAGAGTTGTTTCCGCACTCTTAGCGCTGGTAAATAATTGAGCTTGTCCGCCAATTCCTCCAATGCCATCGCCTTTAGGACTGTGGAGCAATACAAAAACCACAAGTCCTAAAGCAGACAAAGACCAGATAACTTGTAACACAGAAACAATATTCATAATTTGGGCTAATTGGTAATTAGTAATCGGTAATTCATTATCATATCAAATTTAGTCGATCGCACACAACCGGGCAGTCGAGGCCCGATCCCCTAAATCATCCTTAAAAAGCAGGGGGGTTTTATAGTCAGGAGAGAGATAGGTACGTAGTTGGGCTTTAGCCCTCTTTGTATATATGTCTAAAGAGGGCTGAAGCCCAACTACGTACCTTGCCTAACCCTACCTACCTGTAGCCCAGACTTCCTAAAGCCGCACCCGCACCGGAGTGCGATTAGCCCGAACTTCAAATTCAGCAGCTTGAATCATAGACTTTCCAGTCATCTCCGGGGGCTGAGGCAACCTCAACAGCTCCAAAATCGTCGGCGCCACATCGGCCAAACAGCCGTCCGCCCTGAGAGCAACATTCCCTCCGTGACCTGGAATTTTCAGACCTTCGCCTTCTATTAGAATAAAGGGCACCGGGTTAGTAGTGTGAGCCGTCCAAGAATTCCCGTTCTCGTCGAACATCACCTCAGCATTTCCGTGGTCAGCAATAATAATTGCCGTTCCCCCAGCTTGGGAAATCCCGGTCAACAGCCGCCCCAAACATTTATCCACAGTTTGAACCGCAATTATCGTCGCATCCAGCATCCCCGTATGACCAACCATATCCGGGTTAGCGTAGTTAAGCACCACAAACGAATAAATCCGCTTGGACAAAGCCTCCAGCGCCACATCCGTCACCTCAGCGGCCGACATCTCCGGCGCCTCATCGTAAGTCGCCACCATCGGACTCTGCACCATTTCGCGGTCTTCCCCCTCAAAAGGCTCTTCCAGACCCCCATTAAAAAAATAAGTCACGTGAGCGTACTTTTCAGTTTCCGCTGTCCGCAACTGTCGCAAACCGTGCTTAGAAATCACCTCACCCAGAATATTGTTCAAATTCTGGGGTTCAAAAGCCACCAGTACCGACGACAGTTTGGGGTCGTACTGAGTAAAACTCGCAAAGGTCAGCGGCTCAATTAATGATCGTTCAAAGCCCTTAAAATCTGGCGCTACAAAAGCCTGAGTCAACTCTCTAGCCCTGTCCGGTCGAAAATTGAAGAAAATCATCCCATCCCCGGATGCCACCGCTCCCGGGGCAATGCGAGTCGGAACTGCAAACTCGTCGGTTACTCCTTCAGCATAGGAGGCCTGCAACACATCAACTGCCGATCGACCATCAGGTGCGCTCTCAACCGTCATTACCTCATAAGCGCGGCTCACCCGATCCCAGCGTTTGTCTCTGTCCATCGCGTAATAGCGGCCGCTGATGGTAGCAATCCGACCCACTCCTACTTGTTTGATATAACCTTCTATCTTGCTGAGAGCTTCTACACCCTCTTTCGGAGTAGTATCGCGGCCGTCTGTAATCGCGTGGATGCAAACTTCAGAAATTCCCTGTGCTTTTGCTAGCTGTAGCAAACCCAAAATGTGACTCAGGTGCGAGTGTACCCCACCCTCGGAACAAAGACCGGTCAGGTGTAACTTGCCGCCCCGACGGCGCACTTCCTCGCAAAGTTTAACCAGCGCCCGGTTGTCGAGCAAAGAACCATCTTCGACAGCATCCGAGATTCGCACTAACTCTTGAGGAACCACGCGGCCGGCGCCGAGATTTAAGTGACCGACTTCCGAGTTGCCCATTTGCCCGTCTGGAAGCCCTACCGCCCGACCTGATGTGTTAATCAGAGTTCTGGGATAAGCTGCCCAGAGACTGTCCATCACGGGTGTTTTCGCTAAGGCGATCGCATTTCCGTCTTTTTCTTCACGATAACCCCAGCCATCTAGAATAATCAGCACTACAGGAGATACAGACGTTTGTGCCATGCCAATACCCTATTTACAATAATTAATTTCTCGATCGTCATTATTGCCGATTTTGCGGAACATCTTCCGCTCATATATTTTGTACAGCGGCCCAACAACACGAACAATAATTCCCCCAGCCACAGCATTTTGGAAACTAATTTCCACCCGATCGGCAAATTGTCTAATTGATTGCCTTGACTTGAACTCTGAATCCACCGTTGGATACTGTTACTCGATAGCGCCAACAGTGGCCGTGCTTTGACAGCCGGATTTTCCCGGATTGTTCAACGGTAAACTGCTCTGGAAACACTCAAAACAATACCACACTTGGTCGTATTTTGCTAGTGGCTCAAAAAATAAATTAAACAGCCTTGACCGGGCTGCGAATAACTTTAACAGTATGCAAATAAAAATTGGTTTCTGAATTGTCTCAGTTTCAGCGGACATAAAACTCTACAACATCTTTTTTGATTTTCACATCGTAATTGCCAAAGAAATCGTGACCGAGGAGACCAATTTCCATTTGTTTGGCGATCGCCACTTCGACATTTTGGATGGCAGCACCCCCAACCCGAATCGATCGCACCAAACCAATGGGGAACTCGACAATGCTACCGTCAGCGATCCCCGCTCTCCCAGTGCCCACTTGCCTCACTCCCAGTGCAGTAGCCATCCGCTGAGTAATTAAAGTGCCGCTCGCCCCGGTATCGACAATCATTTCAAAAGTCTTGTTACCGTTAAATACCACATCAATCACAGGTGTCCCACCCGCGCGGCGCTTGATTTTCGCTTGAAATACCTTTTGATTCCCACCAGAGGCTGGTTGATTGGCTGGCGGTTGGGCACCAGGATTTGAGGTGCCCCTGCGAAACTGAGAATACACATTGCCACTTGTGGCTTCCGAGGCTGCTGTTAAAGTGCGATTCCCTTCGGGATAGCTCCGCCGCGCGTGCTGCTGGGAACTCACAAGTGGCACCAATGCCATCACCTTTGTTTCTGGCTGATGTGAATGAGCATTCACATTGCCGCTTCCCACCGATCCCAGACCTACCAAAATAGCCACAGAAACAATGCCCGATCGCCAAATCCGTTGCAGAATCACTTTTGCCACCATAACCATGCCCTAATTGATTAAATATGTGCAAGAACCACCGCCATTGATATCCTAACCTGCTCCTGAAAACCCAGGGCCCGCTTCAACATCAAATCGTCCGGAAAACTTGGCAATTTAAAAGCGATCGCATACCATCAAACCAGGTAAACTGAAAAGCGGCAAATGGCAGCAACTGCAATTGCCATTTGGATCACTTAAAAGTCAGGCGTTTGGGGACGATCGGTAATGCGTAAACTTTTATATTTTGCAACTATAGGAATGCTGGCTTTCTCGATCGGGGGATGCGGCGGCGACGGGGGTGGCGACACAGCCAGTCCCACTCCTAGTCCTAGTATCAGTCCGGGTGCAACACCAGGGGCACCAGCAGCCAACGCTCCCGGAACGACCGGGGGTGTGGCAAGTCCCACACCAGGAGCTCAGACATTCCCCTCTCCAGTAGTAGCGGCCCAGCCCCCCGGCTTGATCCGATCGACAAACCCTGACGATCGCGCCAGACAAGCTCAAGCAGACATTGATGGCAAAAAGACAGCCCCAAGGGCAATTCCACAGACATCTGTCCCCGGCCAAGCAAATGACCCATTCTCAGTCCTTCCCCCTCAACCACTCAAAACAGACGGTGGCGGGACAGCGGGCAACGAACTCCCCAACCTCCCAGTCAGACAAGTTCCAAGTCTGCCCAAGCTGCCAGACGAGAGAAACCCACCTCGGTGGACGCCAGTACCGGGATCGAACAGGGCACCAGGGGGTGGCACAGTTGCCGAACTTCCCAAAGCTCAAAGCCCCGCACAGGTGTCAAGTCTTCCCAACCTGCCGCTAACCCCCCTACCCCAATGGCGGCCGCCAATTTCAGCGCGTCCCCAAGCAGCCCCCGGACGCCCCGGAGCCAGACCAGCAGGCTCCCCAAACGTCGCAGGAAATCCGGCATCAATACCGGGGTTCCCAACAGGCACGACGGGCGGCACCGGTACCAGACCCGGACGCCCCGGAGCCAGACCAGCAGGTGCCCCAAACGTCGCGGGAAATCCGGCATCAATACCGGGAGTGCCTTCTATACCGGGGTTCCCAACAGGCACGACGGGCGGCACCGGTACCAGACCCGGACGCCCCGGAGCCAGACCAGCAGGTTCCCCAGACATAGCAGGAGCTCCGGCATCATCAATACCGGGAGTTCCCTCTATACCGGGCTTCCCCAGAGGCACCACGGCAAGCCCCCAAGGCACGCGACGACCGGCCCAGACACCGGGACGGCCAGGAGCAACACCGGGACGCCCGCCAGCGATCGCCGCCCGCCCGCCCGGCCCGCCCCGCCCTCCCAACATTCCCAATATCGCCACCAGAGAATTGCCCGGTCTGCCCAAGCTGCCGGAATTAACACCGCCGCCCTCGTGGCAAGACCGGAATCCACCACCACCCCCCGCACCACCACCGCCACCGCCTTCGACAGACAATGCCAAAGGAGTTGAAGTTAGTGGCGTAGTCAGAGTTGGTAATGACATACTGGTAATTGTGAAAGCACCTAACGAGCCAACAAGTCGATATATCAAAGTAGGACAGCGGATTGCCAGCGGGCAGGTGCTAATCAAACGGGTTGATTTCAAATCAGGAGCCGATCCGATTGTGGTTCTAGAAGAAAACGGTGTAGAGGTTTCTAAAATTGTGGGAGAAAAATCTCCCCGAGTTGCCCAGAACCCAATTTAATGCAAAATTTAGCTCAATCCTTAGAAAAAAAATTGAGAACCGTCATGCTTCGCTCAATTAAACAACTCGGAATATTCATGTTGGTTGGCACGGGGGTAGGATGCCTCTCACTGCTAGCCAATACTAAATCGTCATTGGCGGCGCCAGCAGCAGAACAAAAGCGCCCTCCGGTTTGCGAAGGCTCTCCCCCGAACGGTAGAGTCAAGTGCAACTACGAAAATGGCGACAATTATGAAGGAACTTTCGTCAACGGCAGACCTCAGGGACAAGGAATATACGTATACTCCAAGGGCGATCGCTATGAAGGACAGTTTCGTAACGGCGTGCCCAACGGTCAAGGCACATTCCTGTTCGCCAACGATGACCGCATGGTAGGAGAGTTCCGCAACGGTCTGATCGTTAGGGGAGAAGCTATTTTTGCCACGGGCGATCGCTACAGAGGAACATTTGAAATTGTTCAACAAGTAGGTGGCAGCGCTCCAAGCAGTCAGCCACACGGTCAAGGGCAATTTATCTTTGCCACGGGCGATCGCTACGCCGGACAATTTTTCGCAGGAAACCCATTTGGTCGCGGAGTGTTTACTCGATCGGACGGCACTCGCTGCGACGGTCAGTTTTTCAACGAAAAGCTAGACGGTAAAGGTAGTTGCAGTTTCCCCAACGGCGTTCGCTACGAAGGCGAATTTCGTAAGGGATTGCCTCACGGTAGAGGCGTAATTACAGATGCTAAAGGTAGACGCTTTTCTGGAGAGTTTCGGGCAGGCAAGCGCGTTCAACCTTGAATCTCGCTGCTAAAATTTGCGATCGGACATTAGTGGAGGCCTTTTGACATGACGACAAATGCTGCTTCTAGTTCTGGGCACGCCAGCCAAATTCCTTTTGACTTTGCCCCGCAGCAGACTCAAGATGCTGACTTATTAAGACAGCTAGATTTTGTTCCGGGTTTGAAGGAAATCTTGACTTTGCGCCAAGTTCATGCTTTGGAACACGCTACGGTGTGGGTACTCAGCCAATCTGGCGGTACGCCGACAGCAAGAGCAGATAATCAGTTATTGGGCGGAATGTCCACTGACCAAGGATTTTATCTGTACGGCCGCGTTAACATTGCACAGTTGCGTCATGCAGTGCAATTAGCTTTGCAGCGGATTGCCAGCGGAGAGTGGGATTTAGCCGTACATCCCCGCTGTGGCACCAACTTGTCGGTGGCAATGCTGCTGACTGCTGGACTTGCTGTCGGCATCAATTTAGCTCTACCGAAGGGGCCCATTCTGCAACTTTTGGGTTTGGGTGCGGCGGCGGCGACAGCAGCTCAGTTAGCTCCCGATGTGGGAGCTCTGGCTCAGCGCTACGTCACAACTGCTATTCCGTTTAATTTGAGTATTGTTGATATTTCTGTCAGTCAGGACTTCTGGGGACGGGAAGCTCATTTTGTGCGCGTGCGTTGGGTTGAATAGCTGCGACGGCAAGGGAGACGGGGAGAGAGGGGCAAATCTTCATTTTTCCTTTTTCATTCTTCCTTTTTGAGTCCAGGATGCCAGTGTCACAATAAAGGATTTTTTGGGTACGTTGTTGGGAAAAGAGCGCTCTTTTCCCAACAACGTACCTTTTTTAAGGTGCCATCTGCCTTTTTCATTCTGCCTTTTTCATTCTTCCTTCTGCCATATTATTTGTATTATAGCTTTTCTTATATAGATTAGGTACGTTGTTGGGCTTGGGCCCTCTTAGTTTATTAAGTGGTTGTAGGAGCTGTCAGTCATACCTCATCTTTTTGAGAAAGGCTATATAGCTTTTCTCAAAAAGATGAGAGATAATTCGTAAATGCAGTTTTTAGCAGCATAACTTGCTATGTAATAAATCTAAGAAGGGCTGAAGCCCAACAACGTACCTCATTGTAATACATCTAAGAAGGGCTGAAGCCCAACAACGTACCTCATTTTTATAAAAACGGATTTATATATCAGAATCGGTATCATAAAAACGATACTATTCAAACGTCAATTCTGGTTAAGCATTAACTTAATTTAATTCACTAACTGGCACTACACAATGAGAAATATATTTTTTGGTAGCTCGATAAATTTCTATTATATTCAGTTTCCATCTTCACAATCAAGGCGTCAGCTATGAAAAGCTCGGATTGACTTCTGAGGCGACTTGCCAGAAGAGAGCAGCATCAGGTAAAATTGCTTGTTAGAATTTTTAGATCAAAAGTCAATCAAAAAAATGTGCAAACTAGCGATCGACAAAACCAGTCTAGCAAGCCTGCTGGCAGTCACCTTGGCCCTAGCAGGCAACAGCTTTTTACCTTTGGGTCACAATGCGAGTTTTGCGAGGGAAATTGCCCAAGCTAACGAACCAGAAAGAGTTCCCGACGGCAAGATGGTTCCCGTTAATGGCAAAGCTAATGTGAGATTAACGAATAAAACCAGCGATCGACTATTTTATCAAGTAGTTGGACAAACTAACCGCCGCAGCTTAGCCGAAAATTCAACAGTCGCGCTGCAAGCATTGACACTACCTGCATCCATTGTATTTAGGCGACAAGACGGCGCATTATTGAAAGCGAGTTTAAAACCCGTTGGTGAAGGCACAGTAGAAGTAAGATTAGACGAGACAAATGATTTAGGTTTGGATAAAAGATCTTTAAGCATTCGGAATGATGGTGCACTGTTTCTCCGATAACACGGCGGTTGAAAGCGCCCGATCTTCTTATCCCAAGCATATTGATATAAAATCAATTTGGCGATCGCCCTGGCAACTCGAACTCACCTTCAATACACATCCGAGTCCCTATGTCAATCAAAAAAATTCTTTCCATAGCCCTGTTAATTTTCATCCCCATTTCCATCGCAGCCGAAT
Source organism: Oscillatoriales cyanobacterium (assembly GCA_004292955.1). Taxonomy (GTDB): domain Bacteria; phylum Cyanobacteriota; class Cyanobacteriia; order Cyanobacteriales; family Microcoleaceae; genus Microcoleus. Next base: position 15,153 of record RDXX01000105.1, on the reverse strand, counting down.
ATTTGCACTGGGGTTCCCTGGTAGTTTTCATCACATCCGCCCTAGGCATTATACCTCTGGCGATTTGGTTGAGCACAGCAACAGAAGAAGTGGCGATCGTCACAGGGCCCTCCATCGGCGGCTTATTAAATGCAGTCTTCGGGAATGCTACAGAATTAATTATTGCCATAGTAGCCCTGAAAGCCGGCTTGATTGACATCGTGAAAGCCAGCATCACCGGCACCATTATCAGCAACTTGCTCTTAGTTATGGGACTTTCCATGCTGCTAGGGGGAATCCGCTACAAAGAACAAGAATTTAAGCCAATTATCGCCCGGGTGAACGGTTCCACCATGACTCTAGCAGTGATTGCGATTCTGCTGCCGACGATGGTAATTTACACGTCGAATGGAGTGGAACCCGCAGCCATTCAGAATCTTTCGTTGATAACTGCGATCGTCCTAATTGCAGTTTACGCACTAACGCTGCTATTTTCCTTAAAAACTCACAGCTATCTTTACGAAGTCGGCATACTAGAGTTAGAAGATTCTGAAAATACCGATGAATCAACTGCACACAAACCGAATTTGTGGCTGTGGATAGGAGTGCTAGTCGCCTCAACAGTTGCAGTTGCTTTTGAATCAGAAATTTTTGTGGGCGTTGTCGAAGAAACTACCAAAGGATTGGGATTAACACCACTGTTTACAGGTGTAATTTTGTTGCCGATTGTGGGCGGTGCGGCGGAATACGTAACGGCGGTGGGAGTGGCGATGAAAAATAATATGGATTTGTCAGTTTCCGTGGCGATGGGTTCGAGTTTGCTAGTTGCTTTGCTGGTAGCGCCGGTGTTGGTGATTATCGGTATCGTGATTCATCAGCCGATGGATTTAAACTTTAATCCGTTTGAAGTGGTTGCAGTTGCCATTGCGGTGACAATCGCTAATCTAATTAGTCTTGACGGGCGATCGAATTGGCTGGAAGGAGTGCTACTTTTAGCAACATATATTGTGTTAGCTGCGGCATTTTACTTTCACCCTGTTACTTGAAGCAACTGTCAGATCAAATAAAGGTATGTTGTTGCGCTTCAGCGCTCTTAATATTAAGAGCGTGGCTCTCCTGAGTCTGTGGTGATAAACAAACCGCATATCCTTGACGAAGAGAGCATCACAGAATCGCGAACAGTTGTGTCTGATACCGTATCCACCATAAACCCAGGAGAGCCAAGAGCGCTGAAGCGCAACAACATACCTAAAATTACGGACAGCGACACTCTTGAACAGTAACACACTCTATTCTGCAACTTTTTCCTTTGCGCCTCCTCTCGCGACAATCAGCATCATCCTGACATTGTGAAGTGACTTTGTTCTCACAAACTTGCTGACGTGGAAAAGTACCTAAATTTTGTACAGAAACTTGAGCGGTAAGCGCACCCTGTTCTATAATTTGGTTATTTTCTTTGATTTCATAGGCAAATTTATTTTCGCCCTCTAACACCGAAAAAGTTCTTGTTTTGTGACTGTTTGCTAACTTAAATCCAAAACTTTCGGAAAACTCACCTTTGTCATAACTTCTATCTGTGTAAGGATAGGGGTCAGTTTCCATGCCATCGGTCACATTTTTAATCAGCACTCTTCTGTTAGGGCCGGGGGGAGTCTTGCTGGAAACAAATCGAGCGCTTTGCGAATCAGGGGAGATGCCACTTCCGGGACACTGACCTACATATTCAACGCGCTTGAATTGAATCATGTTAATATTAAAACTGTTTTCGTTCTTTACCCGAAATTGTGCTTCGCTAGTCTGCTGGGCGCTGACTGTGAAAGCTGCTAGTGTGACTAAAATTGCACCAATCAAAAAAGCTAGGAATTTGATTGGTCGCTTCCCCGTAAAATATCTGGCGCGTTTCATCTCTTTATACCTCCAATATGAAAAAAGTGCATTTTATTTGAATGTAAGTTTAACTAGAAAGCTTAACTGTTGTCAAGATCGATAAAATAGGTTTGTAGTGAGGACTTTAGTCCTTCCTGGTTAGTCTCTCCACCAATGAATGAAGTATTCATGGTGCAGGTTTGTAGTGAGGACTTTAGTCCTTCCTGGTTAGTCTCTCCACCAATGAATGAAGTATTCATGGTGCAGGTTTGTAGTTGCTAGATGATTAATTAATTAAATCACCATAGCTGACGCACCCTACTTTAAAATGTTACTCGATCGCGCCATTTGTCTATAGCCTTGTTTCCTACTCCTGGCAATCTTTCGACATCCTCCCAAGACTCAAAAGGCTGCTTTTCCCGCGCTGCAATAATTTTCTCGGCTAACTTCTGGCCAACCCCTGGCAAAGTTTCTAGTTCTTCTTGAGTCGCGCTATTCAAATTAATTAAGTTTTTACCACCACTTTGCGGTTGAGGATTCGCAGGTTTTGATGTTGCTTGGACTGATTTACACTCTTTTTGCTTAGCGTCAATTTTCTGTTTGATTCGGGCGGGAATTCCCAAGATTGCACCTTTGTAAAGCCGATCGAACTCCCGCTCAAAATGGGCCCCAACCGTCGGGCTGTCGATCGCCAATAACGTCTCATCATTCCCGTGATTTGCAGCCTCACTCCAGTTGTGAGAGCCTGTCAGCACGGTATTTCCGTCGATAACGCCGAATTTGTGGTGCAGGCGATCGCCCATTGGTAACAGCGGCACTCCCACTGTAGTCAGCGGCTTTTTCCACGGGCGATTGTCCGCTTCTAAGCCGCCGCAATCCTGCATGAAAGTCGCCCCCATCATGTCTAAACCTTCGCTGTAAGGGCGATAAATGAAATTTGAGTCAATCAAAGCTCGCACCGCTACACCGCGCCTAGATTCAAGTTCCAGAGTGTTTGACAACCGCTGCGCCGAAAATACAAAGAGTGCCAAATTAACAGATTTTTTCGCCTTTGCTAAAGTGCGATTTATCAAACTGTTAACGCTTTGTTCCCAAGGCAAAGTCGCACTTGTTGGTGAAAATTGCACCGCCACAGTTGCATTACCAACTCTCACTTTTTGTACTTGACGAAGTGGCTTTTTGATGCCAAACTTGCTATCCGGTTTACCTCCTGGCCCGTCGCCCCACATGATGTTAAATTCTTGAGTAAATATTTGCGCTAATTTAGGGCTGGCAATTTTTAGCAGATTGTTGGCATTGCCGCGACTTGCTGCTGTCTTGAAATCGCCGTGGATATCGCTGGTGGTAAAATTCGCCGAAGTTACGATGACTGTTTTGCCGTCAATTACTGCAAATTTGTGGTGCATCAAACCGCTGCCTTTGCTGCCGTCAGCAGTATCGTCAATTACAGGAATCCCCGCATCTTTGAGAATTACCAAAGCATCATTTTGCTTGATTTCCTCGGCACTAAATTTACCGTCTTTATTGGTATCGGCTAGTTGCAGAAATTCGCTGTAGCGATCGCGCTCTCGTTCTGGTAACTTTGCCAACTCCTGGGCTGTATAATCGCTCCAAGGGCGATTGTACAGATGTTCGACAATTAATCTGACTTTAATTCCAGCGCGCGCGCGATCGGCCAACCTTCGTGCAATACCGGGTAAGCGAAACTCCTGAACCGCTATATCTACGGTCGATTCAGCACTTGCTACTGCCTCGGCGATTAACTTTTCTAAATCATCTCCAGCCCTAGTTTGTGCGCGGTAGGGCTCTGTGTAACTCGAAGTGAGGGACTGATTGAAGTATACTTGCAACAAGGGGTCTTGAGGCAGCGGAGCGAGAGTGGGAGGTAAATTCTGCACGTCCTGCTTTGCTTGTCCGCAAGCCGTCAGGGCGATCGCCAGCAATCCAACACAACACAAACCTGGTAAATTATAATAAAGTACATTCACAAAATTTAAAATTTTATTGAGGTCATCAGTCTATTCAGAGTGGAAAGATATTGGATCGAGGAAAGTTAAAACTATTAAATTTATGACAGGGAATAGATTTTGCGTCTTGTAGAACTGCCTCGATGCCGGAAGCATCACTGGTAGGGTAGCAGCATTCAGGGGCGTGGGTCAAACCCGATACTGATGCTTTATGGCTAAAAGAAAAACAATTTTTGATTGTGGTCACAGGGGATATGGTAAAGCGTGCCATCGGTGCACGCAAGAGTTGATAGCGCAACAGCAATCAGTTGAACTGCTGGCCGAAAAACAGACCCAAAAACAAGAGAGGGAAGCATCATTTGCTAGAGATGCGATCGATCTCAGAGGTCTACCCGACCATGTAGTTACTAAAGCTCGCGCTATTATAGCAGCTTTGGGGGAAAATAAGAATTACAGAGATTTCGGCGGCAAACGCCTGCGTCACAACCGCTGGATTGTGAGTATTCCTGTAACCCGCAACTACAGAATGCTTTGTGAAGATTGCGGCACTTTCTTAATTCCCCAAAAAGTCTTGTCCCATGAAGACTACAATGTCTGCAAACCTGGGAGTCATTAGACAGTTGACAGTTGATAGTTGACAGTTGACAGTGGGGAGTTGACAGTTGACAGCGGGGAGTTGACAGTTGGGAGTTAGCAGTTGGGAGTTAGCAATTGTTATCAGTCATAATTTAAGAATTATGAGTCATGAGTCAATAATCATTTATGCCTTTAGGATAAGTGCTTTATTCATTAGGTAGTCAATCATTCATTATTAGTTCGTCATTTAATTAAAGCAATGCAAATTTACCTCGACTATAGCGCTACAACGCCGACACGCCCAGAAGCAATTGATGCTATGCAAAAAGCTCTGACTCAATACTGGGGAAATCCTTCTAGTTTGCACGAGTGGGGACAAAGGGCGGCGACTGCTTTAGAATTAGCCAGAATGCAGGTTGCTGGGCTGATTAACGCGCTACCGGAATCGATGATTTTTACTTCGGGCGGCACTGAAGCGGATAATTTAGCAATTATGGGAGTTGCGCGTCTTTATACAAAACCGCAGCATATCATTATTTCCAGTGTTGAGCATTCCGCAGTATCAGAACCAGTGCGACAACTCGAAGAATTGGGATGGGAAGTAACTCGATTACCAGTCGATAAACATGGGCGAATTCATCCTTTGGATTTGCAAGAATCACTGCGATCGCACACGGTGCTAATTTCCATCATCTACGGACAAAGCGAAGTTGGTACACTGCAACCCATAGAAGCATTATCGCAAATTGCGCGCGATCGCAATATCCTGTTCCATACCGATGCAGTTCAAGTTGCCGGTAAATTGCCGATTGACGTGCAAAAACTGCCCGTAGACTTGCTTTCGCTTTCCAGTCACAAACTTTACGGGCCGCAAGGTGCAGGGGCGCTGTACGTGCGTCCAGGACTAGAATTGGTGCCAATGTTCGGCGGGGGAGGACAAGAGTTGAAACTGCGTTCAGGGACGCAAGCACTGCCCGCTATCGTCGGTTTTGGAGTGGCGGCGGAGTTGGCTGTGCAGGAAATGGATGTGGAAACGCCGAGGTTGATTGGATTGCGCGATCGACTTTTTGACAAATTAGCTGACATACCCAGTTTAGTCCCGACGGGCGATCGATATTACCGACTGCCGCACCACACCAGTTTTTGCATTGTCTCCCCATCCTGTCGCCCTTACCAAAAGAGAGACACAGAGAGAATCACAGGCAAAACTCTCGTGAGACAGCTAAATTTAGCCGGAATTGGCATTAGTTCCGGTGCGGCTTGTAGCAGTGGTAAACTCACGCCTAGTCCGATATTATTGGCAATGGGATATGACGAAAGCGGTGCGGTTGGTGGAATTCGCTTGACACTGGGACGCGAAACAACTGAAGCTGATATTGATTGGACGGTAATTGCGATCGCACAAATCTTAGATAGATTAATGCCCAAGGTAGCATTGTGCAGGAATTAGAAAACTGGGCGGTGGAATATTGGGTGCTTGGAAATCGGGGTTGAAGAAAAGGCGGTGAAATTACGTTATCTTCTTTAGTCCGCGGAGGCGGACATCGTTTGTGTAGACGCGGTTTCCAACCGCCGTAATTTGGTTTTTTCCTATATCTTCGCCTCCCATCAAATATCCTCGCAAAAACCCGGTTTCTGGCCACCCACCGACAATTCAAGGCGGTTGAATACCCGGCGGTTGGAAATCCGGCGGTTGGAAACCCGACGGTTGGACCCGGCGGTTGGAAACCCGGCGGTTGGAAACCGCGTCTACACAGACAAAACCCGCCTCCGCGGGTTGAAGAAAAGGCGGTGAAATTACGTTATCTTCTTCAGTCCGCGGAGGCGGACATCGTTTGTGTAGACGCGGTTTCCAACCGCCGTCTTATCTTTGCAACAACCCCCAAAACCCCCAACCATGATAAAATAAACCCGACATTATTCACAACTCCCCAACAATGGAAGAAAGCCGCGCCCAAGCCTACCTAGAACTAATTCACACCCTGCTGAATTGCCCCAACGGCCAAGAACCCCAGATATTACAAGATAACTCAGAATTGTTGGATGTCGAATTTCTGGAAACCTGCGAGTTGGTAGCCGAAAAAATGGCACAGCAAGGAGGACAAAACGGCGCTGATTTCCTGCGAAATCTGATTGGCCAGTTAGCACAATTAATCGATATCAACGATGGCGATAACTCTGAAGGTGAAAATCCCCAAGAGTATGCCAACTTTATTCTAGAATTATTGCAAGCCGAAGATGGTAGCAATAGCAATCCAGCAGTAATTCACCCGATGCTAGCCGAACGAAAACATCTCCTCAATGCTCGTTTTTCGGAGATTTTAGAGGAAGTATTGCAGAGGTTAATTGGTGGCGAAAATGCCCAAACTATTGAGTCAATTGTCAGCCTCGTTGAAGACTTGACCATTAATATTAGTAATTTTTCCGGTGGGAATAGAGCGAATAATATTGAAATTGCCATTGCCGCTTATCAACTTGTTTTAAATAATCGGCAACCGGGAAGCGAAAAGTTTGCTCAAACTCAAAACAACTTAGCTGCTGCCTATATTACCAGAGTCAAGGGTTCGCGGGCGGAAAATGTGGAAATGGCGATCGCGCTTTATGGCGCTGCTTTAACAGTCTACACCCTTGAGGCTTTCCCGGAAGATTGGGCAATGGCTCAAAATAACTTAGCTGCTGCTTACGCTAACAGAATCAACGGTTCGCGGGCGGAAAATCTCGATCGCGCGATCGCATTTTTTGACGCTGCTTTAACTGTTCGTACCCCCGAACAGTTTCCTGAAGATTGGGCAATGATTCAATATAACCTAGGTAATGCCCATAATGACAGAATCAACGGTTCGCGGGATGAAAATATCGAAAAGGCGCGATCGTTTTATGAGGCAGCTTTAACAGTATATACCCGTGAGGCTTTCCCTGAATATTGGGCAATGATTCAAAAGAAGCTGGCTAATGCCTAAAGTGAGGCTGCTTTAACAATCTCAGAAACCGGGTTTTTTCCGATGTCTTCGCCTCGCATCGAATATCTTCGCAAAAACCCGGTTTCTCGCCACCACGCACAATCTCAGAAACCGGGTTCTTTCCGATATCTTCACCTCGCATCGAATATCCTCGCAAAAACCCGGTTTCTCGCCACCACGCACAATCTCAGAAACCGGGTTTTTTCCGATATCTTCGCCTCGCATCGAATATCCTCGCAAAAACCCGGTTTCTCGCCACCACCCACAATCTCAGAAACCGGGTTTTTTCCGATATCTTCGCCTCGCATCCAATATCTTCGCAAAAACCCGGTTTCTCGCCACCCATCAAACCAACCCCAAGTATGATAAAATAAAATCCGGTGTTATTCACAACTCCCCACAATGGAAGAAAACCGCGATCGAGTCAACTCTGAAGGTGAAAATTCCCAAGAGTATGCCAACTTTATCCTAGAATTATTGCAAGCAGAAGAAGCTAGTAATAGCGATATTAAAGTAATTTACCCCATGCTCGATCAACGGCAACATCTCCTCAATAGCCGTTTTGCCGAGTTTTTACAGCAGGTATCCCAGAGGTTACTTGATGGCGAAAACGCAGAAACAATTAGCTCAATTGTCGCCCTCATTGAAGATTTGAGTATTCATATTAATCAATTTCCCCGTGGGAATAGAGCGAATAATCTTGAAATTGCCATTACTGGTTATCAAATAGTTTTAAATAATCGGGAACCGGGAAGCGAAAAATATGCTCAAACTCAAAATAACCTAGCTGCTGCTTATAGTAAAAGAATCAAAGGTTCTCGGGCGGAAAATCTGGAAGGGGCGATCTTTTGTTACCAAGAGGCACTACAAGTTCGTACTCGCGAAGCCTTTCCCCAAGATTGGGCAACGACGCAAAATAATCTGGCGGCTGCCTACTATTCCAGGATCAAAGAAGATAAAGCAGACAATATTGAAAAGGCGATCGCATCTTTCACTGCCGCACTGGAAATCCGCACCCGCAACCGCGATGACTTTCCCAAAAGATGGGCTGAGACCCAAAATAATCTAGGAGAAGCTTACCGTCACAGAATCAGGGGAAAGCGGGAAGAAAATATCGAACGGGCGATCGCATTTTACAAGGCCGCACTGGAAGTTTACACCAGTGATAACTTTCCCAAAAGATGGGCTGAGACCCAAAATAATCTGGGAGAAGCTTACCGCGAAAGAATTAGGGGAGAGAAAGCAGACAATATCGAACGGGCGATCTCTTTTTACAATGCCGCCCTGGAAGTCTTCACCCGCGAGGCTTTTCCCGAATATTGGGCAACGACGCAAAATAATCTGGCAATTGCCTACTGCCAAAGAATCAGGGGAGAGAAAGCAGACAATATCGAACAGGCGATCGCTTTTTACAATTTGGTTTTACAGATAAGCACTCGCGAGCACTTCCCGTTAGAAAACGTAGAAACTTTAAATAACCTGGGCTTGGCTTATCTGAAGAAACTAGACTACATTAACCGAGAAAAACCAGAAGACACAAACCAAAAAGCACCAACTCTCCAAAGTGCCTACGATACCTTTAAAAATGCCATAATCAGAGCCTCCAAACTACGAGAGTTGGAGTCGGGAGATGAAACTAAGCAAAAACACGATTTGGAGTGGGATAAACTCTACATGGGCATGGTGCAAGTATGCCTCGATCGCCAAAGCAACCAAGAAGCACTCTTATATGCCGAAGCCAACAAAGCCCGCAACCTTGTCGAAGTCATCGCCCAAAAACAGGAAACCCCCCAAGTCCTAAAACCCATTACTTTCACCGAAATTATCCAACTCCTCACCCCAGACACCGCCCTAATTGAGTGGTACATCACCGACAAAGAAATCATCACCTTTGTCCTCACTTACCCCGACGTGCTGACAGTGCATCGAAATCCTCAATGCGATGAATTAATCAACTTAGTTAATGACTACCGGGCCGACTACAAACAAAGCAAAACCCACTGGCAAACCAAACTCTCCGACTATCTCCAGCGTCTTGCCGAAATCCTCCAAATCACCACAATTCTGCCCTCACAAAGTACCCGCTTAATCCTAATTCCCCACTGGTTGCTGCACCTGTTCCCCCTCCACGCCCTACCCCTAACCGACGACGAATTCTTGTTAGATAGATTCACCCAAGGGATTCAATACAGCCCCAGTTGCCAACTCCTGCAACAGATTACAATCCACCCAAATTTCGACCAACTCCTGGCCCTGCAAAACCCCACCTCGGATCTTCCCTACACCGATTTGGAAGTCGCCAGCATCGCCCCCAAATTCGCCATCAGTCAAATTCTTCCGGGCTCGGAAGCGAGTAAAACTAATCTTTTGGAACAGTATTTAGAGCAGTTAGAAAATGCTCATTGCGCGCATTTTTCCTGTCACGGTTCGTTTAATCCTGATGAGCCGCTGAAGTCGTTTTTGATTTTGTCAGGGGGTATCATCGAAGATTTAGGGGCATCTGATCGTTATGTGGAATGGCGCGAAGGCAAAACAGCGGATATTGACAAATGCCTGACTTTGGCTGAAATTTTCGGACTGCGATTCAAACAGTGCCGCCTAGTAGTGCTTTCCGCCTGCGAAACCGCGCTAATCGATACGCAGAATCGCTCCGATTATATTGGATTACCAACGGGATTTCTCTACGCGGGAGCAATGGGAACTTTGGCCAGTCTTTGGGCTGTCAATGACCTCTCGACAGCCTTGATGATGGTAAAATTCTATGAGGTACTGCAACCTGGAGTTAGCATTGGTCAAGCGCTCCATGATACCCAGCGCTGGTTTAAGTCTGCTACTACTTCAGATTTGCTAGAATGGGTGGAAGGTTCGGAGAGTTTCGATGGAGAGCAAAAGGAAGATGTTACGGAATATCTAGGACGTTATCCACTGACCGTAAAACCCTACGGCAAAGTTTATCATTGGGGAGCGTTTTGTGCTATAGGTTTATAATGTGAATGTGCAAATATTGTAAGGGCGGGTTCACCAACAATCTCCGATAAAAACCAAAGATTTCATAAACCCGCCCCGGCTATGATATAACGCACAATCTATTTGTACAATAGAATTGCGATCTAAATATTTCGGTGGGGTGGGGGCGGGTTTTTATAATCCATCGATGGGTGTCAAATATTTCGGCGAACCCGCCCCTACAGCACTTGGGATTATGATACGATCGTGAATGAATAGGGTATAATTCAAAGAAAGATTAAATTCGATCGATGAAAACCGACAGCCTATTTTACAGCATCTTCCAAGAATTTCCGTTTATTTTCTTTGCCCTGCTGGGCATACCTGCCGATGCTACAAACCAATACCAATTCACATCCCAAGAAGTCAAACAATTAGCCTTTCGCCTAGATGGTTTGTTTCTGCCAATTGTCGCAGATTCTCAATTACCATTCTACATTGTGGAAGTCCAATTTCAACCAGACCCAAATCTGTATTATCGTCTATTTGCCGAACTATTCATCTATCTCAAACAATACCAACCGCCGCACCCTTGGCAATTGGTAGTCATTTACCCAAATCGGCAAACAGAAAGAGAAAGTGACATCCACTTTCAGGAAATGCTGGCACTCCCAAAAATCACCCGCATTTACCTGGATGAACTTACCCAACCAGAAACAGCATCTCTACCGATAAAATTACTTAAACTGGTAATCGAACCAGAAAACACGGCCTCGGATTTGGCTATAAATTTAGCCAGACAAGCCGAAACCGAAATAGTGAATATCGCAGTCAGAGAGAGCTTCATCAACTTACTAGAAACTATCATTGTTTACAAGTTACCCCAAAAAACCAGAGAGGAGATTGCCGCCATGTTTAACCTCAGTGAGTTAAAGAAAACCAGATTCTATCAAGATGTTTTTGCGGAAGGACAAGCTGAAGCAGAAGCTCAATTACAAGCTGAAGCTAAACAACGAGAAAAAGCTGCAATCCTCAGAATGTTTAATGTGGGATTAATTACAGAACAAATTGCTCTATTCTTAGACTTGCCGGTAGCTGAAGTAGCAAAGATTGTCACTGAAGCTCAACAAAAACAAGCTGAACAAAATTAATCAAAATTTGGTGGGGGCGGGTTTACGAGATTATTGGTTTTTGGTAAAACCCGCTCCTACAGCACTTGACATTGTACATCCATTTTTGAGGTAAACTTATGATGAAAACCCTGATTTTGTCGGAAATCTATAACGCGATTACCAAAGCCCCAGAGATTCTGACTCCGCCATTTATTGAAGAATTACTCAAGACTGTTTTGCCGATAGCTGAGTCTGATGCTACTGATAAAGCAGTTAAAGAAGCTATTAATAAAGTCTATCAAAATTTTCCCGAAGTAGCAGAGCAGATTGCCAATCTGACTCGCAAAAATCTTGATGATGCAGAACCGGAAGTCACACCGGGCTATGAAACACTCACCAATAACTATCCTGATATCAAAAAGCTAGAAGCAAACTTAAAACAACGCATTCAACCACCCTCAATTCCCCCCGCACCAGATGCTAAAAATTGACCATCCCCAAGTCTATATCTACAGCTACCAACTCAGCAGCAAAAGTAAAACTGATGTTGACTCAATCTGGACTTGGGCAAATAGTATCTGGCAATATTTCAGTCTGGACAAAACCAAAGTTTTTTCTCAAGCAAACCTCAGTTATCCCCTCACTAAACCCAACAAATTAGAGCATTCAAATCAAATCGATGGTTCCTTAAGATTTTGTCGCATCGATGATAGTGAAGGTATCTTAGCGAGAATTGGCAGCCCAGAAACTGACGAAAACAAAGACTTAGAAGTCGCAGCATTAACACAATTCAATGTTAATAATCTTTTGGTTGCTGATAGTCATGAAAATTGGCTAGGACAAACTATTTTGATTACTTACAAATCAAAAACTTATCAACAGCCAAGTGACAATGACTTTCGCAAAGTTGCAGATGAATGTTTAAAACATCTTTTCCCAGAAGAGTCTGTGCGTCCACCTTTTTACCGTGATACTAAGTTATTCGATTCTCCGATGTTTGAGTATAGTTCTCCCAAAAGTCAAGTACAGGTGTTTGTTTATCTGGTTGATGATGAGATTGAGGGAAAGTTAGGGAAGATTATTCAACCTTTATTTGAGCTATTTTATCACCGTCATAAAATTACCAAAGCTTTTATTGATAGTCGCAGAAATTACGATCTACTTAAGGAACGATATTTAGAAATTGAGCAAACAATCGAAAACCTAGAAGCAAAAATCACCGAAGTAACTCGGATTGAATTGCCAACTGAAGTTGATTCGAGGCAAAGTGTTAATATAGATGAATCGTTAAAATATCTAAAAACTAAGCTAAAAGAGTTACTTCGAGAAAGTTTGAATTATGAAAGAGCTTTGGAATGTTTAGAAGATTTTAATAACACGATTAATATTCATGTTTACAACTATCAAGAAAAGTTGTTGCAAATTGGTGATAAATCTGAGCTACTAACTGATGATTTGACAACGTTCAAGTTTTTCATTGATAGAACTTGTCCGTATTTTCAAGAACAAATTAAGGGCGATTTAGGCTATTTCAAGCATGGCACTGATTTGATTAAGATTGCGGTGGAGTTGGTGGGAGGAATTGTCGATATTGAACAAGCAGAATGCGATCGCTCCCTAGAAAGAAAAATTGAAATACTCGGTACTGGATTAGGCGCTGGAGGCATTGTGGTGTCTGCGGTTGCGAATTATGTAGAGAGAGACATAGTGTTCAGAATACCTCAAAATGGCGATCGCATTCATCCGGCCCTAGCTAGTCTGTTGTGGAGTCTCCTGGCTGTCATCCTGGTTTCTGGATTGATGGGTTGGATTAATGGTGCGTGGAAAATTAATGGTAGATTGAGATTGTTTGGGCGTAAATCTGTTGCACAATTACCCAATTCCCAAAGTCAACCAGTTAATGATATCTTGCGGGAGGTGGAAGAAGTGTCGAATCATGAACCAGGCGGTTAGAAACCCGGCGGTTAGAAACCGCGTCTACACAAACGATGTCCGCCTACGCGGACTAAGATCAGATATGATTCAGAAGTGTTGAAATCCCCGATCGCTCTCCAATCTAATATCACCATAAATACCACTGCTATCAGTCAACCAAATATCTGTGCTATCGGTAGTCATGCCGATAATCGCGGCTCCATTTCCGATTTTTTCTACTAATAACTCAGCATTTGCGATCGGCAAAAATAGCACCAACTCAAAATCTTCACCACCGTACAACGCCCAATCCAGAGCCTTTTCAGCGGATACGATTTCGCTTAAACTAGGGGGAATTGGTATTTTCGTGCGATCGACTTTTGCACCAACACCGCTAGCCCGACAAACCTGAATAATTGCATCCGCTAAACCGTCGCTACTGTCCATTCCGGCGATCGCAATTGGGGAATTAACCCCCCCCGGCCCCCCCTTGGTAAGGGGGGGAGAATTAACGCCTACCTTGCTAAGGGGGGGAGAATTCAAATCTTGCTTCCCCCCCTTACCAAGGGGGGGACTGAGGGGGGGTTCTATCTCACCTTCACAACCCAATATCTCCCAAAGCATCGGCAAAACATCCAATCGCGGTTTAGGCTGCTGGTGAGCGAGAATTAAAGAAGTTCGATCGCCCTTTTCCAGATTTAGCCCAAATTCAGGATTCAACAACAACTCTAATCCCGCGCGAGAAGCCCCGTGCACACCCGTAGCCACGATCGCCCAATTCTCCGATCGCGCATTTGACCGACGAATGGTACGATCGCACTCAACCTCCCCAAAAGCAGTAATCGAAATTGTCACCACAGACGATCGCACAACATCCCCACCCGCGATCGGCGTATGATACACTTCCAAACAAGCCGTCATCCCCCGATAAAACTCCTCCACCCACAGCACAGCCGTATCCGCCGTCACAGCCAGGGCTACAGTCACCGCCAGAGGCTTTGCACCCATCGCAGCCAGATCCGACAAATTCGCGGCTGCGGCGCGCCATCCTGCGTCATAAGGGCTGGTGGTGCGATCGCTAAAATGCACTCCATCCACCAACATATCCGTCGTCACCGCCAGAGATTGGTGAGGATTTGTCGGAAGTACAGCGCAATCATCACCCACAATTTCGGCGGGACAGAATTTTTGTAATATTCTTAAAAGACCTTGTTCTCCGATATCTTTAATCAGCATTAAATTAGTTAAAAGCCACTAAATATTATTAGGAAACTGACAACTAACCACTGACAACTGTCAACTGTCAACTGTCAACTATCAACTGTCAACTGCATTACCATTCCTTACCAGAACTCGGCGGCAAGCGCAACCTCGGAAACCGATAAAAAGTATCCCCTTCATCATCCACCTCTAAAATCGCCGAAAAAATCTTAACTTGTCGGTTTAAATACTGCTGAGCCACTTCAGCCTCAACCCTAGCGCTAGCCGCCAATTGAATCAGCGACATCTGACTGTTTTGACTTTCCAACAACTGATAAAAAGCCTCATCCAACTGTCGTTTTTGCTTGCTTTCATTCAGATTGTTGACAATCAACAAGCCTGCGAATCCGCCCAAACCAATTACCAATAAAAATTCTAAAATTGCCATAAAAGCGTTATAATTGCTAGTTGGAATAACGAATCTCAGTATATCAAAAGAATGATGTTAATTAAATTTCAACTAATCTGATTAACTCTTCCAGCCCGCGGAGGCGGTCTTTGTTAGTGTAGAAGCGATTTAAATCGCCGTCTTTGTTTGTCTTTCTTCCAGCCCGCGGAGGCGGTCTTTGTTAG
>RDXX01000104.1 GCA_004292955.1 Oscillatoriales cyanobacterium | reverse complement strand
GAAAAGCAATCCCAAATGCCTTCAGCAATGGGATAGAGAGCTGCGTAGCTCAGCCGAGGCGGGTTAATCCGCTCGAAGTGAAAGCGAAAGGGGAGGGACCGGGTGCCTCCCGTGTCATGTAATAGATGACTATACTTTTACCAGCTATTACCCCCAATAGCCGATAAAAAAATGCAGGCTTGGATACGAAGCCGTCACCTAATTTTTTCAGGTGAATTTTTGATTTTTGAAACTTTAGACTACCCAGCCGTTGAGAGATTTTAGCAATATATCACCAGTCTAGGAGGATGCTTAATTTCTGTGGAACCGCTCAAACGAGTTTGGATGGGAAATCACCGACAAGTGATGCTCTATCAAGGGAAAGGGAGTTTGCATACACCTCATCATGAACTGCGACAATATTGGTTCAAATACGGAAGTTTTCAGACGAGATTTGATGAGAGAGTTTAAAGAAACGAGGTTCACGGTCAAAAAAAGATTTCGGTGTTAAGATAATTTTGGTAAGTTGCACAAAGTGAACCCTGTTGTTTAAAGTAAGGAAAAGTCCTGCTCTGTTGCGGTTATGGATATTCACGAAATTGAAGCGTTTCTAGATAATTCTGATTTTCAATATCGACTCAAGGCGATCGCAGCTCTGAAAGATTATACACCAGAGATTGCCGTTCCTTTGCTAAAAGCTCGGCTCAACGACCCAGAATTTTTAGTCCGTACCTTTGTCAGCAGGGGATTTGGACAACAGCAAAGCGCCGAATCTTTCGCCGCCTTGCTGCAAATCATGAAACTTGATAACACTCCCAATGTGCGCGCCGAAGCGGCAAATTCCCTGTCGCTCTTCGGTAGGTGCGCTGCGTCTCATTTAGTGCTGACTTTTATTCAGGATGACCACTGGCTGGTGCGTCGCAGCATTTTGGGGGCGCTGGTAGATATGGAGTGCTACAACGAACTGTTTGAGGTGTGCGTGGAAGCTTTGGCGGGGGAAGATATGACCACCCAGGAAGCGGCTGTGGACGCGCTCGGTGCTTTAGCTGGAAGCAGTCAGGAAGCAGCGGCATTGGCTCGGTTGTTGGCGCTGGCTAGTTCTGAGTATGAAGGGATTCGCCAGCACACTGCATCTGCTTTGAAGCATTTTGATGATCCAGAAGCGAAGCAGGTGTTGAGTCAACTGCGGCAAGACTCCCATCATCGAGTGGTTGGTGCGGCTTTAGAAAATTTGCTCGATCGCAATTAAGAATATTTTATCAAGTTCTAGAGGCAGAAACCGGGTTTTTTCGGGAAATATGGCCTGAAGTGCGAGGAATGTGGGCGAACGAACCCGGTTTCTTAAATGCCTGTGGTTAATTCCTGCGATTGTTAAGCGGTCAAACTTGATTGAACTGTTTTAAGCCAGCGATTAAATTGTCAAAAGCAAGACCAGATAAATGCTGTTCCTCAGAACTAAATTGCTGTAAACTGACTATTTTTAATTGTTGTAATCCACAGAGCATCGCCGCCACGGGAACTCGCAATTCTTGATAAAGTAGTTCCATGTTTTCTAGTCCTGCTTGACTGGTAAATTCCGGGTTTTTCCCTGCTATGCTATAGGAGACGGAGCGCAAGAAATGCCAAAAATCTCGCCAACAAGCTTCGGCGCGTTCAGCAGGATAGAGGTCATTGTCTGGTTCGGTGATATTTGGAAAGTCGGCTAACACCTTTTCCCTGGCATTCGATACAAGATTAGGAGCTTGCTCTCGCAGCAATCTTGCTTGTTCTAACATTGAAGAGGTATCGGGAACCAGATTTTTGATGATTTCTAAATCTTCATCTGTGAGATATCGACTTTCATCGTCAGCCTTTTGAAAAATGGCAATTACTTCATCTGGATAGATATTTTTCCAAGTAGCAAAGCTGACAATTCTCGCTTTGGGAATTAATTGTTTTGCTCTTTCACTTAATTGCATAGCTATTAAAATTGTCCGGAGGGAATTGAGTACAATTCAAGTTATAGACTAGAATTATGAGAAAATTGATTAAGATTTGTTACATTTGAGAGAATCAAAGATGAGAGTGTGGTAAAAGTCTTCATTAGATTAAGTGCGATCGCACGTTTGGTTTCATAACGAAATATTACTTTGTTATCCATAAAAGAGACTAGGCCCAGGGCGATCGCCTATTATCCTGTGTTCAGGGAGAGATTGAAGGAGCTAAATTATAATCTATGTTTAAGCCATTTCAGCAATTTCTAGAAAAAGAACTGTTTGAGAACTTTGCACTAGAGAGCCGTCCCATTCCCTCTGGATTGGAATCTGTGGTGAGTGAAAGAGGTAAAAATCCCGCCACAATTCAAAGCTGGTGTTATCAATGCCCTGAATTGCGAAAAATTCGCTACACCTACATCGATGCTGGGGAAACGGCACAAATTTTTAACAGTGTCATTTATCCAAGCCACAATTACGATGTGCCGTTGCTAGGGATTGATTTTTTAGCGTTTGGACAAAAGAAAATCTTGGTGGTGATAGATTTTCAGCCGTTATTTCGCGATCGGGCTTACACAGACAAGTATATCGAACCGTTGACCGAAATTCGAGCTAAATACAGCTCGTTGGTACAAGACTTAGAAATGAAGTTTTATGATGCCAACCAGTATTTTTCCAAGAATTTGCTCTTTGCCAAAACCGACGCCGAAACAGTAGTGAACCAATTGTTTCCCGCCTATCAAGAATACGTCCAGTTGTACTGGAAAATGCTACAGCAAGCTACTCCCCTGACAACTCCCGAAGAAATTCAGCGGATTGTGAAAGCACAGAAAGAATACGATCAGTATAGTGCAGAAAGAGACCCCGCATCCGGGCTGTTCGGCAGCTATTTTGGTCATGAATGGTCAGAGCGCTTTTTGTACGAGTTTTTGTTTGAAGATGCTGTTCCCTTAGCGGTTCCCGCCGGGACAAAATAAATTAAAAATGACTCTCTATCAGCCTTTTTTAGATTACGCCATCCCACTGCTCAGGGAGCGACTTGACTTAGCTCCATATCCGATTCCAGCAGGTTTTGAAAAAAAAGAATGTATCACTGGGAAAGGAAAAAAAGAGCAGTTGGTTGTCACTACTAGCTATGCTTTTCAATCGCCCAAACTGCGACAAATTCGGGCGGCTCACGTTGAGGGCGGTGATGCTCTTCAGGTTTTGAATTTTGTAATTTTTCCCCAAATTAATTATGATTTGCCTTTTTTTGGGGCGGATTTGGTGACTTTACCGGGGGGACATTTGATTGCTTTGGATATGCAGCCGCTTTTCCATGATGCGGCTTATCAGAAGCAATACTCTGAGCCGATTTTACCGATTTTTAACAAGTATCAAAAAGATTTGCCCTGGGGCGGAGATTTTCCGGAAGAGGCAAAACCTTTCTTTTCTCCTGCTTTTCTGTGGACTCGTCCCAAGGAAACTGAGGCTGTGCAAACTCTTGTGTTTGATGCTTTTAAGGATTATCTACAAGCTTATCTCGATTTGGTCGATCGCGCGCAACCAGTCACCGACAGTCAGAGATTGGTCGAGATTCTTCAGGCTCAACGCAATTATATCAACTATCGTGCGGCGAAAGATCCTGCGAGGGGGATGTTTCTGCGGTTCTATGGTGAGGAGTGGACTGAGGAGTATATTCACGGTTTTCTGTTCGATTTGGAACGCAATTTATAGGAAAATTAAAATTTGTTCGTAGTGAGGACTTTAGTCCTCTGAATTTGCGGACTTAAGTCCGCACTACAAACGGTTTGTAGTGAGGACTTTAGTCCTCTGAATTTGCGGACTTAAGTCCGCACTACAAACGATATCTAATTTGCAAGACTTTGAGCTGTGTTATTCCGAGTATAAGGATTCCAAGTACCTAACTCCTTGGAATTGCGACTGCAAAGCATCGCTCTTGTTTCGGCGCTCAATCCTTGTACCAAGCTGAAATCAGCACCCGCAATACTTTGC
The DNA here is from genome assembly GCA_004292955.1 of Oscillatoriales cyanobacterium. GTDB lineage: Bacteria > Cyanobacteriota > Cyanobacteriia > Cyanobacteriales > Microcoleaceae > Microcoleus. The sequence continues at coordinate 11,470 of RDXX01000104.1, read as the reverse complement.
AATTGATCTAAATTTGCTCCAGTCAAATCAGCAGCCCGTAAATCTGCGCCTTGCAATTCAGCTCCAATTAACATGGCATTTCGCAAATAAGCACCAGTTAAAAAAGCATTCTGAAGATTAGCGCCACTTAATGCCGCTCCTTCTAAATTTGCTCCAGTTAAATCCGCTCCACTGAGATAAGCACCTCGCAGATTGCAATAACTTAAATCCGCTCCTCGGAGATTGGCTGCATTCAAAAAAGCTCCGCTCAGACTAGCTTTCGGGCCAATAGCTTCGGATTTTTGGTAATTAAATCCTTCTGGCCACATAGTCTTGCTATCATATAAAGCTAATTTAAATTTAGCTGATTCTAGCTTGGAATCAACTAGATTGCAACCTTGTAAATCAGCTCGAAAAAAATAACTTTCTTGTAAATTTGCTCCACTCAAATTGGCGTCTCGGAGATTGGCGCGCCGCAAATCTACTCCCTGGAGATTTGCACCTTGGAAATTGGTTTTGCTGAGGCCCGCGCCAATCAAGTTTGCTCCGCTCAAATCAATCCCGGATAAATCCATTTGGCTGAGGTTGATTCCCTGGAGGTTGGTTTGAGCTAGGCTTTTGCTTTCCTCGATAGCTTGTAAGACTTCTGTGAGAGTCAGGGGTTCAGAGAGGAAAAATGAGTGTTGACGAAGTGCCATTATATTTTTGAAGATTTATTGATGGAATTGCTCAAAGTTGTCCGGTGTCATTTATCCTAGAATTTGATTGTTGTGCGATCGCCAGAAAGTTAATTTTCTTAACCAAAATTCGATCGGATTCTCCTCCCATCCCCTTCACAAGGGGAAGGAATGATATAGAGGACACGGCAGTGCCGTCTCCCTACCCAAAATAATATTGTAGGGACACTCCAAAAGCCGTCTCCTAATTTCGGCAATAATTCCGATGCTACTTGATTCCTCTCGCTAAGTTGACATAGAAATGCTGCTAACACCACCGATGACTATGATGGATTTCTTTCGCAAGAGTGAGGGCGTTTGGTTCACTCAGCGAACAGTCCACAATTTTGATACTGCTGCTGCTGATGAGTCGGGAGAATCCAATGTCATGATTGATGTCTTATCAATTGATGATCCCAGAGTTTTAGAGGTTTGTCAACAGCAAAATGTAGATCCTGCTTTGGTTAGTGGGGGATGCAGTTTTATGTGGCAAGATAATTTGGATGATGCCATCCCGAACCAAAATTATGCTGCAATACTTATCGATGTACCCAATCCCAATAACCCGAAAATGGGTAAGTTTCTCAGAAATAGAGGCTACGTTGAAGGTATTCCGGTAATTGGTATTTACCATTTTGCTGATGATGGGGTATTGACTATTGAGACGGAATATGAGACAAATCAAGGACAGGAACGCTGTTGGTTTATTAACGATCATTTTCGAGTGCGGGTGATGACGGTTCAAATGAGCAATGGGGTTAAACAAATGGCATACTGTTCTGAGCGTCGTTGTATTTCTCCGTCTGTTTTAGAAGAGTTGTTGGAACACAATCGCTTGAGAGTTTCTGAGGCTGCTGCGGTGTCGCGTTAAAGTCTCTGGAAAAAATGCTTTTTGATTGGTCAAATTCAACTATTGTCAATATTTTTTTAGGGCGGGCAGGATGCCCACCCCACAAGCAACTGGGCGGGCAGGATGCCCACCCCACAATAAAATTAATTGGTTGTGGAACTGGCATCTTGCCAGTTCGATGCCCACCCCACAAGCCACTGGGCGGGCAGGATGCCCACCCCACAAGCAACTAACTGGGCGGGCATCCTGCCCGCCCCACAATAAAATTAATTGGTTGTGGAACTGGCATCTTGCCAGTTCCTAAGAATCCTGTATGATGTGAGTTTAACTGAACTCGATCGCCTAACTGTTTTCAACTGTTATTAAACTCTCAAAACTATGTCTGAAAACGAAGAATTGACAACATCGGCTCGTGATGAATCTGCCGCAGATTTAACAGAAGATTCAACACAGATAGAGGCTGAAGAATTGGTGGAAGTCATTGCCGAATTTGAGCGGTATCGGGAACGTTTGGTAAATGAGACGATGGCGGCGGCACAAAAGGCTAAGCTGCCACAGAAAGCAGCTATGGCTAAAATTGAGCCGGAACTTGCTAAAATTGATGCTGGACTAGACAGTCTCCGCACTCAATTGGCGGCTATAACTACTAATAATTAGGTGACAATGATGGTCAATTCTAATGCTCAATCCCAAGATGCTGCAATTGTGTTAGCTCATGCCGAAACAGATGCTTTGCTTCAACAAGTTACTGAACAAATAGATTTAGATACTTTTGATGTTAATGATGCTGAGCTTTTGAGGAGTCTGGTTGAATCTTTGGGTGATACGCGGGGGATGACTCGACTGCGTTGTGCGGAAACTCTGGCGGAAATTGGTGAAGCGGCGACTCCTTTTTTGTTGGATGCTTTGGGAAATCATGTTAATCCGGTTGTGCGGCGTGCTGCGGGTAAAACTCTGACTTTGATTGGCGATCCGACTGCTGTTCCTAATTTAATTCATGCTTTGTTAAATGATGAGGATACGGTGGTTAAGGGTTCGTCGATTGGGGCGCTGGCGAGGATTGGTGAACCTTCTGTACAGCCTTTGTTGGATATTTTAGCATCTACCGATGTGCCGGAAAGTACGATCGGTCATGCGGCTTGGGCGTTGGCGTTTATTGGGGCGGGTGCGAAGGAGTATTTGTATCGGGCGATCGCGTCTGATTCGCCTGTGGTGCGCGGTGCGGTGGTTGGCGCGATCGCCAAAGTCGCCCAGGAAGAGCCCAAAGCCGACTTATTTGAGATTTTGGTGAAGTCTCTAACGGATGTTGATGTTGACGTGCGTTGCGAGGCGGCGGCTGCTTTGGGAAATCTCGCCTATAAGCCTGCAATCCCCAACCTGATTGAGTTGCTGCATAACAGCGATGGCGAAAGTCGCAGGGCGGCGGCTTTGTCTTTGATGAAAGTGGGCGATCGAAGTGCGATCGAGCCGCTACAAGCTGCATTAGCCCAGGAATCGGAAGCGGCTGTGCAAGGAGTAATTAAGTTAGCAATTTCTCAAATTAAGTAACTAAAAATATGACAGAATCTGGAACAGGGCGGATGTTGCTTTCCCATAATTTCGATCTGCCCGAGGGTGCTTTTGAACCTTTAAGTAGAGAAGATTTGACTTTGGTATTTGCTGAGGGTTTAAGTCAATATCCTCAGATTAAGTGCCGTCAATTAAATCACGCTCATTGGATGGTAGAAGTTTTATTTTCTACTAATGATTTTGCGCCACCTCAAGTTGGGGAGTTTTGCGCTGAATCTTTGGTAAATAAGCGGATGAGTCAAGGAAAAGTTGATGATTCTTTTCCTGATGTTTTGATTTTAGCGGGATTGAAAAAGACTCCGCCATTGAGTAGCGATGTTGAGGCGCTGCAAACGGGAGAATGGGGGGTTGATGTGGTGGAAACTGCGTCTGCTGAGAGTTTTTTGATGGCGATGGGCTGGGAGGAAAAAACATCTGGGAAAAGTATTGAGGATGTTTTTAAGGTTGAAAGGAGGAAGGGGTAAAAGGTAAAAAGCTGTTTGGAAGGTCATAGATAAGTCCTGAAGCGCTGATTTTGACGTTCACAAAACTATCTATCTCCCGTAGATCAAATGATTGAACTGAAGTTTATTGGGTCTACTAATTTTCAGCATCCTATCAGGACGGTCATGAGTCTCATTTAAACGGTCATGAGTCTCAGTTAAGCGGTTAATGCGTGTTTTCCCTTTGGAAATGCTAATATGACCGATACTGACAAAACGATATTCATAAGCATCAAGAAAGTTCTGTTGATTCCAAAATGCTTTTCCGATTTCCTGACAATAGTCAACAAAGCATTTTGCGCCCGTTAGTTGCTGGATAATTTTTGAATTCTGGTCTTTATTTTTCTTCATCTCAATGCAAAAGATGATTTTTTCTGTGGGAGTATCAGCAACGATCACAAAATCAGCACGTTTGCACTGACCTTTTGAGCTGGTAAAAATCTTGTTTGGTGCTGGGAAAGCATCGGCTTTAATGACAATAACTTGAGCATCATCAGGCATTCCATCAATCGTGACAGAATAGTCAGCAGGCGGAGGCTCTTTGAGTATAACTTGCTTTTTACCTTTGTGTTCTTCCAATGGTACTGTAGCACTTTCCTTAATCATCTCTTTGAGGATAGCAATATCAGACATTAATCCTGACCCCAAACAATCGATTCCTGAATCCTGTTCATCGTTTCAATAGTTGTATCAAAACTGCGGGCTTCAATACCCATTTCTGGGTCAATATCGGCTGGTGTCAGCGTTTGACATTTATTTGTTTTTGTACTCCCTGCCTCTTCCGCAATATAAACTTTGATTTTGTTAGACGAAATTAGTTCTACTTCCCGATAACCTTCTTCTTCAGCAACTCGCTTCAGATGAGGTTTGTCATGGTTAAGCATAATCAACGTATTCAGTTCTTTAATAATGTAATCGCTGTGGGTGGTAATAAAAACCTTAATACCCAGATTTACCAAGCGGGCAAATAGCCGTGCGACGCGGCGCTGGTTTTCAGGATGTAGATTTAATTCTGGTTCATCTATCATCAGTAAATCACCAATCTGAGCCTCATGTTTTAGGTAAAAACCGATGTCTAATAGAGAACGCACAGCACTAGAACTTTCATCCATAGAAAGCTTGAGCCTTTTACCATTCGGCTCATAATAAAGTTCATCATTACGAGTAACAGTGTATTGGCCACCGATTATGTCAGCAAAATCTGCCAGTATATCAGGATGTTCCTCAGCAATAAAACTGCTTTTTTTAACAATGGTTTCCAGTTCCCTCGTAAAGTCAACGTTTGTCTTGATTGGCAAAGCGTAGTCCTGATAAGCTTTAAATAAAAGCTGCATTGGATTGATATTATTGTTGCTTTTACCCATTTGTTCAAGCAATCTATTACGGGCAAAATTCAACTCTTTGCGAAAAATAGCTGCACCAGTTCGCTCTGCACTAGCGATAAAAGGACGAGGAATAATTTCGTCAAAAATAATATGTTTCAGTGCATCGGCAATGGTTTGTTTAATTATTTCATTGGGAATTTTTGCCTTTTCTTTTTCAACGAGCAAGGTGACAACTAATTCTCTACTATCTTCTCTTTTGGTCATCGAGAATAATTCGACATTTGCAGATCCTAGTGTTGACTGAAATTGGCTTGCCAAGGTAATATTTTTGATGTCTAGGTTTACCTGAAACTCTGTTTTTTTAAATCTTTTAGCCTGTGCTGCAAAAATCTGAGGCAATTGCTGTGTATAAACTTGACAAGCTTTAAAAACAATTTGCTCTGCCTGTTTGACATATTCTTGTATGTCTAGATGAATTACGCCGTCAGCAAGGAGTTGTTGGATATTATCGTCGTTGATTTCGATCGCCAAAATCTGCCGCCAAGTAAACAAAAAGCCAAACAGTGCATAGGTAGCGTAGGTCTTTCCGGTATTGTTGCCGCCACAAATAATTGTCAACTCGCCAAGGGTGAATTCGGCTTGTTTTAGGGCACCAAGATTTTTGACTTTAATTTTCATTGGTGTTTTCCTTAGATTGCAATGTGCCTCAGTAATATCGCACAAACCAGTCTAAACAGCCAGCGCCTTGATACTTTCTTGGGTATCAAGAGGGATCTTTTGCCAACTCGTGGCAATGTTAATATTCATATTGGTTTGAGCGATATCTAACAGCGTATCATCAATTGAGTGCATTCGATTTTCGCGCAACCAAATTAAAATTTCCGCTAAATGCCAAATAGAATGTGTACCTTCATAAACAGGAATCGGAAATCTTGATTTGCTTTCGATCGAGAGATTTCTCATTTGCAGTTGAGTATAACCCAGAATTTTAGCTGCATCCGTCAAGCCAACTAAATCTGGTGCTGCTTCAATTAGAGTAACACTTGGAACAGCTTTTTTGATATCATTAATCGCACTAGAAATAGCTTCATAAGCCGACGATCCCTCGCGGATAAAATTTAGTGCTACATATTCTTTATTTCCAACTCCAATTAAGGCATCGTCACAGCCACTTGCATACAGTCTCTCAATAAAATTATCAGGATCGGCTGGGGAATTGTTCAGATTAAACTTCAAAGTAAAATCATACTCGTTCATTTTTTATTCCTCCTCCGAGGAAGACTCATTCACATCGTTATGCTTTGTGCAATTATCCACTACTCGGCGAATTTGTTTTCCATGATTCCCTGAGTTTTTTGGGGTACTCCAAATACTGGATATACAAAAAATCCCGCTTCTACACTCTTTATCGTTGTAGGGACAATAAATTTTCCCCCAAGCATGAGAACCACCAACATCAACGCGCCATCCATTTTTTTCAGCGTATCTCAACGCATCCTCAACTTCTGGCTTTGGGTGAGTTTTTCTGACCATTACAATTTTTGCTTACATATCGTTCAACACGCAACCATCAACCTATTCTGCGCGCTTATAATTCATCACCAAATCCAATCGCGATAAAGAACTTGTCGCTGATTCCCGCACATAGGAATCCACGGTTTCATCATTCGCAAATGTGGTGAGAACTTCTACACAACGTCGATCGCCCACAGAGGCCAACGCACTCACAATCGCCACCTGTACCGCTACATTATCCGTTGTATTCAGCGATTCCACCAAAATCTCAAAGGCAGAGGAGCCCATCTGTCCCAAGGCCATCACCGCTGCAATATGCACCACAGGATTAGCATCATCGATCGCCTTTTTCAATCCCTGCAAGCCCACTTCTGGGAAAGGCAACTCTGGATAATTAATCGCAACTTGCGCCAATACCTTCGCCGCACTCCCTCGCACAGTCACATTCTCACTGTTTAACATGGCGTCAACCACCGGTGATATGGCATCCTCACCGATCGCACCTAACACCTTCACTGCCGCCCGACGATAGGTGACATCTTCGTCGTCTAAAATGGCCACCAGTCGAGGAATTGTATTTTCATCGCGGGAATCGGCAATTTCAAACATCGCCCGATCGCGCATATGAGGATTCGGGTGTTTTAGTTTTTCAAACAAAGCATCTGTTGTCATAATTTTTGGGGTTTTAGGTTTTCTAATTTAAGCTGAATTAACAATCCTGGACGCATAAATATCTAAGAAACCGGGTTTTTACCAGTATTAAAAGCTGGGATGCAGTATTTTGGTAAAAAAACCCGGTTTCTGCCTCCCGTCTCAGGTAGGGACACGGCACTGCCGTGTCCGGCTGTAGGGACACGGCACTGCCGTGTCCCTACTATATTTCAGATGTTAAAGAAGTATGAGCATCTATTTTAGCTTGAACTAACCAATCTTGGTCAGCCGCAGCAACTTCATAACCACTAACATCACCAAGTTTTTCTAGTGCCATTAATGCAGCATACTTCAAATCCCAGATTTTAGTTTCCAGACAGGTTTTCAATTCTGGAATGGCACGCTTTTCTCCGAGTTCCCCTAGGGCGATCGCAGCCGCCGCACGGGATTTCTGAAACTGGGGTTGGGGGTTATTCAAAGCTTCCAATAACAAATCGTAGGCGGGAGAGTGTTTGAGCCAACCAAACAATTTTACTACATGAAAATGCGCTCCATAGTCATTGTTTGCTTCTTCGGCAAAGGTGGCAAAAAGTGCAGATGGTGCCTCCTCTGAATAATGTTCTAAAATTGTTTTAGTTGCTAAATAGCAACGACCAAAATCTGTTTCGTATAATTGGTTAATCAGAAACGGTAATTCTGGTAATTCTTCATAGCTGTGGACTAAATCCAAATCCCCTGGTTTATCCCGTAAGGTTTGTTCTAAATAGGGTTGAATGGTGTCAAAGGTAAGGGATTTGTCGGCGATTCCGGCTGCTGCTAGCATCCGAATTCCCCTGAGGCGAAAGACTAAAGATACGGGACATTTGGCAATGTTGGGAATGGCCTCGTAGTGGTGGGCGTCAATCAAATCTTGAATTGATAGTCTGCGCCCTAGGACATTTTTGTGTTGCAGCATGGCGACAACTTGTCCCATTTTAGAAAAGTCTCTGGTTAGGCGGCAAATTGCGGCGATCGCAGCACTAGCAGTCGGTGGATCGAGATCGTCAACAAATTTGCGAATTCTGGTCTCGGCTGGTTGATAATCTAATTTAGTCAGGGTGTGGATGATTACTCGGTAGGTTTGTCCTGGTTTATCGAGCAATTGAGCAACTTCTTCTAACATATCGGCGTCTTGAGTGCCAATTTCGCCGATCGCCCAAACCGCATTTTCCACGGTGTAGCAGTCATCATCGCTCAGACAGGTGCGAATCACCGGCAATGCTTGGACAGCTTGCAGTCTTCCCAAGGTTTCCACCGACTTGCGGCGCACAATCCGGTTTTCTAGCACCGGATCGGTTTGCTGTACTGCTCGGATCAGTGCTGCGATCGATCGATCTGTGGGAAAGTTTATCAGATGGGAAGCGGCTATGTAGCGAGAATCTTCTTCGCCGATTTGGTCTTGTGGCGTATCTAAAAGGGCGATCGCCTGGTCTTCTGTTAAATTAAAAAAACTAAAAAAGCGTTTATCCATAGAGTGGGGAGGGGGAGAATGGGAGAAGAGGAGAGTGGGCTACCGATGCCCGATGCCCGATGCCCGATGCCCGATGCCCGATAGAAATTAGCATATGCCTATTAAAACACAATAACAAGCCCAGGAATTCTTTACCCTTACTTTACCCAAATCGGTAGAGCAACGAGCCAAGATTTCCTAGACTTGTCGGGGTAAAAATTACCCAGTCACGACATTACAAACCTGTCTAATTAATTAGGACAGGGAGTTGATGGCGTAGTCAAGAAGAGCGTTGTACTCAGTCAAAGCTTGAGCAGACATATCGCGAGGAGTGCAACCACGGTTACGAGCAAAGCTTAATGCTTCAACGTAAGGAGCAGTAGGCAAGCTCAAAGCGCGATAGACTTCGCGTTGACCAGCAATACCCCATTCATCAAGAGGGCCTGTGCCGCCAACTACCAAGCAGTATTGAACCAAGCGCAGGTAGTGCTTGATGTCGCGGTGGCATTTTGCTTTGAAAGTATCGGTGGAGTTAGCTTGACCGGATTCGTTCAAGTAAGGATACTTTTTGATGCAAGCATCATAAGCTTCTTTAGCAACTGCATCCAGGTTGGCGCCCAATTTTTCAGCAGCTTCTAAACGAGCAGCAGAGCGTTGGATAGAACCTTGAACTGATTCTAGATCAGAGGTGCTAGGAAAGCGACCTGCTGCATCAGCAGAGGCGATAGCGGTGGTGAGAACTGATTTCATTTCCTTAAATCTCCTAAAGTGATTTTGACAGTGAGCGTAGTTTCAATTTTGCTGAGCGGATTGCGATTAGCAATTGACTAGCTCAGTGCAGAAATGATACGGTCGAAGTAGCTGGAAGATTCGGCAACGAGGCTGGCGCAACGATCTTCAACTACGATAGATCCCATTTTCCGCAACTTAGCACCAGCAAATTTTTCGCTGGGGTTGTCTTGGATGTGAGCAGCGGCTTGAGCCTTCATGATTTGAACTGCACGCACGGTGGAGGTGGTGGGTACGCCCAAAGCTGCGTAGGTTTCTTTCAAACCATTCAAGCAACGGTCGTCAAGAACGGAAGCATCACCAGCCAACAAGGCGTAGGTGACATAGCGCAAGATGATTTCTGCATCGCGCAAGCAAGCAGCCATGCGACGGTTAGGGTAGCAGTTACCACCGGCTTGGATCAAGCCTTGGTTTTCGCAGATCATACCGGCAACAGCGTCGGAAACCATGCAGCTAGCGTTGCTGGCGATCGCGTTTACAGCATCCAAGCGTCGGTTGCCGCTGGCAACGAAAGCTCTCAGGGCAGCAATATCACCAACGGTGGAGGTGCTGGCATCGGCTGAAACTACAGCTCTTGAAAAAGCGTCAAGCATTGAGTTCTCCTTAACTTAGACGAAAAATTATTTCTTATCTCAGTTGGTCAACTTGGTGACGAACTTGATGGTCTTGAATATATCTAAGGAATGAGACAGAGGTCTCATTCCTGAGAAACAAAGTAACAATTTGTTACTTTGGTCGCGAAAAGCACATTTTTTCGTTTAACAAACATCTTAGTACCACGATCGGCGGATTCTGAACAGAAATGTCGATCGCCCGATCGCCCGATCGACTCACCAGTTAGGGAAGCCCTGGAAGACGATCGCACTTCGATCGATCGCCCAAGCTATTTTAAAATTGATCGATAACCGAAAATGGTGATTAGCTATGATGGCAAATCTCTCGGCGCGCTGCTATGCGGGCGAAAGCGATTTAACTGCGATCGCCGATTTAATCAATACTTGCGAAGAAGTCGATCGGCTCGATCAAGGCACTTCCATCTCGGAATTACAACAAGAATTTAACCAACCGTCCCGAGATTTAGCGCGCGATATCTGTCTTTGGGAAGATGCAGGCGGCAAATTAATCGGTTTTGCCGAGTTGTGGATTTCTGAACCTGGGACAGTCATCGATGGTTGGCTGTCGTTTTCAGTCCGCCCCGAGGCGCGCTGCGGAGATGTGGAAGCGGCGGCAGTGGCTTGGGGCGAAAGGCGGATGCGCGAGGTAGCATCATTGCGGGGCGCGCAGGTGAAGCTGCGATCGGGGGTTAGGACACAGGATGCCGATCGCATTTCTGTGCTCACAAATTGCGGTTTTAGGGTCGATCGCTATTTTTGTCGCATGGCGCGATCGCTCACGGAACCGATCGCCCAAGCCCAATTCCCAGAAGGTTTTGCGCTGCGTCTATTCCCCGGCGAACAGGATTCGGAAGCTTGGGTAGAAATGTTCAACCAGTCGTTTATCGATCACTGGAATCACCACGATTTAACAGTCGAGAAATTCAAATACGATTTAGCAAAACCCAGTTACAGAAAGGATTTAGACTTGATTGCAGTTGCTGCTGACGGGACTTTTGCAGCTTTCTGTTATTGCGAAATTAATGTCGAGGAGTGCGATCGTACTGGACGAAATGAAGGCTGGATTGCCGTTCTCGGTACGCGGCGCGGTTTCCGCAAACTTGGATTGGGACGGGCGATGTTGCTGGCTGGTTTGCAGCGACTAAAAGCTGCCGGTGTCGAGACTGCGATTCTCGGCGTGGATACTGCAAATCCTTCCGGTGCATTGCGACTTTACGAGTCTGCGGGCTTCCACAATATTCGGGACAGCATTTCTTATATTAAGGATGTTTGAGCAGTTGGGCGATCGGGATTTACGCGCAGGATTCAAGAAACCCGGTTTCTCTGTGTATGCCTTGTCACCAAACAGTATTTCTCGTAGAAACCGGGTTTCTGGGCCCGGGTGCAAAGTTCGCGATCGCTACGCCTCTAATCGCCAATTAATTGGACAAACGTGGACTCAGCATACAAAAGAAAACCTTGGCACCTCAAAAGTGGTCATTCTTTTTGGCA
>RDXX01000006.1 GCA_004292955.1 Oscillatoriales cyanobacterium | reverse complement strand
TTTACTATCAACGAATGACCATAACTCATCCATCTGAACATTCAAGCGCTTTTTTTCTTTGGGAGTCACTTCCACTTGCTTCTTAACAGCAGCCGCTTGACTATTAACGTATCGCTGCACTGTATCTTCTGACACTTGAAGTACCCGAGCAATTCCTGCCTGAGAAATACGTTCAAGTAGCATCCGTGACATTAACTCTTTTTGTTCTTCTGTAATAGGCTTCCAGGCAGGATTTAAAACAAATTGACGACCACATTTTCGGCATTTATAATGAAAGTTTATGATGCCGAGTTTTACCGTTCCGACTAACTTCTTTTGAGCCACAATTAGGGCAACAATTAATTTCTAATGTCATATCACGCTATGGCAAACACTTCTCTGATTATAGCTTGCTTCGATCCTTTCCTTCAGGGCACTACCTAAATACGAATGGTTAAAGAAAATTTTATAATTACCGAATGGCATACCCTCACACGACACAATTGCGAGAGTATTTTCTCGTCTCAAGCCGGAGCAATTTCAGAAATATTTTTTGAGTTGGATTCAATCTATTAGTTGCTTTAATCCAGGAGAGGTGATCGCAATTGATGGCAAAACTCTTCGCCATTCTTACTGTAGTTTAGACTAACCAAAGATGAGAACGGTGGCAAAAGAAGAACTAGAGCCACCGCGCCAGGAGAGAATGACGGTGAAAAAGAAAACCTATCCACTCCTTAAATGAACAGTGAACGATTAAAGGACTTTCGTCAAGCAGCATATGAATTATTGGTGCAAGCTCTCGTATGCAACATTCGAGCTGATGGATTCAGTGATGACCACCAGAAATGCGTCATGTTTAGCGGAATTTTCACTCAATCCATTATTCAAGCGTCAATGGCAAGCGCATCTATGAAGCATTACAAGACTGTAGACCAGACCGAAAAAAACTGATGCTGCTGTATCTAGAGCAATTACAGAAAGAAGCAGCCCCAACGGAACATATATTAGTAGCAATCGACCACACTGCATGGGGCAGACGAGATGCCAAAACGTTAAAAGACAGAACCCATGAATATCAGAGCGGCTGCATTGTGGGACAGGGGTACAGTACAATTGCGTGGATACCTGAAGCGATCGGAAGTTGGGCATTACCCCTGCTCCATGAAAGAATAAGTAGTGGGTCTTCACCCATACTTCAAGCAGCTTCCCAACTTAAACTTGTCTGTGAACAAAGCATCAATCCAGTATTAGCAGTCTTAGACCGAGAATATGGCAATGCAAGTTGGGTGCTAGCGCTAAAGCAAGCTTCCATTCAAGCTGATTGTTTAATGAGAGTCCGAAAGAATGCCTGAAGAGTGGTCAGCACCACCAGCCTATAGTGGTCGCGGTAGACCACCCAAACATGGGCAAAAAATGAGACTCAATGACCCAACCACATGGCTCCAAGCGGATACAGAGATTGAAATTGACGAACATCCAGATTTGGGAAAAGTCCGAGTCAGACAATGGATTGACTTGCATTTTTATCGCGCCCCTGGACAAAAAGTCAATTTAATCCTGGTGGAAAGAATGAAGCCCATGTCAAATGGTCAGCCATTTCCACCCTTATGGTTGGCTTGGGTTGGAGAACGAACTCTACCCAAGCGAAACTGTTTGGTTCAAATATTTACGACGCTTTGGAGTCGATCATTGGTATCGATTTGCGAAGCAAAGATTGCATTGGACATTGCCTAACTTGAGAACTCCTGAACAATCTGAACGTTGGAGTGATTTAATGCCGTTGATGAGTTGGCAACTCTGGCTAGCTAGGGATTTAGTGGTTGAGAATGTCTTACCTTGGCAATCTGCTACTATCAATTTAACCCCTGGACGTGTTGCCGAATCAATGTTTTCGCTTTTAGTTGACATTGGTACTCCCACAAAAATCCCTAAACATAGGGGAAAATCCCCCGGCTGGGAAAAAGGAAGGGTACGAACTAAGGCACCATGCTATCCTACCGTTAAAAAACGGGTTTCTCGACGCAAAAAGTCTTCAAGGTTAGCTATTTAATCTTCTACTTTTTGAGTTTTTTAGCAACAGCTTGCCTGAGATTCAAAGGTGGCTACTTTTAGCTGCGCTCATTTTTTAGTCTAAACTACAGTCATTCTAGACAAACGATGTAACCCACATTCCGCACTTCTGGTTTTGATGACTAAGGATTTTCATAAATTCATCGTATGAAAAATATTTTTGCCTACCTTTTCTAATTTTGGTATTATTATCATCAAATTTTGGCTATATACAATGAATTTAAATTAAGAGATATT
>RDXX01000021.1 GCA_004292955.1 Oscillatoriales cyanobacterium | reverse complement strand
ATTCTTTATTAAGCTTTGTTAAATACAGAAGGCGGTTGAAACCGCTACCGACTTATCCCCATGTCTAAAGCCAGGGGCTTGCGTCTCGCTCTTTGGTCAGTCAGCGTCCAGGTCAATACTGACGGTAAAAAAGTTTTAGGTATCGATCATGGTATCGATAATTGGTTAACCTGTGTCAGCAATGCGAACACAAGCTTTATTGTTGACGGAAAACATTTGAAGTCTCTAAATCAGTGGTATAACAAGCGAGTAGCTGCATTGATGGGTGGAAAGCCTAATGGCTTTTGGTCGCATCAATTAGCACGATTAACTGAAAAGCGCAATCGTCAAATGCGTGATGCGGTAAATAAAGCGGCCAAAACAGTTATCAATCACTGCCGAGAAAACCAAATTGGTACTGTTGTTTTTGGCTGGAATAAGGGTCAAAAAAATGGCGTAAATATGGGAGTAAAAATTAATCAGAAATTCGTACAAATTCCTACTGGTAGATTGAAAACTAGAATCTCTCAGCTCTGCGAAAAGTATGGAATTCGATTTACAGAAACAGAGGAAAGCTACACATCAAAAGCTTCATTCGTTGACAATGACTTCCTGCCTACAATCGGTGCAAAACCCGATGGGTGGAAAGAGTCGGGTAGACGAATTAAGCGTGGATTGTATCGAACTGGTTTACAAAACTGGTGTATTAACGCCGACTGCAATGGTGCAGCCAACATTATGCGAAAAGTAGCGACAATGCTAGGTTTTGACCTTAGCGGAGTTGGTAGAGGTGTCTTGACAGCGCCATTAAGGATTGCCATTTGGTAGTGTCTTAAGAATCCCCGTGCGTTCACGCCGGGGAGTGTCAAACTAAGCGCTGCTAACAGAAATTCGGTGTTCTCGGCAAGTTCGATCGTAAATATGATTTAATTCCACAGCCAAGCAAATCTCACCCCGCAGCCATAGCGGTACAACTGGAAGCGTGGAACCCACAGCTAAGTTTTCCTGCCAAATATCTAGGCATTGGTTGCCGTCTCGCTCGATCGGGCGATAAGCTATAGCATAGAGATCGGCGTCGAAGGGCGAAGCAATTCCTCCCACTAGACGGGCTAACAATTCATTGTGAAGATTTGCCTTCGTAACCGTCACAACATCAACTATTACCAACCCAATTCCCTGTCCCAAATACGTCTCGCACTTTGACACAAAAGCACAGCGATGACTAGAACGATCTTTGTTGGCAGGACTTACTAATTCAATTGCACCTGCTAAAACCGGGCCACCTTCTGTGTTAAAAATATTGACTTGCACAGATTCTGCCACAGGTAAAAAAGGCACGCTTTGTGCTGGGGGCGACATCCAATTGTTTGGTAAATCTCTTGGCAAATTAATTACCGTCTCTGGACAATCAAAGTCCGGTAGAGGTTCCTCAAAAGCTGCTACATCAATTTCAATTTCAAACTGCACGTTGGATTCTGCAAAATAACCTTCGGGTAATTTGGCATTCAAGTCAGATGCAATATAAGTCGCCCAAGCATTGTGAAAGGCGTGCCAGTGACGGCGCGCTGACAGCGGCGGGCGGAAATGATCTTGTAGCACCATATTTTTTTAAGTTAGGGCTAATTAAAATTATAATGTCTAATCGTTGGCAATAACTCAGCAGCAGGCGGAAAGATGAATTTGGTAAATGACAAGGATATTGTCAAACAGTATTTTAACTCGACGGGCTTCGATCGCTGGCAGCGAATTTACGGCGACGGCAAAGTCAATAAAGTGCAGCTAGACATCCGCACCGGGCACCAGAAAACGGTGGATACAGTGCTTAGCTGGCTGCAAGCTGACGGCAATTTGCGCGGGCTTAGTGTCTGCGATGCCGGCTGTGGTGTTGGATCTCTCAGCATTCCTCTGGCTGAGGCTGGGGCAATTGTTTGTGCTAGCGATATCTCTGAAAAGATGGTAGCAGAGGCTTATGATCGATCGACAGCCGTTCCCGGCAAGATGTACAACATCTCTTTCGCCGCCCAGGATTTGGAAGCTTTAACCGGCAAATTTCACACGGTTATTTGTTTGGACGTGCTGATCCACTATCCTCAAAGTAAGGCTGCGGAAATGATCGCTCACCTAAGTTCGATCGCCCAATCGCGACTAATTCTCAGTTTTGCCCCCAAAACCTTAGCACTTACCGCGCTCAAAAAATTTGGCGAACTTTTCCCCGGCCCGAGCAAAACTACCCGCGCTTACCAGCACCGCGAAGCTGATATTATCAAAATCCTAGAAAGCAACGGTTTTGTTGTTAAAAGAACAGCCATGAATAGCACTAGCTTTTACTATTCGCGCTTGCTGGAAGCTGTACGCAAATAAACTAGAAATATCTGCAAAAAGCTGATTTATCATAAATAGGGTGTGCAGTACGTAGTTGCGCTTGGGCGCTCTTTCATGAAAGAGCGCCCAAGCGCAACTACGTACCTAGAGGAGCGATCCATATTCTGGGATTCATTGATAGGGAAACCGCAGATAAACGCAGATGATTTCAATATAGTTTGTGAATGAATGCAACTCAAGTCTATTTATGTTCACCAATTACCAATTACCAATTGCCCATTAAAAAAATATTATGTCAACCCTAATCCTAACGCGCATTTTCATAGCAGCCGCAGCCGTATTCGGAGGTTTGTCGGTTGCGGGCGGGGCTTTTGCCTCCCACGCTTTGAAAAATCAATTGACCGATCGAGCTTTAGGCATTTTTGAGACCGGCGCCCGCTATCAAATGTACCACGCCCTGGCTTTATTACTCGTCGCTTTATTATTAAGCCGCGGCCCAGAGTCTGAAACCTTTTTTGCAGTGGCTGGATGGGCTTTTATTGTCGGCACGATAGTCTTTTCAGGTAGTTTGTACGCCCTGAGTTTGACTGACATCAAATGGCTGGGTGCAATTACGCCTGTGGGCGGAGTTGCTTTTATTGTCGGTTGGGGCTGTTTGGCTGTTGCAGCTTTGACTTTCAAGTAACGAGTTGATCGATTTTGAGGCAATTACCAATTACCGATCAATTACCAATTACCAATTACCAATTACCAATTACCAATTACCAATTACCAATTACCAATTACCAATTACCAATTACCAATTACCAATTACCAATTACCCATTACCAATTACCAATTACCCATTACCAATTACCCATTACCAATTACCCATTACCCATTACCAATTACCCATTACCAATTACCCATTACCAATTACCCATTACCCATTACCCATTACCCATTCCCGATTCCCTAATTGTCAAAGACATCGCTGGAAAACATATCTGTCACAGTCCGCAAGTAAGGTAAAAATACCATAACATCGGCAGCCGGGAGGCGATCGGATATTTCCCAAAACAAAATTAGCAGCATATCCTGCACTAATTCCCAACTTACATGAAGTCTCGGGTACAGCATCACGCAGATTGGAAACAATTCTTGCTGTACCGGGCGAATACTTTCTTCCAAAACGCACCAGCACAAATAACTTTGAAAAATCTCGACATCCCGAATGCCAGAAATTTTGACCTGCGGATCGGTCAAATAACCGCTGCTGCTGCGGTATCCTGGATGCTGGGAACTAGCCCGAGCGTACACTGCACTAGCAATCTGAGTTGTCTGCTGCAACAAATGCTGAACGGCTAAGAGAGCTTTTGAATTCGGGGTATGATCCGCCGCAGCATCGTTAATCTCTCCGTGGGGAATGTGCAGATAGTCATCTATAACTTTTAAGTAGGGTGCAAATTCCGATCGCTCTGACTCCGAAAGGCATCCTAACAAGATTTTGCTAGTGTATTGAAACTCCAACGTCACAAATCCCAGCACTAACGGATCTGTGTCTGAGTATTTCCGTCTTACTTGGACAATATCTTTTCCCACCAGCACTGACAAGCGGAAAACAGGTTCCCTATCGCCGTAAGCGTCTATTGCTTTCCGATATAAGCTGCGAGTGTCGGCGACAATTTCTTCTTGATTAATTAAGCTAGGATCGATCGCGTGTCGCTCTATTTGTTCCCCTAAAACAGTCTCTACTTTATTCCAAGCTATCTGGCTGGCAACTTTCAGAGTATCTGTCAATTTGTCAACTATTTTGGCTCGATTGCCATCAAAATTGCTTAAATCTCGGCTCTCGGAGATTTGCTGATGTGTTTGGTTTTCTCGTCCCGCTACTGTACTGTAATATTTTTTTGCCCAGCTAACTGCCAAGGAAGAAATGCTAACTCCTTTAGCCCCTGGGATCTTGTGAATGTCCGATTCCGTAATAGCCTGTGACGCAAAACTGTCGTCCTGTTGCAGTTCGTCGCCCACCGATAAAAACTTTGAAGATAGTTGTGAAATACCAGCCATGAGAAACCTCGTTGTTTTATAAAGCCGTACCCGATCGATTCCCCTAATTTTTAAAGTTACTAAATATAATCTTCTGCATTTATACCCTGACAGTCATCCGCCATTGTGCTTAAAACTATGAGCCATTTGGCTGCACTGCATCCATCCTATATAACTTGCACGTTAATAACGCTATTTATTGTGCGCTCGATCACAGTCACTATGCGATCGTAACCGATTTTTTTTCTTTACCTGTAAAGACGGCAAAAATAAATTCAATTTGTTTTAAAAGCTCAGAATTAAACTCTAGTCTGCCTTGAAAAAACTGCTCTTTGAGATATTTTATCTTTGTTTTGTCGCTTATGTCGATCGCCCTACGTTCTCAAAGAATCTAGGCTACATCACGATCGAGCGGTGACTTTGATTGATTTATTTTTTTATGTGAAGCCCAAAAAATTTGTCTGACATTCGTTAGGAAACCTTAACACATTCAACGAGCGGCATTTATAAATAAATTATTAAATTTGAGATAACAATCAGATTTATTTGATTTTCGTTAATGCCATTGTCAGCGCGGTTTCTTGCGCTCAGTTTTTTTAGATTCCCGATCGCCCAACCACCATTCAAAACCGGAATCTCGATCGACTCACCCGATCGTCCCCACACTCTACAAACTCTGGCTAGTTGCAGTCCTCTGCCGGAAGAGGTACCTTCGCCCTACAACGATAGGAGTGGGTTTCAATGCCTCACGGGCGATCGATCGTTACAAACAGCACGGCCAGTACATCTTTAAGGCTATGCCTTCGGGTAGGATTAGGAGGACGAGAGGAAGTGGATAAAATGAGCGCCAGCAATTCAACAGAAGAAATCAAGTTCGGAACCGATGGGTGGCGGGGACTGATTGCCCATGACTTTACTTTTGCCAACGTGCGAAAAGTCACCCGGGCGATCGCCAGCTACCTCGAAACCGCTTACACCAAAGACCGTCCAGTGCTAGTATCCTACGATACCCGCTTTCTGGCAGACGAGTTCGCCCGCACATCGGCGGAAGTCTTGGCAGATTTGGGATGGACGGTGATGGTAGTCGATCGAGATTGTCCGACACCAGTTATCGCCTACAGCGCCAAGCATCTCAACTCCGCAGGAGCCCTGATGTTCACGGCTTCGCACAATCCCGCACCTTACTGCGGCATCAAATACATCCCCGACTACGCAGGGCCGGCAACCCCGGAAATTACGGATACCATTGTGGCAAATATTACTGGTGCTTCTGATGCCCCAGCCATAGGCAGCCACAACGATAAAATCTCCACTTTTGACCCGAAACCTGAATATCTGAAGTTTCTTTATACTTTGATTGATGTGGAGCGGATTCGCTCTGCTAAGTTGAAGGTGAAGTACGACGCTCTTTATTCGACTTCTCGCGGCTATCTCGACGGTGTTTTGGAACACTGCGGCTGCGATGTGGAAAGTTTTCACACCTACCGCGACGTGCTGTTTGGGGGCGGAATGCCTGAACCCAAGGGCGAACAGTTAGTCGAGTTGGTGGAAGCTGTTAAGAAGGATTCAGCCGATTTAGGTTTGGCTACGGATGGCGATAGCGATCGCTTTGGTATTGTTGATGAGTTGGGTAATGTCTTGACTCCGAATACCGTGTTGTTGCTGTTGGCGCGTCACTTGGTTAAGAATAAAGGCTTGACTGGGGCGATCGTCCGTACCGTCGCAACTACCCACTTGCTAGATAACATGGCCGCCAAATACGGTTTAACAATCTACGAAACCGCAGTCGGCTTTAAATACATCGGCGAAAAAATGCGGGAAACAGCCGTGCTCATCGGTGGCGAAGAGTCTGGCGGTTTGAGCGTTTTGGGTCACATCCCCGAAAAAGACGGGATTTTGGCTGATATGCTAGTTGCTGAGGCGATCGCCTACGAAGGCAAACCGCTATCTCAGCTAGTAGAAGAAGCCATCAAAGAAGCCGACGGCCCCCTGTACAACAAACGCTTGGACTTACACCTAGAAGAAGCGCACAAAGCAGCCGTTTTGGACTCTTTTACCAAGAATCCACCCACGGAAATAGCGGGTATTGGCGTTAAGGAAATCGGCCGCAAAGACGGGATTAAACTGTATCTTGAAGACGGCGGTTGGGTATTGCTGCGGCCTTCGGGAACGGAACCTTTGATGCGCGTTTACATGGAAACCAACTCTGTGGAAAAAGAAACCAAAGTTGCCGAGTACATGGAAAAGGTAATTGCCAAGTTAGAACCTGCTTAAGTTTCTATTTATCCTAATGCGGGGTTTTTCTCCTAAGCTTTGAGATTGTAGGGTGCGCGCCGCGCACCTTACGTATTTTTGATAGATCTTGCCAAGCTTATGAACATTATATATCTGGTATTACTTCGTTTCCAATTACTTAAATTATCTGCGTCGCATCTGTGTTTATCCGTCTGACATCTGCGGTTTCTGTACCAATCAAAGACTTATGCAATCGGTATATTAATCATCAATACTTGTCCGCCACCATTGACAAACAAATCAAAATTATCAGTATTCGATCGCACTTTAAAATCTTTCCATCAAATCTTTTTCTTGGGAATAAACATCTCGTAGCTGTTGCAGCCCTGAAGCAGAAATCACCGATTTAAGTTTAGCTACCAACATTCCCCACTCCAGCAAGCTGTCAACTGACACAGCCTCTTTGAACTTGTGCGTATAGAATTTAGTCCAAAATCCCGGTGCTAGCTTGCTTTTCCAGCGTTTGTACCATCTGCCAAAATCTTGAGGGGAAGGCGGATTGACTCGTAAGATTGGGGGAAAATCGGCGTAGCTGACAAACCGGCTGATGCCTTTGGCGTGGACATACACCATGTAGCGGCAGCATTCGATCCGGTAAATGTCGTCTGTTGAGATGTTGAACAGCAGTGCTACTGTGTCTTCTGTGACGAATCTCGCCAGCGGATGCAGGATTGGAGATTTGTGAATTATCTTGGATTCTGCGATCGTCCGCGATTTTGCCGGAGTTTCTGATATCATGGCTAGTATACCTCTGGATATGGTTAGTAGACTTCTGGATATGGCAAATGCGCTTTTGATAGAAAGAAATAATCTGTCTAGATTGAGTTTTTAAGACGATCGCCCTTTAGTTTTCGAGGCCGGGGGGCGATCGGCTTTTTACACATACAATTATACGACGCAATTGCATCAACTGTCAAGCATGGGTTTAGTCAGGCTAAAAATTCGGGAACTAGCTGCTGAGAAGGGTTGGACGCTTAAGGAAGTATCCGATCGTTCTGGGGTAATTTATAGCACCGTCAGAAGCTATGCTCGTCGTCCTGAAATGGCAATGGTTGACTTTACTTGCCTGCGGAGGTTAGCTCGAACTTTTGATGTGATGATTGAGGATTTGGTTGAGGTTTTGGAGGAATAGGGCGATCGCTCTTAGTTGTCCAGACGTGAGCCGATCGCTTTTTCAGATATCTAATATTAAACGACAGCAGATTGTCATTTGTCAAGTAAGTATGAGTAAAGGCTTAGTGAGGTTGCGGATTCGGGAGTTTGCAGACCAGAATGGCTGGACACTTAAGGAAGTTTCAGATCGATCGGGCGTTGGTTACAGTACCATTAGGAACTACGCCCAATGTCAAGGCATGACAACCGTTAACTTTGCCTACCTGCACAGGTTAGCTCGGACTTTTGATGTGATGATTGAGGATTTGGTGGAGATTTTGGAGGAATAGGTCGATCGACCTTTCTACCTTTCCACTATAAACCTCACGCTGCGTCTTGTCAAGACGCGCTTAAACGTTTTGCAACGCAGCTAGAAACTCAGCTTAAAGGTGCTAAGATTTAGTCAAAGTTGTTAATCTCCCGTTAGTTTTGTGACTAGAGCCAGTACCGCGATCGGAGTCAGCCCCATCATCAAGGATATAGTGCAGAAAAAGGCGCTAGCAACCCGACTAACGCTGAAGGAAATTATATATGTCGGGATGCTGGCGATCGACGAGTTGGACGAAAAGCGCCTGCAAGAGTTGGCGGACAAGGTGCATCAAATGCAGGTAAATGGAGAGATTTGAGGGGTTGAGGGCGATCGGGCTTTTGGTGAAAAGAGGGGAATGCGATTCAGTCCGCTCCTACAGAATAGTTGTGCCGCTGTCAAGGATTGTAGTCCATTAAGCTCAAATATTTCAAGCCAATCCAATCACCGCGTGCGGTACAGCCAAACTTGTATCCGCATCCTACATCCCAGAAGCAAAACATATATTGTTTTTGGTCTTGCAGGTATTCATGCACTAACTGATTAGTAGGTTCCTCCTCAGAAAAGTCAAGATAATTTATATTGAAATAGTAAATGTCATCATCCAAAAACTTGCCTACCTTCAGAGCTTTTTCAATTGCTGTAGCTTCCTCAGAAGCTGCTGTACAAAAAATCTGATGATGGTGGCTGTATTCGTTGTAGTAACCAGTTACTTGAATAGGTTTAAATTTGGCAATAATTTTGCAAATTTTATCATGTAAATCTTGTGTTACCAAGCTTGGTGAGTCACAGGAAGTTAGTGATGCGAAAGCTGGATGATATGATAACTCGTATCGATTCCAAACTTGATCCGGAACGGTAGGAGCAAGACAAATCCAGTCCGAATCTGGAGTTTGACCAACAATTATATAAATCTTAAATTGGCCCGACCCCCGACGATAGTTGAGGCTACTTTGAATACTCCTCAAACTGTAAACTTTAAGATTCTGCAAACTATTTTTTAAGAAGTATGCTAAAGCATTGTAATACTGGAAATGCTGTGATTGTAAATATGGATTCCAGGATTTATCTTTACGTTTTCGTCGAGGTGGTGCGTATTCATAGCCAGGATATTCCTTGGGGTCAATGGGCAATCCACGTCGCTCGATCCCTTTCCACGCTGTAATCGCTCGATCTAAGTCTGCAAGCTGAACAAAGCCTTCTGAGACTAAAAGATTCCAGGCATTTAGGCTTCCTCTACGCTCTGTATCCCACCAAAATGGGTTCAAACTTTTCGCATAGTTTTTGAACTTGTTGATTAGTTCCTCTGTCTCAGGGTGCATATGACTATGTGAACTACCTAAATCCTCATGTTAAAGATAGAGAATGCGATCGTACTTTTATTCCTGCTTGACAGACTCAGCCAACCGCTTCGCATTCTCCCGCCGATAAACATTAATCGGACTGTTGCGAATATCAGCTTCAACCATTGCAATTAGTTCATCTAGTGTTTGAGTCCAAGCTTCCAGCATTCGGTTGCTGTCCCGAAGCATAGCAACAGTTTGCTTAACTTTCTCTGGATCGGGGAGTTTGGGTGTTTCACTCATGGCAGGTTAAAATCTCTTTTCGCTTCCTGGATAGTGGCTTCGATCGCATCGGCGTCAGCTTCTGCTTGCTCAATAGTTTGACCTACTGAATTCGGCGTAGCAGAAGAAAATTATCTAAAGATTTGCCATATCTGCTGTGTTGACAACCAAATTACAGCGATCGCTCCCAAGTATAATGTCACAATATCAAAACCTAAAAGGGTTTCCAATTCTTTCAAAGTAATGGCTCGGTATATCAAGCTACAACTTGATATAATCGCTGTTGTAGCCAAAGCTAAATTCATAAAGTCTGCCAACTTGAAAACAATAGGTCTACGGCGAACATATAACGAACTGATACCTAAAACTATGGTCACAAATGTTAAACAAGCCCAGCTAGAGACTAAAATTTGGTTCTGACTCATTTAACATCCCTACTATCTTCTGTCCTATCGGACGATCGAGAATTTCTCCCGTACCACAATCCAAGGGCAGCACCAGCTACAGCACCGGGTACAGCACCAGGTATTCCAACCACCATATTTCCGATTAAAGCACCGCCTGATGCCCCAACAATCATCTGATTTCCAATGGTCTGAATAAGTTTTTGTCTGTTCTCCGTTTTATCATCTGAAATAGTCCCTAATTCTTGACAAATCGCTTTCATTTCGGCTGCAAATTCTGCATCTTCATACATTGCCACTTGTAAATACACAGCAACTTGCTGCAAATCAGATTTTGAACCATGTTCAGCAGCAAATATAGCACTTCCTGCTTTTGGGTTTTCTTTTAACTTATCGGTAATCCTTTGACGCAACCGACTTATTGTAAGGTTTTGGCTTTCGGTGAGTTCACCCACAGCAACTTTAGGATCAGAGGGGAAAGCCCATAAGACGAGGTTAATGACGATTAAATTCAATGATTCCATAAAAATTTTATAACTTTTAACACAATTTTGTCTGCTTCTATTGTACAAAATTCCACAATAAAATTCAAAAAATCCCCCGCCCGAAGGCAGGGGATTTAATTTAATTACCTAGAAACCAGAGTTCAGAGTTATCCGAATTTCCCGGCCGTCGAGGCAATTACAAAGGCTGCGTAAGTGAAGACGTTGCCCACAGTAAAGTGAACTAAGCCAACCAAACGACCTTGGACGATCGACAAAGCAACAGGCTTGTCTTTCCAGCGAACCAAGTTGGCCAAAGGAGTGCGCTCGTGAGCCCAAACCAAGGTTTCGATCAACTCTTGCCAGTAACCTCTCCAAGAGATCAGGAACATGAAACCAGTTGCCCAAACTAGGTGTCCGAATAAGAATATCCAGGCCCAGACTGACAGGTTGTTAGTACCATACGGGTTGTAACCGTTGATCAACTGAGAAGAATACAGCCAGAGGTAATCGCGGAACCAGCCCATCAGGTAGGTAGAAGACTCATTGAACTGAGCGACGTTACCTTGCCAGATGCCTAGGTGCTTCCAGTGCCAGTAGAACGTTACCCAAGCTAGGGTGTTCAACATCCAGAAGACAGACAAGTACATCGCGTCCCAAGCAGAGACATCGCAGGTACCGCCACGGCCGGGGCCGTCGCAAGGGAAAGCATAACCGAAGTCTTTTTTGTCCGGCATCAGCTTAGAACCGCGTGCATCCAGAGCGCCCTTGACCAAAATCAAGGTGGTGGTGTGCAAGCCAAGTGCGATCGCATGGTGAACCAAGAAATCGCCAGGTCCGATCGCCAAGAACAGAGAATTTGTACTACTGTTGATTCCTTCCAACCAGCCTGGGAGCCATACGTTGCCGTAGTTTGGCCAAGCAGTCGCCGCAATGCTGTCTGGGTTAGAAAGTAGCACGTCCATGCCGTACAGAGCCTTCCCGTGAGCAGCTTGGATGAACTGTGCGAACACTGGTTCAATCAAGATTTGCTTTTCAGGAGTTCCGAAAGCGACTACAACGTCGTTGTGAACATACAAGCCGAGAGTGTGGAAGCCCAAGAACAGCGACACCCAGCTCAAGTGAGAGATAATCGCTTCTTTGTGCTGCAACACGCGATCGAGCACGTTGCCTTTATTAGCTTCAGGATCGTAGTCCCGCACCAAGAAGATAGCTCCGTGGGCGAAAGCACCGACCATGATGAAACCAGCAATGTACTGGTGGTGCGTGTACAACGCAGCCATTGTCGTATGATCCTGCGCTATGAAAGCGTAAGGAGGCATCGCGTACATATGCTGAGCGACCAAGGAGGTGATTACACCTAAAGCAGCGAGGTGAAATGCCAGTTGGAAGTGCAGCGAGTTGTTGTAGGTTTCGTAAAGGCCTTGGTGAGGCAGGTTGAACTGACCTTCACTCTTACCGCCTACCAAACCAGCTTTTGAATCCAACATCTCTTTGATGCTGTGACCGATACCGAAGTTAGTCCGGTACATATGACCGGCAACGATAAACAGAACTGCGATCGCCAAATGGTGATGAGCAATGTCTGTGAGCCACAGGGATTCTGTTTGAGGGTGGAAGCCGCCCAAGAAAGTCAGAATTGCAGTTCCAGCGCCTTCGGCAGTACCGAATACGTGGCTTGCTGCATCTGGGTTCTCGGCGTATACGCCCCAATTACCAGTGAAGAACGGAGCCAAACCAGCCGGGTGAGGAGGGGTAGACAAGAAGTTTTCCCAACCTACGTGCTGTCCGCGAGATTCGGGGATAGCAACGTGAACCATGTGACCAGTCCAGGCCAAAGAGCTGACACCGAACAAACCAGCCAAGTGGTGGTTGAGGCGAGATTCAGCATTCTTGAACCAAGACAAGCTCGGGCGGTACTTCGGCTGGAGGTGCAACCAACCTGCGAACAGCATGACAGAAGCCAACAGTAGCAAGAAGATAGCTCCTTGATACAAGTCGCCATTTGTCCGAACCCCTTGGGTGTACCACCAGTGGTAAACACCAGAGTAGGAGATGTCCACTGGGTTAGAAGCGCCCGCTTGAGTGAAAGCTTCTACTGCTGGAGCACCGAATTGAGGGTCCCAAATCGCGTGAGCGATCGGGCGGACGTTTAGAGGGTCTTTAATCCACTGTTCAAAGTTACCTTGCCATGCTACGTGGAACAGGCTGCCCGAAGTCCACAAGAAAATGATTGCTAGGTGGCCGAAGTGAGAAGCAAAAATCTTTTGGTAAAGATTTTCTTCGGTCATGCCATCGTGGCTTTCAAAGTCGTGCGCTGTGGCAATCCCGTACCAGATCCGCCGTGTGGTCGGGTCTTGGGCAAGGTCTTGGCTAAATTTTGGAAATTTCGTTGCCATAAGCCTTGATTAATCCTGAATCCTGAACGTTGAAGAGGTTCGGTTCCGAGGTTTGGATTCTGGGTTTGAGATTGCTCCCAAATCCTGAATCCAAAACCTAAAGGTAGTTTACCCTACCGAGATGATTCGCGCTAGGAAAAATGCCCACGTAGTGACAATTCCTCCTAGGAGGTAGTGAGCTACGCCCACAGCCCGACCTTGAGTAATGCTCAGAGCGCGAGGCTGAATGGAAGGAGCTACCTTGAGCTTGTTGTGAGCCCAAACAATGGACTCAATCAGTTCTTGCCAGTAGCCGCGGCCGCTGAACAGGAACATCAAGCTGAAGGCGAACACGAAGTGTCCAGCTAGGAACATCAGACCGTAGGCCGACAGTGCCGAACCGTAGGACTGAATTACTTGAGAAGCTTGCGCCCACAAGAAGTCCCGCAGCCAGCCGTTAATCGTGATCGCACTTTGTGCGAAGTTGCCGCCGGTGATGTGAGAAATTGTGCCGTCTGGCGATACTGTTCCCCACACGTCCGACTGCATTTTCCAGCTAAAGTGGAAAATCACGATCGAGATGCAGTTGTACATCCAGAACAAGCCGAGGAACACGTGATCCCAACCAGAAACTTGGCAGGTACCGCCACGGCCTGGGCCGTCGCAAGGGAACCGGAAGCCTAAGCTGCCTTTGTCAGGAACCAAGCGAGAACTGCGTGCGAACAACACGCCTTTCAAAAGAATCAGAACTGTAACGTGAATGGTGAAAGCGTGGATGTGGTGGATCATGAAATCCGCCGTACCCAACTCGATCGGCATCATCGCTATTTTGCCACCGACTGCTACTGCACCGCCGCCAAAAGCGTGGCTGACGATTTCCATAGCATTAGGCGCTGTGTTACCTGGTGCCAAAGCGTGGATATTTTGTACCCATTGGGCAAATATCGGACGCAATTGGATACCGGTATCTGAGAACAAATCTTGAGGACGACCGAAAGCTCGCATTGTATCGTTGTGAACGTACAAACCGAAGCTGTGGAAGCCTAAGAATATGCAAACCCAGTTAAGGTGAGAGATGATTGCATCTCTATGGCGGAGTACGCGGTCGAGCAAGTTATTAACGTGCTGAGCCGGATTGTAATCCCGCACCATGAAAATTGCTGCGTGAGCTGCTGCTCCAACAATCAGGAATCCGCCAATCCACATGTGGTGGGTGAACAGGGATAGCTGAGTTGGGTAGTCAGTCGCGATGTACGGATACGGAGGCATCGCGTACATATGGTGAGCCACGAGGATGCTGATAGAGCCCATCCAGGCCAAGTTCCACGACAGTTGGGCGTGCCAAGACTGCGTGAAGATTTCGTACATCCCCTTGTGGCCTTCGCCAGTGAAGGGGCCTTTGTGAGCTTCCAAAACTTCTTTGAAGCTGTGGCCAATGCCCCAGTTAGTACGGTAGAAGTGTCCGGCGATGATGAACAACACTGCCAACGCTAAGTGATGGTGTGCTGTATCGCTCAGCCACAAACCGCCTGTGGTGGGGTTCAGACCACCTTTGAAAGTCAGGAAGTCGCTGTAGGCGCCCCAGTTGAGGGTGAAGAAGGGCGTTAAACCTTGAGCAAAGCTGGGGTAGATGTCAGCCATCAAGGCTGAGTTGAAAAGCCACTCGTGTGGCAGTGGGATATCGGCAACTGTTTTAATCAGTTTGCCACCTACTGTCAACGGTGAGCCTGCATCGATCGCGTCCATGCAAGCGTTGATCGGCAGAGCAACGTGAATTTGTTGTCCTGCAAAGCCCAAGCATCCGCAGCCTAGCAAACCTGCCAAGTGGTGGTTCATCATCGATTCTACGTTCTGAAACCATTCCAGTTTCGGAGCGCGGACGTGATAGTGGAACCAACCGGCAAATAGCATCAGGGCTGCCATTACCAAGGCGCCGATCGCAGTGCAATATAGCTGGTATGAGTTAGTGATGCCGTTGGCGCGCCACAGTTGGAACAAACCAGAGGTGATCTGAATCCCGTGAAAGCCGCCGCCTACATCTGCATTTAAAATTTCTTGACCAAAAATCGGCCAAACCACTTGAGCGCTGGGCTTGATGGCTGTAGGATCTGTCAGCCAAGCTTCGTAGTTGGAGAATTTAGCGCCGTGGAAATATGCGCCGCTCAACCATACGAAAATTACTGCCAAGTGGCCGAAGTGAGCGCTAAAGATTTTGCGCGAAACGTCTTCTAAATCACTTGTATGACTGTCGAAGTCGTGAGCGTTAGCGTGGAGG
Organism: Oscillatoriales cyanobacterium; assembly: GCA_004292955.1. Taxonomy (GTDB): domain Bacteria; phylum Cyanobacteriota; class Cyanobacteriia; order Cyanobacteriales; family Microcoleaceae; genus Microcoleus. The sequence continues at coordinate 45,744 of RDXX01000021.1, read as the reverse complement.
TTCCAAATCCAAGTGGTGGTTTTTGGCCCCTTAGCTAGAGTGCGATCGAAATGACCTGGTTTTGACCACTTCTCGAAGGAAGTTGGAACCGGATCTTTATCGACTACTACTCTAACTTTTACCTCTCGCTCTGGAGGACTAATGGTCATGAAGACTCTCCTCTCGATAAGACAAGGAACGAGAACTGAATACTGTATCTGACACTCCCCACGCTTAATTAGGCGGGGGATTCTCGGTTCCCCGAAACAGCTTGCACTTCGCTCTTTCCAGAGTTACACGCAGGTCGATCGTCTCCCCAAGCATTTTGCTTCTTTGTAAAGAAGCCAGTTCCCCAGTGTCGCTAACAATGTCCCTGGGTACTGCCAACTCTTCTCGCCAGAGCTGCCGATCGCCTCCTTGATTCAGGTTTGATGCGGCTGCTCCTTTTGAGGGAGTTTTATGAATTATAAGCCTGCTAGAGAAGTATTAATCGCTTGTTAACAATACTTAAAAAAGCCTCAATTCTTGATGCAATTACCCCCTTTAATTTCCACAGTCCCTCAAAAAAGTCAAGGGGTATTGCCATTAAGTTTACAAAACTCAAAGATAAAGCAATTGAGGAATACTCATTTATAGAGAGATGTTTAAGAAAATGGCTGGGGCAGTTATTAGTGGGATCGGATTGGTTGCCGGCACAGCCTGAATCCGCGACACAGGGGGGCCCCCAATTGCCGATCGGCAATTCGGCAATACTAAATTCAGTTTTGGGCTATAGTTCCCTATGAGAAGGCTTCTAGGAGTATAGTTGCGTGATTGGCATCAATTGGCAGAGAACGGTTGCAGGCAGGCTGCTGGCATTGTTTGCAGCAGCAGTATTGATTTTGGGTGTAGCAAGTTGTGGCGCGGGCCATCCCTCCATGCCCAAATCAGGAAACAAGAGCGGCTCAGCTACCGCCGAGGTAAACAGAATCTCAGAGGTTTCTCCCCCAGAAGCCATTCAACAACTGCGTCAGGCTCTAGAAATTTACCAGCCTCAAATAAGTATTTTGAATCCAAAACCTGACGAAGTGCTTCAGGATATAAATGTGTCTGTTAAGTTCCAAGTCAAGGACTTCCCCATTTTCAAAGAAGCAAACTTGGGTTTGGGGCCCCACCTGCAAGTTTTATTAGACAACCAACCTTATGCAGCAGTTTACGACATCAACCAAACTTTAACGCTCTCCAACTTAGAACCCGGAACCCATACCCTGCGGGTGTTCGCAGCTCGACCTTGGGAAGAAAGCTTTAAAAACGAAGGTGCTTTGGCCCAAACCACCTTTCACATTTTTACCAAAACACAGGACAACAATCCCGATCGCACATTGCCCCTACTAACGTACAACAGCCCGCAAGGCAGCTACGGGGCAGAACCAATCCTGCTCGATTTTTACTTGACAAATGCGCCTTTGCACCAAGTGGCTCAAGCAAATTCCCAAGATGACATACTCGATTGGAAAATTCGAGCCACAGTGAACGGGGAAAGTTTCGCGATCGACCAGTTGCAACCTATATATCTTAAAGGATTCAAACCCGGGAAAAACTGGGTGCAGCTAGAATTAATCGACGAACAGGGAAATACCGTCAAAAACGCCTTTAATAATACAGTCAGACTGATAGATTACCAACCCCAGGGGCAAGATACTTTTTCTAAATTAGTGCGGGGCGAGATCACAGTAGCAGAAACTCGCGGTATAGTCGATCGTACCTACCAAGTACCAACCCCAACACCCGAACCAACACCCGAACCAACACCCGAACCGACACCCGAACCAACACCCGAACCGACACCGACACCTGCATTAGAAAAAACACCAGTAGCCGAACCCTCACCAGCGGTTCCAGAAACCCCAGCTACCGAGCCGAGCTTAGAGCCAAAAGTTGCTCCCGTTCAAACAATAGAACCGACACCAACAGCAACCCCCCAACTCGAAGCACCAAAACTTGTAGAACCAGTTCAAGTCATAGAACCGACACCGACACCGACAGCAACCCCACAGCTAGAAACCCCCAAAGTTGTGGAACCACTTCAAGTCATAGAACCAAAACCAACAGCAACCCCAGAGTTAGAAACCCCCAAAGTTGTTGTACCCGTTAAAATAATAGAGCCAAAACCAACACCATCTCCCGAAACACAAAAACAAGAATACAAAGGATACTACAATCGGTTCCGCAACTTTTTGAATCAAGTTACCGAACCTACCGATCCTTCAGTACAGACAGCCCTGCCAGAAATAACAGACAAAGCTCCTGTGCCTAAATTAGTCGCTCCTGCCATACCAGAAGCATCTCCCAATCTAATAGCACCAGCGCCGTCAGTTATCGATCCCCAAAGCGCCGAATTAGAAGTTCCAGAAACAACAGTTTCCAAACCATAAAACATACCCAAATCCGAAGAAAAAGTCGAATTTGAAACCTAAAAAATATTTCAGAATTCATCTGCGTGCATCAGCGTAAATCCGCCTACATCTGCGGTAAAAAAAACTCAGGGAAATCGAACATGACATATTTAGAAACAGCAGCCCAATTTTATAGCGACGTTGCCGAAACCCCCCAAATCGGACTGTGCTGCGTCCAAAGCAGCCCCTTGCAACTGCCAGGATTAAAAATTCCCGAACAAATGCAAGAAATGAACTACGGCTGCGGCACCACCGTTCACGCCGCCGAACTTGTCGGAAATCCAGTCGTGCTTTATGTCGGCGTCGGCGGCGGATTGGAAGCACTGCAATTTGCTTATTTTTCTAGGCACAATGGATCGGTTATTGCCGTCGATCCGGTTGCAGCAATGCGAGACGCGGCTGCACGCAACTTGCAAATTGCCGCCCACGAAAATGATTGGTTTGACGAGAGTTTTGTGGAAATTATAGAAGGCGATGCTTTTGCGTTGCCGGTACCGGATGCTTCTGTTGATGTTGTCGCACAAAATTGCTTGTTTAATATCTTTGAACCTGCGGATTTAGCTAAGGCATTAAAAGAGACCTATCGGGTGTTGAAGCCAGGGGGCAGGTTGTTGATGAGCGATCCGATCGCAACTCGCGCAATTCCGCAGCATTTGAAAGACGATCAGCGCTTGCGAGCCTTGTGTTTGTCGGGTGCTCTGACATACGCAGAATACGTTCAACACCTTGTAGACGTGGGCTTTGGGCAAGTGGAAGTCCGGGCGCGCCGTCCTTACAGGCTGCTGGACAAACACAATTACAAATTGGATGCGGATCTGTTGTTAGAAAGCCTCGATACAGTGTCCTTTAAAGTGGACATCCCCCCGGATGGCGCTTGCATTTTCACGGGCAAGACGGCGATTTATGCGGGGTCTGAAGAGCTGTTTGATGACGGAGCAGGTCACGTTTTGCAGCGAGGAGTTCCGGCGGCGGTGTGCGATAAAACGGCTGGGAAGTTGGGGGGATTGATGCCGGATAAGGTGTTGATTACTGATTCGACTTGGCATTATAACGGCGGCGGTTGCTGTTAAATTTATTTCGGAATGGGGAGGTAGCGTTCACCGCAGAGATATAGCGGTTATCAAAAAAGTGAGGTATGCCCACGGAGGCCACGGAGGCCACGGAACCCACGGAGGCCTATCCCCATGAGTACCTCATCTTTTTGAGAAAGGCTATAGCTGCCTCTTTCAAATCTTTATGGTGTATGGGTTATTTGGGAAAATAATTGCAGGGAAAAGCAAGCATAAAATTTAGGAGAAGCAAGAGACGCCAATTGCTGAAGTTGGTTGACAAGCAAGTCCTAATACTATAGTATTCGAGTATGACATATAAGACTATTGACTTATTTTCTGGTGCGGGTGGCTTGACTACAGGATTTCACCTAGCTGGTTTTGAATCTTTATGTGCGATCGAGGTGGATGCTAAAGCCCTAGCGACCTATAAGCACAATTACCCAAACACCAAAATTGTTCATCAGGATATACGCGAGGTCAATCCTTTGGATTTGCGATTATGTTTGGGTTTGCAGAGGGAGGAACTAACAGTGTTGATAGGTGGCCCCCCATGCCAAGGATTTTCAAGAAATATTCCTGCTGACTATCGATATCTTAGCGACTCTCGCAATCAGTTATATCGGACATTTTTAGAATTCGTACAAGAATTTAGACCCATTTACGTTGTTATGGAGAACGTACCTGAAATCTTGAAAGCTTACGGTGGTGTAGTTAAGAATGAAATTATACAACAACTTGAATTGCAAGGTTATAAAGTAACTTATGGATCGCTAAACTCCGCGCATTATGGAGTACCGCAGACCAGATCAAGGGCTTTTTTCGTGGCTAGTTTAGATAAACCACTTCAATTTCCTGAACCTACACACGCTGGCGAGATTAGAAGCGATTACAGAGCTACGAAATCTTGTTACCAACTGAGTCTCCTAAAATCAAACATTTCTTCAGTCGTCACAGTTAGAGATGCGATTGGAGATTTGCCGTCATTGAATGCAGGAGAGGAATATAATGCTGAAGTTTATCCTTTGCCACCCCAAACTGCGTACCAAGCAATGATACGTAATGGAAGTACGAAACTTTTCAATCACGTTGCTCGTGCTTTGAGTCCCATTCAAATGTCAAGAGCGCGTCTTCTTAGTGAAGGGCAAGATGCTAGAGACTTGCCACCTGAATTAGCCCCTAAAAAGCACTATAGCGGTGCATATGGAAGGCTTTACTGGGATAAACCAGCAAGAACTATCACAAGGTGGGTTTTCCATCCAGGATCTGGCAGGTTTTTTCATCCAACCCAAAATCGGACAATTACAATCCGTGAAGCTGCAAGATTGCATTCTTACCCAGATAACTTTCACTTTTTGGGAACGTACACTGATATGGCTTCTCAAATCGGAGAATCAGTACCCCCACTTCTAGGCAAAGTAATAGCTGCATCTATTCTCGAAGTTCACCGTCAAAAGACTGTGTACTGAGTTGATCTTGCAAAGCTGAGAGCACAGTCTGCACATATCGATCAAGTGTAAGACGAGTTCGCTCAACCCTGATGTGAACGGCTTCTGAAGAAATGGTTCTAGCTCTGAAAAGTTGCTTTTGATTCTTGTACCAAACCAACTCTGGCTTACCTCCAATACTGCCTTGTAGCCCTGCTCCTGATTTTCCAGTAACTCTATCAACTGTCCAAGCCCAAGAAAAAGCATTTGGGTCAAGTGGATTAAGAGGGAATTCACAGTAAATATATTCATATCCTCTAATGGTTTTCAGCAATATGCCTTCATAGCTATTGATAATGCTCTGTGCTGCTTGACTCGATCTAATTTTCTCGTTCCAATGCTGAACAATAGCTGCTCCTAGTTCAGCAGGTGAGGATTGTTCAGTCAAACCAGGAAAACCAAGTTGGGTAGCCTTTTTGATAACATCTGCTCTCTGAATGACAAACCAAAATGTATTGACAACCGTAAGACTATTCAGTTGAAGAGACTTGAGTGACCAACCAGTTGCAGTCGTGGTGTCAACAGCATCATAGAGGAGTTTGCTACGTCCTAATGCTGGATCTGATAAAGGAATATCCTTGACATAATGAAAAATTGCTTCCCAAGTATAATCCTCTATCGAGCCGATAACTGGAGATGCAATGGTAGTAATAATGGCTTGCCTCAATCTTTCAATTTCGTTTTCTGTCAGCACTCAAGAGTTCCTCTACGGCTCGTAAAAATTCACCCATTGTTATGTCCAGAGCATTTGTAATGTGACTAAGAACCCTCACAGATGGACTTTTCAGCCCTCGCTCAAGCTGGCTGATATAGGTTCTGTGCAGACCTGTGACTTCTGCCAGATATTCCTGTGACCAACGTTTCTCTATGCGACGACGTTGTATTTCTAGTCCTAAAGTTTGGTCTAGTTGGCTAGGTTGCATAGAGAAAGATAGTAAGGTTTTGAATACCAAAGTTCTACAGACTAAAGTATTCAATGCTGCAATATGAACACTGAACTCTCCCCCCTCCTATGCCACAGCCATCTTGCCTATGCCGAAAAGCCCAGATTTAACCAGCTTTTCCCCATCCTCCCAAACTTCTCGCTAAATTAAAGAAGTGTAAAACTTACTCAGCCCGCACCAAGGAGATATCCATGCCTCGCGTCAGAGCACCAGAATTCCCCGTAAAGTACCCCTGGTTGAACACCGAAAAACCTTTATCCATTGCATCCTTAAAAGGGCGCGTCGTCATCCTCGACTTCTGGACTTACTGCTGCATCAACTGCTTGCACGTCCTTCCAGACTTAAAATATCTGGAACAAAAATATAAAGATTCCCTGACTGTCATCGGGGTTCACTCGGCTAAATTTGAAAACGAAAAAGAAGTTGAAAATATCCGCCAAGCTATCCTCCGCTACGATATCGAACATCCCGTAATCGTAGACAGCGGCATGAAAGTTTGGCAAAGCTACGCTGTTCGCGCTTGGCCGACTTTAATGGTGATCGATCCAGAAAGTTATGTCGTCGGCTTTGTTTCTGGCGAAGGCAATAGAGAAGCACTAGATCAGTTAGTTGGTAAGTTAATTGCTGAATACAAAGATAAAAATGCGATCGCCTTTCAAGAACTTCGCTTCAGTTTAGAAAAACAGCGCAAACCTGTATCAACTCCCCTGGCTTTTCCTGGTAAAGTGCTGGCATTTGCGATCGCGCCAACGGAGGCAAAACAGCTTCACCAACATGAGGCGCTGTTGGGCGAAATGACTGAGGACAGTCAATCTGTAGATGAAACTGTACTGCCCGGGCCTGCTAATTCAGTTATCCAAAACTTGGTCGGTTCTTGCTTGTTTATTGCCGATTCGGGACACAATCGAATTGTTGTCAGCAGTACCGAGGGTGAGATACTGCACGTCATTGGTACTGGGAAACCGGGTTTGACTGATGGCAACTTTGAAGAAGCTGAGTTTTTTGCACCTCAAGGTATGGCTTTTGATGCAGAAACTCAAATTCTCTATGTTGCTGATACGGAAAATCACGCTATCAGAACGATCGACTTTACGACTCAAAGGGTGCAAACTGTTGCTGGTACTGGCGAACAAAGTCACGAAATTGCTCCCCGCAGCGGCAAGGCTTTAGAGACGCCATTGAATTCGCCTTGGGATTTAGAAAGAGTTGGCGATCGACTTTTTATCGCCATGGCGGGTTCGCACCAAATTTGGGAGATGCAGTTAGATACTGGTACGATCGCCACTTACGCAGGTATTGGTCGAGAATCCTGTGTTGACGGTAGTCTGGCGGAATCTGCTTTTTCTCAGCCCAGCGGCCTGTCTACGGATCGATCGGAGTTGTTTGTCGCTGACAGCGAAATTAGTTCGATCCGCGCCGTCGGTATCGATGAAGACCCGAAGGTACGCACTGTCTGCGGTAGCGGTGAATTGTTTGGTTTTGGGGATAAAGATGGTCGCGGTGAGGAGGTGAGGTTGCAGCACTGTTTGGGTGTTGAATACGCTCAAAATTACCTCTGGGTTGCTGATACTTACAATCACAAAATTAAGCGAATCGACCACCGGGGCGGTACTTGCATGACGATGATTGGAGATGGTAAAGCTGGTTTGGTAGATGCTAAAGGTCTCAAAGCTCGATTTTTTGAACCTTCAGGCTTGAGCGCTATCGGGTCTCATTTGTTTGTTGCTGATACGAACAATCACGTGATTCGGCGAATTGAGTTGGATACTTTGGAGGTCACAACTTTGGATTTTCACAGTTTGTGTGCGCCGGATGTTTGTCTCCCTGATTGATCCGAAATGTTGATAATAGACCTCTTGCAAAAAAAATCACGGAGTTACAATTAAAGGTTTTGAGTTTTAGACCTGAGAGCTAACTCATAATTGTAAAGTGCTGATCTAACCTGCAATCTGCTCCACTTAAGCCAAACCCTTCATTATAGCATAAAATTATTTTGCAAGAGGTCTAATTATTTCAACAACTCAGAAACAGTTTTAAATTGATAACCTTTTGACTGCAAAGACTTGACAATTATCTCAGTTGCTAATACGGTTTTCGAGCGATCGCCTCCGCCGTCGTGCATCACCACAATCGAACCCGATCGCACATTGTTAATCACCTGATTTGCGATATCCTCTACCGTGTGAGTTTTCTCATAATCTTGAGAATCCACATCCCACATAATCAGTTTTTTGTGCATTTGGGCAAGTAAATAAGATAAAACTACAAATCTCCGTCCCCAAGGTGGCCGAAAACTAATACTATTTTGCTTAACGCCCAATTCCTGCAAAAGTTTGTCCGTTTTTTCAATCTCAGACAGCAAATATTCCCGGGGTTTAAACATCATATCCTTATGAGAGTAGGAATGGTTTGCCAACTCATCGCCCCTCGCCACAATCATTTTGACGATTTCGGGATGTTTCTCTATATTGCGGCCGATTTCATAAAAAGTTGCTTTAACTCGATAGCGGTCTAAGATATCTAAAAGTTGATTTGTATAGGGAGGATAGGGGCCGTCGTCGTAGGTAAGCGCCACCACTTTCTCTTGAGTATCGGCGCGGTTGATGCCAAAATAATTGTGGAATTTAGTAACGTTAATCAGTAGCGATGCTGCAAAAAATAACGCTATTGTCAAAAGCAGAAACTTTTGTAAATTTTTACCTATTCGCATAACTGCACGCACTCGATTGAGAAGAAAAGTGAATGGATCGGGACTTACGCATCAAAACCTTCATAAACCGGGTTTTTGCCGTTGTTGCCGGCTGTAACGCCTCTTCGGGTGAAAAAACAGGTTTCCGAGCGGCCGTGCGTAAGTCATATTGATGTCAGATTATAGCACGATCGAGGGCAGATTATTCTTAACATTATATAAAAAAGTATTATCTTCGCAGTGAGGATTGTCTGCTGATATTTTATAATTGTTCAAACAGAGATTGCAGGTAGATTTGAGATTTTTTGCTTAATTCTCCTGAATTTTCTGCCCTAGATCTACCGGGTGCAGCGACCTGTGCAAGGCAAATACGTGTGTAGGGGCGAAGCATGACCGCAGAAAATATGGGATTATAACTAATAACTTATATGCGGTCATGCTTCGCCCTCTTCAAAAACCAGATGCACCCGATCTATCCCTTCTACCCAACGATCGTCAAATACCAATTCATAGATCCGGTTGTTGACTTGGAGATAACCCTCTCGCTTGACGACTAAACCCGACATCAGCAATTCCGTTTCTACTGGACTATCAACAGCCACAACCTGTCCTTGATGTAAAATTTCTCGGTAAAGTTTTAGGAGTTCAACAGCACGCTGTTTATCTTGCAATAGACGATTGCGAATTGTCTTCAAATGCTCTGGTTGATCTTGCGATTCCCAATTTTCTATGATTTGCGATCGCACCAACTCCTCCACATAAGCTGCTTCATTGTTAGTGGGAATAGGAGAGTCAGAAGTGCAAATCAGTTTGCAGACTTTTTGGGTGAGAAAAGGCTGTCCGGCTGTCCAGGTGATTACTTCTGTAAGTAGGGTTTGCGGATTTGTTACTCGTTTCGTTAATCCTTGCAGTAAGGGTTGAGCTTCATGCACTTGAAAACCTTTGAGTTGAATTGCTTGACCCACATTAAAGGGAGTAGAGTTTTTATCTTGAATTAATTGAGAAGGAGTCGCCACGCCTAACAAGACAAAATTCAGACGCTGATAGTCAGAACTATCAGCACGTTTGTTATAGAAAGTTCGGATGAGGCTAAAAAATACACTGTTGTCAAACTGAAGATCGAGGACGCTATCTATCTCATCTATGAAAATAATAATTCTTTCAGAAATATTGGCTAACAATACTTCATTGATAAATTCTGACAAACGTTGGACGGGCGATAATAATTCGCGTTCGCGCCACCAAGTACGGATATTGACTTTATTTAACAGATGCAAACCACTAACTAAAAGGTAGGCAAAGCCTGCGTACCACTGATCTAAAGTGCTCTGAGGACTGCTAATTACAGAAATATCGATCGCGGTACAAGCAAAGCCTTCTGCTTGCAGCTTTTTCATAATTTGTACTCGCAAGCTGGATTTGCCCATTTGTCGGACATTCAGGATGTAACAAAGCTGGCCCAACTTTAAAGCTTTGTATAGGTGTCTGTCGGCCGATCGCACTACATATGTAGGTGCATCCATTGGCAAACTGCCGCCAACTTGGTAATCGAAATTAGGCGGTTCTTCCGCACTCCTCAGCAGCGCATTTTCTATTACTAATTCGGCTTGAGTTGCTTTGAGAATTTCTAGGGTGTGCGACAATTCTTGGGTGCGTTCTTCTACTTTTTTCTCCAAAGTTTGGTTGTAATCTTCTAATTGTTCGTAAAGATTTGCATTTTCAATGGAGATGGCGGCTTGAGAAGCAATGATTTTTAAAGTTTCGACTCGTTGGGGGGTAAATGCGCCGATCGCCAGATTATTTTCTAAGTATAAAATGGCAGTTAGTTTGCCTCGATCGAGCAGGGGAATGCAGAGGATTGATTTGGGTTTAGTGGCGGTTATGTAAGTATCGCGGGTAAATTGTCCTTCGGCGGCAGCATTATTTAATACTACATTTTCGCGGCTGCGAGCGACGTAGTTAACTATGGCGGTTGATAGCAGGGGAATTCCGGTTGCGGGTTCGACGGCATCTACCGGAATGGATTGCAGAATTGTGCGATCGCCCTCTACTGCTGCTGCTGCTTCTATAACCCAATTCCCGCCTCGATCCAGGATGAGAAAACCTGTTTGGGCACCTGCATTTGCGATCGCAGTTTGCATCACCTGGTTTAACAATTGTTTGAGGACGATTTCGCCGGAGATAGCTTGGGATGCTTTCAATATGGCGGCAAAATCCAGCACTTCGCCCGATTTGTTACCTGTTGTAACCCGATCTTGCTGATTGTCTCGGGCATCTGTTCGAGTTGAATCGATCGACTGGAGTGCTAAAAACTGCGGGTATCGCGCTTCCAAATCTTTTACCTTAGCCATAGCCCCCCAGCGCTGATAGGCGTAGTGGGCATCTTGCAAGTAGTGACGGGCAATATGATTTTGATTTCTGGCTAAATAAAACCTGCCAGCCAATTCGTAGGCGAGGGCTTCTTCGTTGAGATATTCGTTTTCGCGGGCTAGGATGATGGCTTTGTCGTAATATTCTCTGGCATCTTTATCGTTGCCTAATACGCGCGCGAGTTCCGCTTCGACTAGATAAAATTTGTGCAGGTAATTCATGGGGGCCTGCTTTGCCCATGTGTCCATTTTTTCTTGTTTGGCAGCAACCTTTGTCAGGATTTCTTCTCTTTCCGTCTCTGAGGAATTAGGATAAAGCGCCAGTCGCGCTAACATATCATACAAACAGACAGCAGGGAGAATAAACGAGGAACCTGCATTAGCTGAGTATTCTTCAAAGCTGTCTGCATTCTCAACAGCTTGCTGAAATTCCTCGAAAATATAACAGAGGATAACTTTATGTGAATAAGCGTGCATGAGTGCAGTTCGATCGCCACCTGATAGATGAAATGGTATCATCTTTTCTTCATCGTATACTTCACCAATCAAACGGCACGGATTGTCTGCTTGTCCCATCAAGTTCAGGATTGCCTGCATATAGATTTGAGTCCAATGAAGGTACGCTTCCTGCTGAGTTTGATAAGTAACTTCAAGAACTTTCGCCATCTCTTTCTTGGCATCGCTCAACTCTGCACCGCTGAGGTACAAAGAATAGGCATAGAGACTTCTAGCACTAGCAGCATATTCAAGATCTCCAGTTTCTATCCCACTGTGATAAGCTTCCATGCAAAAAGAAGATGTATCTCTGAGAGGTTCACGCCAATGCCTGATATAGCCCTGATACACCACAGAAATTCTTGCTTTAAATATTCTATCTTTGAATCGTTCTAGTAACTGCAAAGCAAGTTGACCGAACTGATAGCCAGCGTCAAACTCTCCCGAGCAGCAGAGGAGCATTCCGTAACCTACATATGGAAAAGCAGAGCCAGCAGAATTACCGTGCTGAATCGATAAATTCACCTGCCGACACCAATTTAGCAAGCTCAGTTGATTGATTGCTATGAACGCAGGACCAAATAAATAGTTCATAATCCGCATAGCTGCTACTTTATACGGAGCGGTCATTTGCGGTAAGTCGATTAGTTCCTGGATTTGCCTGCCTGCTAAGTCAGATTTTATCTGCTCCATCTCTCGTGTCAGATCGGATTGGTTCGGTTGTTTCGGTAATTCTACTCCAAGTAATTTCAGAACCTCTAGCCCAATGTCGATCGCCTCTAAAAATTTAATTTGGGCGCAATAAGCTTGCATCTTGACTTCATAGACTTTTACTTTGTCTAACAGGGTTTTGGCTTTTTGCAAAACTACCTCAGCTAAGCGCTCCATTTCATCGTAGTTGGCAATTGTATAAGCTACTTCTGCTGTTTCCAAATACAAATCTAAGGTAAGGTTGTACTGCTGCGACCAACTCTTTTTATTTAACAAAATTAAGCCTGTCTGAAGGTAATTGAAAGCTGCTTGGCTGGCCGTTGAAGATTTGGCTTTTTTACCTGCCTGTAAATTAAATCTAGCTAACTGGTATCGCTCTGTTTGTCGAGCTATTAGGGCGCGGCCTTTGTTCAACTGATTGACAATCTCAAATAGCTTCTGTGCCAATGCTTCAGATGGTGAATTTTGGAGTAACAACCTGCCCGCACGCAGGTGTACTGACTGTCTGTCTGCTTCGGAAATGAGAGAGTAAACTGCTTGTTGAATGCGATCGTGGGCAAATTTGTATTCTGCAACTAACCCCTCGGACAAACCTGCTACCTCAAATTCCGCCAACTGATAGGCACGGCTGAGGGGCAGGATGAGGTCTGATTGCAGTGCCGATCGTAAATCTGTTGCTGTTGCTTGGAGAGATTTTTCATAGATAATTGCCAGCGTTTGCAAATCAAACTGATTCCCCACGCAAGCTGCTAATTTTAATACTGCTTGAGTGGCTGTCGGGAGTTTTTGGACATTTTTTACAGTCAGATCTAAAACGTTATCTGTCAGGGATTGCGCTTTGATTTGTTTTAAGTCCCACTGCCATTTCTGAGCTTGGTAGTTAAAATGCAACCATGCTTCAGAATGCAGGAATTTTAAGAATTCATTGATAAAAAACGGATTGCCACCAGTTTTTTGCAGGAGCAATTTGGCAAGCGGTTTAGCATTTTTTGAGTCTGCAAACAGCGTATCGATTAAAAGTTGCGTAATATCGGTCAAGGATAAAGGTGCCAGCAATATTTTATTAACTGTTGTTACTTTGGCTTTGGCAATTTTTTCCAAAATTTGAGTGAGTGGATGCGCCTCAGTTACTTCATTATCGCGATATGCGCCCATGAGAAATAGATATTTATTTTCTGCTAGTGTCATCAGCAGTTGAATTAATTCCAGCGATGCTAGATCTGCCCACTGCAAGTCATCTAAGAAAATTACTAGCGGATGTTCGGGCTGAGTGAATATATTAATAAATTTTTGAAAAACCAGATTAAAGCGCTTCCTCTGTTCTGCTGGTGGCAATTCTGGTAGGGGTGGTTGCGAACCAATAATGAGTTCTACTTCAGGAATAACTTCCACGATTGCCCCGCCAATTTCCCCTAATGACCCTTGTAACTTCTCCCGCCACTGGCTAATTTGCGCGTCACTTTCTGTGAGTAACTGCCGTACTAATGAACGAAATGCTTGAATTAAGGATGCGTAGGGAGTATCTCGTTGAAACTGGTCAAACTTACCAGCAATAAAATAGCCGTGTTGGCGAGTCAGCGGCTTATAGATTTCCTGGATTAATACTGTTTTTCCAATCCCGGAATATCCCGAAACCAGCATCATTTCCCTGGCTCCTTCGCTGACTCGATCGAAGGCGGCTAATAGGGCAGAAATTTCCCGCTCTCGCCCGTACAGTTTTTGCGAAATTTGAAATCGATCCGAAATATTGTGCCGCTCGATCGGGAAAGGGTCGATTTGCTCTTTAGTCTGCCACTGCCTGAGACATTCTTGTAAATCTGCCTCGATATTATATGCTGACAAGTAGCGTTCCTCAGCATTTTTTGCCATTAATTTCAACACGATGGTCGAAATAATTGGTGGAACTTCTGGTTGGAGTTCGTGTGGTGGGAGAGGTTGTTTGGCAATATGACAGTGCACTAATTCCAAAACATCATTTGTAGGGAAGGGTAACTGTCCCGTTAGTAATTCATAAAAGGTTATCCCCAGCGAGTAAAAATCAGTGCGGTAATCGATCGATCGATTCATGCGACCTGTTTGTTCTGGCGAGATATAAGCCAGCGTTCCTTCTAACACGTTCGGGTTGCGAAAGGTTGGATTTTCTCGCGACAGGGTTGTTGAAATTCCAAAATCAATTAGCTTCAGCTTGCCTGTTTCCCGCTCGAAAATAATATTTGAAGGGTTAATATCCTTGTGAACGATATGCTGCTGGTGAACCTGACCGAGAATGCCAACAATCTCAATTGCCAGGTGGAGAAATTCAGCAATTGTAAATTGCTGCTTAGCTATCGTCCTATTCAGGGATTCGCCGCCGAAATCTTCTAACGCAATTACCCACTGATTGTCTAGGTGTTGCAAGCTGTAAACATCGATTACTCCCGGTAAGTTAATGTTTTGGGTTACTTCATACTCTCGCTTGAACCCGGCAATTTGTTCCGGTGAAGGATAGGCTTGTTTGAGCATTTTGAGGATAACAGGCCGATTGTCTGCTTGCCGGTATCCCCGATAGACTAGCGAGTTACTGCTCTCGTGCAGTTTTTCAGTAATTTGGTAAACATTCTGCATAAGTTAGGTGTTTGTATGTTTTTATGATAAAAAAACCGCAACAAGTGCGGTTTGAGTTTGTGAAATATCAATCCACTTTTCCAATTGTAGAAAATTACAGCACTTTTCATGTAAGTGATGCACGCAGAGAACGCAGGTAGGGACACGGCACTGCCGTGTCCTTGCGAGGATTGTTCGATAGACGGGCCTACATCATCAACCTGCAATCTGCTGTATGAGCGATTTGACCTCAAGATCGCATTTTAGTTCAAGTCCGAGTTAGAGTCGGGTTCGGGGTCTTGCGATGGAGAAGGAGGAAAGGGATCTGGATCTGGCAAGGGATCTGGTCCGGGATCGAAAGCAGTAATGGCAAGCGGAACTCGTTCCCCTGCAAAGAGTGCGGTGATTTTAGCGTTTTCACCGCTCATTATTGCGGTTTTTTCTGCTTCAGGTAAACCCACCCCGTCCGTGAAGGAACTGGGGTTATCCATGAAAGCACTTTGTTTCTTGGTGTCAAGCGCTAAATCAGTTAATAAATCCAATAGGTTACTCATGGGATGTTCTCCTAATCTTAGATAGTGAAAAACGAAACTTAAATTGTAGGTTGGGTTGAGGAACGAAACCCAACATTTTTCGTGAATTTGTTGGTTTTGCTACGCTTAACCCAACATACAAACTAGATCCCCCTAAATCCCCCTGATTGTTGGGGGACTTTGAGTTACTTCTAGTCCCCCCATTTGGGCAGGGCGGTTTCCTTAAGGTTGAATCCTATGCCATCGTTCAACTCTTTAACTATGCTTTTTCTGTCTGCATCTGAGAACACTGGAGTTTGGTAAAGCCTTTCTATAAAGACGTAAGGAGCGATAGTCAATGCCAGCTCTCGATAAGGCCTTGCCGTACCGATATTACTGTCTTTTCCGAGAATGTGGCTTAATTCACTAAGTAAGAACAGAACGTAGGTACACATCTGGATCTGTGCAACGTTTTTCCACAGCCATAATTGCGAATTTTCTCTCACACCTGATTTCTGGTTGTTTATCACATCTTCCAAAATCAGCTTTTTTAATTTATGTCCCTCCTCGGCTTGGTTATATATCGATTGCAACTTCTCGATTGTAACTGACGGTTCCGGAACGTTCATTTGATTCCGCAACACCTTTTTACAGATTTGCCAAAAATCCTCCTCTAGATCTTCAAAAAATCGATCCAATTTTCTTTGAAGTTTTTCAATCTCATCTGGTGTTAATGCCTGCCCATCCTGTTTTTCCTGCTTTTGTTTTGTGTCAACTATGGTGAGAATTAGCTTAGCTATTAAATCACCAGGACGCAGAATCAAAGCTTGTTGGAGAAAAGCAATCGCCCTCAGGTAACATTTTTGTTTCTCATGTGGGTCTTCTGTTTGCTTGGTCAAATAAAAAAACAGAAATGCGTGTTCGTAAAGATTTACCCTGCTGCTTTCTAAGAAGGGAACGGGAAAAGAAGAGTTTTGCAGAATCTCAAAATTCGGAGCTACTACAGTCTCAACTTCCAAATCGCAGAATGAATCTTTGTATTCTTGAGCCAACCTGTAAACGGTCGATCGCATCCCCCACGCCCAAGCATATGTAGGCATAAGTTCGAGCGCTCTGTTAAGGTATTGTAGGGCCGTGTCTTTGTTTTGTTGTATGACATCCAGTCCTGACAATTTTCCTTGACTTAATGCCGGAGTTACCAACTCATTAAGTAATTGAATGATACCGCTCGTTATATTCAGCCGATAAGTTGCTCCCAAGTGAGCTAATGCCCACTCGTAGGTGCTATCTGCTGGTTCTTTACCATCAAGCGCTTTTTGAAAATGTTCGATCGCCGAGTCAATGTATTTCTTTCGCCTGTTCTCTGCAAGTGCCCAGAGACGATAGGTTTCACCTAGCTGTGCGTGAGCCCAGAAATAATTCTTGCTCTTGCCGATCGCCTTCTTTAAGCACTCTTCTGCTTTCCCATAATCCATCAACTGGCAGTAAGTTGCTCCTAGATGAGCATTAACCCAAGCATCGTTTGGAGCTTTTTCTAGGAGTTGTTTAAAAATCTCGATCGCCTCGTCATAAGCCCCTGACAACCGAAAAGTTTCTCCTCTTTGAGCATTCGCCCGAGCTCGTTCGTTCATCTGCATAAAATCCTCCTGAAATGTTACTTACTGAACTAAATAAGGGGTTATTCGTGGGAGAGGGCGGGTTTATTTAACCTGTTCGCTACGTTTAAATTCCTTGGCGAACCAGCCCTTACAGGTTATCGACTTTGCTGCAAAATTTCGGTTTTTGCAAACACTTAACTTGCGAGCAATGCCAGAGTTTTCGGGTGATCCCGCCACTCCAACCAAGCCGGATCGTGGCCGACTAACTCAATGGCTTCATCATTAATCGGAATAGCTTCCTGCAAATACTGCCATGCTGGTTCGCAGTTACCTTCCAAAATTTCTAAGCCACAGAGTCGGTACAGAATATCTCCCCGATCGCCAGTTTCCCATTGAGCAAGCAAAGCCGTTCGCGTTCGATCGATTTCGCTTTTTGCCGCCTCCAATCCCTGCCAGCGCGCCTTAGATATTGCGATACAGTACAAAGCTGTAGTATCGTCAGCAACCTCTAGCAACCTTTGTTCGCAACAGGCGATCGCCTCAGAATATTGGCCGTCATAGCAAAAGATTAATCCTTTCTCAATCAGCCAATTTTTCCCACCAAAAATGGTTTTGTCAAAGGCGACTGTTCGATCGAAATCAATCAGCGATTGCTTGTAGCACTTCATCAATTCATAGATGCGGCAGCGATAAGCCAGCGCCCAAACGTAATCCGATTGATGCTCGATCGCCCGATCCAGATCGGTCAGTGCCTTTGTGTAGTATGCTTCTCCCAGAAAGCGGTAAGTTACGCCTCGATGCGCGATCGCCCAATTATAATCTGGGTTCAGTTCGATGGCGCGGTTGAAATCTGCTAGAGCCTCCTCATAGCGTTTCATCAGATAATAAGTTTCACCTCGGTGCGCGATCGCCCAAGCACTGTCAGCCTGCAACTCGATCGATCGATTAAAATCCTCTAGCGCTGCTGCAAAATGTCCTGCCAGTCGGCGATTTTCACCGCGGTGAGCCCAAGCCTTAGCATCCTCAGGGTTTTGTTCGAGCGATGGGTTGATGTCATCTAAAGTTTCGCGATCGTTAGAGCGTGTGGGAGCCATATTTCTCTCCATTACATAAGTTTTTTGACATGGTTTTTTGTCTATATTTTCATAACAATAAGTTATGAAAATAACTTATCACATTTTTTTGATTCTCGCGCACAGTTAATAAAAATAAATTTTTTCCTGCCCGAGCGAGAGAGCGCACACAAATGTATTCTTTGTTAGTTTATTGTTAGTTTATTGGCAAATTAAGCACTACCAACTTCATAAAATGTTGCTACAAATATGAGCGATCGAATAAACCTTCATCGATCAAACACATCTACTAACTGTAGCAATATTTTCTGATAGCTGAGAACTATCAACTATCAGGGCAGGCACGGGGGCCCCCCCTCCGCTTCGCTTCGCCCCTACCAAATGTCAACTGTCAACTGTCAACTGTCAACCCCAACCGTGCCATCATTTCACTGTTTACAGGTGCTGGCGCTTGAGGCGGAACGTAAAGTGTCGAAACTAAAGTAACGCGAATTCCTGCCAGTTTAGACAGAGGAATATGCTGGATAACTGGCTCGCAAACCGGATAATAAACTGCTGCTTCGTAAACAATTATTTCGTGTTCAGAACCATAGTATGTTTCTAACACTTCAGCTAACACCGTTAGGCCGCGCAGTTGGCTTTCTTCCCGATAAAAACCCAGATTGCCGATCGTCGCAATCTGCCACAAAATTAAAGCACTGGTTGGGTCAAATTTACGCTGCCGAATCAGAAAGTCAGTGGCTTCAAAACTTTGACATCCGTTGCGCCCTGGGTCAAGACCCAAGTCAGCAAACAAGCAATCTTCCGCTGAAATTCCCGGTAACATTTGCGCCCTAAAACCTTCACGACGCGCCTGTTTAATCGCTGCATGGGTGGGGTCAGCAAAAACGCCCGGATGACCGTAAAAAACAGCACACACATTCAATCCCTGACGAACTTCAGCCAAAATGCGATCGACCATCTCCCGATATGTCTCTCTGCGCCGCTGATTGTCGGTATTGTAAGGCAGGGCTTGGGCCGTGGCGTTGAGTGTATGCAGCCATTTTCCAGTAATCGGGTCAGCTACAGCGAACAAAACCTTGTCGGCTTGCTCGATCGACGCCTTTGCAGCTAAGGTCAGATGACCAACCAATTGAATCCCGGTACCAACAACAGTTAAAGAACCCGTTTTCAAACGCAACCTCCTCCAATGCTACTGAATCGATAGCCAAAATACTCCCAATACAACTGGCAACTCACCGCCGCCAGATTGCCTTGTAAATTTACCAACCCCATACCTTCCAACTTAGAGGCCTCCACTAAACCCAACTCTACAGGTATACTGCTTTTCACCACTCGCACAAAGGCTGCTAGCAATTCAGGCTCCTGTTGTAGGTTCCACAATTCTCGTTGTAAGCGATCGCTATAAATTCCCGCTGCAATACCAGAGGTTTGCAGCACTTGCTCGGGAGTCACATCTCCGAGCCCAATATGATAAAGAGCTAATCGTATTAAATAGGGATTTCCGTTTACCAAAGCCACCAGTTGTTTAGCATTTTCAGCAGACAAATCCAGTCCTTGCCGTTTGGCTAAATTCTGTACTTGCTCGCTATTGAATGGTGGCAGTCCGATCGGTAGCCCGACATTAAACGGCGATCTATTCGCACTCAGCGGAATATATATCTCAGCCGAGTGCACTACGACTAACCGCAGTTTTCGCCAAATTTCCCGATTCTTTGCTTCCTCGTGCCAACTTCGCAAAAGCCCGAAAAAGTCGCTCGCCAGGTGGGAATAGGGAAACAAGCGATCGATATCGTCTAAAGCTAAAACTATAGGCTTATCTGTTGCAGCCAGCAGATACTCCTCAAAATACATCTTGCAACTAAGCTGACTGCCAAAAAGTTCATCCCAATATTCCGCCATCTGATTTTCCAGTTGCAAACCCAAACCGACGTTGGCACAAAACCACCGCAAGAATTTATCTAAATCTAGGACGATTTCTCTATCTGCTAACTGAAAATTTATCGCAATCGTTTGATAGCCTTGCTCGGCAGCTTTCTCTAGAATCCTTGCCATGAGGGAGGTTTTCCCCATCCGCCTGGGAGCTTGGATGCGGATTAGCGCTCCCGGTTGCAAAATTGTCTTGTAACACTGAGATTCAATTGGCTGACGCTCCACATAAAAAGACGAATCCAGGGGAACTTGGCCTAATGGTAATTCCAACTCTATGTCTTTTTCTGGTTTGGGCGGGGTATGGGATGCTTTAACCCCGTCACTCTGAGGAAACACCCTGGCATAATCACTGGGCTCCAGAATCAGACTAAAAGCGCTGAAGCACCTTTTTAGCGTGTTGCGATCGACACCAGCTTCGCGAGTGTATATTTTCATCACAGTATTCACAGCTAACCGCGTGCGATCGCTTATTTGTTCCAAAGTATACCGATTCCCGCTATTTTGCTCGAATTCTGCCTTTGTTTTGGCTGCCTCTAATTTCTCTAATCCTTGTAGGGTAAGGATTACACCGCGTTGGCGCTTATCTTTTTCTTTGTGTTGAGCTTGTAACACTATCATGTGATGATGATTGATTTCCCAAGATTATAAAAATTTTATCAAGTTAAGCAACTTAGCAGTTAGATAGAAAAACTTACAAATGCGCCAAACCCTAGCTCCGGGGGAGTTTGGTTAATTGCCGATCGCAAATCTTAAGTTGCGATCTTAAATAGCTAAATTTGAGTGGTGCGATCGGTCTCGGCAGTGCAAAATGATACTGTCTGGCTAGCCAATATTATTGGTAAGCCTGAATTAAACTGCGATCGGGTAAAGCAGGTAAAACTGCTTCTACATCCGGCCTATGAAAATTTAGCGTGTAGTTTTACCGAATATTTAGGGTGCTTTACTAAACCCTGGTGTTAAGAAGCAGCTTTGATGGAAAGATCGCGGTGGTGACTACTAACCGCATCCTCAAAGAACACTTGAAGCTTACAACCAGAACAATCGTTACTCATCGCTCTGTCTTTCCTCAGTGGAAAGGCTCGGATTGTCCTTGGCAAAAACTGTCGGGCAGTTGAATTATTGCAAAACTTTTATTAACTTTAGGTATTAGAAATGACATTGGATTCTCAATCATTTACGCTTTCAAAGCAGCGCGATTGCTCGTTAGATCTAATCACAACTTTTTGGCAGCAATGGCAACAGTATCGAAACTCTCTTTACCGTTGCTGTATCAAGTGGATGGGTGGGAACTTTATTGATGCTGAAGATGCACTTAGTCGGGCGATGCTGAAAGCTTGGGAAAAGGTGCAAAAGTATGCAGCGGGCGAAATTGCTAATTTTAAGGCTTGGTTGACAAAACTGACTCATAACCTCTGCATAGATATTTATAGAGAACGCAGTCGGGGTGCGAATCGAGTTGAGGATATAGAAGCGATTCCACAGAAACAAGGACTGGTTTCCTTTGACGATACGCCCCTTTGGGCATTGGAGACTCACGAGCAAAAGATTGTGATTCGCCGTGCAATTGATAACTTACCGCTCAGGATGCGCGAGACGTTTATCCTGCACTTTTATGGGGAACTTTCTCATCAAGAGATTGCCCAACAGCAAGAGATTTCCTACCAGAATGTCTGCAAGCGCATCTCCCAGGCGCGCGCAATTCTGCGAGAGGTATTGAGGGGATATTTTATCGGAGAGGAGAGGGCGGATACGGATAAATCTGTTCCACCGACAGCAACGGAATCGGCAATTGGGGAAATGTCCCAAGGGAATGCAGCAGTTGAAGCGATCGCAGGTGAGACGGTAGTTTCAGTTGCAGTGCAGAAAGTGGAGACTGTGGTGAGTGAGGAATTAATTGAGGTAGTGCGATCGCAGCAGCAGTCGAAGTCGGATTCTGTTGTAGCGACTGCTGACGGGAGGCTATACCAAATCCGGGTTAAAAACCCCTTGATTTTTGAAGATGGGGAGAGGCCGAGATCGGGGAATGGGGAGAAATTAGCTCGCGAACTAAAAAAGAGGGTGAGTAACCCGGATTTAGTATTATACCAATTTAATTTTATCGGCAAACAGATAGTAGGAGCATTCCCCCCGTGGCTGAATTGTTTAGGAGGCATCAGGCGGGGCAAATTACTGGAGAATTTGTGCGATCGTCCCTCTCTCCTCCTGTGTAATGTATTTCATATTTTCACTCCCTTGTCAAGAGTCTCTCAGGAATCAAGATTAGGCTTCGTTTCTTTTGAGTCAAAATTCAGAAACTGATTAGTGTCATCGTCCTTAAGGTATAGAAATGGATACGCAATCAGAGCTTTGGATAGCGACTATGAACTGCGAAAAATTCAACAAATTGCACTGTTCTATTTTGCCAGTATCCCGGCTATACCCCTTATCGCCTTTTGCCGGAGGCATTGTATCATTTATGCACCGGTTAATAGTGCCGGGAAAATTAGATTCTTTAAGTCAGATAGCTGAGTATGTCCTCGTAGCAGCAGCCGAGGCAGCTCTAGATCAAAAAGCATCTTACGGGCTGCGCCTTGCAGTCGATGAAATTGCCACAAATATCATCATTCACGGTTATGAAGAATCTGGTAGAGAAGGGGATTTGGAGTTGCGTGCCGAAATTAGCGATCGCAACTTGACAATTATGATTGAGGATACAGCAGTCACCTACGATCCCCTCGATCGAGCGCTACCTGATGACTTAGACAAACACCCGCACGAAAAAAAGATTGGAGGACTCGGAGTTTATTTAGCTATTCAAAATGTAGATGAATTTGCTTACGAGTGGCTGGGAAATCGCAATCGCAATATATTTACTGTCCATCGTACAAGTCACAGTTAGGACAAGATCTCCAGAGGATGCCACCGACATAATTTAAAACTAGGGAAAGTCTACTGCTTGTTGAGCTAGCTATCTATCAAAATAGCAGTAAAACTGTGGGTTATTACCTGAAACAGAGACATTACTTTGCTAGCTGTACGACGAAAATTTCCCAGCACATCCTAATTAAATTAGTCCTGGACGCACTCCGACCTTCATAACCGGGTTTTTTACCGCGATCGAACAACCCGCCAGAAAAATAAGGGTTTTCAGCTTTGATAAAATTCAAAACCATCCAACAACAGAAACCTGCGGGAATCCGCTGCGGTTGGAGCAGTAATGAGCCTTTATCAAAAACCCTGCCAATTGAACACACAAATTATCTAATTACCAGCATTATGACCATTCCTAACTACAACGAGACCACCTATCTGCAAGAAAATCCAGAAGTGGCAAAAGCCGTAGCTTCTGGCCTTATTCCCAACGGGTTTGAGCATTGGGTAAAGTTTGGTTTTACTGAAAAAAGAAAGCCACAAATTTCATTCAACGAGCAATTTTATCTAGATGCTAACCCCGAGGTAGCAGCAGCAGTTGCCAAGGGTAGTTTATCAAGCGGATTTGAACATTATGCGCGGTTTGGAGCGGCTGAAGGTCGAAAACCAGTTGCCAGTACCACACCCACAGGCCCTAAACTTCAAGAAATCTTAAAGCGCGGGTTTGTGCGGGTTGCAGTTAACCACGATGCGATCGGATTTAGCAAGCGGGAATCCGACGGTTCATTTAGTGGGATTGGCATTGATTTTAGTCGCGCCTTAGCCACCGCTTTGTTCGATAACCCGAAAGCAGTAGAATTCGTAGTCGTCGAGGCGGGCAAAGACTTTAACAGCGTAGCCAGTGGCGCAGTCGATATTGCCGCCACTTTGCCCACTCAATCTATGCTCCGCGATGGCAGTTTAGGAGTAGATTTTTCGCCTACGGTTTTCTTCGACACTCAAGCGGTATTGGTGCGCGGTAATAGTGGAATTAGTTCTGTTAAGCAGTTACCAGGAACAACCATCGGCGTATTAGCAGGAACGCGCTCTCAGCAAAATTTAATAGATGTCGCCAAACGTGCCGGAATCGCCCTCAACATCCAAACTTTTCCTTCTCAAGATACCTTATTTGCTGCCTACGATGCGGGGAAATTGGGCGCTGTTTCCATTAATCGCGGGGTGCTGAGCAATCGCATTCCCACCTTATCCAATCCGGGAAATCAAGTCATCCTGGATGAAGCCATTTCTAAAGAGCCTTTAGCACTCGTCGTGCCGGAAAATCAGTCTGAATGGGCTGATGTGGTGCGCTGGGTGGTCAGCGCTCCCATCCAAGCCGAATTCTTTGGTATTAACTCCCAGAATGTGAATGAATTTCTTAATAAAAATTCCGCCACCAAGAGCTTCTTAGGCGTGGAAGGAAAGTTAGGAGAATCCCTGGGACTCAAAAATGATTTTGCGTTGAAAGTTATCAAACAAATTGGTAATTACGAAGAAATTTACAATCGCAATTTCAATCCCAAAGTGCTGCCGCGCGGGCTCAATGAGCTAATGTTTGTCAAGCCTGGGGGACTGCTTTATTATCTACCCTTTTCGGGGACTGACCAATTAACCGTGCCCTTGGTAAATAACGACAACCGCAACGTTTTACAGGAAGTGTTAGACCGGGGTTTCGTGCGTGTCGGGGTGAGAAATGACGCGCCAGGAGTTGGTTTTGCTGACTCCAAGGGCAACTTCAGCGGATTTGATGTGGATTTTGGTCGGGCACTAGCAGCTTCCCTATTTGGCAACCCCAACGCAGTGGAATTCGTGATTCAGAAAACTGGTCCTCAGCGCTTCAGCGATGTCGCCAATGGCATCGTTGATGTAACTAGCCGCAATGCCAGCCACAACCTCAAGCGGGATGCTTTGCTGGGGGTAGATTTTGCCCCCATTAATAGTTACGATGCTCAATTTGTGGTAACACCAACCGCCAGCGGAATTACCTCTTTTGAACAGCTTGCCGGTCGCCGAATTGGCGTGAGTGCAAATACCAATTCTGAGGTAACTCTGCGAGAAAAGCTGAAAGCTGCGGGCATTAATGCGGAAGTCGTAGCCTTAAATAGCTTGGAGGCCCTATTCGATCGTTATATCAAGGGCGAATTGGATGCGCTCACCGGCAATGGGAATCTGATTATCTCTAGTCTTCTCACCTTACCCCCCGACCAGCGAGACAAACATCAGCCATTTCCCGATGTTTTGGGAGAGGAGCCTTTAGCAATGGTGGTGGACGAGAATCAATCCCAGTGGAAGGATGTGGTAACAGGCGTTACTTATTCTGTTTATGAAGCGTTAGAGCTGGGTTTAACTTCTGAAAATGTGCGCCAGCAAATCAATAGTTCCGATCCAGTTGTCCGCCGCTTTTTGGGAGTGGAAGGAACTGTGGGTGAAAGTCTGGGTTTGTCGAATAATTTCGCTTTGAATGCGATTTCCGCAGTGGGGAACTATCAAGAGATGACCGATCGCAACTTCCCAGGTATTAGTTTGATGATAGCGCCTTATACCGAGGGCGGTATCGTTTTCTCAGTTCCTTTTGCTTGATTTTGCTGAGTCGGGGTGATTGATGAATCACCCTGACAACAATCAACCTTGAATATTGGCTAACGATACTGAATCGAATCTTTAGCCGGATAATACCAAATCCGGGTTTACCACCCCCGTTATTGTCATTGCGAGCGACAGCGAAGCAATCGCAAAGACTCTGCTAATAACGGAGGATTTATAAAGGGGATGGATAACCCGGATTTAGTATAAATACTCAGATCGCACTGAGCTAGATTTTTGCCGGATTGGGGTGCAACGAAAAAAGGAATAGAGGAATGTTCCTTCACATCTATCTTTCACCACTTTTAAAATCATGTCAAATTCTCAATCAGTTAGTGCAAAAGACATTTGGGGTTCTCCAGAAGATATGGAGAAAGCATTTTGGCAGCTATGGGAACAGAATCGAGATTATCTTTACCGTTGCTGTGTCAAGTGGATGGGGGGGAATCCTACTGATGCCGAAGAGGTGCTCAGTCGCGCCATGCTTAAAGCTTGGGATAAATTGCCAAACCATGCCGAAAAAATCACCAACCTCCGAGCTTGGCTGATTCGCTTAACCCATAATCTATGTATAGATATACACCGAGAACGCCGCCGGAAAGCAATGCAGATGGAGGATATTGAAGAATTAGCTGCTACAGGAAATTCAGCAGTTATTTCTGGTTTGGACTCTCCTGAAGAGGCACTTCTACATCATGAGTTGGGACATTACATTCGCCGCGCTATTGATACTCTTCCTTCTCGATTACGCAATCCGTTTATCCTGCGTTACTGCCACCAAATTGCCTATCAAGATATTGCCCAAAAACTTGCTCTCTCGCTCAATAACGTTTACAAGCGCATCCAACAGGCGCGAGAGATTCTGCAAAAGCGTTTGAGCAGGTATTTGTCAGGGTTGGATGATGCTCTGTTAGATTCCTCCGAGTCTTCTCAAAAGGGGGAAGTTGCCCCGATCGCAGATGAATTTACTGTAGGGGTAGCGCAAGAGTGCCTACCCTGTCAAGATTTTGGGGCGGGGGGATTGCCCCTACAATCCGATGAAACGATCGCCCCACCCGCGATCGCCCCCATCCCTCAGAACATTGGCGAGACAATTAATTATCAGGTAACAGCATCATGTCTAGAAACACTACACTCCGGGTGGTATCCCTCACTCAGTCCTCTGGGGTGGAGTTGAATGCTTACCTGGTTGCAGACTCGAAGCCAACCAGACAAGAGCAGAAGCTGAAAACATTAAGTGAGTACGTGCAGCAGTTTCCCTCTGGGTGGAAGAAACGGTTGGAATTGGCGAATCTGCTGTCTGAAATGGGTCAGATCGAGCAGGCGGTTGAGGAATATCGCCAAGTAATCGATCGGCAGCAACCACCATCGATCGGCGTCCGCTTGCAATTGGCAAAACTCTTGCAGCTTATGGGACAAGAGGTTGAGGCAGCAGCGGTTTATGAAAGTGCCTCGGCGAATGCACGCAATGAGGCGACTCGACAGCATATCAGCGGAGCGATCGCACTCTGTAGAGGTGATACTCAGGCAGGGATACTCGCTTTTGAGTCGGCGGCTTCCCTTGAACCTCACAATGCAGCTCACTGGCTGGCGTTGGCCCAGGTGCAGGTGGGGAGAGGCGATGCGGTTGCAGCTTTGCGAGCCTTTGATGCCGTTTTGTCACTGCACCCAGAGGATATTGTCGCGTCGATCGGCAGCTATGACGCTCTGGTGGCGGTGGGGAACGTGCGCCAAGCGCAGCAGCGGTTGAGCAAAGCGCTAGAGGTGGCTCCGGGTGATTTTGGGGTACTCAAACGACTGGCGGATACTCGTTGCCGGATGAGATTGGTATCGGGTGAGGAGGGGAAGCAGACTAAAAAGACGATCGCTTCTGTGCTGCAACTGGCTCCTGATGCGGCGGACGGTCATGAGTTGCTGGCATATTATCACTTTTTCCGGGGGGAGTCGGCTAACGGGGTTGCGGTGTTGGAAGGTTTTACCGAGGAACACCCGAATCATCCGAGGGGTTGGTATTCCTACGGGCGTTACTTGTTCCACACGGGGGAATATCAGAGGGCGGCGGCGGCGATGCTGAAAGCTTATCGTCTGTATCCCCTGGATTGTGAAATTTATCGGGCGTTGTGCGAGATTTTGCCCGCTGCGAGGATGACTTCTTCCCCAGCCTCTCTCGATCGCCCCCAGCCCACAGCGCAGTTTCATTCTCACCAAAAACGTGAATTTTGTAGGGGTAGTGCCCCCGTGCCTACCCCCGACCCAGACGATTCGATCGGCAGGTCAGACCAAGAGGGCCGGCACGGGGGCACGGCCCCTACGGAAAATCAAACAGCCCTGGGGGATTTAGGGCGATCGAACCGTGAAGTAACCCTGACATCAATAGTAGAAGAGATGCTCGATCGTTTTCCCGATCGCTGGAGTGTTTGGACGACGGCGGGGCGGGTGTTGGTGGAAAGTTTTCAGGAGATCGATCGGGGGTGTGCTGTCTCTGCGAAGGGGACGCAACTTGAGCCGCAGTTACCTGATGCTTGGTTTGCTCACGGGCGGGTGTTGGCATTGGCTCTCAAACACCGGGCGGCGGTGGAGGCTTTGGCGCAAGGATGGGAGTTGTTACCAGAAGAGGGGGGTTATCTGCAATCTGTATCTGCTGCGGTGTGGCTGGGGGAGAGTTATGGAGTGTTGGGGGATGAGGTGGCGAGCCGGAAATGCTTGGAAAAGGCTTGTCAGTTTGCTCAGGAATTGATGGAGTTTGACCCGGCTATGGCTGGTTACTGGCGAGGGAGGGCGTTGTTGGGCTTGGGGGATGTGAGGGAGGCTGTGGAGGCCTATCGAAGTGCGCTGAGTCGGCGGTTGCTCTACCCTTTTCGCGGTGAGGTTGAGGAGGCTGTGAAACGGTTGAAAGGTAAGAGGCGAAAGGGCGATCGTGCTAAAGCGTAGATCCTTGACTTCTTAGGGAAGTCGGGGATCTGAACCTCTGAGAGTGCATTAAGTTAGGAAAAAACAGCCTCTAACTCGAAAAATTCAGAAATTGACCTCTGGAATCGTCTTATAAGTGTAGAGACAAAAATACAATTTCGTCTCCACTAATCTCGAACAAGATTGAGGATAAAAACTCAATCAAAAACAACAAGTGAAACTAGCAAAAAGGAGAAAAATAATGCGGTTCGGTAGACCATTCTAGAAACAAAAATTAATTGCGATTTCAATTTCATCAGTAATTGAACATCAGTAATTGAAAAAAGATGTAGGGTAGGCACTGCCGTCAGCGCCTACCCTACATCTTTTGTTGCTGACCTCAACTTAATGACACAATCTGGTGCAATGGGGGAAATTATAGTTCTCGTATTTGAGGTGGGTTTCATGGGGTGCATTGAGTTAGGGAAAAACAGCGGCTAACTCGAAAAATTCAGAAATTGGCTTTGGGATTCGTCTTATAGGTGTAAAAGTTAAACATAGCCAGTTAACTACTCCACGAATATAGACAACCCAAAAACAAAGAATACGAGGCGACTATGAAGATCAAGCTCCAAAACCAAGACAACAATATGGCAGTTGACATTACTACTGCCACACCGCTCTATGCTGTCAACGTACAATCAGTAATTACTACCAACACAACACCAAACCCGAGATACGCACCCAAAGCTCAGGTGTACATTTTAAACAATAATAATTCTCCACAATTTGCGGGGACAGTTACGACTGCCGTCGGCCCAAACAAATACAACGTAATGATAACCGCAGCATTACCGTAAAGCTTGAGAATGTAAAGCGCTCGCTATTCTTTCTATTTGAAAGGAGGCGAGCGCTTTTTGATTGAATAGACAAAAGGATGCAATTAAAAATTGTAGACCATAAAAAAGCCCCTAACTCAAAAAATTCAGAAATTGGCTTTGGGAATCGTCTTAATAATAGAACACCAGCAATGGTTTACTTACAAAATTCACTCAGGAGAACTTATGCCAGTTGAAGTAACAATTCCAGTCAAAGAGCTCGATCTGCAAAAAACCACTGATATCCTTACAGAAGCTCTGGGAGATATAACGAAAGGTCTTAGCGAAGCACTGAGCCGAAATGATTTCACCTTCGTAATTCGTAACAATACAGAGTGGAAACTAAAACGCACTGGGGCTGTTAACAATTCTTCTTCTTGGCCGTTCGAGGATATTGAACCCAACATGATAGATATCAAACTAATGTCAGCCAAAAGCTTTTCATTTGCTGCAAAATACGCTTTGCCGCACCGTGAAATTGTAATCGGTGCATCGTATCCATTGATAGGTTATAAGAAGATAGCTATGGAATGGAGTGCGGATGCGAAAATAACCTGGGACAATATGGATGATGGCATGGATAAGTCCGCTGACAGCAATCGCGCTTACATAACTGAGGCAAAGGGCAAGTTGATCTGGATTTTTGAAATTAATGGGTAACAGGTACAATTCAAAGTTTTTTAGGTTTTGTCAAGAGCATATATAAAGCTCTTAAAAAATCTGAAAAACTGGTTCATCTTTCATCAATCTGAGTTTAAACAAGAGCGGACAACCGTATAACTCAGTGTCAAGCCTTGTCTTATGGAGAAAGACAAGGCTTGATACAAAGTAAAAATATCTGCCGATTAGCACAGACACTTCGATTAATTTTCATTATTATTACCGATGTCTTTTAGTGCGTGATCTGGTATCCCTCACTCAGAAATATATCAATTAAGCAAAGATCCGACTTTTCCGACTTTACGATCCGACTTTTCCGACTGACAGGAGCGAGGTAGGGGAGCCATGATAGAGACATGGAAAGGATGCCGCTTCAAAAAAAGAGCAACAGAATCCAATCCAAACCTGGATAAATGCTACGTCAAAGTATAAATCGTGCCTGTAAACAAACTCCCATAACTCATGGAACTGATTTGGTTCTTTAAAACCCTCAACAAATACATTGCCTCCTACAAAGGGCAATTCATTTTACTCTTTATCTGCCTGATATTCGACGCAGCATTTGATTCAGTCTTCCGAGCCAGCTTAAAATTTATCATCGATGCCGCCATCGTTCCCCAAAACTATAGTCTTCTGGTTCTAATCCTGTCATTGCTAGTTGTCGGAGCAATTCTATATGCTTGCATCGGCTTGCTAGGAATTTTCCTCGGAGCGCGTTTGGGCATTTTAATCACTAACAATATCCGATACTCTCTATTCGAGCATCTCCAAAGCCTTTCAATGGAGTTTTTTGGGCGACGTTCAGCCGGGGATATTGTCAATTGTCTGATCGCCGATGTCGAAAAGGTGGAAAATGGCGTAATTACAATGGGGCTGACAGTCGTTGTTTTAGAACTGTCTAACTTCCTATTTTCTATGGTTTTCCTCTTCCTCCTCAACTGGCAATTAGCCCTGCTCAGTTTAATCGGTTTAACTATCTGTACCATTGCTCCAGCAAAAATTGCCAGCCTTGCCACCGAAGTCGGCTATAAGTTGCTGCAAAAAGAAGGACAGATTGCCAGCGTTATCGAAGAGAATATCCTCTCGCAAACCGTTGTCAAGATATTCGGGCTGGAGAACCAAATGACTGAGGATTTTTCCACCGATTTGAATGACTTAAAACAGGTTTATGTCCGGGCAACCTTTCTCTCCTACTTAGTGCAGAAAGTCCCCATGATTGGTTTTGTCATGACGCAGTTGGTGGTTTTAAGTATTGGTGCAGTCATGACCTACAGGAATACAATTTCTGTAGGAACTCTTACCTCATTTCAAGTTTTAATGCTAGGATTGAATCTCAATATCCTCGGCTTAACTTCGTCAATACCGGCATTTATTGATGGAGTGGCAGGGCTGCAACGCATCAGCGATATCTTATCAGAAACTCCGGCGATTCAGGATGCACCGGGTGCGATTGATTTACCTCACTTTTACAGCGATCTTTACTTTGACGATGTTACCTTTAGCTATTCCCAAGATAGAGGTGGAGTTAAAAATCTCTCCCTGAAGATTCGCCAAGGAGACTTTGTGGTATTTGTCGGTCAAAGTGGAGCAGGCAAAAGTACAATTGTCAACTTGCTAACGCGATTTTACGATCCAGATAAAGGACGCATTCTGTTTGATGGCATTGATTTACGTCATGCCACAGTACGCTCCCTCCGTTCTCAAATTGCACTGGTTTCTCAGGATGTAATTCTGTTTAATTGCTCGGTGCGAGAAAACATCCGCATGGGCTATCTACAAGCCACTGACGAACAAGTCGAAGCCGCAGCCAAAGCCACCGAGATTCACGAATTTATTTTGTCCTTACCCCAAGGCTACGACACACCTGTTGGTGACAGGGGCGGACAGTTATCAGGGGGACAACGCCAAAGAATCGCCCTGGCGAGAGCGTTGGTAAGAAATCCAGCAATTCTGATTCTGGATGAAGCCACATCAGCCCTCGACCCCGCCACGGAAGCCAAAATCCTCACCACCATCGAGCGCATTACCAAAGAACGCACGGTGATTTTCATCACCCACCGCATGGCTAATGCCTTGCGTGCGGATGTCACGTATGTGATGGAAAACGGCAGCTTGGTGGTGAGTGATTGACACGCAGATTTAACTTGTACTGAACATTTTGGAGTTGAAAATTATGACCGATACAAATGATTACAAATGGCTAATCCCCTCTTCTCATGGCCTTGGCTCGAAATCACTTGAAGAAGAGAAAGAAATCTGGGATAAACACCACGAAGATTATACCAACAACGCTTTCAGTATCACCCAAGACCCCAAAATCTGCAAAAACTTAATCCGTCCAGAGCGTTCTCCCGGCTATGATATTCCCAACTCGCCTGACATCAAAGTCCTAATTCCCGGTTGTGGCTCGGAAATTTATCTTCAGAAAACCTTACTAGAATTTTGCCCCCAAATTGGACAAATCTACTGTACCGATTTTTCCAAAACAGCGATTGAAAAAGCACGCACAGATTGGGAAAAAGCAGATGGAGATGCCCGACTCAACAACCAGCAAATTGTGTTTGAGGAAGTAGACTCCACGCGAATCATCGAACAAAAACCGGAGTGGAACGATAAATTTGATTGCGTCCTCCTCGCAAATTCTGTGGTTTCCAGTGAGGATAAAACCAACCGCCAGATGATTCGGGAATTTGGTAAAGTTCTCAAGCCCGGTGGCAAGATATACGGATATTTTCCAACTACCTTATGCTTCTTGGAAATTGCCTATTTTAGTCGCAAACACGCTCACTGCGTTACAGAAGGATTTATCGATGTCTACGGCAATAAAGTTTGGGATGCTGAGTGGCAAGATCCCCAGATTTATTACACTCCCTTGCGTTTGAATCGCATCTTTAAAGAAGCGGGATTAAAACAACTTTGTTTGCAGATGGAGATTTTGGACTATGAGCCTTTTGTTTCGATGTTTAAAGAGATGATCCAGCATGACGATCCGGATATTTTTCTCTGGCATCTTCTAGTTCGTTATGAAAAGTCCTAAACGCACTTGGGCGAAGCATCGAGGGAGATGCTTCGTTTCACTCAGCATGATACATAGGCTGTGGGTAATTAGGGACACTCCAAGAGCCTTTCGGAGTGTCAACTTAACATCAAATTTATTGTCGTCATACAAATTAGGTACGTAGTTGCGATGAAAGCGCTCTTTATAATATTAGGAAAGAGCGCTGAAGCGCAACTACGTACCTTTAATTAACCCTGTCTAGCCCCCCGGATAGTCGGGGGGGACAGGAGTTGTCTCAAAGTCCCCGCAACGATGCGGGGGATGCGAGGGGGATCTGGACTCAGGTAAAAACGAGATTTATCAAGGCTTTCAGGCTTAAGTTTTCACCAATAGGCACGGTACCGTCTTCCTACTGAAAAAAAACCGCCGACAAGACTGTCAGCGGTGAGTAGTTGTTGAGGTTAAACTCTAGAATATTGCAATTAACAGAGGTGAGAAGTTCGATCGCGCTTTTGAAGAGATTTGAAGAGAGATCCGCCTAGGCGGCAGCGCGATCGCAAATTCCCGCATTTCAAGCTATACCCTCCACCAATAAAGTAATCTTGTCAATTCCTACCACATAAACCAGTTCCCCGGGTTTAAAAGTTATGCCTTTATCGCACTTAGCGGGCCACCAACTACATTGAAAGCGGACGCGGCCGCATTCACCCGGTCGAATTTCTTCTGCAACGATTGCTTCTTCAAAATAGTCAAAAAACATGATTGCTACTCCTAAAAATTGGTTGGAATTGTTTTGAAGGCGAACAGTTTCCGAGGTATTTACCAATTAATAAACCATTCATCAATCTCCCAATCCCCAAATCCTCCAATCTAAAATCTAAAATCCAAAATCTAAAATCGGAAGATGCTTTGCAATTACCCTTCAACAATCAGAGTCACATTGTCAATGGCGATGACTCGAACCGCTTCTCCGGGTTTAAAAGTAATTTCTTGGTCAGATGTTGCAGGCCACCAACTGCTTTGGAAACGGACGCGACCAGATTCTCCCGGACGAATTTCTTCTTCGACGATCGCTTTTTGGTCTGGGGCGATATCTTTTGGCGCTAGATGAGTATGGACTGTTTCTGCATCGCCGACAGCGGGTTTTTCCTCACCGACCGCCGTCTCTTCTGCTACATCGGTGCTGGACTTTTCCGCACCGGAGACGGCTGATTTTGCTTGATTAACACTGCCCACTTTTTCCTGATCAGCGAAGGCTAAGATTCCTTCTTCTTCAATAAAGCTTGCTTCTTCGACATAGTTAGTAGACATGGTGGATGGCTCCTGAAGATAGGTTATGTTTGACTTTTGGATGCGAAAAGCTCGCGCTTTTTAAGTTTGATTAAATGGTCAGATTTCTTATCCCAACAATTGCAAGCGGGAAGTTAAATTCTGCCTTCTACAAACCGATACAAATCCTCAACTTGAGTCTGGCAGATCCCTGATTTTAGACTGACTTTCAAACTCTCAGATTTAATGAGAGTGTAAATCTAAAATCTAAAATCTAAAATCTAAAATCAACTGACTACTCCCCACCTCAGAGTTTTTCCGAACTAAGCTTCAACTATTAGAGTAATGTTTTCAAGTCTCAGGACTCGAACCACAGCACCGGGTTTCAAAGTTATTTGTAGATCGTCGCACTTCGCAGGCCACCAACTGTTTTGGAAGCTGACGCGACCGGGCTGATTGGGTCGAATTTCTTCATCTACGATCGCTTTTTCCAAATAGCTAACAGTCATATTTTTGGCTCCCAATTTCAAATTTTTCGTAACCTTCAAAGGCGATAAACTTATAACCAGACTCGGTAAATCCTTAATTCCCAACTACGCTTCAACGATCAGAGTCACGTTCTCAAGTGCCAGGACACGAACCACAGCACCGGGTTTCAAAGTTATTTGTCGATCGCACTTCGCAGGCCACCAAGTGCTCTGGAATCGGACGCGACCGGACTCGCCTGGACGGATTTCTTCTTCTACGACGGCTTTTTTCAAATGGTTGAGACTCATAACTTTAGGACTCCTGAGTGCAGATTCGTCGGATTCTTGAGAGGTAAAAACTTGTAGGACTCGATTCACTGGCTCGA
Source organism: Oscillatoriales cyanobacterium (assembly GCA_004292955.1). Taxonomy (GTDB): domain Bacteria; phylum Cyanobacteriota; class Cyanobacteriia; order Cyanobacteriales; family Microcoleaceae; genus Microcoleus. Next base: position 10,872 of record RDXX01000021.1, on the reverse strand, counting down.
TCGGCAGCTAGGCTGCCACAATCAGAGTAATGTTGTCAATTCCGATGACGCGAACCACGTCACCCGGTTGAAAAGTCATCTCTTGCTCGCATTTTGCAGGCCACCAACTGTTTTGGAAGCGCACGCGGCCGGACTCTTGAGGGCGAATTGCTTCATCGACGATCGCTTTTTCGGAATTGTCAAAAGTCATGATTGCTGGCTCCTGATTATAAGTTTGGCTGAAGTTTGAGATGCGAAAAACTGATTGCTCGACTCGTTACCAATTTCCAGGTAGAGGTCGCCCTCTTGCTGTCAACTGTCAACTGTCAACTGTCAACTGTCAAAGCTAGGCTGTGACAATCAGGGTAATGTTGTCAATTCCCACAACTCGAACCACATCCCCGGGGTGAAAAGTTATGTCTCGATCGCATTTTGCAGGCCACCAAGTGCTTTGAAAGCGCACCCGGCCGCATTCTTGAGGGCGAATTGCTTCATCGACGATCGCCTTTTCATCAGTGTTAATAGACATAGCTGCTGGCTCCTGAATGTAAGTTCGACTTGATTGGTGCGGATGTCAGAAGCTTGTCGGTCAACTTCCCCTCCACACTCAACAGTCTCGCAGGTCAACCATGGCTGTGTCAGTCGGCAAAAGTCCTTATAAGTCGGCTGTTTGAGCCCGTAAGCGAGTCGGAAAAAGTCTGTTAGAGTTGTTTGATAATAGGTAACGCTAAACCTGGTGACTCAATGGAAGCGGATCAAGCACTGGATTTTACTAACTCGTTACTTGTGGCTCGAAACCTGAAAACTCTCGACAACCTTGACAGCGCGATCTTTCGCGAAGCATGGATGGGGGTGCAAGGCAGGACGTACCAACAGGTTGCAGAGAGTGAAGGATATGGAGTAGGGACTGTTAAGGATGCTGCCTCTAATTTGTGGAAGCGCCTTTCAGCTTTGTTTGGAGAAGGTGAAAAAGTTAAAAGAGATAACCTGCAAGCGGTAATAGATCGATATTGGCGCAGCTACTCGAAACTAGAACCGCAGTCGGGGCAAATTGTTCCGCCCCGATCGTCCCTGGGGCTAGATTCGGACTTGGAAATCGAAAATCCGAACTTTTTGGGCAGGTTTGAGGCGATCGAGGATCTGAATACTCTGGTCGCCCAAGGCGCTAAAGTGATTGTGATCCAAAGTGCCGGCGGTATGGGCAAAACGACTTTAGCCAGACAGTACCTGAAATCTCAAGGGTTCGATCGCGTAATTGAACTGCTGATGGCAAAAGAGACAGAAAACCTCACAGCCTTAGAGAGTGCGATCGAAGAATGGCTCAAGCAAGACTTCCAAGAAGAACCAGGGCCAGACTTTGGTGTCACCCTCGGGCGGCTGAAGCGGCAACTTCAGACTCTCAAAGTCGGCGTATTGATTGACAATTTGGAAGCAGCCCTCGACGGACAAGGTAAATTTATTGAACCGCACCGGCTTTACGTCGAACTCTTGCGAGTTTTGGCTGACGCGGCGGTGCAGTCGGTAACGCTGATTACCAGTCGCGATCGACTTTGCGATTCTGACGTAACCGTCGAACACTACCTGCTTCCGGGATTGGACGTGGAAACTTGGCAGCAGTATTTTGGCGATCGCAACATCAAAATAGATCCTGTCGCACTCCAGGAAATGCACAAAGTTTACGGCGGTAATGCCAAAGCCATGGGCATTCTTTGGGGGACAATCCGAGAAGATTTTGACGGAGATATGGCAGCCTACTGGCTGGAAAACAGCGACGATCCGCTGGTGGAAACCGACTTAAAAAATTTAGTTACCAGTCAATTCAACCGCCTGCAAGAACTCGATCCCGAAGCCTATCAACTCCTTTGCCGCTTGGGCTGTTACCGCTATCAAGACGTGCCGACAGTCCCTAGTGATGCACTTTTGTGCCTGCTGTGGGACGTGCCCGAAGCCGGACGCAGACAAATCATTAAATCGCTGTTGCACCGATCGCTAGTCGAGTCCCAAAAAGGCGAATACTGGGTGCATCCAGCAATTCGGGAAGAAGCAGTCGATCGGCTTTCGCCCGCAGACTGGGACACCGCCAACCGCAAAGCAGCCGAGTTTTGGACGGATAGCGTCGAGATTATTGAAACCGTAGAAGATGCGCTGAAAGCTTTTGAAGCTTACTATCATTACGTGGCAATTAGCTGTTTCGAGCAGGCCGCTAGCGTCATCCTCAAAAAAATCAATATCCAGTTTGCCAAAGATTACAAACTCGGACGAGCTCTCTATAAACTAGGTTTCTTGCAGCCAATAATTTCAGCAACTACTCGCATCGTCAACAATGTGACTTCTGACTATTATTTGAGCGGTCTTTACAGTATTTTAGGCGTTTCTTACAGAATATTGGGCGACATCAATCAAGCCATAGAATGTCACCAAATATCCGAAAGAAAAGCCACTAAATGTCTGCAAAATATAGCAAAAAATAGCGAACCGGAAAACGGCCAAAAAGCTAATCTAGAATTTTGGAAACTTAACGCTGCAATCAATATAGGGTTTTGCAAAATAGAAATGCTGGAATTAGAACCAGCTCTGGAGATATTTGTCAAAATGAAAAATTCGCGGGAGGAAATCGGGATTATCGGGATTAACAGTTATTCGATCGAGGTCGGGTTAGCTTTTCTCAACTCCTGTGTGGGAGTCAAAAAAGCTGCCAAGGAACTCGCCGACAAACTATATGCCGATCGCGAAGAGAGCCAGTTAGTGGGTACGGGATACAAGTTAGTGTTTCTAGCCACCACCTATAAAAACCTCGGAGATCCAGAAAAAGCTTTGAGCTTGTACAGTCAGGCGATCGCCCAGGCCGACGAAAACCTTTACAGCACCGTCAAAGCCAAAGCTCTTAGCGGTATAGCTGCCCTGTACCGAGAACGAGGAGAATTTGACCAAGCCATGCAGCACCATGCAGAAGCAATAGAAATACTCGATCTGCCCAGCGCTAAATTAGACCGAGCCGAAGCTTGCTATCAGCTCGCACTGACAGAACAAAAACTCGGCAACATCGAGAAAGCCCAAGAAAACTTCGATCGCGCCATTCAACTGTTCAGCGAAATGGACGCCAGCAAACAAGTAGAAAAAGTACAGTTTGCCGCTACCAAAAATCCCGAAAAAATCCCTAATTAACTGAGAAACAAAGGAAAAAAGATACAATAAAGTAAAGCACAACAATAAAATTTCTAGACATGAAACTAAAACGATTGGGACACGTAGCCGTCTGCGTGCAAGACATAGAGAAAGCTGCTGAGTTCTACAGCAAATTGGGAATGGAGTTAGTTTGGAAAGATGCAGACTGGGCTTATTTAAAAGCAGGAGATGATGGACTGGCGCTGTTGAGTCCGACTTACGACCAAGCAGGGCCGCATTTTGGGTTTGTATTTGACGATCGCACCGAAATGGAATCCGCCTACGAACAACTCAAAACTGAAGGTGTTTCCGTCACCCAGATTCACGAACACCGCGACGGTACAGCGTCTTTTTACGGCAGAGACCCCGACGGTAACGGTTTTGAGTACCTTTACGAGCCGACTTGACCGATTCTAGGACTTGCGGAGCGAGCTAAATCCGCGTAAGGTGCGCACTGCGCACCCTACAAGATTTGTGCACACTGCGCACCCTACAGATTTGTGCACACTGCGCACCTCGGCCAGTTGCAGACTGCCCGGAACCTCCGTACAACTCGCCGAATAAAGTGACGTACTGACACCAAATCTTCTAAAGTTACAGTGCAGGCTCAGCATCCAAAATATAGCAACCGCCACATGGCGTGAGGGCATAAATGACTTCCATGAATGGAGACGAGAACCCACAGCATAAACGGTTTGATTGCTGTCAACTGTCAACTGTCAACTGTCAACTGTCAACTGCTATATATCCACAACTTCCGAAAATCGGCTCGATAATCTAAAATCTAAAATCTAAAATCTAAAATCCTCATGTTCCAAAGAATACAAGTCAGAAACCGCTGGACATCGATCTTCAAACCCTGGGAAGAAGCAGATCCTTGGCTGTTTGCCGCTTGCATCAGCCTCACCATCTTCGGCGGAATCATGATCCGCAGCGTCGAAATCAACCAGGGCTCGATCGACTGGTGGCGGCACTGGGTAACTGGCGGAGTCGGTTTGTTCCTCGCCATCATCATTTCCCGCTGTCGCTACCAAATACTGATTGAGTGGAAATGGCCGATTTACATATTCATTAATTTGTCCCTGATTGCAGTGCGGTTTATTGGTACTACAGGGCTCGGTGCCCAGCGGTGGATCAATATCGGCGGCTTCTACCTGCAACCCTCAGAATTTGCCAAAGTAGGGATGATTATCACCTTAGCAGCCCTCCTGCACGAGAAGACTGTCCCTACGGTGCGCGATATGTTGAGAATGCTGGCGATTATGGCTGTGCCCTGGGGATTGATCTTTGCTGAACCAAATTTAGGTACTTCGCTGGTGTTTGGCGCGATCACAATGGGGATGTTTTACTGGGGAAATGTCAATCCCGGATGGTTAATATTGTTGTTCTCTCCTCTCTTCTCAGTTCTCCTCAATAACGTGTCCACACCGATTTGGGTAGCCTGGGTAGTCGTGGCGGGTATTATTGCTTGGCGAAGCCTACCTTGGCCTTGGCTGGGGACTTTCGGTGCTGTGTTGGTGAATGTGGTGTCGGGACACGTCGGACACGTATTTTGGGGCGTGCTGAAGGATTATCAAAAAATGCGCCTGACAGGGTTTTTGAACCCCGAGAAAGACCCTTTAGGCAGCGGATATCACTTGATTCAATCTCGGATTGCGATCGGGGCCGGGGAACTCAAAGGCAGAGGTTTGTTTCACGGAACCCAAACTCAGCTTAACTTTATTCCCGAACAGCATACGGACTTTATCTTTTCTGCGATCGGCGAAGAATTGGGCTTTATTGGCTGCATTGCAGTGCTGTTGGTGTTCTGGATCATTTGTTTCCGCTTGGTGACGATCGCACAAACTGCAAACGACAATTTTGGTTCCTTGCTGGCGATCGGTGTACTGTCAATGTTAATTTTTCAGGTATTCGTAAATATTGGGATGAACATCGGCTTAGCCCCGGTTACAGGAATTCCGCTACCTTTCCTTAGTTACGGGAATGCGTCGCTGCTGAGTAATTTTCTCGGACTGGGATTGGTGGAGTCGGTGGCGAACCAGCGACAGCGCAAGAAGCGTTGGAATTAGCGGATTATATTTTTTGAGGACTGAAGTCCTCACTACAAACGAAATAATAGGTTTGTAGTGAGGACTTCAGTCCTGATATTTTTTGAGGACTGAAGTCCTCACTACGAACCTAATAACGGTTATTTTACAGGATTAGATATGAGCAGATTACTCGTTCATATTCTTGTAAGTAGCAACCGCCGAAGGCGAACTCCGGTTTAAATAACGGAATATCCAATACTTAAATACCGTATCCAAGATCACCGGAAACGTGGCAATAAACAGAAAGATAAACTGCCTATTTTCTGGCAGTCCCAAGTGCCTCGATAAACCTTCGAGAATTATTTCCCAACCGTGCGGCGAGTGGAATCCCACAAACACATCGGTAAACAAAATAATTACAAAAGCCTTTGCACTGTCGCTGAGTCCATAAACCACATCATCCATGAAAGATTTTAAAACCTCAATCTCTTTCTTGTTAGTGATGAGAATCGCGGCAAAGGCAATCACAGAAATCAAATCAGCAAAAATATTTTTAATGGCTCCACCGCTTTCTTTGCGATATTCCTCCGCTAATTCAAATGCTTTTTCAGCAATCTTCTTTTCCTTTTCCTCTGGAGCAAGTGGCGGCGCTATGCCAATTAACGTGTCAAATTTGAGGTGCTGCTCAAATGTTTCCAGTTCTTTTAAGGCTTCTTCTTCCAAGTCAACGTTTATGAATAAGGGAGCATTTTGCTTGACTCGAAAGTGGTCAACTACTGGCCCGACTACAAAGTTTTTGGAAATTTGATTTGTCAGCAGGGGAACCAAAATCAAAAGCAAAATAAATCTTAGAGAAATAACTGTTTTTACTTTAGAATTTCGGAAATTTCTAACTACGTCTTTTTCTGCTTCGGGATCTAACTCTTTAGTGATTCGATTCAAAGTTCCCAAAAGCGATCTGGGTAATAAATTCACCTCTTCAGAGCTAGTATCAACCTCCCCATTAGTTTGATTGAGATTAGCTAATCCTTTATTGGCGTCAAGTTGAGAAATGCTTGTAGATTTCACCTGCACGTTTACCGAGCTGACACGTGGGACAATGGCAGTTGATTTACTATTATTAATATACTTGTCAATGACTCCATCAATAAACTCTAGCTTCTCGAATACCAGGGACGATCGATCTTTATTCTCTAAACCCAATCCTTGTTGGTGGCGCGGGGCGCTGTTACCCGCCTGCGGTTTTGCCCCCACGCGATCGGGCAATTCCAAAAAAGAACGGCTAGCATTAAACTCAACCATTCTCGTTTGGATGACCTTGAGGTATTTTTGCAGTTCGGATTTAAAGTAAGACAGGGTGCTGTGTCCGTAATCGGACGATCGCTCGGAGATGCCTTGGCCGCCAAAATGCTCATCTTCGATCGCCTTAATTGCTAGCGCAGCATCATAGGCCTGTTCTAGTGCCCTTTCAGGCGTTTCTCTATACCACTGGTGAGCGCTGTAGAGATATTTTACAAACCTGTTCCACAGAGAAGTATTCATAGCTGGAGTCCATTAGTTAGTAGCAGATATTAGTCATCGAAAATTTGGGTAGAAACCCCGTCCTTCGCTTGACGGCTTTACAGGAAGTATGCGCTGGGGATAGTCCTAGCAATCTCACGGTATGGTAAAACTTCATTGACTTTATAGCCATTAATAGCCGTGTATAGTATAGTATAGTCAAAAAATACGGCAAAACTATGCAGCTCGTTGAAAAGCACATTATCGATCAAAACCACTGGCTATACAAGCAGCTAGATAATTTGTGCTTTCTTTCTAAGAATATTTTCAACTACGCTAACTATATAGTCCGACAAAAGTTTATTAGTTCGGGAGAATACCTCGATTATTACAAAATACAGAAAATATGTCAGGGAAAGACTGACTATCTAGCATTACCAGCAAAAGTATCTCAGCAAGTATTATTGAGATTGCATGAAAGCTGGAAATCTTTTTTTGCAGCTACCCAGGAATATAAGTTACATCCAGATAAATTCAAAGCCCGACCCAAAATACCCAGATACAAACACAAAATATTAGGCAGAAATGTCCTGACTTACACCGCTCAAGCTATCAGTCAAGAATGGCTCAAAAAAGGAATCATCAATCTGTCTTTGACTCAGATATTTCTAACGACTAAAGTCAGCCAAGTAAATCAAGTCAGAATCGTTCCAAAAACTTACCATTACTCGATAGAGGTAGTTTATGAACCCAAGGCTGTAACTGTTTCATCATCAGGTGTTGAAGGAATAGCAGGAATTGATATTGGTCTGAATAATTTAGCGACAATTACATCCAATCAAAACGGGTTTGTTCCGCTGATAATAAATGGCAAACCTCTCAAATCAATCAATGCCTACTATTACAAAAAAAAGGCTGTGTTGCAGTCAGACTTGAAGGGGGAGAGACAAACATCAATCAAAATTGAACAATTAACTCACAAGCGGAATGTAAAAGTAGATAATTACCTGCACAACGCTAGTCGATTCATCATCAATCATCTGGCAGCTAACCGAATCGGGACACTGGTGATTGGTAAAAACGAGAATTGGAAACAGGGAATAAATCTCGGAAAGCGGAACAATCAGAATTTCGCAGCAATACCTCATGCAAGGTTTATTGAAATGCTAACTTACAAAGCGCAGTTAGTAGGAATAGTTGTGAAAGTTATTGAAGAAAGTTACACTTCAAAGTGTTCTTTTTTAGATAATGAACCTTGTGTTAAGCATTCAGAGTACAAAGGTAAGCGAATTAAGCGAGGTTTGTTTCGTGCTGGTGATGGCAGACTGATCAATGCGGATGTGAATGGCAGCGCTAACATTGTCAAAAAAGCATTTCCCAACGATGAAGCTGAGGGAATACAGGGCGTAGTAGTACGTCCGGTAAGGGTCACACCTTACAAAATGGTTGCCCGAGGCAATTGTAATATTTGCCTAGAAAACCTGTAACTATGGTAACAAATTTAGATAAATTAGGAACCGTTTCCGCAGATTCTATTTGGATTGTAGGAGGCGCCCGCAGTGGCAAAACCGCTCGCTTAGTCGAGCAGTTCTGCCTGTGGAGCAAAACAGTCAAGCCTTTGCCCGCAAACGTTTCAAGCCGCGGGCGTTCCGGGCGCTGGCGGGCGGGACAAACAGCCCCAGCAATCTTAGTCTTAGCAGCTAATGGGGACAACCGGTTGGAATTGGCCGATCGCATCGCCATAGCTACCCAAGGAAAATATGCCTTTCACTCCACAACACCGTTCGGTTTTTTTGAGCAGGAAGTATTGCTATTTTGGCCGCTGCTGTTGCAGTCGCTGGATTTGAAGGCTCAATTTCCCCTGCGGCTGCAACCTGAAACAGAATTGGAACTTGCAGCCAGACTCTGGCGTCGCGAGTTAGACGAAGGGATTTTGCAACAAACAGGGGTAAGTCCAAATCGCATGGTGCGTCGAACTCTAGACTTATTACAACTTGCTGCTGTCAGCGGTACGCCCAGAGAAGAAATTCCCCACATTCTCCAACAGGGATTTGCCGCTGGTGACGGCTCGAATAGCCTGTGGACTAGCATGGGAGAGTTGCTCGAAAGGTGGCGGGAATGGTGCTTGACGCGGGGGCTGCTGACTTACGGGATTGTCTGCGAACTCTACTGGCGCTATTTGTTGCCAAATGTCACTTACCAGCAGCAGTTGGCTTCTAGATATCAAGCTGTCATCGCCGATGATGTTGACGATTATCCGGCCATCAGCGGTCATTTGTTCGATCGAATGCTCGACACAGGCGCAGCGGGGGCCTTTTCCTACAATCGGGATGGAGGAGTGCGTTTGGGTTTGGGGGCTGACACGGAATACCTCGCCCAACTCGAAACCCGCTGCGGAAGCGTGGAAAATTTGGACGCACAAGCCGGTTTATCCTCAGAGATTGGGGATTTGGCCGTAAGTTTGGCAGTAAATTCTGACGGTTTTTATCCTTTAGGCTTGAGTTTACCAGGCTCGGTTCGATCGCTCGAAACCACTTCTCGGGCGCAACTGCTGCGAGAAACCGCCGAAATTATCGTGGATGCGGTGAAGTCAAAAGCCGTGGAAGCGCAGGAAATCGCCGTAGTTGCTCCTGGGATGGATGCGATCGCCCGTTACAGCTTAACGGAAATTCTCGCCCGAGATGGTATCGCGGCCGAATCCCTCAACGATCAGCGTCCCCTATCGACTACGCCAGAGATTCGAGCTTTGCTGACTTTGCTAGCGTTGGTTTATCCTGGACTAGGCCGTTTAGTCGATCGAGACGCCGTAGCCGAAATGCTAGTAATTTTAGGCAGCCAGAAACACCGGGAATTGCCGGAAACAGCAGAAGATAACCCCACTTTCAATCTAAAATCTAAAATCCAAAATCTAAAATCGATCGACCAAGTGAGAGCAGGTTTAATTGCCGATCACTGTTTTTGTCCCGATCTCGATCGACCTCAACTGCTGGAAATTACAGCCTTTCCCCGGTGGGACAGAGTGGGACACCGAGCAGCTTTGGCCTACGAGCAAATTGTAGAGTGGATCGAACAACAGCGATCGCAACAACAGGAGCGGCTGTTACCCAGTCCCATTGCGCTGATCGATCGAGCGATCCAGAAATTTCTCATCAACGACAGATATCTGCCGTTCGATCGGCTAGCAGCCCTGCGAGAGTTAATGGAAACCGCCGCCCACTACTGGGAAATACACGCGCGAATGCAGCGTGTAGAACCCACAAACGGGGGCGACTCAGAAACGATCGCCAGGTTCATCCAGTTGTTGCGCCAAGGAACCGTCACCGCCAACCCGTTTCCAGTCCGTTCCCAAGGCCCAGAAGCCCAAGCCGTCACCCTCGCCAACATCTTCCAGTACCGCAGCAGCCGCCGCGCCCACAAATGGCACTTTTGGCTGGATGCCGGTTCGCCCCTATGGCTGAGCGGCGGTGCGGCGACTTTGTTTGGTGCACCCTTATTTGTGCGATCGCAATTGGGGCGTCCCTGGGGAACCGAAGACGAAACGGCCGCCGACCAACAGCGACTGCGGCGAATTCTGGTAGATTTGTTAAGTCGTTGTTCCGTGCTTTACCTTTGCCACAGCGAACTAGCCGTCAACGGCCAAGAGCAAACCGGGCCGCTTCTGCCTCTAATTAACAGCTCTGTTTCTTGTGAACAGTCAGTTTAAGACATTGGGCAACAGGCAGGAAAGAAAATTATGAATCAAAGATTTTCATTTTTTCTCTCTTTGGATAGATACTCCGGCTTGACTCGCAGTGTGACTTCTAGATGCGATCGAAATTGGGCGAGATAAAAGTGTACCCAAAACAGGCATCAAAACGTGCAATCATTAATATTTTTAGCTCGAAAGATACCAGAGTTTAAAAATATCTATAGGCCTTGCAATTTTGATTTAGTATGCTATAAATGAGCGAGATTATAAGAAATACCCTGAAAACCCTGCGACAAAAGTCCAGGGATGAAAGGGCATTGCAGGATTTATCCTGCCAGTTAAATATTTACCAATTCTAGTAAAATAAATCAAGGAGGGTAAAAAAAGATGTACGCAGTACAAAGAGACCTGTGGCATTTAACAGGACTCGACAAAATCATTGTCGAGCAACTGTTGAGGTGGTCAAACAATCTGTTTAATGTCGGGACTTACGAAAGTCGGCAACGGTAC
>RDXX01000103.1 GCA_004292955.1 Oscillatoriales cyanobacterium | reverse complement strand
CTCCTAGAGCGCTGAAGCGCAACTACGTACCTCTCGAAAAAATGGTTTTTGCACAACAAATGAGATGCTCCCAGAGCGCTGAAGCGCAACTACGTACCTGCTCCTAGAGCGCTGAAGCGCAACTACGTACCTGCTCCCAGAGCGCTGAAGCGCAACTACGTACCTGCTCCCAGAGCGCTGAAGCGCAACTACGTACCTGAAAATTAGATAAGCACCCCACAGCTTGTATTCTTATCGTCCCGCGATTCTCACACCTTCCCTAAAATGAACAATCGTCGCAATTACCGCAATACAAAAGTAAAATATTCTAATCAGCCAAAAACAAACCCGCATTGACCAAGAAACAATCGTCGGAGCAACACCAGTTAACTGCACAAATCTCGAATTAACCTTTTTTTCAAAGCTGTCGAGGTCTTTCATCTCAGATTGTTTTGTGGGAATCACCGGAAACTGACCTGTATATACATAATAACCGAGAAAACCTTCCACTCCTACCTTTCGGTTCAAAAATGAGTTGGTTAATGTTGCAGTTTCCGCCGGCGCTAACTTATCCGATTCCGCTACTTTGTCCAGCCAAGAATTATATCTGATGGCTGGCGTACTCATGAAAACTATGGGAACTATAGGTATCAACAAAGCCGCACTAATTTGGCGACTGTATTTAGGATGTAGCAGTTTTGTTGCGATGCCAAATCCCATGCCGATAAAAGCAAATACCAATATATTTAACAGTTCAATAATTTCGATGCCCCTCAACAAATCACCGATAATCAGAATTGTATATAATAATTTATCTGCCAGTAGCAGAGCTGCGAACTTGATGAGAATTGACACGCCTACAATAGTAGCTGCAATCGCCAGATAACCTATGCCACCTAGGACGTACAAGAAAATCGAACCGACTTGTTTTAATGGCTGCATGGAATTATTCACTCTTGTGAAAGTTTAGGAGTCTGATTGACAAAACAATTTAAAATTTTAGATAAATCTGGCTGTCCACATTTGAGTCTTAAAATTGATTAGTTTGACATTTTGCAGTCAATCTAAAATCTAAAATCTAAAATCACTTGACAAGTTCCTGCGCGGCCGCTTTTGCGACTTGTGCGATCCGTTCCTTCACAACACCCTCTTCGTTAGCGCAGCCCTCGAAGAGGATCGCACTTTGGTCTGGTTCCTGTTCGCGATCGATCCCCAACCATAGAAGATACTCGATATTACCGGCCGGGCCAAGTAAAGGCGACCACGTTAAGCCTCTTTCCTGCCATCCTAAAGCTGTAGCTGCCTTCCACACTTGAAAAATCGCATCGGCTTGAGTTGCCGAGTCTCTGACTACGCCTTTTTTCCCGACGCGATCGCGCCCCACCTCAAATTGCGGCTTTACCAACAATACCGCTTCTCGCGGTGGTGCCAACAATTCCCACAGCGCCGGTAAAACCTTATCCAGCGAAATAAACGACACATCTACTACCGCCAAATCTGCTCGCGGTGAGTCGCCGTAAAGCTCCGCAGCAGTCATGTAGCGCAAATTGGTGCGTTCTTTCAAAATTACCCTCGGATCGTTGCGTAAGCGCCAATCAGCTTGACCGTAGCCAACATCGATCCCGTATACCAGTGCCGCACCGGCTTGCAGCAAGCAGTCGGTAAAACCGCCTGTGGAAATGCCGCCGTCGAGACAGATTCTGCCCGCGACGGGAATTGCAAATATTTCTAAAGCTTTGGCTAATTTGTCGCCGCCTCTGGAAACGTAGCGCGATCGCTGTTTAATCAAAATATTGGCTGCAATGTCAACCTCAGTGCCCGGTTTGTCAATTACCTGTTGGTCGATCGAGACTTGGCCAGTCCGAATCAAGGCTTGAGCTTGTTGTCGGGAGGTACATAAATCCAGGTCTACCAATAAAGTGTCTATTCGTTGTTTAGCCAAGATGTTTAATCTGTACGGATAGGGTTAAGGACTGTATCAGATTAGCACTTACGCAAAAACCCGACTGCGGATTTTTTATAATTATTTGGGTTTTCCGAGGGCGATGCCCTCACATCAGCATTTGTATAGTATTTTGAAGCTCGATCGCCGATCGCTCCTACCCCACATGATGTGACTGAGATCGCTATGAGCCTGTAGTTTTATCACACATCGACATTCGTAGAATCACATAAAAAATGTCGCAAATCAAAGATTATGTAAATACAGGGGAATGCGCTACAAACACAATCAGGGCGATGGACATGAAAAAAACGAACTTTCCGATCAGAAATTCTGACATTTGTCAAGAAAATCCTCTGGCCTTCGTCAGCGGCAACCTAATCCACATTCTTTACCCCAACGGCGAAGTAGAAGCAATCAGCACCGACCAAATCAACCGCCACCACACGAAAAATTCCCTCGACAAATGCCTCGTCTGGGGATATGTCGGCGATTTTTAATACCAATTTCCAACAAGAATACAAATGAAGAGCCAACTCCAAACCCTTAGGCAGTAAGTCATTGTCTATTCTTTAAGCCCCAATCGAAAATGGTATAATCCGTAAAAAAGATCGCTTTTCTGCTGTGATGCCAAAAAAGCGATCGAGAGCCTGCTACGTGCAAGCCACAAAAGCAATTTGCTGCTAAAAAAACCAGCTTGCTTGACTTAAATATCTTGTTCGCTCAATTCGCGAATCATGTAATCAAAAGGCTGTTCTAGAAAAGGCCCGACAGACAAGCCGGCAGATTCAACCTGAGCCTTAACCATCTCCTTCATAATGCTAATCCCCATTACCGTCGGGCCGATGGGAACGCTCAGAGAATTGTAAGTTTCTCGCAAACCTTGGAGCACGCGCTCGTCGAGCACATCGGTACTTCCAGCCACCAAGGCGTAAGTAGCGTAGCGCAAGTAGTAGTCCATATCTCGCAGACAAGCCGCGTAGCGACGAGTTGTGTAGGCATTACCACCGGGACGAATTAGTTCGGGCTGTTCTGCAAATAGCTGAATACCAGCTTGCTTGACAATAGCCGCAGCATTGCTGTTAATCGCTGCTGCTGCTTGTACCCGTGCTGTGCCAGTTGCAAAATAAGATTTCAACCGATCGATACCATCTCGGTCTAAATACCTACCAGCAACATCATAATTTTCAATCAGACTCGTCACGGCATCGCGCATAAGTTTCTCTCCCAAAAATCTTTATCAATACTTTGCTATCTGAGATAGACCGCCTATTGTAGACTACTACAAATCGGCCTTTGATTAAGATTTGAGATAGGATTTGCACACAGGGTAGTCCCTCCCCGGCAAATGACCGCCAAGTTCAGCCGTTTGCCTGATATCAACAGCCGAAACACAGACAAGGCAATCATCACAAATTGTCCTGCCCCACTAGACCCACTTTAATATTTTGTATCTATTGTTACAAAACTGTGGGTACTCAAGGCATACGATCGCGCAAACATTCTGAAATCTGCCGTTAGCGAAGCACTCGTTGCAGGATCGCCCGCAACAAAACCAATATCAGGAGTAAGTCATGTTCCAGACACCCCAAGAAGCCCTCAACTACATAAAAGAAAATAAGATCCAGATCGTCGATCTGAAATTCATCGATATGCCGGGGATCTGGCAACACCTTTCCCTGTACCACGACCAAATCGACGAAACCGCCTTCACCGACGGCGTACCCTTCGACGGTTCCAGCATTCGGGGCTGGAAAGCCATCAACGAATCAGACATGACAATGGTCATCGATCCTACCACCGCGTGGATGGACCCGTTCATGGCAGAACCCACCATCAGCTTCATTTGCAGCATCAAAGAACCCCGCACCGGCGAACCGTACAGCCGCTGTCCCCGGACGATCGCCCAAAAAGCCATAGACTACCTGCTGACCACCGGTCTCGGCGATACAGCATTCTTCGGCCCAGAAGCAGAATTCTTCATTTTTGACGACGTTCGCTTCGACCAAACCCAAAATTCCGGGTATTATTACGTAGATTCCGTCGAAGGTCGCTGGAATTCCGGCAAAGAAGAAGCAGGCGGCAACCTCGGCTACAAACCGCGTTACAAAGAAGGTTATTTCCCAGTAGCACCAACCGATACCTCTCAAGACATGAGAACGGAAATGCTGCTGACAATGGCCAAATGCGGCGTACCAATCGAAAAGCACCACCACGAAGTCGCCACCGGCGGGCAGTGCGAACTCGGTTTCCGGTTTGCCACATTAGTCCAAGCCGCAGACTACTTGCTGACATACAAATACGTCATCAAAAACGTCGGCAAAAAATACGGCAAAACCATCACCTTCATGCCCAAACCGCTGTTTAACGACAACGGTTCCGGGATGCACGTTCACCAGTCGATTTGGAAAGACGGCCAACCGCTATTTGCAGGCGATCAATATGCAGGTTTCAGTCAAATGGGACTGCATTACATCGGCGGCATTCTCAAGCACGCCCCGGCACTTTTGGCAATCACCAACCCGACGACCAACTCCTACAAGCGGTTAGTTCCCGGCTTTGAAGCGCCAGTAAACTTAGCTTATTCTCAAGGAAATCGATCGGCATCAGTGCGAATTCCCCTTTCCGGGAACAACCCGAAAGCCAAGCGCTTAGAATTCCGCTGTCCCGACGCGACATCCAACCCCTATTTAGCCTTTGCAGCCATGCTGTGTGCAGGCTTAGACGGCATCAAAAATCAAATCGATCCGGGCGAACCTTTGGACGTAGATATCTATGACCTTTCCCCGGAAGAATTAGCCAAAGTTCCTTCTACTCCCGGTTCCTTGGAAGGCGCGTTAGAAGCTTTAGAAAAAGACCACGCTTTCTTAACAGAAACAGGCGTCTTTACCGAAGATTTCATCCAAACCTGGATTTCTTACAAACTCGACAACGAAGTCAACCCGATGCGGTTACGTCCTCACCCTTACGAGTTTGCTTTGTACTACGACTGTTAGAAAATTAAGAATCAAAAATGGAAATTATGCCATTTTTAATGCTTAATTAAAAAGAACGCCGCCCTAAAAAGTGGCGTTTTTTTTAGAACTTCTGGATCAGCGCCCAGACTTTGCCTTTACCGGAGACTATCTCGGCGACACCGCGAGTAGTAGCGCCCATTGTAGCGTCAGAGACATTCTCTACTGCCCATTTATTTGCTTTCTCATCAACGATGAATAAATCGTCAGCGGCAGTGCCTTCCTGAAGGCGATATATCTTATTCAGGATGAAACGTCGCCGCGCCTCAGCTTTTGGTAGGCCCCTAACTTCATCTGGATCGACAGATAGGACACTACCTGGTTTTAATGTACCTTTTGAAGTCTTAAAATTGCGATCGCTCTTTGCTGCTATTTGCACCCTGTGAAGTGGCAAACTTAACTGAGTTTCAGAGATAATCCAAACCGCAGCTAGCGCCCCACTTTTTCCCAAACCCAGAACCGCTGCAAAGGCTGTAAAAATTAACAAAGGCTTGAAATAATTCATCATATTTGTGCTTCTTTGTGTGTAATGTGCTGCTTGGAGATGGTGTCCGAAGACAATTACCCCGATCGAACCTTATTGATTGCGGGTAATTGATGGGAGGCGTTGCTGATTGACGGTATGAAAGGCTAAATATGCCAGTCAGAGAAACCAGTATCGACAAAGCTTGGGAATTTTCAACTTATTTTTTTCATACCCTGATTAAGCAACACCTGATGGGACACCAGATGATTATAAATTAGCAATTAGCAATCAAGTAAGTAAGTACGTGAGAATAATTATTTTGATAGAACCCATTTAATATAGTTTCCGGTTGTATCGGTATTGTTTAAACCGTTAACAGTTAACTGTTAACCGTCAACATCACCTGACGGTGCAACCGGAATTGATATTAGATGCAAACTAGATCCAGTACGTGGTGACATACTCCTACACTGACTCTTAGAGTACAGTGTAGGCTTCCAAGACAATCCGGCTATCGCTTAGGAGACTCTTGGCTTTAAGAACGGGATGCCCCACCGCTCTGTTCTTTATATTTATCGCTGCATTATGGTCACGGTCTAGACTACATCCACAATGGGGGCAGTCGTGCCAGCGTTGATGCAGTTTTTTAGGAACTTTCACACCACAATTAGAACAATCTTGACTCGTACCAGACGCTTGAACCGGGATCACCAATAAACCAGCTTTCTCGGCTTTGTTTATCAGTATCGACAGAAAGCTTGACCATCCAGCATCAAGTACAGACTTTGCTAACCGGGTACGCGCAAGTCCCTTAACATTCAAATCTTCAACTGCAACAACATCATATTTTTCCAATAAGTTGTTCGCCGTTTTGAAATGAAAATCTTTGCGTTTGTCTGCAACTTTTTTATGTTGTTTGCCTAGTTGTTTTACTGCTTTTTGTCTGCGATTACTACCTTTTTTACGACGAGAGACACGTTTTTGAATAACTTTTAAACGTTTCTGTGATTTTCGGTAGTGTTGGGGAATAGCAACAGTTTCACCTTCAGAAGTTGTCAAAAACTCCTTTAGACCAACATCAATCCCAGTCATTGACCTTGGATTTATATCAGGCTTGATTTCGGGAACGGTTGAATCTTCCAAGCTTAGAGTTACATAGTAACCGTCAGCTTTTTTCGTGATAGATGCGGTTTTAATTTTAAAATCATCCGGTAGCGGTCGATGCAAAATAACTTTAATTTGACCTAATTTGGGCAAAGAAATTCTACCATTGGCAATACAATCAGGTTTAATTCTTGGGTATAAGAAAGTTCTGTATCTACTACGAGCTTTAAATCTTGGTTTTCCGCTACGTTTTCCGTTGCTATCCCCCTTTACAAATCGGTCAAAAGTTGTTTTCACTCGCTTGACAACATCCTGCAAAACATCGGAATAAACATCTTTGTAATGAGGATGCGTCTCTTTCAACTTAGGGAGTGTTCTTTTTTGCCCAAAATATTCGGGGTAATCTCGCAGCTCCGGGAGATGACAAACAAGTGGACAGGCATTGATTGGACAACGATTTTGCTCATACCAATTAAATCTATCTGCCAGCAAATAATTATATTGAGCGCAACACATAGACAACCATCGGTCTATTTCTTGCGCTTGCTGTTTTGTTGGACGTAGCTTGTATTGGTATGCCGTTTTCACCTGTTATTTACCTCCTGTTATAGATATGATAGCATAGACGTGATAACAATGGGTAGACAAAAATATGAAAACTACAAGATTAAATGTGCGGATGTCCGAACGTCGATTGAATAAATTAAGGGCGTATGCAGTAAGTAAAGATAAAACAGTAACCCAAATAGTGGAGGACTGGGTTGACCAACTGCCGAACACAGAAATTGGCAAAAACTCAACTACCCTTCTCCCGGTCATTTTTGCGGATTGATATGGTCAAAGGGTGTCTCATTTTTGCCTCGCAATTCCTCTCATCACCTCCCTTCGGGTAGGTGAGAGGCTCCTTGCTGTTCGTGCTGAATGGGGACTCGTGGAGGCGTACAGTATAGAAGTTGCCGAACAGGCACACCGATCGCCCGATCGACCGCCAGCAATTTGTTACCCTAAAAGTAGAATCATTCCTCCCTCAACGCATCCCATGAACAACGCCTCTCCCCTGATTCAAACCGTGACTCCAGAACGCTGGGCCGGGTTTAGCATGGACTTCATAGGGGCGGGTTGCACAGGTTTGTTGGTCAAAAACGGCCGCGCCGTGCGTACCCTGAAATCCGGGCGCCATTTCAGCTTCGCCCTTCCCCTACTGGAACAGTGTCAAATTGTCCTCGTAGATACCAAACTTCGCAACTTGGACGTGCAGTCCCACGGAGATTTTTTGTCTAAGGATAGATTTTTAATTGATGCGACTTTGACGGTTATTTATCAAGTTATAGATCCGAAACGGGTAGCTTTGGAATTGTCCGATCCGATCGCGGCTTTAGCAAGTGCAGTTAAAGATTGTATGGGATTAGCGATCGGGCAATTTTCTTTACAACAGCTTATCACCCAAGGTCGGCTGTTGCTGCGCCAAAATTTGCTCGATCGCGTCCAAGACTTTTATCCCCTAGGTTTTAATTTAGAAGACGTGCGAATTGGCGATGTCAGCTTCCCCGAAACCAACGGAGTGATTCGCCAAGTTGAGGGAATGAGTGCGCGACAGGAAGCAGAAAATTCGGCCGCCCTGCAAATGAGAATTGCTGAAGCTGGCCGCCCGATCGCACCTCAAGCTCCCGTCCAGCAGTTAAACTTAATTTCAGGTCATTCTCCGGCGAGTCTTCCAGCTTCTGAAACAGCAGCATCATTCGATCGCGATTTGCAACAACTGACAGAACAACTCGCTCAAAATAGTCTCCCACCCGCGAGAAATTCACCTTCACTTGCACCGACGGTACTCGCCAGCAGCGATCGCAAAAATACTGCATATTTAATTTACAAGTTTTCTGGACAGGCGATCGGTTTAACGGCTAATCCTTTTACAATTGGACGCGAACCGACTAACACTTTAGTATTGCAAGATCCGCAAAGTTCGCGCTACCACGCCCAAATCCGCCGCGCCACTGACGAAGTTGGCAAACAGCGATATCAACTTGTCGATAGCGGCAGTTCCAACGGCACTTTTGTCGGAGGGCAGAGGCTGGCTGCTAATGAGCCTTTTTGGTTGGCAAATGGTTGCGAAATTGCGATCGGCGACCAAAAATGGGTGTTTCAAGACGGGTGAAAACTACCCTTTTTTCGATCGAACTTAACGCCCTGTCCAAACTCGGACTACGGGTATTTTCTGATACTAATTTTATTTATTTGTACTTAGGCTGACCGTAGGGCGATCGGTGAGAATAGTAGCTGTAAAAATCGGATTTTCAAACCCATACCGAGATTGATGTCAGCCTGAAATCCAATGAATGCAAGGATTGTGGGAAAGAAGTTACAGGATGAATGTGTATTTTGACTGAGTTTTAACCCGAAAAATGTCAGTAATTCGGGCGATCGACCGCATCGCGAAGTTCAAAAAAAGTAGGTGTCAACTTATACCAAAAAACTGTTCCTTAGTGAACCGTTTTATTTGTTCAAATATGGCAGATCCTAAGACAAGATATTTTGAGTTTCGACGATCGAAATATTAGCAATCAACCGATCGCCCACATCCCAAAACAAAAATAACAGGTGTTATTTTATACTAAAAAAAGGTTCTTTTACGAACATTTTGATTATTGAAAATATGAGGAGGAAATCAGACTAATTTAAGATTGAGGGAGGCCAATAAATTGAACTGATAAATTGTGTGCAAGTCACGATCGCGTAAAAGTACAAAATTTAGGCAAAATCTTTAGTTGTCTATATTTTAGAGAGGGAGAATTGGCAAATTATGGAAGAGATCGAGGCGCCATTCGAGCAAGGAGTCAAGTAGCTGCACGATCGGGATTTTGAGCAGGCGATCGCGCTTTCCCTTGCAAGTGCTGCAACTCGATCCCAACTATACCGACGCTTGGAAGTGTCCCGGCTTGGCCTTCGGACACGTGAAGCACATCGCCCGTACCCAATTCCAAATGTCCCTGAGTAGAATTCTCTTCCCAACCCTAGGGGGGATATCTCCACAAGCATTTCGAGCGAGAATTTGTCAAGATTGAAAATATAACGAGAGGACAACCCCATGAGCTTTTCTATACAATCGATTTATACCTGGTACCGCGAGACGCTCCGCAACCCCAAGTACCGCTGGTGGATTATTCTGGGAACACTGGCATATCTGGTAAGCCCGATCGACATTGCGCCGGATTTCCTCCCCGTAGTCGGACAAATTGACGATGTGGCGATCGCAGTATTGCTGATTTCCGAAGTGTCCCAAATGGCGATCGACTATTTTAAATCCCGCCAAACACAGACAGCCTCAGCCTCAGAACCAACCGACACCTATTCAGAAGGGACACCCCGCACCGTAGATGTAGAAGCCTCTTCTGTACAATAGTTGCCAAAAATAACTGAATAGTTTACAGCTTTTCGAGAGTGAGTGGGAGCAGAAGACGATCGGCTCCCTTTTGCATGGGCACTGGTAAAGTCAAAAAGGGCGATCGAACAGGTTCTTCGTGAGGACTTCAGTCCTTTCCAGGTTCTTCGTTTCCAGGTTCTTCGTGAGGACTTCAGTCCTTTCCAGGTTCTTCGTGAGGACTTCAGTCCTCATAATTTTAAAGAATAAAAACTGAGGACTAAAGTCCTGACTACAAACAATCGAACATGATATGATTTTGAGCTTGAGGAATCGGTGTTAACAGCAAATTTTTATTTATGCAGTTTAGCGACTTAGTAGAAAAACTTAACTTAGCCAACAGTCACAGCCTAAATGCCTCCAGCGCGGACGATCGAGAAATTACAGGCACCGCCCCAGTCGATGAAGCCACATCGGGTACGATCAGTTACATAGAAGGAGCTAAATTTGCCGCTCATGCAGCCACTACAAACGCTTCAGCCTTAATTTTACCCTTAGATGAAGGCTTGCAAGCTCAATGCAGCGATCGCAACATTGCTTGGATTTCCGCAGCAGATCCGCGATTGCTATTTGCTCAAACCATCGGCCTTTTTTACCAACCATTTCGCCCAGCATCCGAAATACATCCCTCCGCTACAGTTCACCCCGAAGCTGAAATCGGTGAAAATGTCAGTATCGGCCCCCACAGCGTGATTCAAGCAAAAGTCAAAATCGGCAATAACGTTTGCATTCATCCAAATGTCGTAATTTACCCAGATGCAGTAATTGGCGAAAATACAGTTCTACACGCTAACTGTGTGATTCACGAACGTGCTCGGATCGGGGCAAATTGCGTCATTCACAGCGGTGCGGCGATCGGGAGCGAAGGTTTTGGGTTTGTGCCGACAGCCTCAGGATGGGTGAAAATGGAGCAGTCTGGATGCACGGTATTGGAAGAGGGCGTTGAGGTGGGCTGCAACAGCACGATCGACAGGCCCGCCGTCGGAGAAACCCGCATCGGCCAGAATACCAAAATCGACAATTTAGTACACGTAGGTCACGGCTGTCAAATCGGGAAAAATTGCGCTTTTGCCGCCCACGTCGGCTTAGCGGGCGGAGTAATAATTGGCAATAATGTAATTTTGGCGGGTCAAGTAGGAATAGCCAATCAAGCTAAAATTGGAGATGGCGCGATCGCCACAGCCAAAGCCGGAATTCACAGCGACGTGCCCGCAGGTGCGATCGTGACTGGGGTTCCAGCAATTCCCCACAAACTCTTTCTCAAAGCCGCTGCTGTGTACAACCGCCTACCCGAAATGTACCAGTCCCTGAGACAAATTCAGCGCCGGATCGATCGCCTTTGAAGGAAGAACTCCGATGGAAGCAGCTATAAATCACAAGCTGGAAGGCTTAATTATCAAAGGTTTTATTTTTTTAGAGTTTTGCTGAAAAATATTTTTAGTAAAACGCATAAATTTAAGTATATATTTTTGATAATGCTACAAATCGGCACAAAAGCTTATTTGCAAATCGCAGGTATTCCCCGATCGCTTCTCAACATAATGATTGAAACTGCCACAGATCCACTTACAGGAAAAGCCCTGCTTCAAAAACTCAAAGAACTCGCTCACTTGCCCAAACGAGAAACCGCAAAACACTGCGGCTACTACTCTACAACAAAAAACGATCGCACCCGCGTTAATCTCAGCGGTTTTTACAATGCTGTACTCGCCGCCAAGGGGATTCCCTTAAGTTCAGAACGCAAAAAAGATGGTCGGGGTAGAGAAGCAGCTTATCGCGCCAGCGTCCACAAAAACGGTCAAATTGTACTCGGTACGGCTTACACTGAATCGATGGGATTAACACCCGGAGATCGGTTTGAAATTAAGTTGGGTTACAAGCACATTCACCTGATCCAGGTAGATGGCGATCGCAGTCAGGATCGGAATCCGAACTCAAGCGAGGAAGACGAAACCGATAATGCCGAGGAATAATGCTTTAAGACCACTAAGGTGAAGATAAATTAACAATTAATCTCTAATTCGATTAATTGTGCATCTTCCAACGATCGCACTGGTATAATGCCGATAAAACCGGGTTTGACATTATAGCATTTCCGGTAAATGACTTAAAAAAAGTTTGTAGTGAGGACTTTAGTCAAGCGTAATGGATGCGGACTAAAGTCCTCACTACAAACCTATTTTATTGTGTGGTTCTAGCTAACATGATTTTATTAGTCAATATCCGATCGCCAAACCAAACATATTCGGCAGAAACCTGGTTTAACAGCGTAAGTCCTATTACCCATAAATCGCTGCACTCTCTTCTATTTGTGAGACAATCGCTTAAATGTGGAACAGCCTGAATAACCTGCGACTGGTGTCGCCATCAATACCGGCAATTGTCAAAGTAATTGTTTTTTTCTCAACTTGGGCTTGTTTGTGGCTGCCCGTAGCAATTATACTGGCGATCGCCCTCAAATGGCATCCGCCCCAACCCTTAGGCAACAAAAAACTGCCTTTACTAGCTTCCCTCTACTTAATTGTCCCCTTAATTTTGTGGGCGACAACTTGGATCGAAGGCGCATCTTTGGCTGACTGGGGTTGGGATTGGCAACCCGCAACTTTCATATCCTCGCTGCTGGGATTAACATTAGCAGTAGTCAGCTTAACCATTTTGTTCGGCGTGCAATTAACCGCTGGTTGGCTGGAACTACAAAACACCAAAGTTCAAACCGAAACAGGCGAAACAATCATTCATTTTCCGGCTTCAATTCTGAAGCCTTCAACTCTCGTGACTCTGTTATTAGCCCTGTGGATTAGCGCGACAGAAGAGTTAATCTTTCGCGGCTGTTTGCAAAATCTACTCCAGCAAGATTACTCAATACTAACCGCAGGTGCGATCGCCAGTTTGATTTTTGCGATCGCCCACCTAATTTGGGCAGCAAAAGAAACTATACCGCAACTACCTGGATTGTGGCTGATGGGTCTGGTTTTAATTTTAGCCCGCATCACCGACAATGGTAGCTTAGGATTGGCGATCGGACTCCACGCCGGATGGATTTGGGGTATAACTACCGTAGATACAGAAGGACTAATTAATCAAACCAACAAAGTACCGGAATCGATTACAGGAATAGCAGCAAAACCCCTCGCAGGTGCGGCCGGAATCCTGTTATTGCTAGCAACAGCAGCCGTAATTTTGTTAATCTAAATAAGACTTATTGCTAGAGGTATGTTGTTGGGCTAAAGCCCTCAGATAGCTGAGATATATTGTTGGGCTAAAGCCCTCAGATAGCTGAGGTATATTGTTGGGCTTTAGCCCTCAGATAGCTGAGATATATTGTTGGGCTTTAGCCCTCAGAGGGCTTTAGCCCTCAGATAGCTGAGGTATATTGTTGGGCTTTAGCCCTCAGATAGCTGAGGTATATTGTTGGGCTTTAGCCCTCAGATAGCTGAGGTATGTTGTTGGGCTTTAGCCCTCAGATAGTGATTATATAGTAAGTGAAATCGCCTCAAAAACTTTATTTACAGTTATACCTCATCTTTCGCTCGAAATGCTATAAATCACTTAACTTAACCTCAAATAGGCCTAGAATTAAGAAACCCGGTATTTCAAAGAAACCGGGTTTGCGATGTTCTATTTTTAATCGACTAAAATCAACAAAGCCATCTCTAAACTATTTTCCAATTACGCTGCATCGTGGACAGGAGAAGGTTCAGATTTTTTTTTGGTGAAGTGTGCGGGGAGTACAGATTGTCTGACACATCTCGATATCGATCGCAAATATCCCACTTCTGCTTGAATAGAATCCAGCGTAGAAAGACTGTCAACTAACTGCTCAAATTCATCAGCAGTAATTCCGGCATCCTTCAAGACTTCTTCGTTGAGCCGCCCGTACATTCCTTGCAGCAGGAGTTCGATAATCTCCGTGTAGTCACCAATTTCTGTTCCGTAACCTTGCAATTTCTTGGGATTGACTCCCCACTGCAAAATCTTTAACAACTCTTGGGGGGAACTCCATGCAAAAGAGGAAGCAATAACTTCTTTTTCTGCTGCGACTAGAGCGTGCTTGATTTCCACTTCCGGTAAATCTGGAGTGTTGATTAAGTTTTCCAAGTTTGACACTTGTCCATCTAACACGCGCAAAGAAAAAGGAGCTAATTCTACAGTTACCATGTCGCCAGCATCATCAATGATTCTAAAAGGATCTTCCAGAACATTAATTAGCAGATGGATGTCTGTAGGCTTGCTCCAGTCAAACTGTCCGAGGAAAAATGGTTCTTCGTATCCCGGTAAAAGTCCTTGAAAATAAATCGGCAGATTTTTGCCTGATTCAAGAATTTTATAAAGAGCAACTTCCAAGGTTTCTGTCGGCCACCCGAGATTGCTGACTGCGACAATTTTCAGTTTTCCGGGAACGGAGACTACCAGAGCGTTCAGCAATAAATGTACGGCTTCGACAAGATTTTGAGCGGTGACGTAGCGGTGGGGAGCATGAACGTTGACAGTTTTACTTTGCTCTACTTTTTTGGACATTTGCTCGCAGAACAAGCTATTTTCCAACATATGAGTAAAGCGAACCATCCCGTAAGTGACGTTTCCTGCTTGAGCTGCTTTGGCAAATTGCCATTCGGCAAACTTTTTGGAGGCTGCGTAAACTTCGGTTGTAAAGTATCGAGATGTTTTGCCTGTGGAAGAGAAGATGCAGTCTGCTACGCCGTATTCTTCGCATAGCTGGATGACGTGTTTGCATCCTAACAGGCTGGTTGTAACTGTTTCTCGGATTTTGATTTCAGCTAGTCCGGGTTGGCGTTGGGCTGCTAGGTGAAAAACAATCTCTGGTTTTTCTACCTCAAATATATGTTTCAGTGCCTCCCAGTTGCGAATGTCAACCGCATAGAAAGTTACTTCACCTTCTTTGTTAAAATGCGGGAGAGTTTCTCCGGGGTTTTGACATCGGGCTTTGTCTGCGGAAATGATTTTGGTTGCGCCTAATTCGATGAGTTTTTCGATTAAGAAAGCGCCGACGCATCCTTCTCCCCCGGTTACGAGAATGGTTTTTCCTTTGATTTTGCTGTTGACTGCGGATGCCTGTAGGTGAATTGTACGATCGCGCACGTCGGTAAAAGGTTCGCTTTCTAGTTGTCCGTCGGCTTGATAGGCGGTGATTAGCTGTGCGGTGAGAGTTTTTAGGGCTGCTAGGATTTCAGGATCTTGGGGTTCCGGGGAACCTGGGGGAACTAACCGTTGGATGCGATCGATTATTTCGGCTTTGCTAGCACCTTCAAACACTTCTGAGGGGTTAATTACACTTTTCACTGTTGGCTCCTTGAGATTCTAGAAATACGGTTGCTGATAAGCGAGTTGTTAAACTGATTTTCGAGGGACAGAATCTTTTAAAGTCTGCTTGATTTTAAGATTTTTTAGACTGAAAGCGACTTGATGGGAAAGACACCCTATGGTAGAGATACCCTATCGGCTCTCATACTTATTGCTTGTCTTCAGCCTACTTGTAGTTTTATTAAGCATTTCTTTACCTATTTATTTTGGCGATCGACCAAGTTGGAACACGATCTATCAAACATTTGTCTCTACAACTATAAACTTAAGTTGCTGGCTGTTGGCAATACTCAAAACATATCTTTACTATTTCTTTGCAATCACATACGAGTTTTGACGCAATTTTAAAGTTCATATAAAGTAGCGCAAGCGTTAAAACTCTTAACATTATATTTGACAGCGATTCCACAGCCTTTTACTACTCAAGCTATCTGTATGGCAGGTTACCAAATATAGCTAATGTTTCAGTAAATTAGGACTTACGCATTGACAAAATAACCAAATAGTGCATTGATAAAGAGGGAACATCTACGTGCCTGGTATCGGACAATCAGAAAAATAACTAAAACCTCGACAGCGCGATGCAATAAGGAGCTATACACCTTATTTTTACTCTCAGAACCCAAGTTTGGGGGGTGCAGTAGGCACTTCAGAGATATTGGGAGACGTTTCCCATGATAGTATTAATGGCTTTTTGGTGAGAGAGAGATATGAACCGTCAGATTTATTTTCGATAATAGAAAAGTTTATCAACTTAGAAGGAGGTATATTAAGTGTTGACGATACAGTCATATAAAAGCTGTATAGTGAACCAAAACATACAGAATTAATTAGCTATTTTTGGTCAGGTAAATACCATAAGCCGATCAGAGGATTAAACTTAATCACGCTATATTATAGTGACATCTATGGTAATTCAGTGCCAATCAATTACAGAATTTACGATAAAAGAGAGGGAAAAACCAAAAACGATTATTTTAGATAAATGGTGAGGGAAATCACAGAATCGGGAGTACAACCAAGAATAGTAACGGGAGATAGTTGGTATTCAGGAGTAGAAAACTTAAAGTTTCTAAGAAACCAGAAACTGTTTTTTTATTCGGGATTTAAAAAAACAGAACCGTCTCTAATGAGCCGCACAAGTATTGCCAGGTAAGTAATTTAGAGATAGCAGATGAAGGATTAATAACTCATTTGAAAGAATTTGGATTTATAAAATTGTTTAGGAAAGACTTTAAAAAAGAAGACTCTAGACATTATATTTTATATCTGCCACAACTGTCCAAGCTGCAAGAAACAAGTCGAAGTGAATTTATCACAATTCACGATATACATTGGGGCATTGAAACTTTTCATAGAGGACTAAAACAAGTATGTGGAATTTGTCGGTTCATGGTGAGAGACACCTCTGCGATCAAAACTCACATATTTTGCTCACTTCACGCATTTATCAAATTGGAGTTGATGCGCTCTAAAAAGATAATTAGCAATTGGTATGAAGTCCAAAGGAATCTGTTCACTTTAGTTGTCCGTGATCCTATTTTGGCGAACCTTAGCAGTGATGGCATTATCTAGAATACATAGGGATTGCTGAATAAGCCTAAAACCCTTAGCTCAAAAGACTTTGACTCGCGATCGGCGCTGAAAATGTGTAATACCATTTTTTTAAAGTTATGCTAGAGTTACCTTCCAAGTAAAGGAGAACATTAAAATGTCTGGGCGTCCTCATATAAAGATTACCGAATCTATAGAAGTATTGCTAGAGATTCGGAAAAAACAAAAAAGAATTTTAGCATATAATAAAGTTCAAATGCTTTATTTGTTTCAGTCAAGACAAGTAGAAACAGTCCGAGAAGTATCGTCATTTTTGGGTAAAAGTGAAACCACAATTCATCGCTGGCTCTTTCAATATAAAGAGGGTGGCATAGAAAACTTGTTAAAAAATCGGCAGATTTTTGGTAGACCCAAAAAAAAATCGGTTGAAGTAGCTGCTGCATTACAACAAGAATTGAGAGACCCCGAAGGATTTTCCAGTTAGTTATAAAGAAGTTCATCTCTGGCTATGGTCGATCAAAGAGATACCTAGTAGTTATCAAGCTGTATACTCCTTGGTTAAAGGGTAGTTAAAAAGTAAATTAAAAATCCCAAGGCCCCGGAGTAGTGAACAAAATTTAACGGCAATTAATGAATTCAAAAATAGCCTGTCTCAAAAAATCAAAGCCTTGCTGAATAAAGCTCCTGACCAAGTAAAGAAATACAAAAGATTTCTGTTTTGGTGTAGTGACGAAACTCGATTAGGACTACATACAATTCAGAGACGAAGAATAACACTACGGGGTGTAAAACCCGTAGGAAAACATCAATGGAAATTTAAATGTTTCTGGCTTTACGGAGCAGTATATCCATCTACTGGACGAAGTTTTTTTTGGGGAGTTTTCCCATTTAGATAAAGTTTGTTTTCAAGCATATTTGGAACAATTGTCGCTTGAATATCCCGATGAATTGCATATCATTCAAGTCGATAATGCTCCGGGTCATCTTTTAAGCACATCTGAATTGCCAGACAATATTATTTTACTATTTCAGCCTCCTCATTGTCTGTCAAGTAAATCCAACAGAAAGAGTGTGGGAATACATCAAAGAATTTTAAGCGAAAGTTAGTTTTTAGTAATCTTGACCAACTCCGCGTAAAAGTTCAGGAAATCTTAGCATCTTTAACGAATCATGTCATTGGTTTCTCACAGGATGGTCTTGGATTTTACAT
Organism: Oscillatoriales cyanobacterium; assembly: GCA_004292955.1. GTDB lineage: Bacteria > Cyanobacteriota > Cyanobacteriia > Cyanobacteriales > Microcoleaceae > Microcoleus. The sequence goes on along the minus strand of RDXX01000103.1, from coordinate 31,839 downwards.
TATTTATCTCTAGCACATCTTTAAAAAAATGGTATTACGCGACAAAAAAGCAGGATATCGAAGCACTTGAATCATATCTGAAAGCTTATCGGGAAGGTTTTATTAAACATATTGAAACTTATTACAGCGACCCTGTAGAGCCGGATCCGCAGGTTAGTGAAGCTGTTTTAAGGGAGGGATATGTCATTATTTGATGTCCACTAAAACAGGCGCTCTGGGTTCGTAGTGAGGACTTCAGTCCTCTGATTTATGCGGACTGAAGTCCTCACTACGAACCTATGCTGATTAATTTAAATAAGGTAGGTTTACTACTTCTCCGGCAATTTCTCCTAGCTGCACTTTCAGTCCTTCGCCTCCGGCTTTGGTGCGGATGTAAGCAAGTCCAAAATAGCCGGATTCGGTTTTGACAAAACTGGTGAGTTTGCCGACTTTTTCTTCTCCAATTGTGATGACTGTTCCGGGCTCAACGGGGCCGCTCAATTGCACGCCCCAAAGTTCTTGTTTGACTCCTTGGTAGGTGTTCAACCGGGCAATTGTTTCTTGGCCGATGTAGCAGCCTTTGTCATAAGTAATTGTGTGTAAAAGGCGGGCTTCTAGGGGGTTGTAATCGTCTGTGAGTTCAAAATCGGGTGCGGGGCGTCCTTGTTCGATTCTCAGTTGTTCCCAAATTCGATCGCCCATTGGTACGGCCCCAGCTTTAACTAACTCAGTCCACAAGCGGGCTGCGTCGCTGGCTGGCGCAATTAACGTGTATCCAGGAGTTGCTAAACCGCTACCAACAGCAACTCGAACCTCCCCTTCATCCGCCGAAAGAGGGGGGGTTTTTATCGATTTGTGAGTAGCGTAGGATTGATTGTCTAGTTCGGTAACTCCGAGTTTTTCTAGTAGTTGAGTGCTTTCGGGGCCGAGGAGACTGAAAGCAACGGTTGTATCGGTTATATCTGTTAATTCTACGCGATCCATTGGGAAAATATAGCGATCGAGCAATTCGAGCAATTGGCGGCGGCGGTTGGCTGAAACTAGCAATATTACAGCATCTTCTGTAGCATAGGCGGTGGCGAGGTCGATCGTCCTAGCTGTGGATGTGACGAACACGGTGTCACAACCTTGACCGGGTTTGAGTATGTTAAAGTTATTGGTACTTTGATTGTGCAAGAACCGCAGGCGATCGCTATCGGAGATTTGAATGCGTCCCCAGTGAGTGCGATCGCACAAAGCCACACCTTGTTTAGTTGCTGCGATGGCGGCACCGTCGTTACCAAAACTGATAGGGACTGTTTCTGTGGTTGCTAACTCTGCAAAAGTAGCGCCTGCTGCGGCTTGAATGTCGTGCAATTCTTGAATTAGCATAGGATTTGAGATTTAAGCTTTCAGCGTGTATTGAATTATTAATGCTTGGTTTTGAGTTTGCGATCGCACTCACAGGCCGAGAAACCGGGTTTTTTTCATAATCTTCTGGCTGTAACGCGTTTGTCCTGAAAAAACCCGGTTTCTAACTACCCATGACAACTGTCAACTGTCAACTGTCAACTGTCAACTGACTCAAATTAGCAAAAACTTCTTGTATTAATTGACTCGCTTTGGCATCAAGACGATTCCAGTCTACATCGCCAGTGTCCTCGTCAATTAAAAAAGTGTCAATTACAACTTCCTGGCTTTGCATTTGAGTGTGGGCCCGCTGGTAGTTGACAAAGCAGACTCGATAGCAAAGTTCCCAAATATCGACGGATCTGTGCTCGCCTTGATGCTCTAAAATTAGTTGATAGCCGGGAATCGGAACCTGCACTTCTTGATAAGTTCCTGTCCAGACTGACTCCTCTAGTTGTTTGCGGATGTTGTCTAGCACTCGGATCATCGCCGGCTGCATGAGAAGTTCAGCTTGTTTCCAGGCGATCGGGCTAGTTATTTTAGGCTTCATATATCTGACGATGTTAAAAAGGAAAATCAATCAATAGATTAATTTTCCAGCATTGGGTGTCAACTTGTGGGACATCCGCCACAAAATGTTAAGTTTGGTCGATCGCACATCTGGCACCATTCCCAATAAGTTTTTTTAACAACAGGCTGTCCGGCCTATTCCACAAGACATTAAATTTCTTCTTGTGGAACAGGCATCTTGCCTGTTGCCAAGCAAAGGCACAGAGCGAAGGTGTTAAAACTTCCAGCCCTTGGAAACAGTGGAAACAGCTTTTCAATTGGATATGGGCGATGTAGGATTTGAACCTACGGCATCCTGCGTGTAAAGCAGGCGCTCTACCACTGAGCTAATCGCCCAATTGCGCTTACAGGGACTTATCATATCACAGTATCCCAGAAAGATCAACTAAAAAAATCATAAACTTTTAATGCCCTCTGGCCGCACGCACGATCGAATCACCCTATGGTGTTTGCCCCTGGTGGCAGGCGTCACCTTTGGCCATACTCAAAACAGCAACCTGACTTTGCTCGTTTCCGGCAGCTTTTTAGTCGGCGGACTGATGTTTGGCCCGGATTTAGATATTTACTCATGTCAGTATCAGCGCTGGGGATGGTTCAAATTTATTTGGCTTCCCTACCAAAAAAGCCTGCGCCACCGCTCTTTTTTGTCCCACGGGCCTCTGATCGGCACGGCTTTGCGAATCTTGTACCTCGCTACCTGGATCGCCGTTATAGGAGTCTTGGGATTGACGATCGCCGAAAAAATTGGCAACTTAGCCGGAAATTGGCAGGAAGCGGTTTTGGGTTACGGTCGATCGCTCTTGGAACACTATATCGAATTTATAGCCATCTACGTCGGTCTGGAATTGGGCGCGATGAGCCACTATCTTAGCGATTGGGGCGGTTCGGCTTACAAACAGTTCAAAAAGAAAGGATTGAGCGGGTTGCACCCTCCGAAGACTATTAAGAGGCGCAAAAGCAAATCTCCCCGCCGCACGTCTAGCAAATCTAAGAGGTGAACAAGTAAATCCACCTAATAAAATGTAAAATATCGCTCGCGATCGAGCTGGCTGTCTATGTATTCCTTCTTCCTTCTTCCTTCTTCCTTCTTCCTTCTTCCTTCTTCCTTCTTCCTTCTTCCTTCTACCTTCTTCCTTCTTCCTTCTTCCTTCTTCCTTCTTCCTTCTTCCTTCTACTTAAGGTAAATTCTAATGTCTAATTCCCACAGTCGATCGCTCGTAGCGCTCGAAAACCTGATAGAAGTTGTGGCCTCATTGCGATCGCCCGACGGCGGATGTCCTTGGGATTTAGCCCAAACTCCCGAAACTCTGATTCCGCACATCATCGAAGAAGCCTATGAAACCGCCGACGCGATTCGTAAAGGAGACAAAAGTGCGATCGTTGAAGAATTGGGCGACTTATTATTACAGGTAATTTTGCAAGCTCAAATTGCCAGCGAATCCGAACAATTTACCTTCGCCGAAGTCGCTGCGGGAATCACGGAAAAACTGATTCGGCGCCATCCCCACGTGTTCGGGGATGCGGAAATTAACAGTGTCGATGAAGTTAACGAAAATTGGGAAAAAATCAAAGCAGCAGAAAAGGGCATAACTGCGGAAAAGCCACCAACTTTAGCCTCAAAAATGAGCCGTTATGCTAGCACTTTGCCGCCAATTACTGCCGCTGCAAAAATCTCTCAAAAAGCTGCGGAGGTGAGTTTTGATTGGGACAGTGTAGACGGCGTTTGGGATAAGTTTCACGAGGAAATGGCGGAATTTGAACACGCTCTCAAACACGAGGATAAGGCCGCGCAGCAGTCGGAATTGGGAGATATTATGTTTGTGTTGATTCAATTGGCTCGCTGGTACGATTTAGATGCGTCGGCTGCTTTGCAGGGAACGAACGATCGCTTCGTACAGCGGTTTGCTAAAGTTGAGGCTGCGTGCGATCGACCTTTATCCGATTATCCGCCCGAAGAGTTAGACGCTTTGTGGGAACAAGCTAAGGCTTTACTGGCGAAGCAAAAGGGCCCGCAGTAAGCTAGTCATCAATATTATGCCCAAGAACAGGCAAGATGCCTATTCCACAATTACTCAATATTGCTCTTGTGGGGTGGGCACGCGAGCCCGCCCAAAAAAGCTGATTCACCTACTCGTAGAGCTTCGCATCGTTGTAAGGCGGATGTTCGCAAGCGATATAGAGAGCGTTTGTCGGTTCCAGGGGTTGATTTGTCACAGGATCGATCGGCTTTAGGACAAAGCATAACAGGGAGAGCGATCGCCAGTCTAGATTATCCAACTTCCCGCGTTCATAACGGTTGACTGTGGCTGCACTGATACCCACATCTTTGGGTACGGGTTGATTTGTCGCGATGAACAGCGCCTCTTCGTACCCCCTGGTTTTGAACTGTGTTTCGCTAACAGACCAACCTTTTGTCTGTCTTGCAGCCTTTAACATCTTACCCAAACGCATCCGCCCCGTCTCCGTGAAGCGAACGGGACGCAATTCCTGCTCTTTGTCTGCCACAGCCTTGTTAGAGAGTCCTGACATTTGACGGCTAAACCTCAACGTTTGGTACAACCATCAGTCATCCCCATTGCAAATAATCTAGTCATAGAGTTTGGCATTGTTGTACGGCGGATGTTCGCAAGCTATATAAAGGGCGTTTGTGGGTTCCAATGCTTCTCCTATTACCGGGTCGATCGGCTTTAGGACAAAGCATAACAGGGAGAGCGATCGCCAATCCAAACTTTCTAGCTTTCCCCGTTCGTAGCGACTGACAGTAGCATTACTAATGCCGACATCTTTTGGTACAGGCTCTCCTGCTGTCCGAAACAGAGCGGCCTCGTATTCTTTTGTGACCATTTCTGTTTCGATAATTGACCAGCCGCGAATCTCTCTAGCTGCTTTCAGAAGTTTGCCCAATCTATTGCGTCCCGTATCCGTGAATCGCACAGGGCGCAGTTTTTCCTGCTCGACGACAGCCTTAAAGTCAAGAAATCCCGGCATTTTGAAAGATCCAATTTAACTCTTAAGCTAGCTGTACTTTGGCCTCGATCGAGGCTGCACACAGGATTTGAGCATGACACATTTAGAAACATTACTGCAAGTTGTCTGCATTCGTGTAGAATGATATAATACAGGAATACACCAACTCACCCAAGTTCAGGAGTGACTCAGCCATGACACCACTGTTTCGCCGCATCCAACCCTCGAAAAAGCTCCGTATCACCGCCCGATCGATCGCCAAATTCCTGAAAATAAGTCAAAATCTGATTAAGCGAGTCGAATCCTGGGCTTACGTAGTGTTCGTGCATCATCAAGGCGGCGGACAATTTATCTCGTACCGCAAGTTGGAAGAATGGCAAAATGCGATCGCCCATCAAATCCAAACCTGCCCCACACTTGGACAACTCTCGCAGCTCAAAACATCGATTCAGTACGACAGCCGGAAATTCAAAAAACAATATCTCCAAAAAACCCTTGACTTTTTAATTGAAATGTGCATTGAAAGACAAGACATTCTCGAAATCTGGGAAAGCGCAAACTGCATTGCTTCCTAACAGAAACTTAGCATATTTCCTAACTAGAGTAACTGCGCCCAACTATGAGGAAGCTGTTAATTGCTCAAACCATTGCCTTCGATTCTGTCAACTGTCAACTGTCAACAGAAGCGAAACATTTGCGAGCAATGGCGAGATAAAATTACCCCAAAAATCACCCGCGAATGTTCCGCCACATCCATGAAAAAAATCGCCTCTTCAACTAAGACATTGCTTGAGCGATATAATCAAAATAAGGAGCAGCTTCCCTAGCATCATCCTGATTGAGCAAAGCCAAAGAAGCTTCCTTCAAACAGCGAATAGCTTCAACCATGCCAGGAACAGGAACGCCCAGAGAATTGTACATTTCCCGAACGCCAATCAAACCGATGCTTTCGATCGGTTCCTTGTCACCGGCCAAGATACCGTAGGTAATCAGGCGCAAATACCAGCCGTAATCGCGCAGACACAAAGCCCGTTCGCGCTGGCCGTAAGCATTGCCCCCTGGGGAGATAAAATCAGGGCGTTTTTTCCAAAGTTTTTTGCTAGCTTCTTCAACAATTTTTTTCTCACTGTCAGACAACGCAGTAGCAATACGCACCCGCTGTTCTCCCGTCTTAAAAAAATCATTGATGCTTTGGAGTTCGCCGGTACTGGGATAACGAAGTTCGTCATCGGCTTGGAGAATAAATTGGCTAACTACGCTCATTGTTATTCAAAATTTGAGGATATTTGAGGAAAAGATTCATTGACATTCTCATCTGTTAAAGATGAGATTCTTGCTTCGGCGACTTACCTTGCTGCTAACATTAATCGATCTTAGAAGCAGGCGGTCAACCTCCGCAAGCGTTATGCTTAGTGAGTGACGCTCCTACACGAACCGCAAGCGGTATGTTGTAGGCATCTGAGTCCGGTCAAGGATATCAAGATCTTCCTTCAAGGTACTCCAATCGTTTCCCTCTACGGCGTTTTATAGTGAGGAACACGTCCCGCCCCACTTGTCACATCAAAACTTTTGACTTAGACCCAGATTGTTATTCTTTGATCTAAGCTATGAGTATTTTACCGCAATTATTACTGCGGAGTGCTTGCTCGTCTCGTCGCCACCCTCCATTACTGGTTGGCTACGCTCAACATCTCTTGGAGGGTCGCTCATATCCTCGCGCGTCTTTCATCCCAACCCAAATCAAAGATTATGGGCTGGGGATTCTCGCCTGTCTAGCTAAGCTAGTTTCCTTGTGTCCCAAGGTACTCTGGGAAAAATTCAAAAACTGCGATCGAGAGTTTGGATGTCGGCAGACATTTAGACTGTTTCACGAGTTTTGGCCCATCAAGCCCCAATAGCATATCGCACAGGCTCGATCGAGGACAATGTTGTCTAACGCAAGCTTTGGCTGTAGCAGAAAGGGGTTCGGAAGCAGGAAGACTGCCTGCACTTGAGCTTGAGTGCGATGGCTTGCGCCTCGCTTCGCTACGACTCATCTCAAACAAGAGAGAGCGATATTGCATTACCATATTAAATCCTACCACGACTACTTGTGACCAAATCTAAATTCCCCACCCGAAACTCGACGAAAGTGGCAAACCCTTGCCAGCAAGGTCAACTGATTGAGATAGAGATTACCGACCTGGCAGACACCGGAGACGGAGTTGGTCGTTTTGGTGAGTTAGTGGTGTTTGTGCCCGATACCGTAACGGGCGATCGCATCCTCGTGCGCCTCGTGCAAGTCAAATCCAGCTATGCTAAAGGCAAGTTGGACACACTTCTGGAAGCATCAGAACACCGCATCCGAGCCAACTGCATTGTCGCCGACAAATGCGGTGGCTGTCAGTGGCAGCACGTAGATTATGAATATCAGCTTGCAGCCAAGCAAAATCAAATAATTCAAGCCTTAGAAAGAATTGGCGGATTTAACGATGTGCAAGTCGATCAAATCTTAACGGGAAAAATCGAAGGATTTCCCCAATTTTTGGGATACCGCAACAAAGCGACTTATCCGGTAGCAATTTCTGTAACTGGTCAAGTGCAAGCAGGTTACTATCAAAAAAGCACCCACAAATTAGTCAATCTAAATCAGTGTCCGGTGCAAGATCCGCGCCTCAATCCTTTGTTGAAAGAAGTCAAAGAAGACATTCACTGGCAGGATTGGCCAGTCTATGACGAAAAGCAACATACAGGAGAATTGCGTCATTTGTCCTTGCGAATCGGACGGCGCACGGGAGAAATGTTGCTAACTTTAATAGTTCGCACCGGAGAGTTGCCGGGAATTGAAGCACAAGCTGCTGAGTGGCTGAAACAATATCCTCAACTTGTAGGTGTTTGTTTAAATGTGAATGCAGCTCAAACAAATGTGATATTTGGTGCAGAAACTCGCTGCATTGCTGGCCAGTCTTATCTGCGAGAAAAGTTTGCGGGTTTGAATTTTCAGCTAAGGGCAGATACTTTCTTCCAGGTAAACACAGAGGCTGCTGAGGCCTTGTTGCAGGTGATTGTCGGGGAGTTGAATTTGCACGGAAGCGAGGTTTTGGTTGACGCTTACTGCGGAATTGGGACTTTTACTTTACCGCTGGCAAAACAAGTCAAAATAGCGATCGGTTTAGAAGTGCAACCTACTGCGATCGAGCAAGCCAGATTAAATGCTGAATTAAATGATTTGAAAAATGTCGATTTTCAAGTGGGAACTGTAGAGGATTTGCTGCCTTCCTTGGGATTGACACCGGATATTGTGTTGCTCGATCCGCCGAGGAAAGGGTGCGATCGCGCGGTGTTGGAAACAATCAAGGAAATCAAACCGAGTCGCATTGTTTATGTTAGCTGCAAACCTGCGACTTTGGCTCGCGACTTGAAGATTTTGTGCGAAAATGGGGATTATAAGTTAGCGCGGGTGCAGCCTGCGGATTTCTTTCCTCAGACTTCTCATGTTGAGTGTGTGGCGTTTTTGGTGAAGCTACCCCCTGTATGATTTGGGGATTGAAATCGCTGCTTGTCAAACGAAGTCCGCGAAGGCGGACTAAGAGATTGTAGCAAATTCGGGTTTTTTACACTAGACCTCTTGCAAAAGTCCTTTTAATCAAATTTTGGGACGGGCTAGAAGCCCATCCCACAAGAAAAAAAGATTTTTGTGGGATGGGCTTCTAGCCCGTCCTAACTATTTTTGCAAGAAGTCTAATATCCGCAGTCCTGGACGCACATACTTTATATGTAGGGTGTGCAGTGCGTACCTTAGTCTGGCGATCGCTTTTTGCGGATAAAAGGGCGATCGGCTTCTTTAATTCTTTTCATTTTGGTTGAGTGTTATAATATTTATGCTAAGCTCCTGTAGAGATAGATACAAAAAGCAATGACATCAGCTTTAATTTATCCTCATATCGAGAAAGTAGCGGGTCAACCGGCACGGTTGCAGCGGATACCGCGCGTGCGGGTTGCTCAGATTGTGATGGATTATCTAGCTTACGGTTGGTCAGTGGAGGAAATGTGCCGCCAGCATCCTTATTTGATGCAGTCCGAAGCCCATGCAGCAATGGCTTATTACTTCGACTTTCAAGCAGAAATCGATCGGGAAATTCGGATGGAATGGGAGCAGGTACAACAGGAAAAATCTCTGCTTTCGCCTTCAATTTACACATATTTGTGGGATGGGCGTCCCGCCCGTCTTTTCTGGACGGGCGGGACGCCCATCCCACAATAATTAAAATTGTAAGTTATTTAATTCGCGCTCCTAAGGGGTTGTTGTAATACCAATTTCATAAAGTAGCACTAGGGTGCATCTCACTTTTGAAGAGGGCGAAGCATGACCGCATATAAATTATCAGTTATCATCCCATATTTTCTGCGGTCATGCTTCGCCCCTACGGATGTATTCGCCTTGCCTGAGATGCACCCGTAGCACTAGATATTACCCCCCACCCCCCCGCGATTTCGGGGGGGCTAAGACTTCATCCATAGCACATCTTTATAAAAATGGTATAAGTGGCAATTTTTCTGTATATAATATAGACGTTGATTAATATTAATAAGGTAAAATAGAATGGGTGCATCTCAGTTTTGTATTTGTAGTGCTGTCCCCGCTCGCACTGTAGAAAAACATCCTTTTTGTGAAAATGAGATGCTCCCAATAGGATTAATTATCTCGCAGTCCAGTTGCTTGTAAAAGTTCCTTTGCCCAAACCAACTTTTGTTCTGACAGGGACGGTATCGGATCTCGATTATAATCGATTCGATAATCATAACCCGCGCGATCGTAAACACCTGCGAACAATTCTGGTAAGTTAACAATAGGTTCTACATCTTCCTCGCGCAAGGGAAGTAGAAATACAGGTAGAGAATCGCCCAGATTAAAGGCATAAAGTTCGGCAAGGGGACGGCGATTGCTGCGACTGACTAAAACGCGATAATCGCTTTGAATAGAATTGTTAAGTACGGGCATAGGTTCCCCTTTTCGCAGCAAGTCGATTTCAACTAAATGGGTTAAGCTACCTAAAATACTTTGGCGTTTTTTGAGGTAAGTAATTCTGCCATCTCCACTGCGTTTGTTGACGGTCGAAAGAATTTCAATTGCGGTGACAACTTGTCTAGTTGCCATTTCTCGTACTTCTAGGTAAGTCTGTTTAATTTTCTCAGGGGCTGGCACTTTGACGGTAGTGGGAACTGTGAGGGTGGCAATGGCAACTGAACCAGTAGGAATATCGGGGGGATTGGGTTGGCGTTTGATGGCTACATCGGGGATACCTACTAAAAGTGAGTCATCATTATTGTCATTGGTGTCGTCAATTTGATAGATACGTTTTTCAATGGCGATCTCATATTTGGGGCGAATTTGGGGGACTAAGGATTCCGCAATCAGAGAAATTAACCAATGGTGAGTTTCCTGCCAGAAATCAGGGTGTTCTAAGTAGGGGTCGATGCCGGGAAAGGGTGAGGGCATAGGACTGCTTTGCGATTTGTTGATTTTAAAATCATTTTAGCACTGGGTTAATTTTGCGACAAGGGCGATGTTTTTGGGAAGAAAAGGCCGATCGCGCTAAGCTACTTTAGGGGCAAATTTCGACTTTGACAGTCATGCTTACTCGATCGAGCTTTACAATCAGAAGGTCAACTGAAAACTGCCCAATTTTAGCTTGAGTTAGAGTATTAATTTGGTCGCTGGACTGAATGAAAGTTCGTAGTGCGGACTGAAGTCCGCACTACGAACCGAAATCTGTATCGCTTAAGTTATTTAATTGCAATTCCTAAATTGACAAAAGATTCAAAATCCAACTGGGAACTCTTGGCACTCCCAAAGCCCCTCACCTCCGACTGATGCGTACACAGCAAATTCAGATATATACTCTTAAGCGCAATGAACTAACAGATAGGTGACATGAGATACAAACTACTAGGTCACAGCGGACTTCGCGTTTCCGAAATCTGCCTCGGAACCATGACTTTTGGCGAAGAATGGGGTTGGGGCGGTTCCTACGACGAAAGCCGGAAGATGTTCGACGCCTTTGCAGAAGCGGGCGGCAATTTCATTGATACCGCGAATCTCTACACCAACGGTACCAGCGAAAAATATGTCGGTGACTTCATCGGGGGCGATCGCGAAAAATGGGTTGTTGCCACCAAATACAGTCTTAACATGAAAAATGGCGAAATCAACGGTTTCGGCAACCACCGCAAAAATATGGTGCAAGCAGTAGAGGCCAGTTTGAAGCGATTGCAAGTTGAATACATAGATTTGCTGTGGCTGCACGCTTGGGATTTTACGACACCCGTCGAAGAAGTAATGCGCGCCTTTGACGACTTGGTACGCGCCGGCAAAATTCTTTACATCGGCATTTCCGATACACCGGCTTGGATTGTTTCTCAAGCAAATACGATCGCCAACCTGCGCGGCTGGACACCATTTATCGGCTTGCAAATCGAGTATTCTTTAAAAGAGCGAACTCCCGAACGCGATTTGCTCCCCATGGCAAAAGCCTTCGATATTGGCGTCACAGCTTGGAGCCCCCTAGCAGGCGGTTTGCTAACCGGAAAATACAACATTTCAGAAACCGCAGGCGAAGCTAAACGACTTAATTCACCTGAATCTGGAAAAATTAGCGAACGAGACCTCAATATTGCGGCTGAAGTTAGTAAAATAGCAGCCGAAATTGGCAAACCTAGTTCTCAAGTAGCCTTGAATTGGTTGCGACAACAGTCAGTCGATGTGATTCCGATTGTTGGTTCCCGCAAACTCTCGCAACTTCAAGAAAATCTCGCTTGTCTGGAGTTTGAATTAACTCCCGAACAAATGCAGCAGCTAGACACAGTAAGTGCCATTGAATTGGGTTTTCCCCACGATTTCTTAAAGAGTTCGATGGTGCAAGATTCTGCCTTTGGAGGGGGAATCGCCAAAATTGACAGCCGCCGACTTTCATTCAGTTGACAGTTGACAGTTGACAGTTGACAGCGACCTCTACCTGGAAGGAAGAGGATTGGAATCATGAATAGTCTGATTTTAATTTATCCCGATCGGGCTTGGGGCTTTAAACCAATTCTTTCTGGTAAAGTTGCTGCTATCTTCTAGTCGCGGTTTGCGTCCATATTTGGTGCGGGAATCGCAGATATCGGCAAACCCGCCCTTAGAGGGATGATTGAGATTTGTACTCTGGGCGTCAGTTTAACCTCACATCTTGCACCAATCTCGTCACCTTGGTTTCTTGTATCAGACTCGCGTAAAATCCTACGTTTCTCGTCGCTGTTACCTGGTATCTCCGGTATAGTTGAGAAGGGTACCAGATGTGGGTTTAACCCAAATACATAAACTGTCAATTGTTAATCTATCGGAAGTCATAAATCTCGGCAAAGCAATTGTATATGAAGATACAAATTTTGTAGTGTGCGATCGGATAAGTTGAAAAAATGCGAAGTTTGTTAAAGCAAATAGCAACAAAAGCTCGATCGCAAATTTTCTCTCCCCTCCAAATAAAAACATAAAACTTGCTCAGTTTTAACACCTGTTTAAAAACACAATGCAACGGTAGCCAAGCTTCAAACCCTTAATTCATAAGTCATTCCCAATTATTCAATCTCAAAGCTCAAATCTCAAATCTCAAATCCTAGCGCCCTGTACCTGCCAGTTAAGAGTCATTTTACAAGAGCGATCGGCATTTTAACCGCTTTTCAAAAGGGTGCAAGCTAGGCGCTGAGAACGAAGTCATCCTTCAGATAGAAGTAATGGCAGAAAAACTGAGTTAGATTTAGCAACAATAGCAAGTCTAAAAATATTAACTTATCTCCAGTTTCAATACTGAAAAAAGCAGATAAGCGTGTTTTTCCGCAGCTAAACTTTTGCTTTGTTTGGCCCACTGAATGCGGCGCTTGCTCGTCAAATAAAAATTCTCAGATTGATGCTTGCGAATTTCAGTAAGACACTGCTGAGAAGGATATTTTATTGACAAATTTTCACCAACCAATTTTCATTAACAAATTTTCATTGACAAATTCCAGAGGCTAATTATGTCCCCCCCAGAAAACTCAGTAAACAAAAATTATAGCAATAAAGGTCGAGCATGGGAGATCCGATTTACCTCGATAGATCCCGCAAAATCTCCCTCTCAATTCGCACCCTCACCCGCATTGCGCGCTAAGTTATCAAAACCTGCTGCTTTAGATGCACCGGATTTAGTTTGCCTGTCTCATTTGCGGTGGAATTTCGTCTATCAGCGTCCGCAACATCTCTTAGGCCGCTGCGCCAAAAATCGCCGCGTATTTTTTGTAGAAGAACCTGTTTTTAGCTCGGCTACAGATTGGCGGCTTGATGTCAGCATTCACGAAACCGGAGTCTGGATAATAGTACCGCACCTGAGCGAAGGAATCAGCGAAGAAACTGCACAAACTGCTCAGCAAGCCATGCTTGATGATGTGTTTCAAGCAGCCGAAATTAGCCAGTACATCCTCTGGTATTACACACCAATGGCTGTCAGTTTCACAAACCACTTAAAGCCACTAGCTGTAGTCTACGACTGCATGGATGAACTGTCAGCATTTCACGGCGCGCACCCGGAGTTAAAAGCAAATGAAACCCAACTATTAAAGCGCGCCAACGTTGTATTTACAGGCGGACACAGCCTCTACGAAGCAAAACAGCAGCAGCATCCAAACATTCATGCTTTCCCCAGCAGCATCGAAAAAGAACATTTTGCTATAGCGAGAAATCTTTCAGAAGAACCGACCGATCAAAAAGATATTCCTCACCCGCGTTTGGGATTTTTTGGCGTTGTGGACGAACGCATGGATATCGAACTTTTGTGCGGCATTGCCGAAGCGAAGCCGGACTGGCATTTAGTCATAATTGGCCCGGTGGTGAAAATCGACCCGGCTACTCTCCCAACTCACCCAAACATACACTATCTCGGCGGCAAATCTTATCAAGAACTGCCAGCATATCTGGGCGGATGGGATATAGCAATGCTGCCTTTTGCGATTAACGAATCGACTAAATTTATTAGTCCGACGAAAACTCCCGAATACCTCGCTGCCGGCAAACCGGTGATTTCTACTGCGATCCGCGACGTGGTGCGCCCCTACGGAGATAACGGCTTGGTTCGGATTGCGAGCAATGTGGCAGAATTCGTTGCTGCTGCTGAAGAAATTATGGGCGAAACTTCGGAAGCTCGCGCCAAGTGGCTGAGCGAAGTTGACGCCTTTTTAGCAGACAATTCTTGGGACAATACCTGGGGTGAAATGCTGGGGTTGATCGAAAGTGCGATCGCAAGTAAGAAGTCAGTTGGCAGTTGGCAGTTGGCAGTTGGCAGTTGACAGTTGATAGTTAGTAGTTTGGAGTTGCTACCAATAACTAATAACTAATAACTAATAACTAATAACCATTCCCCATTCCCCATTCCCCATTCCCCATTCCCCATTACCAGAGGTTTTTTAATGTTTGACTATTTAATTGTCGGAGCCGGATTTGCAGGTAGCGTTATTGCCGAAAGACTAGCAACTCAGGCGGGAAAAACAGTCTTGATAATTGATACCCGCAACCACATCGGCGGCAACGCATACGACCACTACGACAATCACGGCATCCTCGTTCACAAATACGGCCCCCACATTTTTCACACCAATTCGCGCCCAGTTTTCGAGTACCTTTCGCAGTTCACCGAGTGGCGGCCATACGAACACCGCGTCCTCGCCAGCGTTGACGGTCAACTGCTGCCAATTCCGATAAATCTCAACACCGTAAACAAACTTTACGGACTGAATCTGACATCATTTGAAGTTGAAGATTTCTTCGCAAAAGTAGCCGAACCAAAGGATTACATTCGCACTTCCGAAGATGTCGTTGTCGGCAAAGTCGGCCGCGAACTTTACGAGAAATTCTTCCGCAACTACACTCGCAAACAGTGGGGAATGGATCCGTCGGAACTCGACAAATCAGTGATTGCGCGCGTGCCCACCCGCACTAACCGGGACGATCGCTATTTCACCGATACCTATCAAGCAATGCCGCTGCACGGCTACACTCGGATGTTTGAAAAGATGCTGTCTCACCCAAACATCAAGGTGATGCTGAATACCGACTACCGCGAGATTGAGAGTTTTATTCCTTACGGGGAAATGATTTATACCGGGCCGGTGGATTCCTATTTCAATTATTGCTACGGGAAACTGCCTTACCGTTCCTTGGAATTCAAGCACGAAACGCTGAACGCACCCGTACACCAAGCTGCACCGGTGGTAAATTACCCGAATGAGCATTTATATACTCGCTGCACGGAGTTTAAATACCTCACCGGACAAGAGCATCTAAAAACGAGCATTGTCTACGAATATCCCCAAGCTGAGGGAGACCCTTACTACCCGGTTCCGCGTCCGGAAAATGCGGAAATTTACAAGAAATATAAGGCTTTGGCTGATGCAACTCCCGGAGTTTCTTTTGTGGGAAGGCTGGCGACTTACAGGTATTACAACATGGATCAAGTTGTCGCTCAAGCTTTGACAACTTATACTCAAATTACGACCAATCCGGTGATTAAATTGGCGGCAAATCTTAACGATGCTGCCTCTAATTTGAGTTCGTCGAACGCAGTTGCTGAACTCCCAGCCGCTGCTTCTCTAGAAGTTGCTGCTGTTAACGGCAATGGCAAATCTGCTAGCAAGTATAACAGTCCCAAATGAGTCGTAAAGTTTTTTACCCCACCCCAACCCTCCCCTTATTAAGGGGAGGGAGTAAGAAATTCACAAATGATTTAGGATTGCTATAGCTGCAAGCTGTGAGTTGGTAAGGCTAAAAATGTCAGTTGACAGTTGACAGTTGACGGTTGACAGATGAGGGCGACCTCTACCTATAAGGAAGAGCATTGGGGTAATGAATTGTCTTCTTTTAATTTCTCGCGATCGGGTTCCGGCTTTCAACCAATTTTTTATGGCAAAAATGTAAGGTGCGCGCTCCGCACTTTACTCTGCTTTTCTCAAAAGTTATTAAACAATTCAAACAAGGGTTAAGGTGAACATGAGCACTATCGTTAAAACTGTTTTGTCTCATCAGGTTTTGGAAGGTTCTCAATTTCCTCAGTTTCAGAAAGAAATAGAGCGCCTAATTGAAAGCGGTGGCAAAATTCTGATGCTCGATTTCTCAAATATCATTTTCCTTAAAAATTCGGAATTAATGGCTGTAGTGGCGATTATGAAATTAGTTAGAGACAGCGGATGTATACTTTTGATATCTGCCATGAGCGAACAAGTTAGAATGCTATTTGAACTCACGGGACTAGAACAGATATTTCAGTGTTTGCCACCTCCGGAAGACCCCACGGATAAATTCGGGGGAAGAGAGGATTTTCGATTTTCGATTTGGGATTGATTCCACGGATAAATCACGTGGCGGGTACCACCTGTGAAATTCTTGGTCAAAAGTGACCTAGCTGAACCTTTAGGAGCTTTGCAAACTGTAGCTAGCTAAACTTTGCAGTCAAGACTCATGCTTCCTATACCGATCGCAGGGTGCGTCAGTGAGAATCATAGCTTAATTTTAAGCGCTGTTAGCTGACTGACGCACCCTACAAGTATAGAAAAGCCGGACACAAGACCAAGTAAAGCTCAGGCTGTTTGAAGTCAAAAAATTTAATTTTTTAACGATAAATTAGATTGCAAAAAACTTGTCAAAGTCGCGGGAATAGTCGCTAACCTATAAATATAACTTCGGGTAGATGTGCCGATGAGTTGGTTAGGTAGAGAACTAGAAAATTGCGATATAGAAGAGTCTTCCACTCTAGACAATAAGGTGACTGTTCAAGGGCGGAAAACAGGTTATCCGCGCCCCCAATTGCGCCGCAGTAACTGGATTTGTCTGAACGGTAAGTGGAGGTTTGCTTACGATGATGCGGGACGCTGCGTGCAGCCGATCGACATTACGGACTGGAGTCACACTATAGAAGTGCCGTTTGTTCCCGAATCAATCAAAAGCGGGATCGGCGACACGAATTTTCACGCTAACTGTTGGTACGATCGCGAATTCGACCTGCCCCACACAGAAAGCAGAGTTCTCCTCCACTTCGGCGCTGTAGACTACCGCGCCCGCGTCTGGGTAAACGGTCAGTTTGTCATCGAACACGAAGGCGGGCACACTCCTTTCACCGCAGACATTACAGCAGTTCTTAACCCCATCGGGCCGCAGCGGGTGACTGTTTGGGCCCAGGACGACCCGCAAGATTTGGCAAAACCGCGCGGCAAGCAAGATTGGCAAGTGGAACCGCACAGCATCTGGTATCCGCGCACGACGGGCATTTGGCAGACGGTGTGGGTAGAATTGGTGCCTCATACTTATATCGATCGCATCCGGTGGACTCCGCAGTTTGAACGCTGGGAAATCGGTTTTGAGGCGTTTGTGGCGGGCGATCGCCAGTCGGGGATTCAAATTAAAGTTAAACTGTCGATCGGCTGTTTGCTGCTGGTCAACGACACCTACGAAGTGATCAACGGCGAAATCCACCGCCGCATCGCCCTTTCAGACCCGGGTATCGACGACTACCGCAACGAACTGCTGTGGAGTCCGGAAAAACCTACATTAATTAACGCACAAGTCGAGCTGTGGGCCGACGGCAAACTGCTTGACGAGATTAAATCTTACACCGCGATGCGGACTGTCAGCATTCAGCGCGATCGCTTCATGCTGAACGGCCGCCCCTACTACCTGAGACTGGTGCTCGATCAAGGTTACTGGCCCGATACCCTGATGACGGCGCCATCCGACGAAGCTTTGCGCCACGATGTCGAATTAGTCAAAGCAATGGGTTTCAACGGCGTCCGCAAACACCAGAAAATCGAAGATCCGCGATTTTTGTACTGGGCCGACGTGCTGGGGCTGCTAGTTTGGGAAGAAATGCCCAGCGCCTACCGCTTCACTCGCAAGGCCGTTGACAGGCTGACGCGGGAGTGGACGGAAGCGATCGATCGCGACTCCAGCCACCCCTGTATCGTAGTCTGGGTGCCGTTCAACGAATCCTGGGGAGTTCCCAATTTAGTCGAAGCCGAGGCCCACCGCCACTACGTGCAAGCTTTATATTTTTTGACGAAAACCTTAGACCCCACTCGCCCCGTCATCGGTAACGACGGCTGGGAAAGCACAGATACCGACATCCTGGCGATTCACGACTACGACAACAACCCGCAAACTGTAGCCAAGCGCTACGGGCCCGAAGTCCAACTAGCCGATTTGTTCGATCGCGGGCGTCCCGGCGGGCGAGTCCTCACCCTCGACGGACACCCGCACCAAGGACAGCCCGTGATGCTGACGGAATTCGGCGGCATCGCCTGCGCCGGCCGCGAAAACCCCGATTTTCACAGGGTGTGGGGCTACGTGCGCGCGTCGGACACCTCTGAATTGCAACACCGCTACACCGCGCTGCTGCACGTGGTAAATCGAGTGGAAATGTTCAGCGGATTTTGTTACACGCAGTTGACGGATACTTTCCAAGAAGCTAACGGTTTGCTGTATGCCGATCGCACTCCCAAATTTCCCATAGAGGCGATCGCGGCGGCAACTCTCGGCTGGGATATTCCCGAAGAAAGTTCGCAGCCGCCAGCGATTACTCAGTGCTAATTGGGAATGGGTAATTGGTAATTGGTAATTGGTAATTGGTAATTGGGAATGGGTAATTGGGAATGGGTAATTGGGAATTGGTAATTGGTAATTGGTAATTGGTAATTGGTAATTGGTAATTGGTAATTGGTAATTGGTAATTGCCCGCAGTTCCAAGTTATTGGATATAGCAAGTCTCAATCATTTATGAACCTCTTCCCGATTCCTAATGCCCAATGCTTTTCGGCCCAATTCCCGATTCCTAATGCCCAATGCTTTTAGGCCCCATTCCCCATTCCCCATTCCCCATTCCCCATTCCCCATTCCCCATTCCCCATTCCCCATTCCCCATTCCCCATTACCTAATAATGTTTCAAAGTTTTTTCATGGGCGGATTTGAATGTTCCACCCACAAATTGCGATCGGGAAAACGCCTCGATGTCACAGCCGCCACCGGCCACGATAAATTTGCGATCGCCGACTACCAACGCTTGCAAGAACAGGGCATTTACACAGTCCGCGAAGGCCTCCGCTGGCACTTAATCGAACAGTCGCCCGGAAAATACGATTTTTCCAGCGCCCTACCAATCATCCGCGCCGCCCGCGACACCAAAATGCAGGTAATTTGGGATTTATTTCACTACGGCTGGCCCGACGATATTGATATTTTCAGTCCCGAATTCGTGTCCCGGTTTGCTAAGATGGTGCGCGCTTTTATGCAAGTGCTGACTGAGGAAACCGACCAAACACCTTTTGTGACACCTGTCAATGAAATTTCATTTATTGCCTGGGCCGGCGGCGATGTCGCCTACATCAATCCTTTTGCTAAAGGACGCGGAGACGAGCTGAAAATCCAGTTGATCAAAGCGTCGATCGCAGCGATAGAATCAGTTTGGGAAGTCAATCCCCGCACCCGCATCGTTCAAATCGACCCGGTAATTAACATTATTGCCGATCCTGACAAACCGGAAGATAAAGACGTGGCGGAAGGTTATCGCTTATCTCAATATCAAGCTTGGGATATGTTGGCGGGACGCTTTCGCCCCGAACTTGGCGGCCAGGAAAAGTATCTCGATATTATTGGGGTGAATTATTACGATCGCAATCAGTGGATTCACAATGAAAATCCGATGAAATACACAGACAAGCTGTACCGCCCGTTTCGCGAACTGCTGCAAGAAGTGTTCGATCGCTACGGCCGCCCCTTATTCGTTGCAGAAACAGGTACTGAAGACGATTTTAGACCTGTGTGGTTGAATTATGTGTGCACGGAGGTAGCGGCGGCGATTAAAGCCGGAGTTCCGGTGGATGGAGTTTGTTTGTATCCGATTGTCAACCATCCGGGTTGGGATGACGATCGCCACTGCTACAATGGTCTTTGGGATTATTGCGATGAAAAGGGCGATCGAGAAATTTATCAGCCTTTGGCGGATGAATTGCAGTTTCAAAGGCAGCAGATTGAACCGTTGCTTAAGTGTTGAGACTCGGCGGTTGAAACCGCGTCTATACAAACGAAGTCCGCCTGCGCGGACTAAGAGTTAGAGCGGGTATTTAAGCCGGATTTGGGATTAGATATAAAAGGGCGATCGCTTTTGGCTGACGTTTATTATACAGACTTAATCCAAGGTCGAAGTTTGCCAGAATTAAGCCTTTCTATATATTTAAAAGTGCGATCGCACGCATCATACCAAATCATACTTAAATACCCCCTTTATTCTTCAGTCCGCGAAGGCGGACTTTGTTTGTGTAGACGCGGTTTCAACCGCCGAGTCTCAACAAAAATTGCGACTTTAGATAGGGGCGAATTCTCCCAGCACGAAGTTATACTCCTAACATCTATTAAAAACGCCCGCCCCAACAAAAATGCACTCCCAAATATTGCTAAAACCAGACGGCCGCCCCCTGACACTCTACAGCCGCTACCCAATCCCAGAAGGTATCGCGGCCGTAAGTCCCAGCAATGAACCCGTACAGGCAAACCCGCACTTTCGCTGGCATCCTTTGCGGGGGGAATGGGTAGCATACGCCAGCCACCGTCAGGGAAGAACTTTCATGCCGCCGCCGGAATACAACCCGCTGGCTGCGACAATTAATCCCAAATTCCCGACAGAATTGCCACCTGGAGATTACGATGTAGCTGTTTTTGACAACCGCTTTCCCTCGATGACTTTTCAGGCGAACAACGCACCTGCAAGTATTGTCGAAACTCTGCCAGCTAAGGGCATTTGCGAAGTCGTTGTTTTTACTCAAGATCCGCAGGCTTCCCTCGGTTCTTTGGAGTTAAGTCACTTAGAATTGCTGTTAGAAGTATGGGCCGATCGCACTTCAGTTATCGGCAGCAATCCCGAAATTCAATACGTCTTGCCTTTTGAAAATCGCGGCGTCGAAGTTGGAGTGACTTTGCACCATCCCCACGGTCAAATTTACGCTTATCCCTTCGTGCCACCAGTCCCCGCGCGGATGTTAGAATGTCAGTCGGTTTACTATCAAAAAAACAGTTCCGGTTTGCTGCAAGATTTGATTCAAAAAGAGATTGCTGACAAACAGCGAATTCTTTATTTAGACTCCGAGGCGATCGCCTTTGTGCCCGCTTGCGCCCGCTACCCTTACGAAGTTTGGATTGCGCCCATAACTCCCGCTGCCACATTTATCGATTTGACGGAAAAACAGCGTCAATCCCTCGCTAAAGCCTTAAAAACAGTCACCCTTAAATACGACGGTTTGTGGCAGCGCCAATTCCCTTATTTGATGGCTTGGTTTCAAGGGCCGACAGACGGGAATCCGCATCCAGAGGCGCATTTGCACGCTGAATTTTATCCGCCCTATCGATCGAGCGATCGGCTAAAATATCTAGCAGGAACCGAACTCGCCGCCGGAATGTTTGCCAACGACGCATTACCCGAAGAAAAAGCCAAAGAATTGCAAGCCGTATCTGTCAATCTATTTTAGATTTTGGATTTTGGATTTTAGATTGAAAGATTGAAAGATTGAAAGATTGAAAGATTGAAGAATTAACTCCACATCAATTGCTTTATGATAAACTCATTAAACGCAGAAGTCGATCGCAAACTCGAATTCATCCGCAAAACCTTAACAGAAACCGGAACAATCGCCCTTCGCTTGCGAGGCACAGACTGGTTTGCTTGGGCCACCGCCGGCGGTTCCAATACAGTATTGCTCACCGCAGAAACCGGAGTTGCAGAAATATTAATTACCGCCGAAAACGCTTTTGTACTCACAGATGAAATCGAAGCTCAACGCTTGCAAGATGAAGAATTGCCCGACAACTTTCAAATGCACATCTATCCTTGGGCAGATGTTGCACAGCGCGAAGCTTTTGTCAAAGAAATTACTGGTGGCGGTAACGTGATGTGCGATCGACCAATTCATCATAACGAAACTGCGATCGCCGCATCTTTACAGTCTCGCAAACAGACAATGATGTCAAGCGAATTAGAGCGGTATCGCCGAGTCGGACGTTTAGCCAGCGAAGCGATGACAGAGGTACTTTCGGCGGCAAAACCGACATGGACAGAATATCAGCTAGCGGGAGCAGGTGCAGAGGCATTGTGGGCGAGAGGCTTGCATCCAGCCCTGACATTAGTGGCTGGAGAAAGGCGTTTGCCGCTATACCGCCACGCCACCGCCACCGCCGAACAAATTGGGAAGCAAGCCATGTTAGTATTCTGCGCTAGGGGAAACGGTTTGTATGCAAATTTAACTCGATTTGTCTGTTTTGGTTCTCTAGAAAAACAGCATTCAGAATTGCACCGACAAGTTAGAGAAATTGAAGCCGCTGGCTTAGATTCGTGCCGCCCGGGAGTATCTATGAATGCGGTTTATGATACGCTGAAACAAGCTTACGAACAGCACGGATATCCTCAAGCAATTCGGGAACACCATCAAGGCGGAACTACTGGATATTTGGCGCGGGAAATTGTGGCTAATCCGGCTACTTCAGATATTTTGAGTGAAAATATAGCTGTAGCTTGGAATCCGAGTTTGTCGGGAGCAAAAATTGAGGATACGTTTGTAATTTCCAGCAGTGGAAAGTTGGAAAATTTGACATTCGATCCGAATTGGCCGAGTGTAGAAGTAGCGGGCAGGTTGCGCCCTGTGCCACTGGAAATCTAGTCGAAGGAAAGCGGATTTTGACACGGATACACAGATTGATCGTAGAGTTATATCAAATCCGGTGACATAGGAATTAATAATTACCCACAATCAGGACACGGCAGTGCCGTTTCCCTACAATTAATCGCGGTAGGGACACGGCACTGCCGTGTCCTCTTATACTCTCAATACAGGTCTTTCGGGATTTTCAGGATTGGGAACTAGACGCTGATTCTTGCAATCTACCAGCAAATCTAAAGTTTCTAACACAGTTTGACCGATTAGCACGATATCGCCTAAAACCATTGCTGCCTCAATTGTCTCGCGCCCTTCCATTTCAATCAGAATAGGCCCGGTTAATCCCACAGTTTCTTGTCGGCCATCAGCATATTTTGCTATTTCTTGACTCCGAATTCTTAAGCCGAGGTGTTCGCAGACTTCTAGGGGAATTGCTGTGCGTACAGCACCAGTATCTATCAGTGCTTCTGCTTCGTACACGCGCAACAAATTGGGATTGAGCAATCCTCTCTTGACTAACTCTTCATCAATGGCGTTCGTTAGCTTGACTTTGACTCGAACTGCGCCCATATTTTTGCTGATTTGATTTCGATCGCAATTTATCATAAAAATAGCCTCTCTATTCGTCTACAAAGTCTACCTTTGATTCTAGCTTGAAATTTGTGCAGCCACAGGTTTTAAGGGTACATCTCAATTTTGTAAGGGCGAAGCATTTCGGCAGACAATTTATTAGTAATAACCAGAGATTTACTGCCGAAATGCTTCGCCCCTACGAGTATATTTGCAAAAATGGGATGCTCCAGGTTTAACCTGTAGGCTGCAACAACATTCGGCTAAATATGTCTAAAGACTATTCATCTTCAGCATAGATATACCGATACAATTCGCTCGGATCGGGTTCGGGGCTTTTCTCAGCAAAATCTACCGCATCATCGATGACTGCTTCAATCTTTTTCTCGATCGCCTTTAATTCCTCAGCAGTCGCCAAAGTGCGATCGATCAAATCAGCAGCCAACTTCTTAATCGGATCGCGCGGGAACCAATATTCCTTCTCTTCCTTAGAGCGCAATTCGTCAGGATCTGCCAAAGAATGTCCGCGAAAACGATAAGTCAAAGCCTCGATCACAGTCGGCCCTTCGCCGGCCCGCGCCCGCGCTACAGCTTCCTTCGCGACTTCCCGCACCGCCAAAACATCCATCCCGTCAACCTCAACTCCAGCCATGCCAAAAGCATGAGCTTTCTTGAAAATCATCGGGTCAGAAGTAGCTCGCTCGTGGGCCATGCCGATCGCCCATTTGTTGTTTTCCACAACATAAAGAATCGGCAATTTCCACAAAGCCGCCATGTTCAAACACTCGAAAAACTGCCCGTTATTTGCCGCACCATCGCCAAAAAAACAAGCAGTCACGCCATCGGAACTTTCATCTCCCAAAGCTTCGCGCCGGTACTTCGATTGAAAAGCCGCCCCCGTAGCTACAGGAATCCCCTCAGCCACAAAAGCATAGCCTCCCAACAGCCGGTGTTCTGCCGAAAACATATGCATCGAACCGCCGCGGCCCTTCGAGCAACCGGTTTCCTTTCCGAACAACTCCGCCATTACTTCCCGCGCCGGTACGCCCGCACTCAAAGCGTGAACGTGATCGCGGTAGGTGCTGCTGACGTAATCCGTACTATCGCGGCGCATCGATCGAATCACCCCAGTAGACACGGCTTCTTGGCCGTTGTACAAGTGGACAAAACCAAACATTTTGCCCCGGTAGTACATCTCAGCACACTTGTCCTCAAAAAAGCGCCCCAAAACCATATCCTCGTAGAGCATCAAGCCCTCATCCCGAGAAATAGTTACGCTTTGTGCGTCAAAAACTGGTAGAGTCCGTTCCATAAAAAATTAATACCCGATCGGCTGCCTAAACATCTAAATGTAAACCGACAGAGGACACAACCGCAGCATAAAATGGGCGAACATTTTCCCAGCAGCAGTTACAAGCATTGTTAAAATGAGCTTAGTATGGGAAATTTGCCAAAATAGGGAGAGCCAACTGCCACATCGACCCGCTGCGGTTGTGTCTAAAACTTAAGATCGGTCTTGTTCAAAGTGGGGCAGGATGCGAACCTCACTCTAAAACGCCGTAGAGGGAAACAGTCGGAGTACCTTGAAGGAAGTTCTCGATATCCTTAACAGGACTCAGAAGCTCACATCAAAATCATATTTTTGAGATTTGATGTGAGAGCATCACCTAAGATAGGCTAATTCAGTTGCTAGCGCTTTGGGGAAGTGGACAGTGCTCATTCCACTAGATTACTACCGTATTTTGGGTCTACCGATTCAAGCTACTGCCGAACAGTTGCAGCAGGCTCACCGCGATCGAACTTTACAGCTTCCACGCCGGGAGTATTCCGAAGTTGCGATCGTCGCCCGCAAACAACTGATCGATGAAGCCTGCGCCGTTCTGTCAGACTCAGACGGGCGCAAAGCTTATGATGTCAGTTTTTTAGCCAAAACTTACGATCGAGAGTCGGAAGCAGCCATGGCGGCCAAGCAGAGGTCGAAAACCTCTACTGGGCCGGCCACAGTCCTGCAAGATGCAGGAGAAACCGTTGCGGCAGAGTCTAAGGCTTTAGACGCTGCTCCTGACCCCCACACTCCAAGTATTGAAATCGATGACAACCAATTCGTAGGAGCCCTGCTCGTACTGCAAGAACTGGGGGAATACGAACTCGTACAGAAGCTGGGGCGCCCGTATCTCAACAATGGCAGCATCGCGATCGACGAAGGCCGCTTCGGCGACCCGCAGCTCGTGCGGCCCGATATCGTTTTAACCGTAGCCCTGGCCTGCCTAGAACTCGGCCGCGAACAGTGGCAGCAAGGTCAATACCAAAATGCGGCAAAATCACTAGACGCAGGTCAAGAACTGCTGCTGCGCGAAAGCTTATTTCCAAGCGTGAGGGGTGAAATGCAAACCGATATATACAAACTCCGTCCGTACAACATTTTAGAATTACTATCGCTCCCCGAAGAAAAAGTCTCCGAGCGCCGCCAGGGACTGCAAATCCTGCGAGAAATGCTGGAGGAACGGGGCGGCATCGATGGCTCGGGGGACGATCGATCGGGTTTAGGAATAGAAGACTTCCTCCGCTTCGTCCAGCAACTCCGCAAACACCTAACCAGTAGCGAGCAGCAGACCCTATTTGAAGCTGAAGCCGGCCGCCCCTCCGCAGTGGCCACTTACCTCTCGGTCTACACTCTGTTAGCCCAAGGATTTGCCGCCAGACAGCCTTCGATGATCCGCCGCGCCAAGCTGATGCTGATGCAGCTCGGCCGCCGCCAAGACGTTCACCTCGAAAAAGCTGTGTGTTCGCTGCTGCTGGGCCAGACAGAAGAAGCCAGCAGATCTCTCGAACTCAGTTCGGAAAAAGAACCCCTCGCGTTCATTCGCGAACATTCCCAAGATTCTCCCGATTTGTTGCCAGGACTCTGCTTGTACGCCGAACACTGGCTGCAAGAAGAAGTGTTTCCTCACTTCCGCGACTTGGCAAACCAGTCAGTCTCTTTGAAAGATTATTTTGCCGATCCGAAAGTCCAAGCTTACCTAGAAGCTTTGCCCTCGGATGCCGAAACCGCCAACGAATGGGTCGTCGTGCAACCGAGATCGGGCAAACCTCAGGGGAAACTGCAACCACCGGGCGATCGCCCGCCTGCACCTCCACAGCCTCCCGCCGCCAAACAGGCAGCCAGTAGTCTCACCTTGACCCCCGTACCGACTGACAGATCCAGCGCAGCTTCAGCGCCGAAATATCAGGCAACGGCGGCAGGAATTGGGGCTGCGGCGGCCGTCTCTCTCCCGACAGCTACGGCGGGACGGCCTGCGGCCTCGACCTCCAAACCGCGCAGGAACCCGAGTTCGAGCCGGCGCAGCGGAGCGATCGGCCAGGGGTTAACAGGTTCTTTTGCCGATCGGGCGCGCACCCTAGCAGCCCAAATTGGGGCCCAAGTCAAGTCCCTGCCACCAAACAAGCTGGCTCTGCTTGTCGTCGCAGCCGTCCTGAGCCTGTTAATTCTGTGGTTAATACTCAGTCTGTTTTTGAGTGCCTTGCAAGCCCTCTCAGGCCCATCTCTCCAAGGAGAACAAGCCCGCGTCAGCCTCGATGCACCGCCCATAGAAATCCCCGCACTAGCCCCTGCCCCAGAGCCTGGCGCCCCCGCCCCCGCCCCAGTGTCGGGAGCAATGACGGAAGAAGGAGCCAAACAAATAGTTCAAGACTGGCTGTCGGCGAAAGCAGCGGCTTTGGGCCCCAATCACGCTGTCGAAGAATTACAGAAAGTTCTCACAGAACCGGCTTTGTCTCGCTGGCAATTGATGGCAGATGCCCAACAGAAAAACAACGCCCACCAGCGTTACGTGCACAAGCTAGAAGTTAAAGGAGTTAAGACAAATCCGACTAATCCCGATCGCGCCGAAGTAGAAGCCCAAGTCAGCGAAAAAGCCGAAACCTTCGATCGCGAACAGTTAGTTACTTCCCGCAACGAAAACCTCCGCATTCGCTACGACTTGATCCGCCAAGAGGGACAATGGCGGATTATGGATTGGCAAGTGATGAAGTAGGGAATTGGGCATTGGGAATTGGACATTGGGCATTGGGTGTCCCAAGTAACGGAGGAGACGGCAATGCCGTTTCCCTACTCCAAAATGATCGATTATCCTCGGGCGAGGAGGAGACGGCAATGCCGTTTCCCTACCACGATTAATTGTAGGGAAACGGCAGTGCCGTTTCCTGATTTTGGGTAATATTAAATCCGTTTGCATCGGAATGATCTAAACGGAGGAGACGGAGGAGACGGCAGTGCCGTGTCCCTACGATCAATTGTAGGGACACGGCACTGCCGTCTCCTCTATATTATTCCGGTGCAGCCGGAATTGATATGATATTACATCCCGTACATTGCTCGTTAGCCGAACTTTCTTCTGCTAGAATTTTAAATTCTTAGATCGGAGTTTTGAATTGCAAATTATTGTTGAATGCTGGCGTTTTATTTGTCATTCCTATTGCGTATTCAATCAATTTCAACTATTAGAAATGCTCGTAGGCGTAAGCCGGGGCGTAAGCCATCGCCCTCCAGGACAAATTGAGCTTTTTCACCGGGATATGCCCTACGTAGACGCAGCTTGGGAGACGAAAGTTAGTTTGTTCGATCGCCCAAATGACCGATTACTCCGCAGCATTCCGAGTCCTGCGGTAAATCAGTCAGCCGACGTGACGCTGCGAATGCACTGCCCGTGGGACTTTGCAGCATCCAGCAGCGCGGAAACTTGGGTATTTGCAGCCACAGAATGGGGGATTATTACCAGTACAGTATTGCAGGCGATCGGCGTTAAGTCGATCGCCCAAACTCCGGTTAATTCAGAAGTAAAGATTATTACACCATCGGCGTGGTCAAAAGCCGGCTTAATTCGTAGCGGAGTTGAGGGCGATCGAATTGCGGTTGTACCTTTGGGAGTCGATCCTCAGATTTATTATCCTGTTTCGGGCGATCGGCGTCAATTGCTGCGCGAAAGCTTCGGTTGGTCAAACTATTTTATATTTTTAAACATCGGAGGACAAACCGATCGCAAAGGGATTCGTCCTTTATTAAAAGCCTTCGCGGCGGTAGTTGACAAATATCCAGATGCGAGATTAGTTTTGAAAGGTTCAGAATTGCTTTATCCGTCTAGAGACGAGATTGCTGAAGCCTGCCGAGTTGTGCTCAACGATGCTGAAAGAGCGAGGGTTTTACCGAGATTAATTTATACTGGGAGCCAGCTATCTTTTGCTCAAATAGCGGAGATTTACCAAGCAGCAGATGTTTATGTTTCTGCTTATTTGGCGGAAGGTTTTAATCTGCCGGTGTTGGAAGCTGTGGCTTGCGGTTTGCCGGTGATTTGTACGGAGGGCGGGCCGACTGATGATTTTACTCGATCGGACTTTGCACTGCGAATCGAGAGTAAATTGACGGCTGTGGTAATTGAGGGAGAAACCTTATTTATGTTAGCTCCGGAGTGGGAACATTTGACTGATTTGATGCAGCGGGCGATCGAGCAGCCTGAAATTGCCGCGAGAGCTCGGGTTGCGGGCCCGGGTTTTGTGGCTGATAATTTTAGTTGGGGGCGATCGGTCGATCGGCTGCTGGAGGTTATGGGAGGGGATAAAAGGAGAGTGGAGAAGTCTATTTTTGAGCCAATAATTTTGTAATTTGGGCGTTTCAAGCCCTAGATGGGGAAATAGGTATTTTCCGGCCTACTAAGGAGTTAGTAGCGCACAATGCAACCTATGTTTCAATCCCTGATAGGGTTTTAGGTATTTTCCGGCACTACCGGGCAGTGGCACCACCTTGGTACTCACTGTTTCAATCCCTGATAGGGTTTTAGGTATTTTCCGGCAGAGGAAGAGCGATCGAGAATTCCCCTTCATTGACCAGTTTCAATCCCTGATAGGGTTTTAGGTATTTTCCGGCATCAGCTAAATTGCGATCGCTTTTGAGGTATTCGCGTTTCAATCCCTGATAGGGTTTTAGGTATTTTCCGGCATGTCGCTTTCATGTCGCTTTGGTTTGATTGATGGCGTTTCAATCCCTGATAGGGTTTTAGGTATTTTCCGGCGGATATAGCAGATTGACGTGTGTCACTAACGGTGGTTTCAATCCCTGATAGGGTTTTAGGTATTTTCCGGCTTTATTACCATGATCATACCACTTAAACTCCCGAGTTTCAATCCCTGATAGGGTTTTAGGTATTTTCCGGCCCTGATGTGTTGTTGAAAAAGATTGTGTTCTGAACGGTGTTTCAATCCCTGATAGGGTTTTAGGTATTTTCCGGCACCGAAGATCCGTCTCTACATCCGCGACGAGAATGTTTCAATCCCTGATAGGGTTTTAGGTATTTTCCGGCCGCCCGCTCCAGAAGCCTTGGTGTATTTGGTTTTCAAGGTGCAGTTCCGTGAATCTAAAACAAAAGTACCATTCCAGCCCTAGGCTTGTCAATCCCCAATTTTTCATACTCACCCCAAAGACGTTATCCTGTAAAGCTTTCAGATTTTCCGTGAATCGTTTTTTGAGACTAGGGGCATCAAACTCTTGCTGCACATCAGTTTCAGCCAAAAAATTTGATACCCCTATTTTAACACCTACTGGTTCACGGAAACTAGGCAAAAAATATTGTTCGATCGGCAGGAACAACCCCACCAATACGTTCAATCTTACCCTGACAGCACGCGCACAGCGGAAAAAACATAATACTGTCTTCGTTCGGTTTGATCACTTTGTTCAAGCGCGATCGCAATTTAGCGTATTGCGTCTCAGTCAAATCAGCACACTCGAATACACTGTACTGCATCCACTGCCCATAAGACTTCAGCATTTTGTGAATCTTTGTCCGGCGCTTGTCTTCGGAAATATCGTAAGAAATCAGAATGTGCATATCTAGTACAAAACTAAAGGTGGATATTTGTCAATCTCGCCCATCAAATATTTCGCCAACAGCCGCCCCTGAATCTCAAAAGCCTCTCGATAAGTGCACTTGCGTTTCAAAACCGGATGCTTAAACTCAGACTGCTTCTTCTTTTCATACAACCTCAAAAACTCTTTCCGTCCCGTTTCCGACAGTCGCATCACATTACTCAGCGGTTCCACAGTAAAATCATTCGGCGTCAGAATCCGGCGATTAATCGCATTCAGAATTACACTATCCGCCACCAACGGGCGGAACTCTTCCATCAAATCAAACGCTAAACCGACGCGGCCGTAGCGCTGCGTATGAAGGTATCCTAAATAAGGGTCAAATCCGACAATATTAATCGCGCTTTGCACATCGTGACGTAGCAGCGTGTAGGCAAAATTCATCAAAGAATTCACCGCATCGGTAGCTGGGCGGTGTCGCGGTTTAAACACAAAGCCTTCCGCCCGAATTAATTGGTTGAAAACTCCGAAATACGCCGCGCTTCCAGCACCTTCATGTCCGCGCAAAGAGTTAATGTTGTCAGTTTTGTCAAGTTTGGCGATCGCATTTGAAATCTGCATAATTGCCGAACCTAAATTTAGTTCGGAATGTTCCCGCTGAGTTTGAGATAAACTGGTGCGATAGTTCTTCAATTTCCCCCGAATAAAACCCTGGACAACATGAATAGCTTGGGGAGTTTCCCCCGCCGCTTTCCACTGAGCATTCCGAACGAAAATGTTTTTACTTAATTCCGGTTCTAGCTTACCCAAATAGTGACCAGTATCGGTGATAAAAGTCAGAGGAATTTTCCGCTGAAGCAATTCTGCAACCGCAGCCGGGGAAATAGTCGCCCGTCCCACAATCACCACTCCATCTAAATGAATTAAAGGCACATCTTGTAATGTTTGATTTTTTGCTTTGACATTGAGGCGTTCATCTGTTTTGCCGATAAACACATCATCTTGATTGATATAAAGTGTTCCCATGATTGACTCCAAAAAACGACGTTTAATTAGCTTCTTGATAGCGCAGGACTTTTTCAGCAGCTTGCGGCAAACATTGCTGATAAAGGCTGCAACCCTGACAGCGTTTGCTATAATGCGCTGGAGGAATTTTGCCAGTTTGCAGTAAAATTTGGATAGCGTTGATAGTGGCGATCGTCTCCCGTCTCAATCCCTCAGAAATCTCCACTAACTGCCGCTGATGCGACTGCGCGTAATAGACATATCCAGTCGCAATACTTTTCCCCGTCATCTCCTCCAAACAAAGGGCTTGGGCGCAAACTTGCAACTCATCGTTATCCCATTCGCCCTTGCGCCCCCGCTTGTACTCAACGGGATACAACTCACCATCGGTTGATTCAATCAAGTCGGATTTCCCAATCAGCATATACTTTTCAGACTTCAGCCAAATCGCCCGCACCTGCCAAGTCTCATCGCGGTTGATTTGACTGAGAGTGTGAACGCGATCGTGCAAACTCGTCCCTTCGATGGTATACTGGTTATCCGTGAATTCCCCCGCGCAAGACATTCGCCAGCAGCGGTGGGGACAGTAAGAGTATTGGTTCAAAAGTGCGATCGAAATGTAATCAAAATCGTTCATAATTTTGATGGTTTGTAGAAGATTAGTAATTGGAATTAGCAACAGGCAAGATGCCTGTTCCACAAGAGTTTAGTGTTATTGTGGGGTGGGCATCTTGCCCGCCCTGGACATCCATAATTAGCAACAGGCAAG
>RDXX01000102.1 GCA_004292955.1 Oscillatoriales cyanobacterium | reverse complement strand
TTAATCAGGGTGCATCTACTAATTTAGTCTCCGGTAGCACCGTACCTCTTTCGGGATAGTTTCGGAAATTTGCCAGAATTTGCTCATAAAGTGCGATCGACAAAAAAAACCCGGCCAAAATTGGTCGGGAGTTAATTATCAGGGTGCATCTACTAATCTACTCTCCGGTAACACCACACCTTTTTCCGGAGAATTTGGGAAATTTGCGAGAATTTACGGCTGTGCGTGCGATCGCTCAAAAAAAACCCGGCCAAAATTGGTCGGGAGTTAATTATCAGGGTGCATCTACTAATCTACTTTCCTGGGAATTCAGTAGCAATCCGGACAGTTGTATCAAAATTTTCAACAGATCGCTTGATGATACCCAAAATCTGAATTTCGCAGTCGGGAGGGGCGATCGTATTTCGGATGGAGCGATCGAGCTAGCGTCAGCCCCAGAATAGAGTTTGGGGCTGGGTATTACCGCCGTTTGTTTTGATTTGTCGGCGGTTTGACAGGCTCTTGTCTGTTTAAGTAGTATAAAAGTGCGATCGTTCCCCCTATCAAGATACCTACTACTACCAAACCAACAGCTATAACTTTTGCTCCTCCAGAAAAAAACACGTAAATAAACCCCAGATAAGGAACCCCTAACAAAATAGCAGTAGCTATCGTTTTTAAAGAAGTTAATTTAATCTCTATTTCCAGATGCTTGTAAGGTTTTCCTTGAAATTTGTAGTAGGTTCTAGATGAACCTAAACGCTGTGGACGAGTTATCAATGGTTTTGGACTAGGCATACCGTACTATTGGGGATATGTTCGTTAATAGTTATTTGTTCTGAAGTTTCCTATTTAATCCGGATTGAATCAGGGAAGGATGTAGATTGGAAGTTTGCGGTATATAAAAAAAGGCAAATTGCACTGCTACATCGGGTGCATCTCAATGCAAGCGAAGATATCCGTAGGGGCGAAGCATGACCGCAGTCAATATGAGATGATAACTAATAACTTATATGCGGTCATGCTTCGCCCTCTTCCAAAACCAGATGCACTGCCACATCTCGCATAACGCAT
The DNA here is from genome assembly GCA_004292955.1 of Oscillatoriales cyanobacterium. Taxonomy (GTDB): domain Bacteria; phylum Cyanobacteriota; class Cyanobacteriia; order Cyanobacteriales; family Microcoleaceae; genus Microcoleus. Next base: position 23,119 of record RDXX01000102.1, on the reverse strand, counting down.
CTATTCTCTTCGCAGAACCACATCTATTTTCCTGAAACCCTTACCAAAATCATGTATTAATTAATTATCTCTAGTTGCAATACATTTGATTTTGATTGGAAGAGAATTATGAGTGAGTTCGATATTACAAGTTTTGATTTTGCAGACTTTGGCTGTTCTAACGGTAGCTCAATTCAATTTGGAATCAACATACTCAAAGGGCGTAAGGGATTTGGCATCGATCTCGATCCGAAGAAGGTAGCATCAGCCAAAGCTGCTGGATATGATGCCATCAAAGGAGATTTTTGCAATCTCGATCTCCCTGATGGTTGCGTGGATTTTACAATTCTCAACCATACTTTGGAGCATTTACCTAAATTAGATTATGCCAAAGAAGCCATAAAAAATGCTATCCGAATTTCTAGAAAATTCGTTTTTATTAAAGGGCCTTTTTTTGATGCCGATGACTACTTAAAATCTTTAGGACTAAAATTTTATTGGTCTGACTGGACAGGTCATACTTTACATCTCCAAGCCCAACAGGTAAAGAACATTCTTGAAGAACTCAATGTTCCCAACTATGAAATTTATGGGAGAGTCTTGGTCAACTCTTCTCAAGATACAACTATTCACCCGTTATCGTCACTCAAAAACCAACAGCATTGGGAACAAGAAAAACATGAAGTAAAACCAATAGTGGAATTCAACCAACCAGTTTATCGAGAAGTTGTTGGCATTATTTGGTTGTCTAATAATGTAAGTGTATCCGATGTTCGCAATCTCCCATACAAACATTTGATTTATCAAAAAGGTCTCACTTTTTCTTGAGCGACTGAGCAAAGGTACGTAGTTGCGCTTCAGCGCTCTTAGCTAATATCAGGAAAGAGCGCTGAAGCGCAACTACGTACCTAATTTGTCAAATGCTGTAAACTATCAACAGTCAACAGTCAACCGTCAACTGTCAACTGTCAAAAGATATAATTCAGACTTTTGACAAAATCCACATTCCATGACAATTTCCATCAGCGCCAGGGATACTGTTACGAATATCTGTTTTAGCTAGCTGAGTTAAATGTGGCAATAAAGCCCGGATTTCTTCATCAGACAAGTGTTCAAGTTTTTGGCGCAGTTTAATACCAGCATCGTTCCAGTAACACCCACGTAAAATTGTAATATCTGGGAAAATTTCCTGGATGCTATCAGCATTGTAGCCGACGCGATAATGCTGGTGATTTTTCCAGACACTTTCTCTCATTTTTTTATTGAGGTTAGTTTCATGACTGGCAAATGGAACAAGTGCAAATACATACTTCCGTGATGCTGCACGCATATTAATCGCTGCTTTTTTGTCAGCCTCGATATGTTCTAGGACTTCAATCGAGGCTACTAGATCGTAGGATTCTGATGAGGGAGTCAAAGTATCGTAAGTGTCACATTTGACATTTTCAATCACCCATTCGGTGGCCATCCGCATCCCTAATCGCTGTTGAATATTGGCTTTAGTATCAATATCCGTGAGGTAAAACTCAATTGCAGGAAATTCTAGAGCGAGAGCTACCTCCGTTAATCCAGCTCCACAGCCAACGCTGAGAAAGGATTTGATTTCTGCCGTTTTTAAGGCTTCGATTAATCCTTCACGCATCTGAAGATAGCGTAGGTAAGCCCATCGCTTTCTGGTCATTAGTTGGAGCTGAACTTTATTGAGATATCGTCTTTGAAGAACAGGGTCTAACATAATACTTACTTGAAACTCCTAAAAATATCTATCTATGAAGCAAGTTGAAGTAGCTCATTGCAGAAAAGATTGTAAATGCTAAAAGCAGCACGTTTTGGTGAATATCTAGCCGCTGTTTCAATAGCATTTAACTTGAGTTGCAATAAGACATTGCGATCGGCTTGAATGAGCTTACCAATTCCCTTGACACAATCCTCAATCGATGTGGTGTCAACGACTACGGAGTTAAAGTCAGCGATCGCAAATTCATCTGTTCCTCCTTTATCGGGGACAACTGGAATGCAGCCAGAAGCCATTGCTTCTATAGCTGTACGGCCAAAAGCCTGGAAATCAGAAAGATCTAGAAATATATCTGAGTTTCGCAGCAGGGCCGCGACTTCGGAGCGACTCAGATGAGGAAAAATCGTAGTATTTTCTGGAATCGGTATCCCAGCAGATTCAATCAGACTCCGGTCAGAGCCAAAGATAGTAAAATGTACTTGATTTGGAAACAAATCTGATAAAATTTTAGCGACAGCTAATGTACGACGGGGAGCGCGTCTGGCCGTGGTGAATCTTACCATCATAGAAATCTCTATACGAGAGTTTTCACTCTTCAGATCGGGGGAGTAAACTTGATGGTCGATGCTGGCTTCTACTTTGTGGACTTTAACAGCATGATTGCGATTAACAATCTCGCACAACCACTGAGTTTTAGCAAACTGGATAGCATGGGGAATCAGTCCATAGGATTGTCGCGCTTCTTCCCATTCTGGAGTATCTATGTAAGAAAATAATGGTTCGTAATCTTGTATGTAGTAAGCTGGCAATATCTGGGGATTTTCTCTAACTAACGCTTCCAGGATTTTTACTGAACTGTAAGTAGTAGCACAGACTACAGAGAAATCTTGAGCTAATTTTTTGAACTCAGTTAAAGTTTGATAAGAAGCTGCAATTTCACCAATTTCGGGAATTTCTTTGTAACCATTTAAAAAGTCAGTAAAGTTAGACTGATTGACGGCTATTTTGATAGGAATCCCAGAGCGATAAAGTGCTAAGGATTCTTGCACTACTGAATGAGCGCCTCCTCCACCGCCTTTGACGGGGAGAATAAACAAAATTTTGGGAAATTCATGATTGACATTTAACTTGACAGCAGATCGCTCGTAGGAAACTGTTTTGTCTTGTGGATCGGGCTGACCGTTTTGGGCTAAGGCTTGCCTTAATTTGTAATAGGCTGGCGAAAAGTTTGGGTCAAGCTCGAATGCTTGACTGTAACAGCTAATTGCCTCTTCCCACTGCTGTCTTTGGCTGAGAAGTTCTCCTAAATTGTAGTAAAATTTGGCCGAAGAATCGGGTTTCAGTTCAATAGCTTTACGGTAACTGGCGATCGCCTCATCTATCTGTCCAAGTTGTTGCAAAGCTTCGCCCAAACGATAGCAAGCAGTGGGGAGGTTGGGTTTGAGTTCGATCGCCTGACGGTAAGAGGCGATCGCTTCAGACCACTGCTTCATTTGACCTAGAGCATTTCCTAGGTTGTGGTAAGCTTTAGAAAACTTCGGTTGCAGCTCTATAGCTTTACGGTAACAAGGGATAGCCTCGGAATGTCTCCCTTGTTGCTGCAAAAGCTCTCCTAAGCTGAATTGCAACTCAGGAATATTTGGGTTAAGTTCGATCGCCTGACGGTAAGAGGCGATCGCTTCAGACCATTGCTTCAGTTGACCCAGAGCATTTCCTAAGTTATGGTAAGCTTTAAAAAACTTCGGTTGCAGCTCAATAGCTTGACGGTAACAGGCGATCGCTTCCTGATATTTCCCTTGTTGCCGCCAAAATTCCCCTAAACTGTGGTGAAAGTCAGGGTTATTTGGGTTGAGTTCAATAGCTTGACGGTAAGCGACAATCGCTTCTTCCATTTCTCCAAGTTGTTGCAAAGCTTCCCCTAAACGGTAGTAAGCTGTGGGGAGGTTGGGTTTGAGTTCGATCGCCTGACGGTAAGAGGCGATCGCTTCAGACCACTGCTTCATTTGGCTCAGGGCATTTCCTAGGTTGTGGTAAGCTTTAGAAAACTTCGGTTGCAGCTCTATAGCTTTACGGTAGCTGGCGATCGCTTCAGAATGTCGCCCCAGCCGTTGCAAAACCTCTCCTAAACTGCGGTGAAACTCAGAGTTATTTGGGTTGGCTTGAATAGCTTGAGCGTAAATAGCGATCGCTTCTTCTAATTTCCCTTCCCGTTCAAGTTTTTGGCCAGTTTGGAAATGATTTTCTGCCTTTTCTAGATCGACTTTTTCTGACATATAAACCCTATTTTCAGTTGATAGTTGACAGTTGATAGTTGACAGTTGACAGTTGACAGTTGTTATGTGTTATTTTTTAATATTTCCCAATAATCAGTAACTAATGACTAATCACTGCTGACTAATGACAGGTGCATCTGGTTTTTGAAGAGGGCGAAGCATGACCGCATATAAATTATTAGTTATAACCTCCTATTTTCTGCGGTCATGCTTCGCCCCTACGGATATATTCGCTTGCATTGAGATGCACCCCTAATGACTGCTAACTAATGACTGGCGAAGCATTCGCGCTAAAAATCTCTCATATAGTCGATAGGATACAGGCGCGAATGCTTCGCCCTTGCGGATATGTTTGCACAATCGGGATGCTCCCTCGGAATAATATATTTGGATGATAAGCTATCGCACATTTAAATTGTATATTCAGGGCGGGCGGGACACCCCACAAGAGTCTGATTTTTTTTGATATCCAATTTAAATGCAGAACAGTTTATCAGTGCGATCTATGCCGCGATCTATGCCGCGAGCGAGACGCTCGCACTCTCATAATACCGATGCTGCCGGATTTGATATGATATGTTCGCGGAGCTTGAGGCGTAAACGATCGAGAGTTTGATTGTTCTTGATTTCCTCAGTCAAAGCTTTGACATTAATATCGGGATGCTTCTGTTTAAACGCTGTAGAACCTTGTTTAGAAAGCTCTTGACGGCGTTCGTGTCCAAAACTTTTAGACTTAGAGTGATAGACATAGGCATTGTCAGCGATCGCTAGTTTAAACCCAGCTTTCTTAGCTCGAATTGAAAAATCATTCTCTTCCCCATACCCGTAGGGAAAACTCTCTTCATCCAGCCACCCAATTGCCTCAAGCACTGCTCTCTTAATCATGTAGCAGAAGCCATTAACAAAATTCACATTAGGAAATGCCTTTTCCGAAACATTTTCTACTAATTCACTAAAAGTCTCCAGTGAAAATCCATCAGGAACGCTGTTAATCATCCAGCCCCCCTTATTGTCAAATATTTCAGGAATCGATTGCCAAGATGCACAATTTGACAGAGGCCCGACTATGCCAATATCTTTTCGTGAATTAGCACAGTCAACTAATTTTTCTATCCAGCCAGGAGTGACAATTGTGTCGCTATTCAACAAAATTATATAGTCACCCGTACTGGCCCGCATACCGATATTAGCTGCTTTGGTATAACCGCGAGCCGTCTCATTTCTCAAAACAATTGCTTGCGAAACATCTTTAACCCACGCCTGAATAAAATCTCTAGTTTCTGGTTGAGAGCCATCATCTACAATGAGCAAGCGATAGTCAACCTTGGTGTGTCGGACAATAGAGGTTAAACACTCTTTCACATCCTCTAAAGCATTATGAACGCAGACAACAATATCAACTTGATATCGTATAGATTTTGAGATCGGCGAGAATTGAACTGGTAACAGCATTTTTGAGGAGTTGACATAATTTGCCCTCTGCTTGCTATAAAAGTCGATCGTCTCGGCTTGCGACTCTATTGCCGCATCCTCAAATCCATCCTTGATATTTATCAAGGCTTTGGATAACTGCAAAGAAAGTTCAAAGTCACCAGGCTTGAACTGTAGCCCCATCTGATAAAATACGATCGCTCCATCTCTATTGTCCTGTCTTGCGAGAGCATTACCCAAACCTAAATAGAGTTTCGGGTCTTTTGGATTAACTTCCAAAGCCTTGTGATAGACTTTGATATTATCTGGATTTTCCTCAATAGCTTGACTGTAACAACTAATAGCTTCTTTGGCTGACAGCGGACTGTGATTTTTCAGCGCATCTGCTAACTTTTCTTGCACGCAAGGCAGATCCGATTTTAAATTAATTGCACACCGATAAGTGGCGATCGCCTCTTCCCACCTCTCCAACTGCACTAAAGCATCCGCCAAGTTATAGTGAGACCAATGGAAGCCTGGATTTAGCCCGATCGCACTTTTATACGCTTGGGCTGCCTCTTCCCACATCTCCTGCTTAATCAGCACATCCCCTAAATTATTGTGCGACCAAGAAAAATCGGGGTTAAAGGCGATCGCCCGACGATACGCAGCAACAGCCTCATCTAATCTTCCTTGTACTTGCAAAACATCCCCCAAATTGTGGTGGACTTCCCACAGAGAAGGCTGAATTTCGATAGCTTTTTGATAAATTATGACAGCTTCATCTAACTCGCTCTTTTTAACAAGAGCATCTCCCAAACTCTGGTAAATTTCCGCTGAATCAGATGTCAAATCTAAGGCTTGACGGTAGGACGAAATAGCCTTATCCCACTCTCCTTTTTTGGCAAAAACTTTTCCTAAACTGTAGTGAGGTTTAGCATGGCTAAAGCTAGCATTGACTATGCTATAGGAATCGCGCACTTTCTTCCTATCTTGTTCGTCACCTTCTAAGTAGATTCTTTTTAAAACCAAAGATTGCGGATTCAACAAATTGTCAATTGGTTGGCGCGCGAGGAATGAATCGGAATTGTTATTAAGAGGAAATTCTATGATATTATTGGTTTCGCTGTTCATATCCTATACCTGCTAAAAATTGATACAGTCAAATCCTTGTGATTTATTATTCTGTTTCCTGAATCAGTATCCGGAAAATAGATAACTAATTATTTGCCAGTTCTATCGCGCGGTTGTAAGCGTGAATCGCTCCATCAATTTCGCCTTTTTCTTGCAAAGCATCACCTAATTTTTGGTGAAGTTCCCAGATATCAGGTTTCAATTCAATGGTTTTTTCATAACACCCGATCGCCTCATCCAACTGACCGCGACTATCTAAAACTTCCCCCAAACTTTGATATGCTTGAGCAAAGTGGGGATTTAATTCGATCGCCGTCCGATAACAGGCGATCGCGTCTTCCCGCCGATCGAGACTAGCCCAAACTTTCCCCAAACTGTAATGAGACCCCTCATAATATGGGTTCAGTTCGATCGCTTGCTGGTAAACTGCGATCGCATCTTCCCACTCACCCCGAACGCTCAAAACTTCCCCTAAATTGTGATAAGCATCCGCATAACTCGGCTGCAACTGAATTGCCCGCCGGTAACAGGAAATTGCCTTCTCCAACTGACCGAACTGTAGCAAAGTATTGCCCAGAGTAAAGTGTTCCTCAGCAGTTGCCCACTTGATATCTAAAGTGAGAGCTTCATACCAGTATTCTGCCCCTACTTGGGGAAAGCCAGACTGCACAAAAACTTGAGCTAAATTCCGGTAAGCCACTACGAGATCTGGTTTAATTTCAATTGCTTTTTTATAACAAACAATTGACTTTTGCCACAGTTTTTGACGAGCGTAGATGCTGCCTAAATTTGCATGAATTTCAGCAAAATTGGGTTCAATTTCCAAGGCTTCAGTGTACCAATACCTAGCAGCATCAACTTTTCCCATTGCTTGAGTAGCATTCCCCGCAATCTTGTAAGCAATTGCCGCCTCAGGTGTGATTTCAATGGCTCGCTTGCACTCAGTTATCGCCTCATCAAATTTACCCTGGGCGTAATAAGATTCTGCCTGTTTGATGTATGCTTCTGCACTGAGAGAATTGGCAACTGCCACAGGTTTGTCTGAGTCGATCGCCTTTGCAGACAATCTGAGAGTTTCCGCAGACTTTGCAGGATTATTTATCTGTACCGAAGAAACAATGGTATCCCCAGTTTCCACCGCAGTTTGGCGACTGTTTTGATAGGCGCTTACCCGTGTCGTGGCGGGAACAGAATCCACTGCTTTACTAGATAGTGAATAGTTGCCGTTAAGTGCCACCGCTTTTTGCAAGCAGACAGCAGCTTCATCCAACCTGCCTTCTTTTGTCAGCGCTTTCGCCAGATTTTGGTAAACACCATTCAAGTTCGGATTTAACTCGATCGCGCGCTGGTAACAGGCGATCGCCTGAGAGATTTTGCCTTGCCGAAACAAAATATTTCCCAGTTTAAAGTGGTGATTGGGCGATACCTTTTCCGGTTCCAGAGAAAACGCTTCGTACCAGCACTCATTCGCCTCTTCCAGCTTGCCATCCTGCGTCCACACCCTAGCCAAATTCCGGTAAGCTGCTGCTAAATTCGGCTGGAGGGCGATCGCCTTTTGGTAACAAGCAATTGCCTGCTGTCGCTGTTGTTTCATGGCATACAAACTGCCGAGATTTACGTGGGCTTGCACGTCGCTAGAATTAATTTTGACAACTGTTTGATAGCACTCGATCGCCCCTACTAAATTCCCCCGCCCTTGCAAAATACTGCCCCACAGTTTGTAAGCAGCCACCGCATCGGGTTGAATCTCAATGGCTTGCTTGCACTCAGCAATAGCCAGATCGAATTGTTTTTGAGCGCAATAGGATTCTGCCCGCTGAATGCAGTTATCAGCCGTATCCTGTTTCCGAAAATCTGTCGCAAAACCGCTGTCAACAACAGTCACCTGGGGCGAAACATCAGCCGAGTTGGGAACAGCGGGTGCAGAATTTGCCGAATTGGCGATCGTATTTAACAGTTCCGGTACAGCAGGAATTGTTTGCTGTTGCTGCAACTGTACGCGAGGCTTTTCAGCAGAACTTGTCGAATCTAGTTGCAATAAATTAGCTGGAATATTTGCCTGCAAAGTAGATGTTTGGAGATTCTGAGGTAACTCAGCTTTTGGGTTAGTACCCACGACTACTGTATTCAACAAATCCTCAGAAAGATTAGCGCGATCTTCACTACTTTTTCGATAGTTAGCAACTTCTTCCTGCAACTTTCTTTGAGCTTTGAGAGCATTGCCTAACTGTTGGTAAGCCTGGTTAAAATTGGGGTTTAGCTCGATCGCGTGGCAGTAACAGCGTATTGCCTGCGTTACCTGATTCTGCCTCAAAAAGTTATCGCCCAATTGGATGTGTTCTTCAGGCGTGGCTTTGGCAGGTTCCAGAGAATACGCTTTAAACCAGCACCCGTCAGCCTCCGATAGCTGCCCCATTTGCGCCCACACCCGAGCTAAATTGCGGTAAGTTGATGCTAAATTCGGCTGAAGGGCGATCGCCTTTTGGTAAAATGCGATCGCCGATTGCCACTGCTGTTCCTGAGCATAAATCGTCCCCAAATTAGTATAAGCTTCAGCAAAATCAGGATCGAGTTCAATAGCCTTAGCGTAACAGTTTTTCGCTTCCTCTACCTTGCCTTGAGCTTGCCTAGCATTCCCCCAAATTTTATAAACTCTGGCATCGGGTTTAACTTGGATAACTCGCTGGCAAGCTGTCGCAGCCTGCTCAAATTTCCTGAGAGCATAAAACGATTCTGCACCTTGAATGTAGACTTCAATATCGTCAGGATTGAAACCTAAAATTTCTGGGATGTCATTCTGATGGGTTGGCATATTTGTCATCGGTAGGGAGGTTGACTTTTGGTGACAAGCTAAAGCCATTTCCCAATTTTTTTCTGCGCCATACAGAGCGGCAAGGTCAGTATAAACTTCCGCAAAATTGGGCTGAAATTCCAGAGCTTTTGTGTACCAATGCTTTGCCTTAGCTGAATTTCCTTGTGCCGCACTAATTTTGCCCAAAGTCTTGTAAGCTGGCGCAAAATTAGGTTGTTGTTTCAGGGCTTGCTCGCAAGCCGCTATAGCATCAGCTAACTTGCCTTGTTTTAAATAAAACTCTGCCCGCTTTTGGAAATAATCGCCTGATTCTTGGTTCATGATTTTGATGGTTCTTTTAGGGTTTTCTCGCGATATTAAATTTAGTGGTTTTTTTGAGGGAATGACATTGACATTGCCCAGCATTATTTTGAGATCCTTCAAATTCACCAAAATATCTTCAGTTAATGGATTTTGATACATTAACTGTCGGATTGGATAGCACTCAAAGTTCTCTCCTGTTACGTAATAATGTTCGAGATTTAGCTGCTGACCGATCGCCCAATAGTAATGCCTGATATAATTCCCAGAGGTCAGCTCAATTACCTTTGTTCCGGGAGAACAGAAGATAATATTTGTTAAACCGCTCCCGTGCGGCGCAATAATTACTTTGGCACGAGCAAATAAAGTTATCTGTTCGTTCAAAGTCATAGATTCTAGTAGCACTGGAACAAAGCCAAATCCGCTTAAAAAATCGATGACTTGTTCTTCATTGATAACTCGTCGGTAGCTACATTTGTTGCGGCTGATATAAATGCGTTCTGGCTGAGTATTTTTGCTCTCCCCAGCGCAACTTTCTGGGAGTTTAGGAGATTGTTCTCCTGCAAAAACTCGCCTCAAAAACTCCAGCCCCTGGGGTGACAGCCAGCCCAAATATCCTGAAAAAGAGGGAACAATTAAATGTTTGGCTTGAATGTAAGGATGGCGATCGCTCTCAATAATCTTATATTCAGGAATTCCCAATGCTTTCAGGGTTTCTCGCTGAAAAGGCTGCTGGCAGCTATTCACCAAAAACCAATCTATCTCCTCCAGATTTACCCCCCAACGGTGCAGAATTTCGATGCGGGGCAAGATATCTACCATCCAGTGAAAATAGACATTTCCCGAAAGTCCGGCTAATACCGCCACCGTACCGTCTATCTTTTCTAAAGGTGGCAATTCTTCCGGTTTTAACTTCAAAAACCTGTGCTGAGTAGAATGTTGATTGTCGCATCCGGGTAACTCGCCCGGATATTCGCGGGAAAGTTCGGGTAACAGCCGATCTTGTTCATCTATAATTGCAATAGCATTGCAAATCATCCAAGAATTTTTCTGCGGTACAATCCAAGCCCGCCCGTTGGGGAGGGAAGTCACAAAGGTTTCCGGCGAATCAAACGCTGTTTTTGCCTGGCCGTCGCAAGAATATACGCCATCACCTAAATGCACGGGTTCAAACTGTTTGAAAATCCGCCTGAGACACCGCTGACAATCTAAACCATGACATTCGGATTTCTGCTGTTGGTTCCAGTTAACAATGGAGGGTAAGGAGCTCTCAAATTGGGAGTTTTCAATATCTCCCAAAATGGTAAGTCTGGGGTGTCCGAAGGATTGAGGTGCGACAGGGATTTTTGCAGGGGAATCATCTGGGCGATCGACATTTAGATCTCGATCCCCCCTAGCCCCCCTTCTTAAGGGGGGAACCGGAAGCGCTTTCAAAGTCCCCCTTTTTAAGGGGGATTTAGGGGGATCTAGACTGGGGGAAAGGCGAGTCAGTTGCTGCAACTTCTGCTGTTGTTTCAATACAGCCTGCAACGGCTCGCAAATATCAGATCGATCGCCCGCAATTGCCAGCACTAGACGGTAAATTACAATCGCTGCCGAAAATCGTTGCTGCTGACTCAAGCAATCAGCCAGTCGCAAGTAAATATCCGCATTCTGAGGTTGAATTTGTAAAGCTTTTTGGTAATATTGTTCCGCTTGTTCGTGCCCGCCGTACTCAGCCAAGGCATTTCCCAGATGAAAGTAAGTTTCTGCTAAATTGAGGAGCAATGATGACAAATTCAGCGGATTTTGAGCAAGACTAGAAATGGCAGAATTAGAGCCGTTTTTTTCTTGAAGTTGCCTGAGAAATCGGACACAGGCTATTTGAGAGCGATCGAGTTCATTGAGATCTGCTACCTCCGTCAACCGCATCTCTACGTGGTGGCAAAAACCCTCAACAAACTCGCTTTGGAGAGCGATCGCATTTTGAAAACATAGCATTGCCTCAGCTAATTTGCCTTGTGCGATCAGGGAAATAGCCCGATCGCCATACACCGCAACTCGATCGGGATTTTGGCTAATTACCCGATCGAAACATTCTCCGGCAAAAGTATGCAGCCCCAACTGTTGGAAGGCTTTTCCCAAATTGTAACGGGCAATAACTAACTCTGGCTGCAACTCGATCGCGCGGCGGTAAAGGGCGATCGCTTCCTGGGGTTTCCGCACTTCCAACAGCACAATACCTAAATTATGGTACAGAGCAGCATCATCGGGCGCAACAGCTATTCCCGTTTGAAAAACTGCCATTGCTTCATCAAATTTGCCTTCCTGCGCCAGAATGCAGCCCCAATTGCTGTATGCTTTGACAGCCCAGGGTAAAACTGCTCGATCGGAGCTTTGTTTCCAGCAGGATATCGCTTGCTGGTAACTGTCAATTGCTGCTGCTATTTTTCCTTGCTGTTGGAAAGCAGTGCCAGTCTTGTAAAGAGTTCTGACATCTAAATTGGTATTTTGTGCGATCGCTTCGGTGGCGATCGCAGTTAAATTACTGATTTTAAAATGTAAATTGTGGCCGCTAGTCATAACTGACATCACACTGATTAGGACTTACCAGAAAGAATTGGTTTAAAGCCGGAACCCCGATCGGGAGAAATTCAAATCAGACTATTCATTACTCCAATCCTCGGACTGACCGGAAGAGGCCGCTGTCAACTGTCAACTGTCAACTGTCAACTGTCAACTGAATGAAGCACGGATCGTCTTACTATGTTCTATTTGGGATTTTCGATGGGGGAGCGTTGATTGATATCGGTTTGGATACTCCCTAACCTACAGTTGTATGATTTTGAGACAATGGTATCTGAAACCAGGTATTTTCACTCAACTACTTCGTTGCCTACCTCGAATCAGTAAAGTATTCAGTTTTTTGGGCAGCAGTACGTAAGTTGTGACAGATCTGAGTAACAGTAACAAGGCTTGTTGTTAATCAGAATTTACGCTCTATTTTTCAGGCGATACACCGTACCTTCTCTATATATAATCCACATCAAAAAGATTGGCAAGAGTTAGTGCTATATATAATGAATTTTCTTGTTTGTTATCAGTTTAAAAAAAAATCATAGCAAAAAATAAATACTTGCTTTCCCACAGGAGCGTCAGAGTTGAATCAAAAAAAATAGACTCTTGTTCTCCCACTAGATTTATATCTTCAAGTATTTTAAAATTCAATAAAATTCAAAGTTATTGTAGGGTGCGTCAGGGCGATTATTTTTGATAACAGACGAAGAATATTCTACCTGACGCACCCTACGGCTACGGCTCAAGTCTAATAAAATCTAAACTCTCAAATCTAATTAATTATCAGAAAGAAGTATTGACCAATCAATCCCTCAATCTCAAATCTCAAATCTATAGCGGTTCTAAAAAAAGTGAGGTATCTTAATGCCCAATGCCCAATGCCCAATGCCCAATGCCCAATGCCCAATGCCCTATCCGCATGAGTATCTAATCTTTTTGATAAAAGTTATATGTCAATGGTAGATATACCCTACATAGGGTTGAAATTTAGATAATTTCAAAGTTGTTTGACCCAAGATTCAGGTTAGAACCGACTTGGGCAACAATCGAAACTTGTCCGTTTTGATTGCGGTAGTACAGCAAACCGTCAGCCGGGTTGTAGACGACATTAGCCGCGCCCGGAGTCCCAGGAGTGTTGGGATTGAAATTGGGGTCTGTAATAAATTGGTTGCCAACTAGATTGCCCGGTATCAAAGCATTAAATACAGCTCCATCGAGTTGAATTTTATCTTCTGTAGGATTGAAATCTGTCAGCGTATCCATATTATCGGCACCGACAAACTCGAAGCGGAATGTATCTGCTCCTGCACCACCTGTGAGGGTATCATTTCCTCTGTTGCCAGAAATAATATCGTTGCCGGCACCGCCTTCTACGATGTCATTGCCTTTGCCGCCAAACAAAATATCGTTTCCTTCGCCGCCCCTAACGGTGTCATTTCCTAAATTGCCATTTACAAAGTCATCTCCAGGGCCTCCCTCAACCACATCATCGCCTTTACCGCCGAACAAAGTATCATTTCCTTCACCACCGATAAGGTAGTCATTGCCCTCACCGCCGAAAAGGTTGTCGTTCCCGTCACCGCCGAAAATGTTGTCGTTGCCGAGGTCGCCAAACAGGAAGTCATCGCCACTGCCACCGTCTATCAAATCATCACCTTTACCTCCAAAAACAGTATCATTGCCTTCTCCACTGCGGATGGTATCGGCTCCTTGATTGCCAAAAAGAACGTCTTCGCCAGCACCGCCCTCGATTAAATCATCGCCTTTACCGGCGAAGACAGTATCATTGCCGTCGCCACCTCTTACGGTGTCATTGCCGTCTAGAGCAAATATGATGTCATTGCCACCTAGAGCTGCTACTTCATCGTTACCAGAACCTAGAATGATTTGATCCGAACCGCTACTACCGTTAATCCTGTTTGGTATATCGGGCGAGCCTTGAATAATTAAACCGCCAATAGCGTTAGGTTGAACGCTTAGGGGTTGAGTTGGATTTGTTATTTGGGACATTGCCAGTGATCTCGCATAGGGGGGATATCTATCGGGAGTCTTCATATCTCTTGTGAATTTTACTGGCTAAAATCCTGATGTCCGGAATGGTTGTATATGAAATCACTCAAAAAAATCCAATGATTTATTGGATTTTTTTCTCTTGAAAAATACAGATGAAACCGGGAACTATTTAACTATCCATACGTCTTTCATTAAAAACTCAAAACTCTTTTCTATGAACTAGAGTTGCACTAGCTTGGTCTGTCGGAACTAGCAAGACTTCGCTAATATTGACGTGGGGCGATCGCGTCGCGCAGAAATACACGACATCCGCTACATCCTCAGCAGTCAAGGGTGTCAGTCCTTGATAGACATTTTTTGCCTTGTCTGAATCGCCGTGAAACCGGACATTGCTAAATTCTGTTTCCACCAAACCAGGCTCTATTTCCGTCACCCGCACTGGTGTTCCCAAAAGGTCTTGTTTCAATCCTTCAGAAATAGCTCTCACCGCTGCTTTGGAAGCGCAATAAACATTACCTTTCGGGTAAGCTTGACGGCCTGCTATTGAGCCGATATTGACTACGTGGCCGCGGCCTCGGCTAACCATTCCCGGCACGATGTAGCGAGTCATGTACAGCAAGCCTTTCACATTGGTATCAATCATTTCTTCCCAATCTTGAAAGTTGCCTTCGTGCAGTTTGTCTAAACCGCGGCTCAATCCCGCATTGTTAATCAGAATATCGATGTTTTTCCAGGCGTCGGGCAGTGCAGCGATCGCCGATTCGACTTGCGGGCGATCGCGCACGTCCAATTCTAGCAAGTAAATCTCGTTCGCTGAGGAGACTAATTTTGTGTCTGCAAGTTCTTTGGCAAGGCGATCGAGCTTTTCCCGGCGGCGGGCTGCTAAAATTAGTTTGGCTCCACCTGTGGCGAATATCTTGCCACAGGCTGCTCCGATACCGCTACTGGCACCGGTAATGAAAACAATTTGATTTTGGATAGAAATCATTTTTTGTCAGTTGACAGTTGACAGTTGACAGTTGACAGTTGACTGTTAGCAGTTGTCAGTTGATAGTTGACAGTTGTCAGTTGTCAGTTGACAGTTGACTGTTAGCAGTTGTCAGTTGATAGTTGACTGTTAGCAGTTGTTATTGGTTATTTGCGATCGATAAGCTTCCAGGTTCTGATTCCAATGCCCGATGCCCGATGCCCGATGCCCGATGCCCAATTCCCCATAACACCTATTTTATTATTTAACAACCCGCAATCGCACGCTAACCATTGCAATTCCGCCTTGTCGCATCAAAACTGCTGAAATCCAGCGATTTTCAGGAGTAGCCGGAGCTTTACCTACTTTAAAAATCCCGCCGGAATTCAGCAAATCCAGATCGACTTCTGCGGACTTGAAAAAAGTTTTTTCGTTAACGGGCTCCTCCAAAATAGTTCCGATTAAAATGTCATTGCCGATCGGCTCTAGTACAATGGCATCAAAATTGTACTCTTCGCCCACCTTCACTTGCTCCGGCACATTTACTTGAAGTTTGGGAGGATTTTTACCAGAAGTAATCTGATTTTGTTCTGCTAAAATTTCTTGCTTAACTATTTTTTCACCCTCAAAGCGCTGCTGAGAACGGATGGTAGCTTTGAGGTTTAATTCTCTGCCATCCTGTTTCTGGGTGCCTGCAATTGTAGTTACGGTATCAGCGATAATTGCGTTACCTTCGGTTTTCCAAGACTTCAGTTCGGTGCGATAATTCAAATTCGGATATCGCTGCCAGAGTTGGGTGAGGGCTTTTTCCATGCTTTGGCTGTTTAAGCCGTCAGAATGAGTGAAATTCTGGCTGTAAAATGCCATGACTGCTTTGACATCGCGCCGGTTGGCGGCTGCGTCTATTTCTGTTAGCAGTTTGGTGAGTGGGGCTGGGGCATTGGCTGGGGTTTGGGCGATCGCCTGGGGAGTTGCCGCGATCGCGCTTACCGCACTCGGGTGCAATACGCCAGCACCTACAACTGCTAAACATAACAACATTTGAGCTATCGACTGGCCGCCGAAGCAGCCAAACACGATCGCGCGATCGGCTTTTTCGTCCCGACGGCTGGCAAAATACTGAGATACACTTGGCACTAAATTCAAAAAATTACGCATTAGATGATACTTTGGTTATTTGTCAGGGGTCGCGGCGCGGGCAACGGTTCGCCTGCAACGAAAAACTGACAACGGAAGGAGAGATACGGCACAATCTCATTTTAGATTGCTGATTGAAAATTAGCTGAAACTGCCGGAACAATAAGCATAATAATCTAAAACCTCTAATCTAAAATCGATCGACCTGTGGAACTTGTAAAAGAAACAAATACCTTGACAAAAACCCCCCTGCGGTTGTTGGTTGCAGCTAGCGGCACGGGAGGACATCTATTTCCGGCGATCGCCACAGCTCGTCAGTTGAGCGACTGTCAGATCGAATGGCTGGGAGTGCCAGACCGCATGGAGACGCAATTAGTTCCCTCCCTTTACCCCCTCCATACGATCGCCGTTGAAGGCTTTCAGCAGCGATTTGGACTCGGTACACTGCGAATTTTGGGCGGACTCCTCGGCTCGATCATTCAGGTACGGAAGTTGCTCAAAGCGGGAAATTTTCAGGGAGTATTTACTACCGGCGGTTACATCGCAGCACCGGCTATTTTGGCGGCTCGCTCTTTGGGTTTGCCGGTGATTCTCCACGAATCTAATGCAATTCCTGGGAAGGTGACGCGGTGGTTTAGTCCTTTTTGCACTGCTGTGGCGATCGGATTTGAAGCAGCGGCAAAGCATTTACCCCGCGCGAAAACGGTGGTTGCGGGTACGCCAGTGCGATCGCAATTCTTGACTCGCGAACCTCTAAAGTTACCAATTCCTGACAGCGTACCTGTAATTTTAGTAATGGGTGGCTCCCAAGGAGCTGTCGCCGTCAATAAATTAGTGCGCGAATGTGCTCCGGCTTGGTTTGAGGCGGGTGCGTGGGTAGTTCACCTCACCGGAAATAATGACCCGGATGCTGAAAGCTTGAAGCACGAACAGTATCTGTCGATGCCATTTTATGATAATGTAGCGGGTTTGTTACAGCGAGCAAATATAGCAATTAGTCGATCGGGCGCCAGTGCTCTAACAGAATTAGCAGTTACAGGAATGCCTTCTATTTTAATTCCTTTCCCCCACGCCGCAGACGATCACCAAAGATTTAACGCCGAAGTATTTGCCGCAGCAGGCGCCGCCGTGGTATTCCGTCAAAGCGAACTGACAGCAGAGGTATTGCAAAGCAAAGTCTTATATTTGTTAAAAGATTCCGAATATTTGGCAAAAATGTCTCAAGCTGCTCTTCAATTAGCGGTGACAGACAGTACGGAACGTTTGGCAAATTTAGTCAGAGAATTGTTGGTGCGGTAGCGAAAATAGGACACCGCCACTAATTTAACGAGTTCTTTTTAATGAGGGTAAAGCGTAAAATCCCTGTCTAACCAAATAACATAAAACACAGCCCCATCCCGATAACCAACCATCGGAGCCATCCCACAAAACCGAAAAGCAATAAAATTTACATCCTCCTTAAGATGGCTGGGAATAGGTGCTCTAATGGAACTTCGGGCTATCTTCTCGTAGCCCAATCCGTGACGGGGACAAGCATTAATCTCACTCCAGGTAAGCTGATTTAATTTGTAGAGCGTATCTGCAAAAGCAGCCTTTTCATCTTTTGTGCATTGAGAAAGAGAGTAATCTTTATTCATGTATCGCAAAGAAAATAGAGGTGACTCCTGCTCTGGCGGTAAATCAACAATTTCTCTAGATGAAATCCTTTTCCCTTTTTCTTGGCGTTGATTTGCCTTAAGATGCTTCTTCACAATTGAGTTGAGTCTTGAAGTATTTTTTCAGGGATTGATGAGTAATTTTTCCGCTATTTTGAGCAGCAAGTTTCCAGGGATATTCTTCGTGTGTCATGTTGCTTAACTTCCATGCAGCAAACTGCCCAAACACAGAGTAAACTTCATCAAGCAGGCTCTTAGTTTCTTCGTCGTAAATCGAAAAGTTTATATATTCTGGACATGGAATTGCACCAGTACCATACTTTTTATAGTGACGGTACAAATCAGGAACAACGGGCCCGTGAGTCCATGCTTCTATGGCTTCAGGAAATAGCGGTTCATCGTACAAAGCTAAATGAAAGCCTTGAGCATAGTAAACCAATTTCTGAAGCTTGAGATTAGATATCAGATCGCCAGCATCTTCACTTGCCTGAGCCAAAAAGTATTTGGCTGCATCATAACAACTCAGCATAACTTACTTGCTAGTCATTAAAGGGCTAAACTAGAACGAGATTTTTTTGACACTCCCGCGACTCAACCAGACTATATTTGTCTGGAGACGTTTTCACGGGGAATTGCGAGCCGTGGGAGTTTACTTACATTATACTATATTTTCTCAATCTATGCCATATTCAATTTAACAAAATTAACTACCGATTCTAAGCCTTCTTTTGTCTTCAGGTTAGTAAACACAAAAGGCTTCTCCCCGCGCATCTTTTTAGCATCCCGTTCCATCACGCCCAAATCTGCTCCCACAAAAGGCGCGAGATCTGTTTTATTAATTACCAATAAATCCGACTTAGTAATTCCCGGCCCGCCCTTGCGCGGAATTTTATCCCCCGCAGCCACATCAATCACGTAAATTGTCAAATCCACCAACTCCGGGCTAAAAGTTGCCGCCAAATTGTCGCCGCCGCTTTCGACAAACACTAAATCTAAATTAGTAAATTTGTATTCTAACTCTTCTATAGCTACCAAATTGATCGAAGCATCTTCGCGGATAGCAGTGTGGGGACAGCCTCCAGTTTCTACTCCCAAAATGCGATCGCTCTCCAAAGCTTGACTCCGAACCAAAAACTGTGCATCCTCCTGAGTATAGATATCATTAGTCACCACAGCAA
Source organism: Oscillatoriales cyanobacterium (assembly GCA_004292955.1). Classification (GTDB taxonomy): domain Bacteria; phylum Cyanobacteriota; class Cyanobacteriia; order Cyanobacteriales; family Microcoleaceae; genus Microcoleus. The sequence goes on along the minus strand of RDXX01000102.1, from coordinate 3,970 downwards.
TCTGGTACTGTTGGCGCAGCGTCTTACACAAAGCATCCAGTAAAGCAGTTTTTCCCGAACCAACCGGGCCAGCAATTCCTACACGAAAAGCACTCATAGCAATTTTAGATTTTAGATTTTAGCAATCTTGGACGGCTTTTTAGGTACGTTGTTGCGCTTAAGCGCTCTTTCATCAGATATAAGAGAAGAGCGCTTAAGCGCAACTACGTACCTTGGATGAAAGCACTCTTTCATCAGATATAAGAGAAGAGCGCTGAAGCGCAACTACGTACCTTGGATGAAAGCGCTCTTTCATCAGATATAAGAGAAGAGCGCTGAAGCGCAACTACATACCTTGGATGAAAGCGCTCTTTCATCAGATATAAGAGAAGAGCGCTGAAGCGCAACAACATACCTTTGAAGTAGAAATTTCAACTGCGAAACAAGCGAGTGTACTGAGTTTCATGCGCCATGCTAGCCAGTCCCAATCCCCAACTGCAACTACCGAGGTCATCATCTTCTAATTGTAAAACTTCTTGCGCCGTTAAACTAATTTGACACTGCAAATCTAATAGTAACTGTTGGCCCGCAGTTTGACCGAGAGGAATCAGTTTCACGCCCGCACTCGCCAAATTTGCAGCCCAACTGTACAAATATCCTACCACGGCCGCTTCCTCTTCAATCTGCCAGCAAGCCGCCGCAATCCCAAAGCCGATCGCAAAATTGCACTGATTGCCACCAACTTCCACCAAATCTTTTACAATAGTTGTCAATCCAGAAGGTACGGGCGATTCCCTGCGGGATAGCTTCGCTTCACGCAAATCCAGCAACAACCGCGTCAAAGTGCGTCCCATCTGCCAACTTTGCAAGCGCAACTCTTCAGTTTCCTTAGCAGCAGTCGCCCAAGCATTCCAGTAACTCAAAGCCCTCAAATCCCCAATCTTCGCCGCCCTCAAAGCCCGTACCGCCACAGCCGCTTCTACTCGCACCGCCCCAAATTCCAGCGAATTTTCCAACCAATTCCTCAAACTGCTCTCGCTGTCGATCGCACCAGCTTCTACCAGACTCTCGATTCCCTCAGAATAACTATAAGCTCCCACAGGTGCAAAAGCTAACTGCAACAAACATAAAAGTTGATTGTTCACTGTTATTTGTTATTTGTTATTTGTTATTTGTTATTTGTTATTTTATTTGTTATTTGTTATTTGTTATTTGTTATTTGTTATTTGTTATTTGTTATTTGTTATTTGTTATTTGTTATTTGTTATTTGTTATTTGTTATTTGTTGCTTGAAATGCCCCATGCCCCATGCCCCATGCCCCATGCCCCATGCCCCATTCCCCATTCCCCATTCCCCATTCCCCATTCCTAATGACTGTGGCCGTAAGCGCCGATTTCCGGCTGAAACGGCACAATTTCCTCTATTACTTCCAAACCCATTTTTTCCAGCATTCCCTGCAAAACAGAATCACGAGAAAGCCTTAAATAATTATCAGCAACTTCTAAAGCTACGTGGCGGTTTCCCAAATGATAAGCCGCCCGCATCAGCAGCAGCCCAGTCGAGGCCCTTGTGGTAAGTACCGGTTCGGGTTTTGCACTTACCAGTACCAAACAGCTACCGTCTTCGGACTGCAATAAATCTCGATCGCGCAACACCGTACCTCTAGGCAAAGCCAAGTGTAGCACTTCTCCAGCCTCCGTCTCGAATCGGTGGCGGCTGCGAGTGCGATCGTCCGCTGTCATCGGCAAACTAAAGCTGACAACAGCATCGGGATTTGCAGGCAAACGTTTTGTGAAAGTTAGCATTTCTCTATTCTATTCCTCAAAGGAATTGACTTCACATCTAGTTTTTGAGGAATATCTTTTTTATTTCCAATTGCGATCGCAAGTAGTCGCCCAAAATATCTCTTTCTAAACCGCTCCCATTCTTGCATACCAAATATTGGTTATTTTGTCAAGCACTTCTTTACAGACGATCGCCATTTTCTCAAAAATGATTGCATACCGTGCAGTAACTCAAACTATAGAACGGGAGAGGAAGAAAGACTAAAACCATCTATATTTATTGATTTCCCGCTTGTTGCAACCGCAGCAATTCGGCTTGAATTCGTTGTTTGACAGCCGGATCGCGTTGCTGGAGCAAAGTGAGCTGATTGAAGCGACTAACTGTCAAGCCATTGGTTTCGATAATTTTTTTAGCTTGTTGGCAATAATTCACTGCCACGCCGCGCATACCTCCAGATAGGCTGTTAATTCCCTGAGTTTCGTTGCAGACTATTCTGGGAACCGAGCCACCAGCCATTCCTTTAATTTCCTTCATAGCTTCCTCCCGTCTGGGTTCGATTCCCAAGACAGAGCGAGCGTAGCTAGTAATTTCGGCGTTGCTAATTTCTTGAGCTTGGGCCGCCGCTCCGAAAACAAGGCTTGGAGATTTTGCGTACAAGTCAGGGGCCCATCCGCTAGCCAAAGCTGCTGCGGAAATGATGCCTGCGAACAGCGATTGCCGCAGCATCCGGTTTAGGCGAAATTTAGAGGTGTTGAGTGAGGTGTTCATGGTCGTCGGTTATTGCTTGCGTGGAGATAAAAATGACACAGCGCACTGAGGCTCAATATTACAGAATAATGTGGTGGCCAAAAAGTTCCTGCCCTTGAGTGACAATTTTTAATTCCAGCACTCTTGATTTGCTAGTTGCTAGGGCGATTCACGATCGGGATAGCTACGCTTCACGACTTTTTAGCAATTTCCATCCTTTGACCGATTGTAACATCTTTAATAAGTTAACCGATCGCCAAATTCACAGGGTATTTTTCATTACAGAGCGTTCCCCAATTGCCTCTACCAAATAATACTCACCGCTCAAATCTTAAATAATCCTAAAAGTCCTTGACAAACTTCTCACATTAATTATTCAAATTCAGGTGCGATCGGCTTTCATTCAGTTGACAGTTGACAGTTGACCTGTGACAGCGACCTCTACCTCGAAGGAAGAGGATTGGAGTAATGAATAGTCTGATTTTAATTCCTCCCTACAAGGGTTCCGGCTTTAAACCAATTCTTTCTGGTAAGTCAGACAATTTGAGATTTGAGATTTGAGATTTGAGATTCGGGAATGACTGATCGGGGTTTGGCTCACTGGCCTACAATTGCATTCTTTTGAGGGTGTTAAATTTAGGATCGATCGCACTCATCAATTCTTTCAAGCATAGGACTAACGCCAAGGGACTAAAGAAACCAGTTTTTTCGCTATCTTAAGGATTTGAACCAAATATTTGGGCTGAAAACCCGGTTTCTGGCAAGGGCGAATGCGATCGCCAACTCAATCATTTATGTAATGTTAAGCAGAGGCGGATTTGTCGATCGAGAAAATCCCCTCTTGGGAGAGGCGCACTCAGTGAACCGGAACCCGAACCAACGTCGATTTTACCGAAAAGCGAGCGGAAAGCCCCCGACTTTAGGCGTGGGGATGAACGCGGTGGTGACTTTAGCCACCTTGAAGAAGTTGGTCGCTAAAAAGTTTTATCTAAAATATTTTATGATAAAGTAGAATCATGATAATTCGAGAAGCCAAGCTACTGAAAGGCACCAAGAAGTATGTCAATCTACAGATTAATCTGGGAGCTTAAACAGGAGCGTTGACCGAAAAGCCGGTCGTTAGGTCTAAAATTTTGGGTTCGATCCTCAGAAGTGTCGTTCGCAACTATCCGTTTTTGCGCGGACTAAATCATCCCGAATTTCAAATCTCAAACTTGTTCTGAGCGAAGCCGAAGAATCTCAAGTCTAAAATAGTATTAGCCCCCAGAGCAGCAGTGGAGTTGTGCTTGCCTATCTGGGGGCCATACCGATGTGCGCGGTGCTACTATTTACTGCTACACAAAACTTAGCTAAACTTTTTCAAGTCTCACTATTCAATCAAGATTGCTCTTGAAGGGTCTGCTTCCTGCTTCACCCAAGGGAGTCGGCTCGCAACTTGTCCACAGGCGTAAATTCGGA
>RDXX01000101.1 GCA_004292955.1 Oscillatoriales cyanobacterium | reverse complement strand
CGCAGAGCGGATTTGACTGGGGCAAATTTCAGCAGAAGTGACTTACAGGAAACTGGTTTTCACCTAACTAATTTGAGTAGATGCAAATTTAGTGGAGCCAAAATGATTGACACCGGGTTTGGTTTTTGTGACTTAATTGATAGTGATTTTAGGGATGCTAAGTTTCAAAATGGGGTGGGTTTTTCTAAGTGTGACTTGACGAGAGCTAACTTCTTTGGCACTGAATTTAAAATAAGTGAAGTTAACAATTACCAACCTGGAACGGTTGTTTTCACAGACGTTTACTTTAAAGATACTATCATGCCCGATGGCACTATTTGGAATAGTGAAGACTAATTCGTCGCTACCAAAGTACGTCTAAATCAGTTGTATAATCTTTGTAGGGGCAATTGTTTCGTAGTGATCCCGTGATTTTTAGGGCAGGCACTCTTGGCATCGCCCCTACATATCTATACAAATGATTTAGACGCGCTATATCAACTAATTACCTACCCTCAGCAAAAGAGGAAGTTAGTTTAACCAGGTCTTTAGGGGAGAAGGGATATGATTTTTTTCATTTTGTCCTTGCTGTTAGGATCTTTAATCTGAGAAAGAAAGTCATATCTAAATGAGTCACCAGATTTTTCTAAATCTGCATTAAGTCTTTCTTCTAGCTTGCCAATGGGAATTAAACGCTCTTCCCAGCCCAAGGTATTATTTTTGACGATAATATTTCCCTTGGCATCTTTTGTCGTGTAATCTAGGCTCTTCTGAATTTCATAGGAATTGTTCGGCATCCAAAAAGCAAAGTAATAATCTGGCTTATCAGATGTTGAATTTGGCTTGAATCCCAGCACAACTTTCCAGAGAGCACTAGGAACTGTTATCGTTCGAGTGCCGTCCGCTGTTTTGAAATTTTTAAAAGAATTGGGATTATCCTTAAGTGGAGCTTCCACAACTCTTCCTCTTTCATTTAAAACTGTCACAGTAGGAGGAGTAGAATATTTTGTTAACTCTCCACCACCAGCACCGTACACACCAGAAGAGATATAGAACTTATAAGGTGTTGGCTGTTTTTGTTCATTTTTAAGACGCGCCAAATCCTGTAGTTTCTTTTCCAAACCGCGCCAAGCCCCTTCATTTCCCTTGGAATCTTGAGGAACAATATTCGTAGTTAAGAAACTAGCATACATATCCTTTGTGCTTCTATTTCGGTCGTTAGAAGCACTCATGTGTCCCCGTACTGGCCAGAAGATAGCTGGCTTTTCAAGCTTAAATGGCTCATAGTCGTCCCTCTTAGTATAATCAATTTGACTATCGAACTCATAGTCTTTATGAGCAACCTTGTAAAAGGAACTATTTAAGTCGGGGTCTACCGCAAACTCATCAGGTCTGTCTTTACTTTTAATATTTCCTGGCCATGAGCCATCCAGAACCCAACTAACCCAGTTAGGTGTATTTTTTTTGCCATTATAGGAAACAGTGTACTGTGGCTTCTCTATCAAATAGTTATTTTGATAGGTATTATTAGTCAGTAGGTCAGTTCTTGCTGTAGTTGGATTGCTAAACCTCAGCGACTCGCTTTGGAAAAAGACATTATCCAGATAGACAGGAATAGATGCTTCGAGCTTGAATTCAACAGTTGCCGACTGACCGCGCAATCTTTCTGGTACGTCAACATTGAAAGATTCAAAGCCTTCTATCCCGTAATCTACTTTGTATTTATCTGTTAGGTAACTAGCCGGAGCTTTATTACTATCCGTGTTATTTTCAGCTTTTTGAAGAGTTATTGTTTGAGAAAACGCTGGAATTGATGGATCTGATGGTCGAATAGTAACATCAAGCGTACCTTTAGATTTGGCATTAGAGCTATTGGCAATCTTTGGTGCGTGCAGATCAAATCGAAGAGCGCCCCAATCGGGTACAACAAACCGATTGTGAACAATTTCCTTCACCTTGCTGGTTTCTAACTTAAAGGCATAGTTTGGTTCGCTGTTCCCTTGGATAAGTTTTACGTCTTCCAAACTTTGAACTAAATCAATATTTGGATCGGATTGACCGTTGTGGAACGACCACCCAGGTAGACCCTTAGACAAAGGAGTTCGAGTCACTCCCTTCGGATCGAAAACAGCATCAAAATTCCCATTAAACAAAGTAGGAACTGCCGCATCTCCTCGCATCCTGGCATCATAAGTATTGTCAAAATCAACCGGGATACGCTCTACATTTGTTTTAGGGCGCGAACTGTAACCGCCACCCATAGCCGAATAAAACCAGCCCGTACCAATCCCTTCCCAAGGAGCAGCATCTGCACCGTGTTGGAATTTGCTTTCCGGCGTATACCAAGGGCTAACGCGAGCCGGGCCTGTCAAAACACTATTGCTAAATGAAAAGTCTTTATCGAACAACCGTTCCCGATATCCATCGCCTCGCCGACGAAATACAGGATTAACTTCTAAGTTTTGATCGGACGGAAAGTTAGTTGGAAGCAAGTCGGATGTTCCTCCGTACCAACTCACAACACGTCCGTGTACATCTCCCGGTATAGGATCTGTCGTAAACCCAGCACGGCTGTTATTGTAACCTGGGTTATTTTTATTAGTTCCCAAGAAAACCGACAAATCCGGTTCTCCTAATAGCTTACCATTAGGATCGGGATTTTCTGACCTCCAACCTTCTCGCGGAAACTTAAGTCCTGGGGCTGTTCCCTTCTCAGTAGACGGTAGATTCGGAATATTGCGACCGGCAGGCGTAAGTGTACCGCTCAATAAATTCGGGACTGTCTGATAGTAATTGTCCGCAAAAGTAACATTTTTCCACACCTGAACTTTCGGTTCGCGGAAATCACCGAAATTTTTGGTCACCACATTTAGCGACGGTTGGTTGAAATCATGGGGGTCTAAAGTTGTCATCTGAAGGTCGCGAGTACCAGAGTTGGGTTTGCCGCCAGCATCAGGAAAATAAGTTCCCAAACGCTGAATAATTTCGCTGTTAACAACTGTACCCCGACTGAAACCAACAAAGTGCAGCGGTGAATTGAAAACTGCACCTTGTTTGGTAGGGCTGGTTTTATTCTTCAGCACTCCATCCAATTGCACGAGGGAAGTAAAGAAAGCATCTGCTGCTGCTTCTGTGAAGCCTGAATCAGGAACTGCCGATTCATTATTTTCTGACCAGTTATTCAGTAGGACTAACGGTTGTTTTTGGGCAAGGTATGGAGCTATATAACTTCCCAGCTTAGTGAGATAGTTTGGGTCGGTTTTGGGATTCAAACCTGCTTGGAAGTCTGGGGAAACTGCACCATTTTTGTTGACAGGAACCCAGTTACCAGTAGGCAGGTCGTACTTCATCATCAAACCGCCGCCGTCGATACCTGCATTGGCAATGCTATTACCCATTTGGTAAAACTCTGAAGGAATTCCCGGCTTATCCAAAAATGGAGGTTTAAAGCCGTGGGTCAGCACGGTGACGCTGCTGAAGGTATTGTCACCGTTGAGGGCTGGCGGTAGCGGCGTCCAGAAATTACCAAACTCCTCGTTGCGTTTTCCTTCTTTATTCCAAGCTTCAACTGCCCAATTATACTTCTGGCCGGCAGTCAGTTTGAGACTGGGAGGAAGTGTAAAGCTGGTATTGGTTCCCTGAGTAAATGTTTTACCGCCATCGAAAGTCCACTTGCCGATATTGGTGCTATCTTTCTGCCAAGTCGCAGTTAAAATGCGGTTGGGATTGAAATCGTTTTCTTGACCGTGGTAAGAAGATGTGTTCCAAGGTTTTGTCAGTAAACCTAACTGCTGGGGTTTGCTCAATCCTTGGTCGGAGAGAAATTTGTTACCGTTAGGATCTGGTAAATCAACTACTTTATCCCACGGCAAAAGTCCCTCACCTTCGTCAAACAGGCTGACGAAGAGATTAACTTCTGTAATGTCCTGATTCGGTGGACTGTCAAAACTCCATTGGAACTTTGGGTTAAGGGGATTTTCTGAACTCTTGCTAGTACCTATCGGCTCTTTCAAATCCAGCCAATCTAGCGGTGTCGCCGCCAAACCGCGAGGGTTAGTCACAGAAACGGGAGCTTTCTTACTTCCCGGCGGTACGCCGTAAGTATATTGATTGTTCGCATCAGTCAGAATCTGAAAATCAGCAGCAATACTAACCGCTGGATTAATATTGTCAATTGGAATTGCCGCCAAGTCAGCAATTGTAGCATTTCGTGCCGTAGCGCTGTTAAACAACGGCAGCCCAACACCCCGACCTTTATTATCTACTTGGAATTGACTGGGGTTGGTCAGCGTTTTGACAAATTCCTCCACATCAAAAACATAAACTTTGCCATTCGCACCGCTTAAATTTGGATAGGAAGCGTAAAGAAACTTGCTATCACTTGACAGCGCTAAGTCTGTAGCGAATCCATCTGGAATGGGTCGAGTTGCTGCTACTAATTGCGGATTCGTCAGCGGGTTTTTGATAATGCCGATATTGCTACCGGCCCGCGGGTCTCCATCTATGCTGGGTATTTCCTGACCGAAAAATTTCGTATCCGCATTCCGACCCACAACAAACGCATAACTCGCATCCGGTAAAACTGTTACCGAAACTCCCTCATTCACATCGAAGTAATCAAAAGTTGAACCCAGCCCTAAACTTGCATAGCGAGTAGTAGCAGCAAAACTTACCGGGTTATTATTTGTAATATCCAGTACCCCAAATCCTTTGCTATCTTTGCCGCTGTTTGTAAATGTCATTTTCAGCGGATCGACCGTAGCAGCTAATCCTTCTAACCCTTCATCGGCTGTGATATTTCCGATTAATTGATTCCACTTTTTAGGGTTCTGACTGGGGTCGCTGGGTCGGTCTTTGGGGTCGATGTTAACAGCGTAAATGTTGCTGTTCGAGCCGTTTGGTGCGGTAACCAACAGCTTTTTGCCGTCGCTGCTAATGGCTATTTGCCGCAAACCGCTTGGTGCTGTACCGACTGGGATGGTTTGGGTGACTTGGTGATAAGTTGGTGAAAACGGGTTGATGTCGAGAACGTAGATGGAGTTGCTGCCGATTTTTCCGTCAGCGATGTAGGCGTATTGGTCGCGGGGGTCTATGACTATCGATCGACCTTCTGCACCACTCGGCAAATTTATCGAGTTGATACCAGCGGTATTCGGCTGAGTGTCAATCTGTTGCCGCGTCATCGGATCGACTACAGCAACGCGCCCTGAACGATCCATCACTACATAAGCACGGCTACCGTCACTGGTGAGTGTTAGTTCTCGCGGTCGATCGACTATACCGTCCGTCCCCACAGAAACGCTATCAATTAACAGTTTGCTGCTATTAGTAGCTGCGACGACTGATTTGGGATTTGCACCGTTAATAATTGCAACTTTGTCTGCTGTCCACTGCGCGGCAAAGATGTATTCTGTATTGTTTTCTATTCGGTAAGGACTGCTATCGTATTTAACTTCTTTTGCTGTTTCTAAGGGATTTGGGCTAACTTTTTCGTTTTGCTTGCGGCTGATGACGATGCGGGATTCACCTAACGGTACGGTGTTGGGAACTTGAACGGCGATTTCAAATTGATTGTTTTCTAATTTGCGACTTTTGTCTGTCAAAACTGTTGCTTCGTAAGCTTGTTTGCCGACTAAAAATTTTACGGTTAAGTCGCTGAATCTGCTGCCTAGCGGGTCGCCAAAGTTATCAACTAATACATTGGTAGCCGTGATGAAGAGAACGGGTTGATTGTTGGGAAAAGGTTGATTGTTGCTGTCTGTAAACTTAAGTTCGGCGTTTTGGATGATGGGAGGTTTTTTAGGATTTGAAGCTGTTGGTGCGAGTAGGGATGCGCGTCTTTCGCCGATTAAAATATCTTTGTCTGAGTAGTCGAGATCCCTTTCAGCGATAAGTTCCCCAGTCAGAGCATCCAGTGAGCTATTTTTTGCGGGGGGGGGTAAAATCCGTGTTGGAGAAGCTCTGAGTCAAACTCAGGGAGTTGGAAAAGCTGGCGATGTCTTCAGCGCTATTGTTGTCAGTGGCTGGAAGTGGAGCGAGTGTTTGTTCTGAGTTGGTGCTGGCGTAAGCTTGACTATTGATTAAGTTTTTGGTATCAATCTCGAATTCTGGGGCGAGCCAATTCTGAAACGGATCTTGAGATTTAAAAGGTGAATCTTGAAAAGGTTTCATGTTTGATTTCCGTAGATGCGAGTGAGCTGTTGGATTGTGGTAGTTTCAAACTCAACTAATTGATGCGCTTCACACTTCGTTCAAGAGGAATGTGTGGATTCGGACTCGATCGAGTTTTTAGTCCTTGATTTTTATTTAGTTTCCAAAGTTTTATTGAGAATAATGTTCCCGTATTTCCGGCTGGCAGTCAATCACGGAAATTACTGATATTTTCAGTCGGGTACTGAAAAACTGGCAGTGTCCGCAACAACTTAATACCAGCGAATATGTGAAGGTTGCTGCGCTTGTTAGTTTGTTTTACTGATAAATTGTGATTTAATTGTTAAAACTTTACAGATTCTTTATCAAAGTAATGTACTTTACTCAGCAATAATACTTAAATTGTTGTAGGATCGCATGGAAAGCCTACTCAAATTTACTGCCTTGAAATTACGGAACAATGTTGTTCCTTTATTCATAATAAATGAAAGAATTTCCTCACACCTAAACATCCGAACGCCCTTGAAAGTAAAGGTTCGCAGCTTCTACAGTATAAGTCATGCGATCGCGCGCGATGTCGCTTTCAGCGATCGCATCTGGGTCGCTGCTGGGATATTTAATTTCTACTTGTTGGACTTGAGTTAAAATTGTCATTTTTCAATTTTTCTCAAAATTAATTAATTTAATCTCTGGTGTAAATCAACTTTTTAAGGTTCGTAGTGAGGACTTCAGTCTTCTCTCATTTGATGAGGACTGAAGTCCTCACTACAAACCTAGCTAATTTGATGCTGCGTCCTGGACTTTCAGACGGATCTGACTGTTTGCAGATACAGAGAATTTAACGGTGCATCTCATTGTGGCAAGGGCGAAGCATTTCGGCACATAATTTATGAACCAGAATCAGAGATTTACTGCCGAAATGCTTCGCCCCTACGAATAGATTTGTAAAAAGGAGATGCTCCCGAATTTAAACTTTATTAATTCCTCTTTCTAAAATAATCATCTCCGAGCCAACAACCGGACTTCTCGCTATTAACTTACCTTCCAGATTTGCAATTTGTAATTTGCTGAAATCCAGTGAGTTAGCTTCTTTCCACATTTGACTGGCGAGCTGATTTTGCTCTACATCGCTGAGTTTGTACCAATCTTCAGCGACTTTGACAGTCAAAAGACCGATCGAGAAATCAGCATCAACAGACTTAACTAAACCGCCGCCCAGTCGATTAGTAATTTCAGCAACTTGATTTTGAATCGCCGCAATCAGCGACTGTTCCGGCGTCAGTGGCGGCGGCGGGAGAATTTCTACAGGTTCCGGTTTTTTCGGCGCTGCTAAATCGGGCAATTTGCTTTTAAAATTAGCGGGTGTAGGCTGAGAATTTGCGATCGCCTCTGGGGATTTCGCTGTTCCTGGCGCCACAAAATCGTCAAAGGTTGGGGATAGCTGTGCTGCTGGGATAGGCGCTTTTGCTAATTTCTGGGGCGGTTTTGCCGAGAAACTGTTGAAAGTTAAACCGATCGCAACGATGAGAATTGCAGCTAAGGAGGCGTTTAAAATTGGATCGGATAGCTTGGCGTTCGCAGATGCAGGTAGGAACGATCGAACTAACCGCACAATACTTTGCCAAAGTACGCCGACTTTCCCTAAAAAACTGCCGCCCGCGGGTTTAGATACAGGCTTTTTAGCGAATTTTACCCCAGCTTTTGGCGGGGGAACGCTGTTAACTTTCGCAGGCGGAGGAGGAGTTGTTGCTGAGTTGGAAGCAGTTGGTGCGGGCTTTTGGGGCTGCAAAGGAGGTTCTGCTGCTAATTTTTTTCCCCCTTTTCCCAAATTCCCAATCGAGGTCATCAAAGCTTTGATTTTCTCATTTGTGGGAACAGAACTGCTAGCATTTTTAGCTGTGGTGCGAGTCGCGGCCGACTTTGCTGGGGAATCTACCTCGGGTGTCGGAGATTCAAACGGTTCTGGAGTTGGTTGGTTTAGTGGTTCTTCTGACATTTTATCTGCCTTGGAGCGTTACAAATATATCTAAACAGGATAAATTTTAGGTGAGCCATCTCATCCTTAATTTATCATTTCATTAGTTCTACCCAAATTTCTCATGAGCATCAAACGCCGTCACTTTCTAATTTTAGGCAGTCTGAGCGCCCTAGGTTTGGCCGGAGTCTCGAAAATGCTTCAGCTTCGGACTTCCTGGGGTAAAGACGCCAATGCTGCTGTGCCTTCTAACCTTGAGGCCCAAAGGGCGATCGTCCCATTGCCGGCCTCACCGCCTATTTTACGCTTTATTTCGCTGGCCGACACCGGTACCGGCGCTGAAGGTCAGTATGCTGTGGCTGAGGCGATGGCGCAATATCACCGGGAAAATCCTTTTAACATAGCTGTTCTCGCCGGCGACAATATCTACAATAACGGCGAAATTGAAAAAATTAATGCTGTTTTTAAGAAGCCTTATCAGCCGTTATTGCAGCAAGGCGTTAAATTTTATGCTTGTTTGGGAAATCACGACATTCGCACTGCTAACGGCGACCCGCAAGTTAAATATCCGGGTTTTAATATGCAAGGTCGCTACTATACTTTTCGGCGCGATCCGGTACAGTTTTTTGCATTAGATACCAATGACAATGCTGACTGGAAAAATCAGCTTGTTTGGCTGGAGAAAGAGTTAAGCCAAAGCACTGCACCCTGGAAAGTTGTGTTCGGTCACCACCAGATTTATTCCTCTGGCGTGTATGGATTGAATCAACCTTTTATTAAGACTTTGACGCCTTTGTTTCAAAAATACGGCGTGCAGCTTTATATCAACGGACACGAACACAGTTACGAACGCACCCGCTCGATTGACGGTACGACTTATTTAATTTGCGGTGCTGGCGGAGGGACTCGTCCGGTGGGGCGTTCTGAGTGGACGGAGTTTTCTGCTAGCCGCCTGAGTTTTGCGACGTTTGATGTCTATGAAGACCGGATGTTTGTCAGTGCGATCGGTACTGACAAGCGGGTTTTTGACCGGGGAGTGCTAAAAGTGCGATCGGCTTAATTCAAATTATATTCAGGAGCAAACAAAATGAATAGGGGTTGTAGAGCCAATAAAACGGTTTTGTTTTAGAAGCAACTGTAGAAGGTACGTTGAGAGGTCAACGGCATCCCCTAAGTCTATCAAAATCGCATAAAATAGCCAACTAGCCCAGATTTAAATCTGGATTCCGTTGAGCAAACCTGTCCATAAATAACTTAAATTTAAAAGTCTCTTTACTGTACAAAAGATATCTTCAATTCGCCAGCGTCTTTGATACAAATCTGCCACTACATAGGGGGGGTAATATTTTAGGTTCTCGGACACTTGTTAGATAAGAACGCCAGGATTTCTTTGAGCGAACTTGTACTAATCTTATAGTCCAATACGGTTTACTTAAAATTGTCCGAAGAGAGGAACGAAGCATAAGCCCTAGCCCTTTCAGGGCGGCTTCGCCAACGGGCAGGCTTCGCCAACGCAGTATCTATTTTTCATAGGGTTTTACCCCCAGGGCTGTCTTAAGTTAACCGTATTGTCTTATAGTCAAGGCTGGTGTTTTTTTGTCCCTGCACCTATCTAAATTATCTGGTTTTTGACATCATAAGTATTGGTTAATACCCGCTCGACCTGATAAGATGCACCTTTCTTAATCCGAGTAATAAATCCAATTTCTTGCTCGATTAATTTTTTCCAAAAAGCGAAATGATAGAAGCCTCCTACCATACAGCAAGATTTTTGGCTTAACTGTTTTTAGGAAATCTTCCTCGAACATGAGTATCTGCTTGTTTCGGATTTTCCCAAAAACAAATTTCTTCGGGAAGATGAGTTACTAGGTCTACGATTACTCCCATTTTTCCGGATAATTGACCAATTGGAAAATCTGATAAACTTTCTAGTTTACGAAATAATGCTTCTAATGTTGAGCCGTCAGCTATCCAGATATTTTCAAAGTTTTTTAAGGCAAATTGTACGCTATCTGGTAATGGTCTCGATTTTCTCATCAACCATTTTTGTCGAAAATGAGGTAGTAATTCTTTAAACACTTTTTCAAATAAAATTGCTCTCAAAGTTAAAAATATGAGTGTTTTTTAAAGTTATGACAGACTTTGGCAAACAGGGAAAGTGTATAAATTACAATGTCTTGTCGTGTTCGATCTCTATCGGATCTTTAGAAAAATGGTATAACGTGCGCTTACCCTGCGACGGTGACGGATGCGGAGGTTATTAAAGAGATTAAACGATCGCTTTTTAGTTGGCTAGTTCCTGGCTTTGTGAAGGATACCGTTAACCTGACGTTGCGGCTTAGATCTTGATACTTTTAGGACTGATAATGTCGGCTCAATATTCGACATCAACAGACGTTTAAATATCTCAAATAATTATCGCTTCACAGATGCCTGTGAAGCGATAATTTTCGGAAAAGTCTATTAGCAATTTATCGGACGCGATCGCATTTTCAATTAAACAGCCGCCAACTGTGGAGTCGGACGCTTGCTGTTGCGGATACCCTCGATCGCACCAGCATAATCCTTCGCCTTAAATACCGCAGAACCAGCTACGATCGCATTTGCGCCCGCTTCCAACACCTGCCAAGTATTATCCACCTTCAAACCACCATCCACCTCAATCCAAGGATCGAGACCTCTCTCGTCGCACATTTGGCGCAACTTGCGGATTTTCGGCACAACAGTCGGAATAAAACTTTGACCGCCAAAGCCCGGGTTGACGCTCATAATCAGCACCAAATCGCAAAGTTCCAGCACGTGCTCGATCAACTCCAGCGGTGTCGAAGGATTCAAAACCACACCAGCCATTTTGCCCAATTCCCGAATTTGACCCAGGGTGCGGTGCAAGTGAGGCGAAGCATTGTGTTCGGCGTGCACCGAAATAATGTCAGCACCAGCCTTAGCGAAGTCCTCCACGTACTTCTCCGGCTCCACAATCATCAGGTGGACATCCAGGGGCTTGGTAGTAACCGGGCGAATTGCTTCGACAATCAGCGGCCCGATCGTAATATTAGGTACAAAGCGACCGTCCATCACATCTACGTGAATCCAGTCGGCGCCAGCGCGATCGACAGCCTGAATCTCTTCTCCAAGACGGCTAAAATCGGCTGATAATATTGATGGAGAAATAACGATCGATTTTTGGGATTTGGTCATGGCTAAGTCTGTTCTCCTGTCTCCTGTGCTGTATCCAGTTTATCAAAATGCGGCTCTCCAGGTCGAAAAGTTGTCAATAATAGGTAAAGGCAGGTTTAGCGGCCAAATTTTGCCTCTAAGAGACAATCTTTGTGCAAAACCTGCCCTGCTCTCCGAATTTTGGTTTAGGATATAAATTTTGCCTCTAACAAATAACTTGTGTGCAAAACTAGACCTTCTACAAATTTTCAGTAGCGAATTATGAAAAATAAAGATCCCTTAGACAATCCCGAACTCGATCGGGCAAGTCTGTTTGTACTAATGATCCCAGTCATCGGCTTTTTCCCCGCCCTGTGGAATCTTTACCGCCGTCAGGGCAGCCCCGAGCGCAAAGCCGTCAGCCGATTGGCAATTGCCCTTGCATTTAGCTGGCTCTTAGGACATATTCTTTTAGAAGCTGGAGCGATTTCTGCGGAATCTTCGACACTTACCATGTTATTAATGAGTAGCCTGCTGACAACCAGCTATTTTATCGTTGCCCTGGGACTGATGGTTCGCCTCTGGAAGCGTCAACCGCTATGGTTGCCCGGAATTAGCCGCGTAGCCGAGCAAGTGGTCGGCAAACATTTATCATAATTTAGGGTTCTTTTAAGCCCCTACCGTATTGATTGACTGCGTTTTCAGCTTGATACTACATATTGTCACGATCTTTTTTATTTTTGTTGTGTGTGAGGAAGCCAGTGCCAGCTCAAAAAACTCCTAATCAAGACCCTATCAAACAATCAACCGCTCAACCTTCAACCAAAAAATCGCACCAACCGCATCGAGGCCGTTGGCTGGGTTTTGGTTTTGGTTTGGCTGGAGTAGCCATGCTCTCAGCCACAGCCGGAGCGCTGCTAGCCGTCTCCCTTTCCACAACGCCGCTTCAGCAACAAAAGTTGAGCCCTGAAGAAGCGGCGGTGTTTTCTCAAGGCGACATGGCAAAGCTCAACATGAAGATGCCGGAGCTGACTCGCCCAGTTAATATTTTAGTTCTAGGACTTAAGGTTCTGAGTTCAGACCTCGAAGGCCATCCCGATAAAGACAAGGGATACGATGTCTGGCAAAACTCTTTTAAGGGGTTAACCGATACTATGCTGTTGGTGAGGTTTGACCCTCAAAATAAAAAAATAAGCGTGCTTTCCATTCCGCGAGACACCCGCACCTATGTCGAAGGTAGGGGTGTCGTGAAAATCAACGAAGCTAATTACTACGGCGGCCCTGCTTCTTCAGCGAAGTCAGTGAGCGGACTGCTGGGCGGCGTGGGAATCGATCGCTATGTCACAGTCAATATTCAAGGCATCAAAAGTTTGGTAGATGCCCTGGGCGGGATTACGATTAATGTCCCTAAAGACATGAAGTATACCGATGAAAGTCAGCATTTATATATAGATTTAAAGGCTGGCAAACAACGTCTGAATGGCGAACAAATCGTACACTATTTGCTTTACCGACATGACGATTTAGGGGATATCGGGCGGGTACAGCGCCAGCAATTGTTGATGCGGGCTTTTGTGGAAGAGCAAGTTAATGTTGGTTTGCTCTCTCGGTTGCCGAAGATTTTATCGGTGATTCAGTCTCACCTTGATACTAATTTGAGTATAGAAGAATTGGTGGCTTTGGCTGGTTTTGCTACTCAAACCGATCGCGCTGGAGTGCAGATGTTGATGGTTCCGGGCAAATTCAGCGATCCTAAGGACTACAAGGCAAGTTTTTGGTTGCCAGACCAAAATGGCATCGAAACTCTGGTGGCAAAGCATTTTGACTTCGGTCAAAATACTTGGACAATCGAGAATGCTGATTCGACTTTTCTGAAGGTGGCGATTCAAGACAGTACGGGCGATCGATCGGCGGTTGAAGATTTTGTCAGGACTTTAACTCGGGCAGGCTATCGGAATGTGCAAGTTTCTAAAGCTTGGTCTGAACCGCTAGACCTAACGACGATTGTAGCTCAAGACGGGGACATTAAAAGTGCTGAAGCGATTCGCCAGTCTTTGGGTTTTGGAGAGGTGCTGGTTGAGAGTACCGGTTCTTTGCAGTCGGATGTGACAATCAGATTGGGTAAGGATTGGTTGAGTCAAAAAACTCAGTCTGGCGGAGGGCTTTAAGTCTTTGTGAACGGAGATATTTTTGCACTAATATCAGCAACAGGCAAGATGCCTGTTCCACAAAAATTAGATTTTATTGTGGAACGGGCATCTTGCCCGTTTATGAAAGGCTTATTGACAATGGTTCGATCGCCTCAGCCACCGCACCCACACCCAACCCAAAAAACTACCGATAAAATAAGACGGAAAATCCCACCAAGTAAAGGAGTTTCCCAATACCAATCGTCCCGGTAAAGTAGCTCTAGCTGCTTGTAAAAACGGAGGTTGCCACAGTTGCAGAAACTCCAATCCGCAGATAGCAATACACACTCCTATAGCAACCCAAACGAGGGAAGCTTGCGGCCACAAAAAAACTGTTAGCAAAATCCAAAATATTTCATAAGCTACGGCCCCGAAAAAATCGTTGAACCATTCCGGTGCAGGGCCGCGAGAAAACCTGACTGCGTAACCTAAAGGGATAATCACAGCAATGCTTATTAGCAAGGCTACTCGGTATTTGAAAAAACGGCGATCGGGATAAAATGGAGAATTCATTAAATTTGAGACAGGTTTTTTGTTCAATTTAACGATTGTACTGTAGTCTGAATTAGACATCTCCTAAAGAGCCACTCAAGGGCAGGCGTTCCGCCTAATCCCTACTTTCCACAAGAATTATGGAACAGGTCTATTATACTCTCAAAACAGTGACATGACATGAATGATTACATCGATCTTTACTGCGAACGTATTATTCCTGGTTTATGGAGTGAACCACTAAATGCTGTATCTAATATTTCTTTTTTCATTGCAGCATGGGCTATTTTTCAATTGACTCGGCAACAGCAAAAAGTACCGACTGGTATTTGGATATTGATTAGTTTAGCCACCAGTATAGGTATTGGAAGTACCCTATTTCATACATTTGCGACAGAATGGGCAGGATTGCTAGATATGATTCCTATTGTGCTCTTTCAGCTTGTTTTTTTATGGTTATATAGCCGTCAAGTAGTTAGAATGAAATATGGATATGCAGGAGGATTGCTAGTAGGATTTTTATTTGCAAGCAACTTCAGCAATCAATTTACAAATGTACTCAACGGTTCTCTTTCTTATGCTCCTACTTTTTTAGTATTACTAGGGCTTGGACTATATCACTACCAACAGCAAAAGCGTGAGCCATTTGTTCTATTAGCAGCATCGGGGGTATTCTTGTTAGCCCTTTTATTCCGAACTGTCGATCGCGCAATTTGTCCTTACTTTTCAACGGGCACTCATTTTCTTTGGCATCTTTGTAATGGTATTTTGCTGTACTTATCGGCAAGAGCATTAATCCTAAACAGGTCTATGATGGAGTAGGGTTTACTTAAGAAAAATCTGACTTGCCCAAAATGGCTATATTGCCAGAAAATCGTCAGATGAAATTCATCAAAAGCATTAAGTAAACCGTATTGCAATACAATCCACTCCATCAAGAGAAGAGTTTTGAACCGTATTGGGGCGCTTTTGGCGCAGAGGGAAGAGTATTGCGAGGGTTTTGGATGTCGTAAAAAAACCTTTTATCCCTCCCCTCTCTGTGTTCTCTGTGTTCTCTGCGGTAAAATATTCTTAATATCTACTTCACCTCTTTATAATCCAAAAATCGTCAGATGAAATTCATCAAAAGCGTTAAGTAAACCGTATTGGTCTATGATGGAGTAGGGAGCGATCGCCTCTACCCCTCTCCACATCCCTAAGCACCTCTTCTAGCAACATCCGCTCTAAATGCCGGGAGTAAGCTAAAATCTGCAATCTACCGATCGACTGGCGCAAAATCGTAACCTGCACCAGATTTAGAATCGGGTACAATTTGCAAAAGAACTACTTTGCTATTGCGATCGCCACTCGACAAAAATCTAATTTCCCCCGTTGCACCGCTAACTTTGAAATCCTCAGCAGCTAAGGCTTTAGCCAGCATCACTCGCCCCGCTTGACCGCTATTCGGAGCAATTTTGCCGATCGACCTTCCCATCCGCAACACCTGCACCGCATCGTAACTCATCGCCGTCCGCCAGCTAACATCAATTCCCCACAAATTTCTAGCTAATTCTACAAATTTTTGATTTTTACTATCAGCAAAATGCCAAGGTACAGAAATTATAGCCCCGTTCAAAGCTGCTCCACCCTGTTTCAATAAATCCGTATTGTATAGAGCATCACCGCCAATTATTGGCAAACCTTTTTGATTATTTTTAGCGATTTCCAGGAATGAATTTACAGTATCTGAATCTGGTAGCAAAACTAACACATCTGCTTCCATCCCATCGATGTGCGTCGCCGAATTTGGCTCAGATAAATCTACTTCTTTAACAACTTGACCGCCTTCCAGAATCAAAGTAGTAGAAAAAGCTGTTTGCAGCGACTTGCTATAAGAACTTTTGGAATTGTAAAAAACCGCAGCCGTGCTTTTTTTCATGCCAGTTAACATATAGCGAGCTAAAGCCGTACCTGTAAATTGGTCGCTCGGTATCGTCCGAAAGAAATAGTTCACGCCGTCAGGGCGCCTCGGAACCGTTGCTAATTGAATGCTCGTGCTCGTAGGTGCGATCGCCACCATTTGATTTTGACTGTAAATTGGAGCAACTGCGATCGAAGTTTTGCTGGTTCCGTGACCGACAACCGCTAAAATACTGCTATCTGCAATCAGACTCTGTGCAATAGCCTTCGCCCGATTTTCATCATTACCGTCATCAGCAATTACTACCTTTAAAGGCACTCCCGCCTTAATTGCTTCGTCTTGAGCTTGAGCTATCCCGCGCAATATTTCCGCCGCCCCGCTGAGATTGTCGCCAATCGGAACTACTGCGGCAATTTTCAAAGCTTGTGCAGTACCGAGTCGAGCGTTATTGAGATAAATTAAAGTTTCCGCGTCTGTGCGATCGACTTTTACAGCCGCTTCTAGCTGACTTACCGCCGTTTTGAAGTCACCGCTGGCGATCGCGCGAACTCCTGCTTGCTTGTCAGGATTTGCCGTGCTAGCGAACAAAATGCGATCGCCCGCACTGATGTAACTGCTGGCATCTACAGGCGAGGAAGTTTCGGCATTTTCCGGTGTCACCCCAGGCAAAGAGGGCAATTGAGAATCGCTAGGATTCAGACTTCTCTCAGCTAAGTGTACAGCATCTTTGAGGATACTTATCAACTCTTTTTTGAAGACAAAAGCACCCGCACCTAAAGCAATTAAAAATATCAAAAATACATAAATAAGCCAGCTTTTGTTACTGCTTTTTTGAGAGTTATCTTGCTCGTGACTGCTCGCCAAAGTAGCCACTGTTGGCTCCTCCAAAGCTGCTAACATTTCCTTAGCATTAGCGAACCGACTTCGGGGGTGAAATCTAATCGCTTTATCCAGAACTGCGGCAAATCTCACACTCACCTTTGATGAATGATTCTGCCAAAGCATCTCCCGAGTTTGGGGGTCAGTTTCTAAATCCTGGGGCCACTTTCCAGTTAGTAAATAAATTGCCGTCAATCCCAAACTGTATAAATCGCTCGAATATTCGGGTCTCCCAGCGGCTTGTTCCGGAGCCATAAATTGGGGCGTTCCAATGGAGATTGTTACATCATTTAACCCAGCAGTTATCCCTTGATTAATTGTTTCCTTAACTACGCCGAAATCTATCAAAACTGGTTCGTCGTCAGACTTGCGTAATATAATATTTTGGGGTTTAATATCTCGGTGGATAATCTGTTTTTCGTGTATATAATCCAAAACTATTAGCAGACTTGTCAGGATTTTTTTAACTTCCTCCTCGTTCATTCTTCCAACAACTTTGACTCGGTTGTTAAGCGTTTCCCCGTCTATCCATTCCAGCGCCAAGAAAAATAAACCGTTTTCCTCAAAGTGCCCGTAAAGTTTGGGGATTTGAGAATGCCCTTCGCCCAACTTTTCCAAAACAGCAGCTTCTTGAGAGAAACGCTCTCGAACACTTTGATCGATATCAGGATTATTTGTCTGCGGCTTAAGCTGCTTAATGACGCAACACCGGTGCGAAGGCATTTGCGTGTCTTCGGCCAACAATGTTAAGCCAAAACCTCCTTCTCCCAACTTCTCAATTACCCGGTACCGATTGTTTAAAAGTTGTTCTGATTCTGGGTTGGGTTCCGGCGGCTGCAAAATCTCGCCGTTGATTTGCACGGGACTTTCTACTGCGAGAATTCCATATTTGCCACTCCCGTTTGGTTCGGTATGAATTAGCATGGATGTGTCGCCGTTGTCTTTTAACTTTCTCTTGAGTTCAAAAATGCGATCGACTATTATTTTCTCTTCGTCACCTGTTGGGGGACGCTTGTACAACACATTAAAAATCGCTGTCGGTGCGACATATTTGCCGTAGTGTTTGCTCAACAGCAGCAGCACGATATACTCTTCTTTGTTTAGGTCTATGCACTCGGAAGCTAGCTTGACGGTGCGGGTTTTAGTGTCGATGCTCAAGTTGTCCATACCGAAAAGTTTTATTGATAACTGAGAAATTAATAAAAATGCAAGTAATTGGTAAGAAATCGAGTATAGCCTTTATCAGGCAGATCTGGTACAATGACAGCACTGGGTAAACTACTGGAGAGATGTTTAGCTCGTCAACTGGATGGAATGCTCGTACCAGAGGCTGCAAAACAGGCTCGATCGCACGAGCGAGAAGGGACAATATCCTTAACCCTTAGACTTATTGTATAAATCTTCTATCGCTCCCGAAACCGCAGATAAACGCAGGTAAACGGAGATGTATTTCAAGATAAGTCTTGTTAAAATTTTTCAAGTTCGGTTAATAGCGATCGCCCACAGGTAAGCTCAGTATAAACGCTGTTTGACCGAGGATAGCAGTATCTAGTTGAATATCGCCACCGTGGGCCCTTGCGATTTCCCATGCTAGGCTTAGTCTCAATCCCGATCCTGCTATTTTTTGGATCTGAGTGAAGTAGCCGCGATGGAAGCGCTCAAAAATACGATCGCCCTCGCTCAAAGAAATATCCTGAGAACTATTGACAATTTTCACAATGACTCTTTTTTCCTGATTGCCTGTATGTTAAAATTGCAATTGCAAAATTTGATAAAGTCAAAGGAGCAATACGAAGGACAGTTTTAGATCTAATTCTTTAAGTCTCGCCCGCTCGTTTCAAAAAATCATTAAAAATGCCAGGGCTTACTCGCGATACGCTTACAGAGTCGTTAAAAAACTGTCCGAAGTATTGAAGGAGAAAAGTCATAAATATGGATAAATTACTGACAGTCCCTTTAGCAAGTTTTCCGTTGGTGGGTACTAAAAAGCAAATCACTAAATATTTAATACGCCTAAAAGCAATGCACTGTACATGGGAAGAAGATGGTAAGTATTATTTGATCGATCCTAAAAAAAACTATCTTCCTAATACGCTAAAATGTTGCACCATACGTTATCACATTGAGCGAGAAGATGATGATAAAAATTCTGACTCGTTTGTATATTATTTAACCAATCTTAACTACATTTCGCCTCAAGCGTTTCAAGAACATGAGCTAAAACCCTTATTTTGGGACTCATTGTTAAGATGTTGCGGTATTGAGGTTGACTAAAATATTAATAGATGAAATTTTAGCAATACTATTGCTATCCCCATCAGCATTACCAGGCTCCAGCCTGGTAACGAGTAGAAACTTCAACTGTCAACTATCAACTGTCAACTGTCAATTGTTTAATCCATTCGAGTAAAATCGGATTCACTAATTCCGGGGCTTCATCCTGGGGACAATGGCCTACGCCCTCCAGCGGAATAAACTTTTCTACAGCCGGAAACTTGGCTAATTCTCGCCCGAGGGCGATCGGCTCCCAAGGGTCTTTTGCGCCCCATATAATCAAAGCAGGACAGTTCAAACGCGGTAACAAATCCTCCGGTAACGGGCCTTGAGAATAGCTGATAAATGCTACAAATACATCCACTGCGCCGTTGTCTCGCGCTGGTTTTAACAAGATTTCTACAAGTTCGTCGCTGACAGCTTCGGGACGGTGATAGGCTTGCAAAAGCACTTTTTTGACTGTATTCGGCGTTGCTAATTGTTTGAAAAATAATTGACTAATCCATTTGACATTTAAAATCTTTTGTGCTATTGGCGCTCCAAAACTGCGATACCAAGGCATTTCGGCGCGTTTGCGATCGTGCAACAAGCGCAGGGAACAATTGAGTAAAATTACACCAATGGCGATATCTGGAAAATCGACAGCGGCTTGCATAATTGCTACGCAGCCGATCGAATTTCCCACCAAAAAAGCAGGCCCGCCCGCAACTTCCCGACAAAAATCAGCAATCAACTGTCCCCAAGTCTCAAAAGTATAATCAATCTCCAGCTTGGGTGCGGGTTTCGCAGAACCGCCAAAACCGATAAGATCGATCGCAAAACAACGACAATCAGCAGCCAACGCCGGTAAATTCTTGCGCCAGTGGCCCCAAGACGCGCCGAAACCATGGACAAACACCACCGCAGGGCCCTGGGAACCCGCAGCCTGATAGCAAATCGGAAAGCCTTTCCACATCCAGGTTTGAGGCCGGGCAGCAGTTAACGTAGAAGAAGTCATATAGGTAAAAAAGTGAAAATTTAAGGGTGCAAAGGACTAAAGTCCTTACTACCAACCGTATCGCAATTCGAGGCAACCACGGAAATATACGCAAACCTTCCTTCCCTCCTCCCTCTGCGCCCTCTGCGCCCTCTGCGGTTAAATCCTCTTTCTCCTTCCTTTGTAGTTAGAGCCGCTATTATGTCAGGATTAAAGATGCTGCATTTTTTGCCTTATTCAAACTTCCCCTATGCCAACGATCATCTCAACTTCTGTCGTACCCTTTCTCGGTTCCGAAATTGTACCCGACTACGACACAGCCAAAGTAGTTATTTTACCAATTCCCTACGAAGCAACAACCACCTATCGGCGGGGGTGCGAAAACGGGCCGGCTAAACTGCTAGAAGCTTCTCACCAGCTCGAATGCTACGACGAAGAACTCGATCGCGAAGTTTGCTACGATGTTGGTATTTATACCGCATTGCCGATCGCCGATACCCGCAACCAGCAACCAGTATCATCCCTAGAAATGCTGCAAGTCACGCAACAAACCGTGCACCAGCTAATTACCGAAAATAAGTTTGTCATCTCCCTCGGAGGCGAACACAGCATCACCGCCGGCGTTGTCGAAGGCTACCGCCAAGGATACCCCGACGAACCCTTCACAGTCGTGCAAATAGACGCCCACGGCGACTTGCGGCACGAATACGAAGGCTCGATTCACAACCACGCCTGCGTGATGCGGCGGGTTGTCGATATGGGCTTACCGACACTGCAAATCGGGATTCGCGCTATCTGCAAAGAAGAAGCCGACTTGATTAAAGCCAAACAGCTAAACGTGTTTCGAGCTCGGGAAATAGCTAATCAACCGGATTGGGCCGATCGCGCAATTGCTAGCATAACAACCAAACGAGTATTTTTGACGATCGACCTAGACGGCATCGATCCGACATTAATACCAGGAGTTGGCACGCCGGAACCAGGTGGGTTAAATTGGTATTCGCTCACCGGATTTTTACGCCGGTTATTCGAGTCTTACGAAGTCATCGGCTGTGACATCATGGAACTAGCACCTGTTGTAGATTCTGTAGTCTCAGAATTTACCGCCGCCAAACTAACATACAAAATGATTGGATATCAAGCTCTGGCGAAAGGTTGGCTAAAGCAAGACGAGGAATAAATCGCCAAGTCCGAATTCAAATAGGCTGTTAGTCAGGCTATAATTAAGGTAAAGTCCAAAAATAACCTATTAGATTCGCACCGATCCTTTCATCTTTCATCTTAGAAAATACTGCTCCTCACATCCTGAAAAAATGAGTTTAATCAGCGAAACAACAGGTACTCCCATTAACGGCTACGCTCCCGATTTTGAACTTCCGGGAGTTGACGAAGACGTTCACCATTTATCTCGATATTTAGAAAAATTTCGAGCGATAGCGGTGATATTTTTGTGCAATCAGTCTCCCTGCGTCCAGTTGTATCTCAATCGCCTCAAACAACTGCAAGCAGATTTTCAAGATAGAGACGTTACTTTAATCGGGATTAATGCTAATGATGCCAACCAGCATCCCGACGAAAATTTTGAAAATATGAAAATTTTTGCAGCCAACAATCAACTCAACTTCCCGTACATCCGAGATATGGCTCAAGATGTGGCTGAAAGTTTTGGGGCTTCTCATACGCCGGAGGTTTTTTTGTTAGACCAAGACGGCAGATTGCGCTATAAAGGTTTAATAGACGACAATGCCGACAATTCAGAAGCGGTGCAATTTTCTTATTTGCGAAGTGCGATAGACCAATTGCTGAATGACCAACCGATAGAACCTTCGAGTACAGAGGCGATCGGTTGTGCCCTCAAATGGCGGGAATAGACGGCGGTTGAAACCGCCAGAAAGTCAAAAATAGACGGCGGTTGAAACCGCTCCTACACAAAAATAGACGGCGGTTGAAACCGCGTCTACACAAACAATGTCCGCCTCCGCGGACTGAAGAAGATAACATATTTTAACCGCTTGCTCTTCAACCCGCGGAGGCGGGTTTTGTATGTATCGACGCGGTTTCAACCGCCGGGTCTTCAACCGCCGGGTCTTCAACCGCCGGGTCTTCTATTTCCCATGAACTCAAAAAATACACATATTCTCAATTTAATTATCGCAGGAATGGTGGCGATCGCACTACTGATTAGTTGCACTCCAGCCACAACGCAGCAGCGCACATCTTTAACCGTATCCGCTGCAATCAGTCTTTCGCCAGCCTTAACAGAAATCAAAACAGTATATCAAAGCAGCAATCCCAATGTTAATATTACCTATAATTTTGGTGCTTCCGGCGCCCTAGCCCAGCAAATTCAGCAAGGAGCCCCAGTAGATGTATTTTTTAGCGCCGCTACCAAACAAATGGATGCTTTGCAGCAAGCTAATTTGCTCCTCAACCAGACACGACGAAACCTCCTGACAAATCGCCTGGTATTGATTGCACCCAAAAATAGCGCTGTTTTGACCGATTTTAAACAGTTGACAGATGTTAAAATCAAGAAAATTGCGATCGGCGAACCCAACAGCGTCCCCGTCGGACAATACGCCCAAGAAATGCTAACTAAACTAGGATTGTGGCAGCAAATTAAGCCAAAATTAGTGCTAGGAAATAACGTCCGCCAAGTGCTGACATTTGTCGAAAGCGGAAACGTTGATGCTGGCATAGTCTACGCCACTGACGCCAAAACATCCGACAAAGTAACTGTACAGCTAACGGCCGCCGCAAATTTGCACTCGCCCATTGTCTATCCCCTAGCAGTTATCAGAAACAGCCGCCATCCCGCTGCCGCAAAAACGTTTGTTGAGTTCTTGGCGGGCGATCGCGCTAAAATAGTATTTCAGAAATATGGATTCGGTTTAGCTCGTTAATTAGCTAAGATTAAGACGGCGGTTGAAACCGCGTCTACACAAACGAAGTCCGCCTCCGCGGACTGAATAAAATAACATAATTTTAATCTCCTGTTCTTCAACCCACGGAGGTGGGTTTTGTCTGTATAGACGCGGTTTCAACCGCCCGGTTTTATTAATCCCAAATATGGAATTCGACTTATCTCCATTGTGGATATCCCTAAAAGCATCCGCCATCGCCACATTTCTTACATTCTTTCTCGGAATCGCCGCCGCCCGCTGGATGCTTTCAACTCGCATCCGAGGTAAAGCCTTAATTGAAGGCATTTTCATCTCTCCCTTAGTTTTGCCGCCCACAGTAGTCGGATTCTTGTTGCTGCTGCTGTTTGGGAGAAATGGCGCGATCGGTCAATTGTTGCTAAAATTCGACTTAACAATCCTCTTCACTTGGCAAGCCGCCGTCATTACAGCCACAGTCGTATCATTTCCCCTGATGTACAAAACTGCTTTGGGATCTTTTGAGCAAATTGATGCCAATCTTCTCAACGCAGCCCGCACTTTAGGCGCCTCCGAATGGACAGTTTTTTGGCGGATTATGCTACCTCTAGCCTGGCCGGGAATTTTAGCAGGAACTATTCTCGCATTTGCCCGCGCTTTGGGTGAATTTGGCGCGACTTTGATGTTAGCTGGGAATATTCCCGGACAAACTCAAACTATCCCGATGGCAATTTATTTTGCTGTGGAAGCTGGGGATATGAGGCAAGCTGCTATTTGGGTTTTGATTGTGCTCAGTCTTGCTTTGACGATGCTCACTGCTGTTAATTTTTGGACTGATTTACAAAAAAAATCTCCCCAACCAAATCCCCACTATACTAATCCTAAGTCAGCCACAAAACTGGTTCAGGCTTATCCTCGGGACGGGCAAGATGCCCATCCCACAATTCTGGACGGGCAAGATGCCCATCCCACAACTCATTTAGGATTGGGATATAAATGGGACGGGCAAGATGCCCATCCCACAACTTATTTAGGATTGCCATATAAACGGCAATCTCATATTCCCAAAAATGCACCAAATCTTACCCCAAAATACCCAACAAAACAATCGCAAAGTGGACTTTTTCTAAACATCTTTAAACCTCTTTCTGGCTTTGCCTTAAATGTCGGTTTCGATATCGGGCAGGAAGTGCTGGGAATTTTGGGCGCGTCGGGTTCTGGCAAGAGCATGACTCTGCGCTGCATCGCCGGTTTGGAAACTCCAACTAGCGGTAAAATTGCAGTCAATGGTAAGGTTTTATTTGACTCAGTACAGGGCATTAATGTGCCTTCTAAAGACCGCCGTATCGGTTTTTTGTTTCAAAACTATGCTTTGTTTCCGCACTTGACTGTGGCTGAAAATATTGCCTTTGGCTTGCAGCATTTATCTACAAGCGAGCAACAACTTCGAGTCAAAGAACAATTAATTTCGGTGCAAATGTCGGGACTTGAAAATCGCTATCCGCAGGAACTTTCGGGTGGCCAGCAGCAGCGGGTGGCTTTGGCGAGGGCGATCGCGAGTTCGCCAGATTTGCTGCTGTTAGACGAACCGTTTTCGGCTTTGGACACGCACTTGCGGAGTCAACTGGAACGGGAGTTAATGCAGGCTTTGGCTAATTATCGAGGCATTACTTTGTTTGTCAGTCACAATTTAGAGGAGGTTTACCGGGTGTGCGAGAATCTGTTGGTTTTGGCTGATGGAAGTGCGATCGCCTTTGATACCAAACAGAACATTTTCGATCGCCCGCGCAACTTCACCGTCGCCCAGTTGACTGGCTGTAAGAACTTCTGTGCTGCTAAACCGATCTCCGAAACTGTCGTGGAGGCGATCGACTGGCGCTGCGATCTGACTGTCGCCGAACCAATTCCCAAATCTCTAGTTTCTGTAGGAATTCGGGCTCATCAAATCAGTTTTGTTAGCGCCGCGCGCGATCGCGAAAATACATTTGCTTGTTGGATCGCCTCAACCGTGGAAACTCCCCACCGGGTGACATTATATCTCAAGTTGCACTCGCCTCCCCACGATTCCCAAGATTATCACTTGCAAGCTGAAGTTTTCAAGGAAAAGTGGCGGGCGATTAAAGACAATCCTTTTCCCTGGTATGTTCATTTGGAGCCAATTAGGTTAATATTAATGGAGGCATGATACCAATTTTTTATGAGGTGGCTCCCGAATCAGATCCCCCCTAACCCCCCTTAATAAGGGGGGGACAAGATTCTTCTCAAAGTCCCCCTTCTTAAGGGGGATTTAGGGGGATCGGATTCTATGCAACGACCCATTAAATTGGTATGAGTTAACTAGCTATAGCCGAAGGAAGAAGATAGATGTGAAGATGCAATAAAATCAATGGTTTTAGCAATTAATAACGTCCTAACTACCTTAGTCGTTGCTATATATACAGTCAACAGTCAACAGTCAACAGTCAACAGTCAACAACATTAAATCATGACAGACAAAGTTAAGAAAACCGATGCCGAATGGCAACAGCAACTAACGCCAGAACAGTTCAAAGTCACCAGAAAAAAGGGAACAGAAAGAGCTTTTAGCGGCGAATATCACGACAACAAAAAGCCGGGAATTTATAAGTGTATTTGCTGCGGCACTGAGCTATTTGAATCAGAAACAAAATACGATTCCGGTACCGGTTGGCCGAGTTTCTACGCTCCCATTAAAGAAGAAAATGTCAGGAATGAGGCGGATAATGCCTTGTTCATGCGCCGTACTGAGGTACTGTGTGCTGTTTGTGACGCTCATCTCGGCCACGTATTCAACGATGGGCCCAGGCCAACCGGTCAGCGTTACTGCATGAATTCTGCTGCTCTTGATTTCGTTCCCAAGGAATAAATTTAGTCGAGAGTTCTCACCCAGGTGTGCTGGAACAAGCTCAAAAGCCTGTTCCAGCCAATTGATGTTCAAAATGCACCCGTGCTGCTATCTTATGGTGGAGACAAAAGAGTAAAAAATAGTGGCGGCATGGGGATGGTTTATCAGCGGGTTTTGCTGAAGCTCAGCGGTGAAGCGCTGATGGGTAGCTTGGGCTACGGTATCGATCCGGTAGTCGTTGGGTCGATCGCCCAGGAAGTGGCGAAAGTCGTTTCCGAAGGGATTCAAATCGCGATCGTTGTCGGCGGCGGCAATATTTTTCGTGGCGTGAAAGCTGCTTCGGCAGGGATGGATCGGGCAACAGCCGACTACGTGGGCATGATTGCTACGGTAATGAATGCTATCACTTTGCAGGATGCACTGGAACAAGCAGGAGTGCCAACAAGGGTACAATCGGCGATCGCCATGCAAGAAGTAGCTGAACCCTACATTCGGCGGCGCGCCATTCGTCACTTGGAAAAAAAACGGGTAGTGATTTTTGGTGCCGGTTCTGGTAATCCTTTCTTTACTACTGATACTACAGCCGCTTTGCGGGCGGCTGAAATTGATGCAGAGGTGATTTTTAAAGCGACGAAGGTAGATGGGGTGTACGATTCTGACCCCCACGTCAACCCAGACGCACGCAGGTATCAAACCCTCACCTACGCCCACGTCTTGAACCAAGACTTGCGGGTGATGGACAGTACCGCGATCGCCCTGTGCAAAGAAAATAATATTCCTATTATGGTATTTGACCTCTCGGTATCGGGCAACATCTACCGAGCCGTAATGGGAGAATCTATTGGAACTCTTGTCGGAGGATTTTGTGAAGTTAGCTGAAGCAGAAGATCATATGCAAAAGGCAGTTGAGGCTACTCAACGGTCTTTTAATACTATCAGGACGGGACGCGCCAACGCCTCCCTGCTCGATCGAGTCATGGTAGATTATTACGGAGCTCCAACTCCGATCAAATCCCTTGCCAATATCGGAACCCCGGATGCGACAACGATCAACATTCAACCGTTCGATCGCACAGCGCTTACCTCAATCGAAAAAGCAATTTCCCTGTCCGATGTAGGCCTCGTACCTAACAACGACGGTTCAGTAATTCGCTTGAACATTCCACCGCTTACAAGCGAAAGACGCCAAGAATTCGTCAAAATGGCCTCGAAGTTTGCCGAAGAAGGTAAAATCGCAATTCGCAATATCCGTCGCGATGCCGTTGACTCGATTCGCAAGCAAGAAAAAAGCAGCGATATCTCTAAAGATGAATCGCGAGACTTGCAAGATAAAATTCAAAAACTGACGGACAAGTACATTGCCAAAATAGAAGATGTTCTGGCATCGAAAGAGAAAGACATCACGACAGTTTAGAGTCTGAGAAATTGGGCATGGGGAAAGTGCAGCAATCTTAGCCGGAAAAATAGGAAAACAAAGTATGTATTCTTAAATCCCAATTTCTGGCGATCGATTCCTCGTAAAAATAATACGGGATGCGGGAAACTCAGAGACTTTAGTCCTGAGAGGAAAGCGAAGCAGGGGACTTCAGTCCCCGTGTTCTTTCTTTCTTAATTAGCCGAATGGTGTGGGTCTTTTATGTTGATACGGCTTGATATATCGACTATACTCGCCTAGACTAGAAAAATCAACCAGTATGATAGGGAAAGAGAGGTGACTAAAGCCAAAAAAACAATGGGAGTTCAGCAAGTATTGCTGTCTCCTAACAGGGAACTTCAAGCATTGTTGGAGTATCTCTGTCAACAATCAGGTAAACTATATAACAGTGGCGTTTACTTGGCTCGTCAAACTTTTTTCAAGACCGGAAAACTGTTGACTGGAAAGTTTGACTTGTCTATTGAATCGTCAGTTTCAAAATCAATGGTTGCTAAGTCGTTGCCATCAACACCAATGCAACAAACATTAATGTCGGTCACAGAAGCATTCAAATCTTTTAAAGAATTAAGAGATTTGTACATCAAAGGTCAATTGCATTTTAATCCCAAGCCACCGGGATACCTGAAAGGTTCTAAATTGTTCAAAGTAGCTTATCCTAATTCGGGAGGGTTAAGACCGAAACTTGTTGGCAATCAGTTGAAATTTTCCTTGGGTTTAACAGTGAGGCGATGGTTTGGAATTCCTGAATTCTTTCTACCTATGCCGTCAAATCTTAATTTTTCTCAGGTTAAAGAGTTTACGATTCTCCCGAAAAATGGTGCTTTTTACCTAGAAATGTCCTACGAAGTAGAAAAAAAACAACACAATCTGGACATCGGTCAAGCGTTATCAATTGATTTGGGAACTGCTGATAATTTAGCAGCTTGTGTCGATACACTAGGAAACTCTTTCTTAATTGATGCTCGTGCCATGAAAGCGATGAATCAATTGTGGAACAAGAAAGTAGCAACTAGAAAAGAAGGAAAGCCAGAAGGTTATTGGGATAATTGGCTAGACCGTGTAACTCGCAAGCGCAATCACCAAATGCGCGACGGTGTTAACAAATCTGCTTTGTTAATTGTTAACCATTGCCTGAAAAATGGAATTGGTACACTGATAATTGGGTGGAATGAAGGTTTCAAATATAATAGTAATCTCGGTAAAGTGAACAACCAAAAGTTTGTTCAAATGCCTTTGGGAAAGCTGAAAAATAGGTTAAAAGAACTGTGCGATTTGCACGGCATCAGATTTGTGGAAACCGAAGAAGCGTATACATCGAATGCTAGTTTTCTAGATGGTGACTCCCTACCCAAATATGGTGAAAAACCATCTGGGTGGAAAGCGTCTGGAAAACGAATTAAACGTGGACTATATCGGTCAGCAAATGGCAGGATTGTAAATGCAGACTTAAATGGTGCTGCCAACATTCTCAAAAAAAAAAAGTAGCCAGTAAGTTAGGTATAGACTTAAACCAACTGGGTAGACGGTCTTTGACGACCGTAGCGAGAGTTAGACTTTGGGTATTACCCAAGCCTACTTTGTCCGCAGAATCGAGCGTGTCTTTAGACCTGAGAGTGTCAATCCCAATTCTCGATCGTTAATTACAATATAAACTATAGCCTTTCTCAAAAATATGAGGTACTCATTGGCATCGGGCATCGGGCATCGGCCAAATAGGGCATACCTCACCACGCTTGAGAATCGCTATATCATAGTTTCCGCTGCCTTAGCAATGGTATAAAAAATGCTTTTTATCAAAATTAGATGCTCCCTTCGTCAATACTGTAAAATTAAAAATCTAATATCTAAATATAATTATGATAATTTATTTTTATAAAGTAGAGGATCCTTACGGCTGCTTTTCCAATTTTTCACTACACGACATTTGCTTGTACGGTCAAGATTGGTTGACTGTGGAACATTACTATCAAGCCCAAAAATTTGTCGGTAGCGCTGATGAAAGATTAGTGGCCGCAATTCAATCCGTACCAACTCCTCAGGAAGCAGCCAAATTAGGCCGCGATCCAAACCACCAAATGCGCCCTGATTGGGAAGCGGTAAAAATTCCCATTATGCGCGAGGCAGTTTTAACTAAGTTTCTCACTCATTCAGACATTCAAGCTATTCTCCTCGCCACAGGGGATCGAGTGATTGTGGAGGATTCGCCAACAGATTACTACTGGGGGTGCGGCTGCGAGGGAACGGGCCAAAATCATTTGGGTAAAATTCTGATGAGCGTGCGAAGCGAAATTAGTCAGCGCCCGGGGCCAGATCAAAACTCACATTAATCTATCATTATATGAAGTTATACAAACTAATGTCAACTTATCCTAAAAATAAATAATTCTGAGACTGAGAATTCAAGATTGCAAGAAATTGATAAGAGGATTAAAATAATAATTATCATTTGGTTAAGTCGCCCTGTCTGTAGAAGGCAAGGAATACACCACAGGCGATCGCCGATTTTTGTTCTTCAGGGTGCCACAGGGGATACACGGTCGTCACTAAGCAGTACGCCACGGATTAATAGTAAAGCTCGGTTTAGTCAAAAACTCAGGCTCGTAAAGTTGAGTTCGATCGCGAATGTAGATCAAAACTTCTTATTATCATTCCATAATTGCCAAAGGAGATTTATGCAAATCACAGAAAATACGCAAGAATTACATCATAAACTAGACAAAGAAGTTTTGGTAAGGCGAATCACAGAACGCATCCGCCAATCTCTAGAATTAGAAGATATTTTAACCAGTACAGTAGCAGAAGTGCGGTCTTTTCTGAAAACAGATCGCATTATGATCTACAGGTTTAGTGCCGACGGCTGCGGAGAAGTTGTTGCCGAATCAATTAATAATATATATCTCCCTTCCTTGAAAGGTCTCCATTTTCCAGTAGACGACATTCCTCCCAGCGCGCGGGAGATGTATGTCCGTATGCGCCAGCGGACAATAGTAGATGTTAACTCCGAGACGATCGCCCTCAGTCCCGTTGATGCTGCGGATACCGGTCAACCTTTAGTAAATGAAGAAATCCACTATCGCTCGCTCGATCCTTGCCACAAAGCTTACTTGATGGCAATGGGAGTCCAATCTTCCTTAGTCGTGCCAATTTTGCACCACAGGAGTGTGTCGCAACAGAACAAAACAGAGATCTGCGAGGCCCCCGCCTGCGTAAGTAGATGCGAGCCTGGAAGCGATCGCCAAACTCACATCGAACTGTGGGGACTGTTAGTGGCTCACCACTCCTCCCCCCGCAATATTTCATCCACAGATTTAGAAGTAGTTCAGCTCGTAGCAGATCAATTGTCGATCGCCATCGGCCACTCGCTCCTGCTCCAAAAAACCCGCTCTCAAGCATCTCGGGAAGCCACCGTCAGTCGCGTCGCAGCCCTGTTGTACGGTCAGATCGACATTCAACTACAACAGGCTTTAGAAGCCACTGTCACTGCTTTGGGGGGGAGTGGCGGCCGACTCTATCTCAACCCCCGGAAAATCAACAGCGAACAGTTACCGGTTCCCCAGATCGATCGAAGATTTCCCATTGCCCCTACTGCGATCGATGCTACCTTTGAACTGTTCGTCACAGGGACTCAACCGACACTTCCCCATTGGGAAACAGTCAGCGCGATCGAAGCTCATCCCCTCTGGCAACAATGGCTAACCACAGGATTGAAAAATACCCCCGATTTTCCCAAATTCCCAATTCCCAATTCCCAATTCTGGGCTTGGATAATTACAGACTTATACAAAGAATCTCTATTTAGAGTGTTAGTTCCAGCTTTCCAAGGAACTCAAATTCGGGGTTTGCTGGTAATTCCCCTCCACTACCAACAACAAGTAGTTGGCTGTTTGACCGTTTTTCGCAATGAAATTGATACCGAAAAAATGTGGGCGGGGCGCTTTGACAGCAGTGTTGCACAAATCCTTCCCAGACAATCCTTTGAAGTCTGGCGAGAAATCAAAAAAGGTCAGTCGCCCGAGTGGAAATGGGAGGAGATCGAGCAAGCTTTAACGATCGGCAGCCAATTTTGTTCGGCAATTGGGCAGTACCTTCTTCATAAAGAAGTGCAAGCCCTGAATGCCAACTTAGAGCGCCAAGTTCAAGAGCGTACCGCCCAATTGCAAAAATCCTTAGAGTTTGCCCAAGTATTGACGCGAGTCAGAGACCAAATTCGCAGCACCTTGGATTTAAAGACCATACTGCAAACTATTGTGCGGGAAGTGAGAGTTTTGTTAAATACCGATCGCACGGTAATTTTCCAATTTGGTGCCTGCGAACACGGCGAGGTAGTTGTTGAAGCTGTTCGCGGCCACTGGCAGTCAATTTTAGGTATCAAATCTCCACATGAATGCTTTCCCGAAGACTCAGACTGCTTTTATCGATCGGGACGGATGCGAGCAATTAATGATATTTATACTGAGGATTTAACGCCCTGTCACCGCGAATTTTTGGAAAACTTGCAGGTGAGGGCAAGTTTAATTGTGCCGATGATCGGCAAAGATGCCGAATGTTGGGGGTTGCTGATTGCCCACGAGTGTTCTGGGCCGAGGGTTTGGCCAACCGCAGAACAAGAGTTACTGCAAAATTTGGCCTCTCAAGCTGCGATCGCCATTCATCAAGCAGAACTTTATCAAGAAAGTCTGAATGCAGCAGCAGCCGATCGAACAAAAGCCGAACAACTAGCTAAAACCGTCACTGAACTGAACAATACCCAAGCCCAACTGATTCAAACCGAGAAAATGTCCAGTCTCGGACAATTGGTGGCCGGCGTCGCCCACGAAATCAATAACCCCGTTAACTTTATCTACGGCAATCTCTCCCACGCCAGCGAATACAGCAAAGATTTGCTCTGCTTGGTGGATCTCTACCGCCAGCACTATCCCAATCCCAACCCAGAAATTAGCGAGTGTGCCGAAGCAATCGACATCGAATTTCTTGCCACAGATTTGCCAAAAATTTTGGGTTCTATGAAAGTAGGAGTTGAGCGCATCCGCCAGTTAGTTGTATCTTTACGCAATTTTTCCCGGCTCGATCAAGCTCAAAAGAAAGGCGTTGACATTCACGAGGGCATCGACAGTACCCTGTTGATTTTGCAGCACCGGATCAAAGCCCAGTCGGATCGCGCCACCGTAGAAATCATTAAAGAATACGGCAATTTGCCCTTAGTTGAATGCTATGCCAGCTCGCTCAATCAGGTATTTATGAATCTGATCGGCAATGCCATTGACGCCATAGAAATGGGACAAATAGATCGAGTTGTGAATGTTAACTCCCTAGGGGCAAGTACAGCCGTGACATATTTGAGTTCGCAACAACTGGATGTCGGGACAGTAGATATAAAGGTCAATACCGAGCGTTTGATACCTGATTCACCATCCCCTTGCATTCGGATTCGCACCGAATTAATTGATGAAAAAACAGTAGGAATTTGCATTGCAGACAACGGTCACGGCATCCCCAAAGAGTTAATTTCTCACATTTTTAATCCCTTTTTTACTACTAAACCCGTCGGTCGGGGGACGGGTTTAGGACTGTCTATCAGTTATCAAATTGTAGTTGAGAAACACCAAGGGGTACTCAAGTGTGTTTCTGTACCCGGTCAGGGTACAGAGTTCTGGATCGAGATTCCTCTGAATTAGTAAGTTAACAGTTAACAGTTAACTTACTAACAACTATAGAAAATTCAGCAGAAGAGAAGTGAGCGACTCCAGAATACTCATAAAGCTGCCGCCCCCAGTGCGCGGCTCCGTTGGCTTTTGGCGGGCCACAATTGCTTCTGCTAGCTGCTTTGACAATTCCTGACCTTGGGGATTTCCTTGAGTGGTAAAGAGTTGGTTTGCTCTTGCAACATCTTGAGCCGCGCCGGCGAAGTCTCCCAAGTCAGCGCGAGACATACTGCGCGCAAAATAAACCGCAGCTATATCCGATTTCAGATTCAGGGCTTGATTGTAATAGTCAATGGCGTTTCTGTAGTTTCCCGCTTGAGCTTCCAGCACTCCCAATCGGTAGAAGTCTTCTGCGGTACCAATATTAGTTGGCATTCCTCTAGCACCCAGCAGTTGGGCGTTAGTTAAATTGGCGTCAGTTAAATTGGCGTTGCTGAGATAGGCGCTTCTCAAGTCAGCACCGCTGAGGTTTGCCCCCGTCAGGTTTGCTCCCGTCAGGTTGACGCCAAACAAACTGGTGCCGCTGAGGTTTGCCCCGCTGAGATCTGCCCCAGTGAGGTTGGCTCGGCTGAGGTTAGCCAATCTCAAGTCAGCGCCTTTGAGATTTGCTCCTGTTAAGTTGGCTAAAACCAGACCAGCGCTGCTGAGGTCGCAGTTTGGGCACTGTCGGGTGGCTAGTAATTGTTGCGTGTGTTGAATGTTCTCGGCCTGTGCAGGGGCTAGAGGGGCGATCGCGCTCAGCAGCGTTGCAGCAGCCATGATTCTGAGTTTCATCTTAAGCATCCAAAATCCCAATTAATAAATCTAAAATAGCTTTTATCGCAGCAATTGAAAATCTAGATCGCAGACATTGCTAAATATTGCCAGATTCTCAGCTATCTATCCCAGACATCATACATAGGGCTGACGCACGAGTGGTCAGAAACCGGGTTTTTTAGGAAAATCTTTCGTTGTAGTCCACAGATTAGGTGAAAAACCCGGTTTCTTTGCCCTTAATCCGTCCAGGACTGATACATTGAAATTCACCAGAAAGAATTGGTTGAAAGCCCCAACCCTTTGAGGGAGAAATGAAAATCAGACTATTCATTACTCCAATCCTCTTCCTTCTAGGTAGAGGTCGCTCTCAAACTGTCAACTGTCAACTGTCAACTGTCAACTGTCAACTGTCAACTGTCAACTGTTGAAGGTCTCACCAGAGTTTCAAATAAACGTTTTGCTATCAATAAATTAGGGTAACAAAAAAAATGTTACCCTTAGTATTGCTTCTCGCCAACCATAACATTTAAGACGTAAATTAATCAATCGTGAATCGTACCGTCAGGCATCGTCGCACCCTTAAGATATACTCCGCTCAGGTTAACTTTTGTCAGGTTTGCTCCCAACAGGTTTGCCCCGCTTAAGTCTGAGGCACTTAAAATTGCTTCAGTCAAATCTGCCCTAATTAGGCTCGCTCCCATTAAGTCGGCTCCGCTGAGGTCTACTTTAGTTAAGTTGGCTCCAATTAAATCTGCTTCTGTGAGAACGGCCCTTCGCAAGTTTACTCCGTAAAGGTTTACTCCGTGCAAGTCTGTACGAGAGAGTGTTGCCCGAGATATGTTGGCTCCGATTAAACTTGCTTGGATCAGGGAAGCTCCACTTAAGTCTGCTTTGCTAAGATTTGCTCCCATCAACTCAGCTCGATACAGGTTAGCTTCAGCTAAAAGTGCTTCGGTGAAGTCGGCTCCAGCTAAGTCGGCTCTGCTCAAATTGATCTGGCACAAATTGGCTTTGCCAAAGTTGACTCTGCTGAGTTTGGCTTTGCTGAGATTGGAGCCAATCATGTCGGCTTCAGACAGATTGACTCCAATCAATTCTGCTTCGTAGAGGTAGACTTCGTGCAGGTAGACCCCACTAAAATTTCTTTCTCCTATTCCGTATAGCTTGAGCAATTCGTCAACGTTCATTTTGGCTTCTCTACACCTTTTAAATGAACAATACTCTCCGCAAGCTGCTTGCACCGGATCTTCTGCCATTGGTTGAGTCGAGGGGGGATATTATTCCCCGCCCCTCTCAGTTAATTAGAGTCGATGCCTGTGTTACCACAGGACACCTCTCCTTCAGAACGCGGACGTGCAGCTTTCACTGCATCCGGCTCCTAGTCTGACACCTAATAAG
>RDXX01000100.1 GCA_004292955.1 Oscillatoriales cyanobacterium | reverse complement strand
CTGTGCCTTAAGTTCGCGGTGTGAACCGCTCTCTCTCTGGCGCTTTATTAATATACTTATTTCGCAAGGGCTTGTCAAGCGTTTTGCGAAAATAATTTTGACTTTTTTTTGAAGCCATGCACCGTATGGGTTTCGGGTGTTCCTTCCGGCTCCCATATCCGATCGCCCCATCTGCTTTAACGCCAGAACCTGCTTTTTTACCCCCATCTCGTTTTTGACAGCCGTCTGTAGAATACTTCAGAGGTGGATATAATTGGATTTAGTCAGAGCTACTAAGACTTTGGTTACGGTGTCAGCCCGATCGCACCCTGTTCACCACAGCACTAGGTGATTGGTCAATCTGATTCATATATATATGAGTAGTGCCTGCATTCGTTGTACTTGACTCAGGGAGATTGGGGTATGCGATCGGATCGATCGCCCACCTGCAAGTCCTAGCCCCACACAAATCCATCGCCCGCAACTACAATCTCCTTAATTACAGCCACCCCCAAACATTTTCAGTTAGACCATTTATCAGCCTTTGAGATTCGATCGCGGGTTAGTCTCCTCAACATCTACATCTAAAAAGTGCAAGTGAGTCTCGGACTCAGTATTGGCAGCAATCACCAAACCTGTGCTGCCCCAAGGGGCGATCGCCCGAGGTGAGGCAGGGCCACTAAAATTGCCTACTTGAATCCCTTGACTGTTTAACACTGCTATCTGCCCCCCAGCATCTGCCAACACCCATCCCCACTTAGTTACACAAGCAGACACAGGCAAACTTTCAAGAGGAATTCGCGCTAGCTTGAGCGGCCACAATTTCATCGACAACACAGCGGCTTTACCACCTTGGGGAATTCCGAGCAAGGTATAAGGCTCAGGTGTCAACAACATCTGTCCGACGCTGGCAGACAACTTTACAGAACCCACTGATGTGCCACGGCGAGTGTAAACTCTAAAAATAGTTTGGGGATTTTTTGGTTCGTTGTCTGGCCAAACGGCTAAAACGTGTCGTCGATCCAAAAACGTTAATTCTGGTAAATAGTGTTCCGGTAACGCCACAGTAGCGATCGGCTTTAGGGCTTTTTCTCGATCGCCCGCAGTGCTATTGTCAGCTAAAGCATAAAAACGCAGTTCGCCGGGAACAGCTACTGTCAACCAGCGACCCTGAGAATCAATAGCAGCTTTAAAAGCATCTGCACCTTGCCTTAAACCCATATCCATTAGGCACTGAGGCTCTGAGGAGCCGTCGCCCTGCCAGTAAAGTTTTTGCTGAGTGAGAACGCAGCAGCCGTGGGAAGCAGGTAAAATGCCACGCACAATTTCCGGCATTAATATAGAAGTCGGCATTTCTTCTGTTGTAACTGCGTGTTGTCCCGGCTGACACCAAACCTTCACCTCTTTACCTACAGAAGCGTAGAGATACTTTTCCGTGGCAATTAAAGCAGTCAGCGGTGCAGGAAGTATTAGCGGTTTTGGCTGCAAAACCGAATAACGAACAGTCCGAAGTAAATTAATAGCCGGCTGTGATGATTTTTCCTCTTCGACTTCCAGCGCAGAGTCAGTGTCCGACTTCAGGCTTTTAGCGTTGTTGGTTGTGGGGTTTTCCCAAGGAACAATGCAGTCGCCCAATTGCCGGACAGCGGGGTCGTACATGATCAGTCGCAGAGCTTGAGCCATTTGGGAAGCACTGGCAAAACGGCGGGCCGGCAGCTTTTCCAAAGATTTTTTGACTATTGCTTGCAACGGTTCGGGGATGGCGTCGGGAAGTTGCAAGCGTTGATTCAGGTGCGCCCACCTCAAGTCTCCGGGGGCTCCGCCGAAAGGGCGGTAGCCCATGAGCAACTCAAACAGCAAAATTCCCACTGCATATATATCTGACATGGGGGAATAAAGACCGTAAAACCGCTCTGGAGCCATGTATGCCGGGGAACCTACGGTAGCGTCGGGAGAAATTTCTTGGTGGAGGCGAGTTGTACCGATTTCTGGAAGTCGGCGGGCGATGCCAAAGTCAGATAGCCTCGGCGACCAACCTTTGGAGCCTAGAGTGAGGAGGATATTTTCGGGTTTGATGTCGCAATGAACTACGCCTCGGCGGTGGGCGTAGTCTAAGCCTGCTAAAAGTTCCATGACTAGCTGTAAACCTTCGAGCAGTCGCAAGGGACGGTCTTGTTTGAGCAGGTTACGGAGAGTTCCTCCCTCGCAGTAGTCCATAACCAAGTATCTGCCTGTGGCTGTGTGTTCGAGAGCTCGGCAGGTGACAATGTTGGGGTGCTGCAAGGTGATCAGAAACCACAGCTCTCTTAAAAATTCGCTAGTTGGGGCTTTTTGATGGCTGAGTTCTTTGAGAGCAACCAGTTGGCTGGTGAGGCGGGAGTCCTTGGCGGGAGTTTCTCGAACGCTGGCACAAAAAACTCGACCAAATTGCCCTTGTCCGACTAGCCCTAAAATACGGTACTTAGAATGTTGCATCGGTCTAATTATAGAAAAAGCTTGAGCTAGTATTAAAATATGTAAAGAATGCTGACAAAAATTCAATTTTTTGAATCGATCGCCAGGTACTGCTATGTTATCTCAGGTTCATTCTCAGCCTCCTAGGAGCGATCGCACGGTCGCACCTACCAAAATCCTTGAGTTTCGCAGTCAGTATCAATCTTGCCGGATTCGGGTGCCGGATCTGGAACTGCCTGTGGCTGCTATTTTAG
Organism: Oscillatoriales cyanobacterium; assembly: GCA_004292955.1. Taxonomy (GTDB): domain Bacteria; phylum Cyanobacteriota; class Cyanobacteriia; order Cyanobacteriales; family Microcoleaceae; genus Microcoleus. Next base: position 25,781 of record RDXX01000100.1, on the reverse strand, counting down.
TTGATTGTGAGTATTACAGTTTTTTCAAAGCCGTCCAAGAACCATCGAAGGTTTTAGCCATCGTGGCTAAGTTGGGGAATAGGGGTGACTCAACAGTAATTACCAAAACAGCTAGCGGTTATGCAATCTGGGTTAGAGAGCCAGAAGTTGATGCTGTCGTCAAGCCATCTTAGCTTTTTTGAGTGTTAACCAGATTTTTTTTAGCCTTGAATAGGTGGATCGCACTTGCATACTGAACTTGACAGGATGAAAAATCAATATGGTTAAAATTATTAGACTCGATCCAATTGCCGAAGAAATGGCAGTGGAAACCCGATCGAATATCCTGGCTGCCTTACTTTCCAAAGACTTAGACGTTCTTAAGGAATGCGGGGGGCGAGGAATGTGCGCTACCTGCCACGTTTACATTAAAGAGGGCATGGAAGGTTTGTCTGACATGAACCGCCGCGAGAGGAGGACGCTGGAGGTCATTACTACAGCGGCATCCAATTCGCGACTTGCTTGTCAGGCTCAAATTATGGGCGAGGGTGTCGTTGTACAGATACCTGCCGGGATGTACATTAATGCTATTGAAAATGTGGAAGCTCTGATCGGTCGCCGAGCTCAGCAAGATTTGTTACACCCAATTACGGGTCAAGTAGTTGTAGAATCGGGAAAGTTAATTACTCGTTCGATCGTTACACAGCTTAATGAAACCCGCTTCCAAGTAGGACAATATTTAGTTCGTACTAAAGAAGCTTAAAACTGATATGTTTGTATTTTAGTAGTTGAGAAAAATCTATGTTGAGCCAACTTGCGCGTTTGAGCACGGAAGCAGACGGACGCTACGCCACTGCCGAAGAGCTGCAATTTTTGAAAGACTACTTTCAGTCTTTAAATCACCGGATGAGCGCTTATAAAAAACTTCAAGCCTCTGAAAAAGAAATTATTCGGCAGGTGGAAGCACAAATGCAGTCTATCGACCCTAGTTTATATCGCCGCGGTTCTCAAGATCTGACTGAAAAGTGCCGTGGAGATGGTGTGCGGGTATTGAGGCATTCGGCGACAGCACTGTTGATTAATGATACTGAACGGTTGCGCGATCGGCTGCTGCTTTGGTTGCAAAGTATTTTAGGCGCTGTTCACAGTCGTAATAGTTCGACCGTGACCTACGATGTCATGAAAAAGGTAATAAAACAATATCTGACTGCTGAAGAAGTCAGCTTATTTTTTCCGATTCTCGACATCAACCGCACTATAGTCGGTAAATAATCAAGGAAAGTCATACCATTTTCGAGCGGGAATGACTGATTACAGAAATGCTTGGAGCAAGGGGCAACGGTTGTATTGTTTTAGCGGACTGGTATCGCATTAACCGTGATAGATTTTGCCGTTAGGAAGAATGGCTCCAAGCAAGTTAACTCCCCCCAAATCCGCCTCACTCAGAATGGCTCCGCGGAGGTTTGCTCCTGTCAAGTCAGCTTTCCGCAAATTGGCTTTACTGAGGTTAGCTTTGCTCAAGTCAATTTCACGCAGGCAAGAATTAGAAAGGTTGGCATTGATCAGGTATGCCCCGCTCAAGTTGGCTTTGCTGAGGTTGGCTCCACTCAAGTTAGCTTCCATCAAATAAGCACCGCTGAAATTGGCTTCGTTCAACAATGCCTCTGCCATATTAATTCCGGTTAAAAGTTTGCGGCTCAAGTCTACACCGCCCAAATCTGCCCCGCTGAGGTTGATACCGCTTAAGTGGCAGCCATTCAAAGTAATCTTTCTGAGGTAGGTTTTGCTCATATCTGCTTTGCACAAATTTGCTCTGTCCAAGCAAGCTTCGCTGAGATCTGATTCGCTCAAACACGCGCTGTTTAAATAAGCTTGAGTGAGGTTAGTTCGCCTGAGGTTAGCTTTGCTGAGGTTGGCTTTGCTGAGTTCGGCACGGGTTAAGTTGGCTCCGGCTAGGTTGGCTTTGGACAATTCGGCTCCGGTGAGCTGTGCGTCGCTCAAGTCTGCCTCTTTGAGACTTGCTAGAGTCAAGTCTGCATCTTTCAAGTTTGCGCCGTTGAGATTGGCTTTAATCAGATAGGCTTTACTTAGATTTGCTTCGCTCAGAACGGCTTTGGTGAGGTTTGCTGCGCTCATATCTGCACCTATGAGATTTGCCTTGGGGAGAATTGCTCCTGTTAGGTTTGCCCAATTCAGGTGAGCTCCCGCTAGGTTGGCGTCGGTGAGATTGGCGTCGGTGAGATTGGCTCCGCTGAGACTTGCTGCCATGAGGTTGGCGCCGGTCAGATTGGCTCCGCTGAGGTCGGCTTTGCTGAGGTTGGCTCGGCTCAGATGGGCTTTTGTGAGGTCGGCTTGACTGAGGTTAGCACCGATTAAGTATGGTCTGTGCTGGTGTTCGTTAAGATTGTCCAAACGTAGAGTTGGGGCATCGCTGGAACGGTATAAATCGATCGGACTCAACACAATGCCGCGCAAGTTGGCCTGTCTAAAATCTCTTTCGCCGGCTGCATATCGATTTAGAAGTTCATTGGCGTCCATTAAGTTTGAGAAAAAAGTTTGAGGTTGTGATTGTTTTTAAATTTTATGAGTTTCTAACAATACTGACAGTTTTTTGAACTGTTATGTAACGTTTTTTTGGCGTTAAACTTCAAGAGTAATTTTTTATCTTGTTAGGCTCCACCACTGATATTAAAAAAAATATCGAGTTCCAGCAGTTGCCTCGATAGGACTTTGAGCATTAAAATTAGCCAAAATTATGTCCGGAGTATTGTTCTAACGTAAGTCATGAATTGTCTAGGTGCGAGTTATAGTCCAATAAGTAACCTGACACAATTAATTACACAAAAAATGCTCGGGAATTACTACTTGGGAAGCTTTGCGAGCATCGCAGTGTAATTAATCTTGTCCAACTACTTAAGCTTGGGTTAAAAAGATAATTTTTATGCCTGCACCTGTTGTTACTTGAGAACCCAAGAAAGTCTTGGTGATTGCTTTCATAACATATCGCTCCCGAAGGGAGCGGGGACAGCAATGAAACGCTTAGCTAACCCAAGCTTATTGAGTTACAGTCAAACTTTTTTGAAATAGCTAGAGCCATTTTTTAAACTCTGTAGATTTTTGATAATTTAACTGTCTGTAATGTTCGATCGTCGGGTGGATAAAATAGCCGCCCAATAACCTAGCTGATAGCTATTAACAATAAACTAATAGCTGTTACACGAGTCAGTTTTTTTGGCAAAGCTGACTGATAATAGCTTCATGAGCTTGTCCTTCTTCGACCATAGAATCTGCCGGTTGGAGGCGATCGCGCAGTCCTAAAATAAAGCGGTTGCAGTCCGAACCCAAGGATTCGCAGGAGGTTTGCAGGCAGTGGAGTTCCCGACCTGTAAGCTGACTAAAGAAGGAACTTAAGATGCCTGCTTCTAAATAACAGGCCGGCCGCTTCGACTTGGGAGCTGTTTTAGCAAAAAGAGAGTTACCAATCTTTACTATTAAAAATCCCTGTTCGGAATAGCTGGGGTCAAATTCAAATTTTCCCCATCCGTGAGTTTTCCAGCACTGTTGCAAGGACTGAATAAATTCTACCATTTCCATTTCGGAAACTGGCTGGCCGTAGTATTCGCTGACTTCTTCGCAAAAGCGCACGTAGAAGTTTTTCCCCCACCAACGACCGCAGTTGAAAAGCACGAGGCGGGCGGCTTGGCCTGTTTCTTGTTCTAAGCCGATATAAATGGCTTGAATCAGTGTTTCTGGGAGGGCTATGAGCCGATCGCCCCGGCGGTTTTCGAGCAGGCCTAGTTCGAGGTCGCCTCGGACGTAGGCATCGCTGGCAAAGTAGTTTCCAGGGAGGCGGGGCTGTTTGAGCAAGTCGGCAATATTAATCATCGGTAATCGGCAATGGGGACGTGGAAGGAAGACGGAAGAGGTTAATTATTATCGATGTAGGAAATTTGGATTTGGCAATTGATTGTTTGTAAAAAAGGAGTTATGAGGGTTAAGTTTAAAATTAAATTTATTACTTATAACTCATAATTTATGGTTCCTGAATTACATTTTTTAAAGTATTACCTGTTGCCTATTCTTTATTGCCTTGGTCAACAATCATTGATTTTGCTTGGTCAAAGAATGGTTGCAATAATGCTCTTGCTTGCTCGGAAAGCAGTTCTTTTAAACGAGTTTGCAACATATTGCAAACAGTTGCTTCGATTTTTTGAGTTTGGTGGGCTTCGACTATACCGGAAACCCAGTCGAGAAGTCGCTGTTCGAGAAAATCTCGATCGTTCAGCAGCATGGCCATGGCGCAGTAACGCAAGACTAAAACCCAGTGTTTGAGCGATCGTTCTAAGTTTTCTTCTTTTTCGTCGGGGAATTTTTCTTGTAGCTTGTTGGCTATTGGTTGGAAGATGCTTGCTTCCTTCTCTCGCAAAAATTCGTAAATTTTCAAGCGCTGGGCGAGGATTGCAGCTTGACGCTTAAAGGCTATGAGTTCTTCGCCTTTTAGAAAGCGGGTTTCTGCCTGATCCAGCAGGGCCTCAATCTCAGGGTGCATGATTTTAATTAATTGGTAATCGGTAATTGATAAAAGGAAGTCAGTTGACAGTTGACAGTTGACAGTTGACAGTTGGCAGTTGGCAGTTGGTAATAGTTTTCGTAATTACCACCAATAACAAATAACAACTAACCAATATTAACTATTGGCCATTTCCAATTCCCCACGCAGATTAAAAGAGGTCGAATAGATCGTCAATGGTGACTTCGGCAGGTTCAGAAATAGAAATTGCTGGCAAGGGTGGCGGTAGGGGTAGGGCGCCTACTTCGGGAATTCCTTCCCAAGAAATAGCTTGAAAAAAGTCTGCTACCGATCGCGTTAAACTCAGCGCTTGACCAGAAGTCGAGCCATTTTGGGTTTCTAAAGGTTGTCCCAGCCAATTATAGTGACCAAAGAAGTCTTGGACAGACTTACCCAACCATGAAGTTTGACTTTTCATCTTTCTTCCTGCCTGGAGATACCCACCATCGGTCGCTATGCGTGCGATCGCGAAATTGGTGGGAGGAAAGGCAGGGCAGAGGATGTGCCTTTCCAGGTTGTTTACCGCAATATTTCACCGTGTTGCAGTCGATTTTGAATATCGCGGGCGTTGGCACCTTCGTTGAGCCAGAATGCTGCTGCATCAATTTTGTCTGGGTTGCCGAGGAGGAATTTACAATAGGTTTCTCCCATTGAGTAACATTGGAGTTCTATGCAACTGAGAGGCTTTTTGACTAGAGCTCCGAAGAAACCGGCGAACAAACCGGCGTATAGGTGACAAACTGGTTTGCCTACGTCGCCCAAAGTTCGAGCAACTGCTGAGTCAAATAGGTTGATGAAGATGCAGCCATGTTTGCGATCGCTCATGTCAACTTCCCAGCGACCCCAACCTTGAGCAGTGAAAGGCCACCACCAAGTTTCTAGCAGGAACATCAGATTCGACTGGCGAATGTTCTGGCTGAATTCGGCGCTAAACCATTTTTGAAAAAATTCGGAATCTTGCAGCCCCCACTGGCAACCAATAGTATACATGATGACAGAGGACGCCGGGCCTACTTCTTCTTCGAGTCCCTCCACTAAACCGATGATGAAGTCTTCGCTGGTAAAAATGTTGCGGGACTTATTCCAGTCGTTAATTGTACCAAACTCGCGATCGAAGGCAAAAAAATCCTGAAACCTATAATGGTTGTGAGTTTTAGGATGCTTTTGCTTCAATAGCGATTCCCTGTGGGTGGATATTTCTTTTGGGGCGGTAGAGACCATTGGCGCTTTACTCCTGTTTGGTGTAGTTTGCTGAAAATTAGTTCACATAGAACAAATAAACTGACCTGTGTATTCAATTTAACGTCATTTTATGAATGCAGGCAGAGGGTATAATTTTTGACTGCAATATAGTAGGAGTATCAGATACTTCAGTTCTGCCTTCGGACAACTACTTATCTGACTAAGGAGGCGAAAGTCGTTTTAACGTTAAACGGCGATGTGTTATCGTTTTGTGCAAGCTTGACCATCGAATCCAACCCTGGTTCGCCGAGGCGTCAGCAGCCACAAACAGAAAGAAGAACGATCGAGGTAAGCGGACTAAGCGAAAGTCGCTCTACCGAGATGCTAAAGCACCGGAAGGTCGGTTGGCTACCAAAACAGCAGCAGCGATGGTAGCATGAGCTGCATACCGTTTCTTTCAAACGTTGAAGCATCAAGCATCTAAACGTGGATGTATTGTAGTAGACGTAATGGAAGAATATAGATCTAAAAGCTGTTGAAAGTGTGGACAGAGCCACACAAAATTACCAGGTAACAAACAATTTGTTGCCCCTGAATGCGGTCACGCAATTGGTCGTGAGATAAATGGCGCCTTTAACATTTTGTTAAAGCCTTTGAGAGATACCTCCGCGTAGTCGTGAGATTGCATCTTACCACATCGCGCCATACACAGTAGAGGCTGATTGCCAGCCTCTACTGGGTTAAATGTATCTGTCCACTATATATATAGGGCATATGGGATGAAACATCACGCTTGTATTGCAATAGGCATCAATCAATATCAGTTACTCCAGCCTTTGAGTTATGCACAAGAGGATGCAGAGGCACTTTACGGTTTTTTGACTGAGGAGGCTGGTTTTGCGCCGGATGGATGTCTGTTGATGACGGATAGCTCGCCGTCGCTGTGGGGTCAATCTACGTATCCGAATCGGGAAAATATTCTGAAATTGACCGAAAGCCTCTGCGCGGAACATTTACAACACGGAGATTTACTTTGGTGTTTTTTCAGCGGCTACGGTGTCAGCTATGAAGGTAAGGATTATTTGATGCCTGTTGATGGCAATCCGGCTGACATTCAGGGTACGGGGATTCCGGTAGAGTTGCTGTTGAATACTCTGAAAAATGCTCCTACGGAAACGGTGTTGGTGCTGGTGGATATGAACCGCAGCCAGACAGTGAAGGCGGGGGAAACGATCGGCACTCAAACGGCAGAGCTGGCCCGGGAACTGGAAATCCCGACGGTGCTTTCTTGCCGCCCGAATCAAGTTTCGCGCGAAACTTCTGCTCTGCGTCAAGGATTTTTTACGACGGCGCTTTTAGAGGGGCTGCGATCGGGACAGTGCATGACGCTTAAGGGTTTAGACCGTTTCTTGAGCGATCGGCTACCGGAGCTGTGCGACCACCATTTGCGTCCCAAACAAGAACCTTTGATGGTGGTGAATCCTCCTGGAAAGGCTCATTTGGTGATTTTGCCTGATGCTGCTGGGGTGCCGACTTCTGCATTGGCCGGACGCAACGGCAATATGACGGTTGCGATGGCTGATGGGATCGATCGCCCGCAAATGGCTGTGGCTACTGCTCAAATGGAGGTGCCCGAGGCAACTCGCAACGCGGTTGATGCCTCGGTTGAGAGGACTCCTGTGTCGCAGCCGAATGCTGTCAGACCAGGAAGCGGTGGGGGGGGCGATCGACCGAACTCGCAACAGCCCGAGGATACGGATAACGGGGGATCGGATAAGTCATTTTTACAGCAGTTAGTTTTGTGGAGTGGAGCTACCGCTTTGGTGCTGCTGTTGGGTGTTTTTCTGACGAACAAATCGATTTTTATCGGTCAGCAGGAAGGAGATTCTCGATCGCCTGCTGAGAATGCCCAAAACCCCGGGACTCAAAAATCTGCTGGTGGTGGAGTGGCGCAGAACCAACCGCGCGCGGTACAAGCAGCGACTGATAGCAAGCAGCCTCCCTCAAGCCAGCAGGTGTGGGCTGAGGCAAAAACTTTCCTCAAGGATGGTTCTGCTTCTAGTTTTAATAGAGCGGTGGTTAAGGCTCGAACGATTCCGCCTAGCGATCCGCTCTACCCGCAGGCTCAGCAGGATATTGAGCGCTGGAGTTTGGTGATTTTGGATATTGCTAACGGGCGGGCTGCTAGGGGCAATTTCTCCGGGGCGATCGGCGCGGCTAAATTAATGCCTGATGTGAATCAAGCGGTTTACAATCAGTCGAAACAGGCGATCGTTCAGTGGGAGGAGCTATCCAAAGAGCAGGATGTCAATGCTGCTTTGCTATCGGCGGCTGCGAGTCAAATTAAGCGGGGGGCTGCCTCTTCCTACAGTAAAGGCATCCAGCAAGCGAATAAAATTCAGCCCGGTCAGCCAAAGCATGAAGAAGCTCAGCAGTTGATTGGAGAGTGGAGCGGAGCTATTCTCAAAATTGCTCAGTTGCGTGCCTCTCAAGGAAAGTTGAAAGAGGCAGTTGAAGCTGCTTCGCTGGTGCCGTCGGGTACTAAGAGTTATGAGCCGGCTCAAAAGGCGATCGCCAATTGGAAAACTAAGCTGCAACGCCAGAAAAAAGGTTGATTTAGTTAATGATTTTCCGGTTTACCACCGGGAAATTATCTTAGCTAGGGGGTCAAGATAGGTATAGCAATCCATACCTCTTGATAGTGCAAGAAGATAACGACACATCGAGCGTATTAAACAATAATATCATGGACTATTTCCCCTTCGCAGAGCCAGCGAGAGGGGATTTTATATGCTATCAGGTCGATGCCTTTTGCGAAACTAAAACATATTGTAGATGCGTGTTAATCAATATTTATCGTGTACGTCCAATATTTCCAAAACCTCCATAGACCAGCCTCTCCAGACTCAAAAGCCAGGTTTGTTTTTACCGCAATGATGGCTGTAACGATGGTTTTATGAAAAAATGATTGATGCCAAAATCCTCAATAAGTCAGCTTAAATCTAAAATTATTTTTTTATTTTGGCATTAATTGCTTCTGTTTTGCTGTAATTCGATACTTACTCTTAAGTTTAGGAACTAGCAAATTCCGCCATATATAACTGCTATTGACTACCAAATGCGAAGGTGAAATCGGGATTTTAAAGATTGAGGGTGTGGGTATTGCCGTATTGATTTGTTTGACCCATCTTTTTGGCTGTTAGGAGCGAGTGACGGATGGGAAAAAATTGAAAATTGTGCTGTTTTTAAATTATTAGAATTAATCACTCTGTTATAAATTATACAAAATTAGCCGCAACTCGCAATTGTCGTCGGTGTGCGATCGTCCCCAATGAATTTAGAAAACAAATTCATCGCCACAGAGAGCAAAATGTATCGACTCAGAAGTTCCGAGTCTTAGTTGGTGCGGACATCATAAAGCTGCCTTAATTAACACAAATCATGGCTTTGGAAGAATAGCCAAAAAATATATCATCTATAAACAAGAATTAACACTTGCTCGCTTATGGTAGCCCCCGTAACAATACGTATGCCTAAAGTTATAGTCCACAGCAAGGCATATGCGGGGATCTAAATCAATAGGGTGAGGTGGTAGTGTCTGGGTGTTAAGAGGGGCGATGTAAGAGGAATTTTTGGCGATCGATCCCTTCCCTATGGGGGAGGCTAAAACGTAAGAAGGCAAGGATCTGGAGACTGTGCTGAATTTTTTGAGTCCCGGAGAGTAGCGTTAGCACTAAACTCTGCATTATTGTAGGAGGCTAGGTAAATTTGTAACAGTTCTTAACTATGGAAAATTCTGTCAAAACTGCTAGCATGGTGACACTTTTGCTAGCAAAAACAGATAAAGTAAATAAAGTTGGCTAGCTCTAGAGGCCCCGATCCCCATCCCGGGGATCTTGAATCAATTGGATTCGTACCAAGTGGTTTTAGAGTTACAATTGGAACCAAAGCATCGCTATTTAACTGAGTTCTTTAGTTACTTTTACTTTCTGCTATGAACGTGGATTTTATCAAAGCCCAAGTCAGGTTGCTACAGGGTGCAAGTTCATCGGAGCGAGAAACCCTTATTAAAAACATCGGCGTCTGTGCTGGCGTGATCAGACCCGGAGAGTACGTGACTCCACAGCGGAAGCACGCCATCACTCTCTGGCTGCAAACAAATGCAGTGCGACTCCGGCTGCCCCAACTTCCTCTAGATTTATCGGGCCACAAGCCTTCACACGGAAGTAATTAAGGGGCAGCGACAGAATCACATTAATTAGTCAATCTTGTCTAAAAGTGCTTTTTTGTTGAACCCTACAGGGTCAATGAGACACAATTCGGATTGAAAAAATGTTTGTAGGGAGAGTTGAACCCGAAAAATGCCTGCGGATCGGAAGCGGCCCACCGCTTTGGCAGACACAGGAAGTGAGCGTCAAACCTGCTCTAAAAGTAGATTTGAGTAAGTTTCGCAGAACGGGGTTATTGTCCACAACTAAAACCTGGGTTATTTGCTTTTAGATTTGAGATTCAAGATTGAGTTCGTGCTGGATAAATTTGCTATTTGTCGATCGGCTGAAAAATCAACCCTATCGAATAGGTATAACTAATTACACGGGCAGTCGCGAGACTGCCTTTATTTTTGAGTCCCGCGACGAAACTCCTGCAAGTTACAATAAACCCATCTACTTGCAGACAGAGTAAAGAGTTGGGAGTTCTCCTCTATTAAATACTGAGCAACTGTCGCAGGTATGAATTTCACGCGGTACAGCATTTGTAGAAGGGCCGGCAACAATCTGAAATTTTTGTCCGGGTTAGGCGTGGGAGTCGGGCTGGACGGTAACGGTTGGAGATGTGGAACTTTCTGAGGGAGGATATCCGGTGAATGACTTGAACTAAGGAACAATTTTTATTTATGATATTAATATCATCCCACAGAAAAAGTTATCAGAAAATTGGGTTTCAAATCCCGTCCTTATAGGACGGCTTTGATATTTTACGGGAAGTTTTTTCTGCTTGTAGTATACTAGAATAAGCGTAAAATCGCGGGAGAATCAATGCTAGTCCTTGAATACAAAGTCAAAGCAAAACCATCTCAATATCGAGCGATCGACGAAGCGATTCAGACGGTGCAATTCATCCGCAACAAATCAATTCGTTACTGGATGGACGCATCAAGGGAAGACAAGATAGATCGATTTGCTTTGAACAAGTATTCTACAAAACTGCGCCAAGAATTCGCCTTTGTTAAAGAGCTTAATGCGATGGCAGTACAAGCTGCTGCCGAGCGGGGATGGCTGTCTATATCTCGATTTTACGACAACTGTAAAAAGAAAAAACCGGGTAAAAAGGGCTACCCAAAATTTCAGCGATCCAATCGCTCGGTTGAGTACAAGACAAGTGGATGGTCGCTAATTCCAACCAAACGGCGTATCACCTTTACCGACAAGAAGGGTATCGGAGAGCTAAAGTTGCTGGGTAAATGGGACATCCATACTTATCCAGTAGTAGCTATTAAACGAGTGAGATTGGTGCGCCGTGCCGACGGCTATTACTGTCAGTTTTGCGTCGATGTTGAGTGTCGAGATATTCAGCCTCTTTCAGGGAAAGAGATCGGTTTAGATGTTGGTTTGGAATCTTTCTACACAGATTCCAACGGATATCACGAACCCAATCCTAAATTCTTGAGAAAATCTGAACCTGACATCAAGCACGCTCAACGTCGCATTTATAAAAAACAGAAAGGATCGAACAACCGCCGTCAAGCAAGGGCTAGATATTCCAAGAAACATTTAAGGGTAAGTAGGCAACGGAATGAACACGCTAAGAGATTGGCGCGTAACGTATGCAAATCTAACGATTTAGTAGCCTACGAAGACTTAAAAATTAGCAATATGCTCAAAAACCACTGCTTAGCTAAATCTATTGCAGACGCTAGCTGGTATCTATTCAGAATGTGGATTCACTATTTTGCTACCAAGTTTGGAAAACTAGCTGTTGCTATTCCCCCTCACTACACGAGTGCTGAGTGCAGCCAATGCAAACGAGTTGTCAGAAAGTCTCTGAGTGCTAGAACTCATGTTTGTGTTTGCGGCTGTAACCTGCACAGAGATACAAACGCGGCTATCAACATTTTGCTTAAAGCAAAATCTAGGGGAGGACATCCCCAAAGTAACGCTGGGGGAGTTGTAACCTCTACTCTACTTGGGGCAACCCTGGTTGAGCAAGTTGCGACTGTGAACCTAGAATCCCCGCACTTATAGGGCGGGGAGTGTCAATGCAATTAACTTGCTTTCTCATATATTTGTCAACAAAAACACTGTGCCGAAAAAACAAAAATTTCCTTATTTAGTTGGTTCCCGATGGACTTCTCACCAAAAAACTTGGGGGTGGCGGCACTTTCAAGTAGTCAACAGAAAAAACGAAGGTCAATGGGTTTTTGCGGAAATGGTGGCGGCTTGCGATCCAAATGTCCGTTTCTGGCTGAACGCCAAACAGCTCAAAGATCGATCGCTCTGGCAAGCTGGATGGCAGTCTACACAAGAATTAGAGGAATTAGAAGCGGTAGAGTAAAAGATAGCGTTTTGGGGGTAGAGTGAGTTAGAGATTGGTCATGGTAATCGCAACAGGGTGAAGTAATGAAAAAAAAACTTGTGTTCTTGGTGTGTTTGCTAATTAGTGCTGGATTGGGCGGTGCAGTTGTCGGAAAGTCGATCGCAATTCCAATTCGCTCTCTTCCCAATACTCTGTCTGCCGATATTCCAACTCCCGCAGCAGACTTGTCCGGCTTAGTCCTGACTTTACAAGACTTGCCCGCAGGTTTTACAGAAATGCCACCTGCGAGTCTCAAAAGAATGGACACTGGTACGCCTGACTTTAAACCAGCAAGCGTGTTTGGCTATCAAAAGAGTGATGACCAGCAGTTTCAAATAGTCATGGGATTTACAACACAACTGCCCAACGCAATCGATCGATCTCAATTTGATGCAGGAGTCCGTGAAGAGAAAGTTGCACAAGAGTTCTCTAAAGGTTTAAACAGTAGCAACAAGGAATTTAATTTTGCTAATGCTACGCCTTTAAGTTTAGAAGATAAGATTGGCGATGTATCGAGTGGATGGAGAAGTCAAGGAAAAATACGAGGTTTACTCATCAATGTCGAACTCGTGCTGTTTCGGCGGGGAAAAATAGGAAGTTTTGTCGCAATTATCTATCTCGACGGCAAACAACCCACTATGACAAGTAGCTCGACCGCGCGGCAACTAGACAAGCGCATCATGGAACTGAAACCTGACTTAACTCAACCGCAATAAGAATGAAAAAAAAACTTGTGTTCTTGGTATGTTTGCTCATTAGTGCTGGATTGGCCAGTGCGCTTGGCAAAGAGTCGATCGCAATTCCAATTCGCTCTCTTCCCAATACTCTATCTGCGGATATTCCAACTCCCGCAGCGGACTTGCCCAACCTAGTCCTGACCTTACAAGACTTACCCGCAGGTTTTGTAGAGATGCCACTTCCGACCATGCAAAAACTGGTCAGCGGTCTCCAGACATTGAAACCAGCAAGTGTGTTTGGTTATAACAAAAACGACGACCAGCATTTTCAAATAATCCTAGGATTTACACAAAAACTGACCAACCAGATCGAGCGAGCTAAATTTGACGCAGATATGCGTGAAGATGTTTTTGCTAAAGAGTTCTCCAAAGGTTTAAACAGTAGTGGTAAGAATGAATATCAATTTACTAATCTTACTAATTTAACTTTAGAAGAAAAGATTGGGGAGGTATCGCGTGGGTGGACAAATCAAGGAAAAATACAAGGTGTGACGATGAATCTCGAAATCGCGGTATTTCGACGGGGAAAAATAGGAAGTTATCTGATGATTCTGTATGTTGATGGCAAGAAACCCGCTATAACAATGAGTTCAGTCGCGCGCCAACTTGACAAGCGGATCGTGGAACTGACCCCTGACAGTTGACAGTTGACAGTTGACAGTTGACAGTTTGAGAGCGACCTCTACCTAGAAGTCCGAGGATTGGAGTAATGAATAGTCTGATTTTAATTTCTCCCGATCGGGGAGAGGCTTTCAACCAATTCTTTCTGATAAAAAAAATCAGCCTGATACCTGAGGGTGAGACTCAGATTGGTTGCCCTAACAAGATTCTTCGTTAAAAATAGCATAAAAACCTAATTTTTATGCTATTTTTAACGATGAGTGTTACCAGAAAATTTAGTCGATCGCACTTGTTGCTGCATCCAGAGATGATATCATGTCTGTTGAATTGCCCGCCATCAAATTTTGTCGTTTGGTTGGGGCAGGTTGATAGATATTATTGTGGATGTGAATCTGAGATTGTTAGTAAACCCGCCACAAGTATTATGGTTGATTGACCAGGCAAACTCTGGCCCAGAAACAAGAGATCGATCGCAATAATTGATACAAAAATACCTATGACTGCCGCTGTTTCCCTGCAAAATGCCTGCAAAATCTACAACAAAATTCCTGTTGTCAATGACCTTTCGTTCACGATTGAAGCCGGAGAAATGTTCGGTCTCCTGGGCCCCAACGGTGCCGGAAAATCGACGACAATTCGGATGCTGACTACGCTGACTAAACCCAGCAGCGGTCAAATTCAGGTAGCTGGATATGACGTGATGCGTCAAAGCTTGCAAGTTAAACAGTCCATCGGCGTTGTGTTGCAACAAACTAGCGTTGATAATGAGCTTTCTGTATGGGAAAATATGGAGTTTCACGGGCGGATGCACCACATCCCCAACCCGAAACGGCAACAGTTGATTAAACAGTGGTTGGGATATGTAGAATTAGCAGAAAGACGGGATGATTTAGTCAAAACTTTGTCGGGTGGAATGAAGCGGAGGTTGCAAATTGCCCGATCGCTTTTGCATGAACCGGAAATCTTATTTTTGGACGAACCGACTGTAGGGTTAGACCCGCAAACGCGGCGCAGGTTGTGGGAAATTATTCTAGATTTGAACAAGCAGGGGATGACTATGCTGTTGACGACGCATTATATGGATGAGGTAGAGTATTTGTGCGATCGCATCGGGATTATGGACGGCGGTAAGTTGATTCAATTGGGAACGCTAGCGCAACTGCGGCAAGAACACGGTCAAGGGTTGGTGATGAAGCAAATAGGCGATCGCTGGGACTACAAGTTTTTCCCGACTTTGGAAGAAGCGAATTTTTATCTGGATGCGAAAGAGGATAAGACTGGTATGATGGTTCGTCCTTCTAATTTAGAGGATATATTTGTAGAACTGACTGGCAGACAGTTAGATTGATTAATGTCTAATTGCTTTTTTCCGGTTCTCCTAGATAACTCCATCCTTCTCAATTCAACACTCACCGTCTCTATTTCTAATTACAAATTCCCCAATGACTCGTTTAGCCACAACAATAGAAGCCATACTTTATTTAAAAGGTCAGCCGGTGTCGCTGGTAGAGATTGCCGAGATTGCTAAGTGCGATCGATCCGAAGCCGAAGATGCGATTATCGAGCTCATGTCTGACTCTTCCCACCGCGACAGTGCCCTAGAAGTCGTCGAAACCCCGACAGGATACAGCCTGCAACTCAGAGACGAGTTTGCGAGTTTAATGCAAACTTTAATACCCCCAGAATTAGGTGTTGGGGCTTTGCGGACGCTGGCGGCGATCGCCCTCAAAGGTGGCATCACGCAGCCAGATTTAGTTAATTTGCGGGGTTCGGGGGCTTACCAACAAGTGCAGGAACTGGTAGAAATGGGTTTTGTGCGGAAACGAAAGCCAACGGATGGGCGATCGTACTGGCTACAAGTTACCGAAAAATTTCACCGGTATTTTCAAGTAGACCAATTGCCCAAACAATTACAACTTGACTTTCAGGCAAATTTGTACCCAAGCAATGAGGAGTAGTTTGAAGTAGAATGTAGCAAGCCAGAAATTAAGAATCGCCAAATGGTTTTTCACCCTGACTTTGATAGTTCCAATGCCCAACAAACCGCAGTCAATCCACTTCTGAAGTACCTCCAGCACCAATCCCCGGAGGTTCTAGCCCGCATCGCCAAGTCCGCCAGCCCAGAAATCAGAGAAATTATCTCTCATAACGTTCAAGGACTTGTCGGCGTCCTGCCTTCAGAGAATTTTAACGTCGAAATTACCACAGACCGCGAAAACTTAGCAGGTTTGCTAGCTTCAGCGATGATGACAGGCTATTTTCTGAGACAAATGGAGCAGAGGATGTACCTAGAAGAAAATTTAGCAAGCACGAGTTCGATTCAACCAAACCCTACCAAAGAAAAGTAACAAAGAGCGGCGGCTTGGGGAAGCCAGAAAGATGAAACTTGTTGACAAAATAAACATTCCTGGACGGACAGCGAATTAAGAAACCGGGTTTTTAATCCTGTATACCTGGCGATACACGGATGATTTGGGTAGCAAAACCCGGTTTTTGCGTCTAGGACTATCCAGCATCAGATTTGTTTTTCAACTCCACCGCTTGAACTTAGGAATGAGAATTAAATAACTTACAATTTTTATGGTTCTTGTGGGAAGGGCGTCCCGCCCTTCCAGAAAGGACGGGCGGGACGCCCTTCCCACAAATATGTGTAAATTATTTAATTCGCGATCCTTAACCACCGGTTGGACTCCCCGATATGGGAAAAGCACCTGGACGTACTTTAATTTTCTGAACTTGACCGAAACGGTTAATTTCCACTTCGAGTTCTTTGCCCACAGCAGTGTTTTCCACCCGTTCTTGTACGTCCCCGGGAGTGTTGACCGCAATTCCGTCAATTTTTTGGATGACATCTCCAGCGCGCAAGTCGGCTTGTTTGGCAGGGGAATTTTCCACGACTCTCGTCACGGCTACGCCTCGATCGATCGTAATTTTATTATCGAGTTGTTTGTTGACTTCTGCCTTGGTGGCGGGAGTCAAGCTGAGCATTTGAATGCCGAGATAGGGATGTTCTGCTTTACCTTTGGCGAATAACTGATCTGACACTCGTTTGGCGGTTTCGATCGGAATTGCAAATCCCAAGCCTTGAGCGTCGGCGCGAATGGCGGTATTGATGCCAATTACTTCGCCTTGGTCATTCAGTAGCGGGCCGCCTGAATTACCGGGGTTGATGGCGGCGTCGGTTTGGATGAACCGGACTCGTTTGTCGGGGATGCCGACTTGGGAACTGGTTCTACCCGTGGCGCTAATAATGCCCACAGTCACGGTATTGTCGAGACCTAAAGGATTGCCGATCGCGATCGCCCACTGTCCGGGTACAATATTGTCCGATCGACCCAAAGTCACCTGCGGGAGTTCCTTGGCATTAATTTTCACAACAGCAACATCCGTCAGCGGATCGACGCCCTGCACTTTACCCTCAAACTCGCGGCCGTCTTTGAGCGTCACCTTCACAGTATCCGTCCCGGAGACAACGTGAGCATTAGTCACGATGCGGCCATCAGGAGTGAGAATAAACCCAGAACCCGTACCGCGCTTGACTCGTTCTTCCGGCTTGGGCAAATTGTCCCCAAAAAACCGGCGAAACAAAGGATTGTTGAAAGCTTCGGGGACTTGATTCGTTACCTTAGTCGAGGCGTCAATGCGTACGACAGCAGGGCCGATTTTTTCGGCTGCTTCAGCAATAAAATTGGGATTGCTGCGATCGACTGGGCGATTTTCCTGAACAGGAGGAGACACATAGGAGGGGATTTGCTGGCGCACCACGGGCAAAACTGATCCGGTTTCTGGATTGTTTGAGCCTTGTAGATAGCGATTCCCCAACCATCCGATGCCTCCCCCAACAGACAGCAAAGTGACATAAAGGGTCAACTGCTTAAAAGATAAACTCATATTTAACAACTCCCGCTGAATACCTCATCCCCGCAGACACGTTCGGCATTAAGCATTTTTGTCTTGGCGACGGGAAGGAAGCGGGGCGGGGCGTACCACTTCCTCAAGAACATAGCTGTTAGCAAGCAGGCACAACAGGGGCATCACGGGCAAAAATTGCCTGATTTGCCAAAAACGACAAAAACTAATAATTCTTCTCATCGTAACTTGGCTTAGCCTGGGATTTACAGTCTGGGGTACGGCTGGAGTTTTCAAATAAGCCTTTTCACTCGGCTAAAAAATTGTCAATTGTCCGAAATGAATACTTTTTTCTGTACGCAATGAGTTCTAAACGCCTATTTTGGGTCATTTCTGCACTGATTTGCTCGATCGCCCCTGTTGAAAAAACGGCGGCAAATCTTCCTCCCGGCGCACCTTTAGAAACCCCCAACCCCGCCCGCGATTGCCTGGGGGCGGCTTTGGCTCGATCGCGCCGCCACATCGCTCTCCAGGGCGAAACGGTAGAAAGTATAGCGCGACAGTACAATGTGCCAACAGCGGCGCTGATTGGGATAAATCCGATGTTGCGGGGAGGTCGAGTTAGTGCCGGAAGTGCGATCGTCATTCCTCCCTACGATGGCAGGCTCGTAGAAGTGCCTGCGGGCTGGAATTGGCAAAAATTGGCCCAAGTTTATCAAGTCCCCGCAGATTTGCTATTTGAGGCGAATGGGTGCAGGTCTTTGGGACAAACGGTGTTTGTGCCAAAGGTGAATAGGTCGATCGCACCTTCGGTAAATCCCGATGCAACATCGTTGGTGCAAGGCTTCCCGCTCCCCGCCCCAGCGGTGGAAGGTTTGCGTTTCGGGCGGCAGTGGCATCCGGTACGTCGTGAGTTTTTTTTCCACAGCGGTGTAGATTTTTTGGCGGCGGAAGGTACGCAGGTTTTGGCTGCGGGCGGAGGTACAGTTGCCTTTGCGGGGCCGCAGGGGGATTACGGGAATTTAGTTGTCGTGAACCATCAAGCGGGGAAGCAAACGCGCTACGCTCATGTAAGAGATATTGCGGTGAAAGTCGGTCAAAAAGTGCGATCGCCAGAAGTTTTGGGAAGTGTGGGGATGACGGGAAAACGGGATATTCCGCAATCTCACTTGCATTTTGAAGTTCGGTACAATTCTGGTTCTGGTTGGGTGGCTGAAGATCCGTTGGTTTATTTGCAAGCTACTCTTAAAAAATAGAATTGGTGGTTGAACACGCAATTCAACCACATATATTTTTTTTATGAGATAATTTACTCCCAGCCCTTGGCGAGATTTGAATTGCACCCCCTCACTTAATTAATGAGTTTACGACATTCCAGCCCATATATCGCTCATCTCAGAAGACTTGTTTCCGCATCTGATTGAAAAACGAGTTCTTCGCTGTAAGCTGTAGACAACAAGCAGACTCAACGAGCGAAAAATGAGCGAAAAATGAGCGAAAAATCTAAATCAGTCACCGTTAGCACCTGGGGAGACTACCTAATTGGCTATGAGCGGGTTCTGGATTATCTGAAGGAGGCACAAAAAGAAAGCCCCAAAGTGGTAGCGTTGAAGAAAGATAGCAAAGCTAAGGGGTCTTACATCACCCTCCAATTCAAACTGGGTGACAAACCATTCAACAAGTCCTGTGGGTGCAATCTGACGATGCAGGGTGTCTCCGACGCTCTGAAGAAAGCGCATCTAGTCGCTACCGCGCTAGAATCACTTTCTAGCGAGACAGAGTTCTGGAGTTGGTACGACGATGTAATCTTAGGAAAGAACGTCGTCAGGAATGACCTAATAACGTTTGGTGAGGCGATCGCAAAAGTAGAAGCCGGATACTGGGACGGATACACTAAAAAGCGTCAGAAGCGAGACAAAGAAAATGCTTCGCATCTATCTATCTGGTATGACGCATACGGGCAATATTACAAGCTGCTACCGCAAGATACAATAGTAAACCTCACCGACGTAATGTCAGTTATTAACAGCAAGAAAACAGGTAGTAAAACTCGTCAGACCTGTTTGTCCGTGATGAAAAAACTTGCCGAAACTATTGGCGACTCTCGACTGCGTGAGGAGTTAAGCAATATTGACGGCAAGCAAACCATTTATCGTGATGACTTGCAAGCTGTATCAATTGAGGATTTCTTGCAACTACGCAACGACGTACTAAATATTCCCGCCAATGACAAGCGATACCATTTAGAATCTCGAAAAGCTTGGTTATGGGTGTTCTCAATGCAGATAGTGTACGGTCTGCGAGTGCATGAAGTGTTTGCCATTCAGAACGTAAACCAACCGTTTAAAACCAAAGATGGTGCTACTATCCCCGCATTGAGTGACCCTATAAACACAAAAATGATTGCCGTAGTAGGGGATAAAACTGCACTGAATACCACAACCAAAACAGGCTACCGCTTGACTATTCCGTTGTTACCCCCTACTCACGCTAACTTGATAGAGCAACTAGAAATCAAGTCAGCCAAACTGCCGGAACTCAACCTGGTTTCAACTAACCCTAATACAATAGTCGGAAAATACAACAAATCGGCTCGTGACCGCTTAGAAAGTTGGAGCAAGTTTACCCAGACTCACGCATTACGACACCTGAGTAATCTTAATGGAATGATGAGCGGGATAAGTCTTGAAACTCGCGCTATGAGCTTAGGTCATAGCCCAACAATGAATGACACAGTTTATAAAAGACGACAGACTACCCAGACCACTATTGACTTACTAACCAAGTCAGACAACCAAGCTATTCCACTAAACTCTGCTATCAAGGTGCTTAAACAACTAGGGGCTGACGCTAAAATGATTGCTTATACGGCTAGCATCTACAGCGTCAGCCCTGACAAAATCACCGAACTGTTAACCGACATCTAACCTCTACATCGGCTATTGGGCGCTATGAAATAAAAAACCCTAGGGGCAACCTACGAAGACGGGATTTGACACTCCCCAACCTAAAGGTGTGGGGATTCTTAATTCATCGACTGACCTTTAAGCGCCATGTCCTTGCGGCAGTTCTTAAACCTTTCAACCGTACAATAGTACAAATTGACGAGCCTAACTCACAGCAACCCCAGAGGGTCTATCTCCAAAAGCGTACTAGGATACAAGCCTAGAGTTTGGGTATGCCCTACCCTACTTAACAAATCAAGAAAGTTCTTTGTTTTTACTGGTAAAAAGGATGCGTTGACCCTTTAGCTGTTTTAAGAGTTTTCGCTGCTCTGCGTCCCCCGGTTTATACCTAAAAGTGTGTCTTAACTGTTTCACGATGGTAAAGGAGTTTAACCTTGACTATTATAGTATACTATACTTCTTTCTAGTTTACGCAATTTTTTAGGAATAGATCCTAGAAATTAAAGCTGTCCTAAAAGGACGGGGTTTTCAACCCAGTTTTCTGATAAATCTTAACATTAGGGGCAGTTATGCTTTTTTTTGTTAAACTGATAAACAAAATTATCGAAAAACGTTAATCGGGATTAGCTGATATTCTAAAAATGTCAAGGCATAAGTCTTAGAAAGCCAAGCCCGTAATGAGATTTGAACTCATGACTTCCTCCTTACCAAGGAGGTACTCTACCACTGAGTTATACGGGCGTAAAAAATTAAAAACTTCCCATTAAAAAATTTAATTGTTGATTTTTAACTTTTATGTGAATTGTGGTGGGCCGGGCTGGATTTGAACCAGCGTAGGCGTAGCCAGCGGATTTACAGTCCGCCCCCATTAACCGCTCGGGCACCGACCCATTTGTACCCACAGTTAAACATCCTAGCAGATTCTTCTTTTTTTGCAACATGACATTTAAAACTCTAATCATTCAAGACTGAACACATAAGTCATGTCGCGTCCGATCGATTACCATAACAAAAACAGTTCGCGCCTGTAAGTCCTCCGCCGGAAAGCGGACTGAAGTCCGCACTACGAACGGAAAGCGGACTGAAGTCCGCACTACGAACGGAAAGCTGACTGAAGTCCGCACTACGAACCTTACAAGAAACAGGTTACAAGGAATATTTTGCTAAAAAACAGGTTTCTGGCCACCTGTGTGTCTAGGATTCTTATAGCACCGGAAGTCTGGGTTCAGTGGGAATTCCTAATTTACTAATTCGCCAGTTTCTTGCAGGGAGTGCAGGCGGCGGTAAATGCCTTTTTGGTTCAAGAGTTCGTCGTGGCTGCCAACTTCGACGATTTTACCGCCGTCGAGTACGACGATCGCATCGGCTTCGCGAATTGTACTCAGGCGGTGGGCGATAATTATGGTGGTGCGCGTACCCAAGATGTTCTGCATGGCTAGCTGGATCGATCGCTCTGACTCATAATCCAAACTAGAAGTAGCTTCGTCAAAGATTAACACGTCCGGATCCACTAACAGCGCCCTAGCAATGCCTAACCGCTGTCGCTGACCGCCAGATAACCGCATTCCCCGTTCCCCGACAACGGTATAGTAACCTTGGGGCAACAAGTTCACAAACTCATCAACTCTGGCGA
Source organism: Oscillatoriales cyanobacterium (assembly GCA_004292955.1). Taxonomy (GTDB): domain Bacteria; phylum Cyanobacteriota; class Cyanobacteriia; order Cyanobacteriales; family Microcoleaceae; genus Microcoleus. The sequence continues at coordinate 3,731 of RDXX01000100.1, read as the reverse complement.
TGCGACAAGCTTCTTCAACCTGGGCGAAAGTTGCTTTCGGGTTGCCGTATGTCAAATTATCCAGCAAACTACCGTTAAACACGTCTACTTCTTGGTGGACAATGGCTAAACGCTTGCGGTAGCCAGTGACATTTAAACTGGAAATATCCTCGCCGTCGATCAGAATGCGGCCGGAGTTAGGCTCAAAATATCGAAACAGCAGTTTCACTAATGTTGATTTCCCGGAACCCGATCGCCCGACTAATGCTATGGTTTGACGGGGATGAATCAATAAATTGATATCCTGCAAAACTGGCTTTTCGCGATCGTACCCGAATGTCAGCCCGCAAAACTCAATTTTCCCGCTAAATCTATAAGACGAAGCAGATACAGCATTTTCAGTTGCTAAATTCACCGCATCAATACCGTCTGGTAACTGCATAAACTCGTGGAAGCGGATCATTGAAGAATAGCGGCGGGCAAATAATTCGGCGATAATACTAATCGGGCGCAGTTGCGAATAGGCCATACTTGCCAAGGTGTAAACCGTAACAAAATATCCCAGAGATATTTTACCTGCGACTGTTGCTGCTAGACTAAAACCGAGAACTGAAAACAGGCAAAGCTGGACGATTGCTTGTCGGTATGTCCCCAGGATGACGTATCCTTTGTGAATGCGTTGAATTACAACTTTCAACTCGCGATCGAGTCTGGTTGTTTGCTTTTTTAGTTCGTTTGTTTCAGTGGCAAAAGCTTTGACTGTTTTGATGTTTGTAATAATTTCTGAGTTGCGACTTTCGGTATCTTCGATGTATTCATCCAGAATTTCTTCGCGCCGAGTCAGCCCTTGGAGGCCTTTGAGGGTGAAACTGAGGATAAATACGAAGGAAATTGAAATTAATAAGCCGATGCGCCATTCAATTAACCAAATAACTGCAAAGATGCCGATTAAGCGGACGACTTCTGGGATGAATTCAGCGGCAATTTCTGGGTATGTCCAAGTATGGTTGGCGATGCCTTTGGCGATGCGACTGGAAATCCGTCCGGCGTTGTTTTCGTCGTAGAATTCTAAGGGTAAGGTGAGCATTTTGCCGATCGCTCCTTTCATCCAATCCCGCCTTGCTCTCAAGGGTACTACCCAATGGAACCAATTTCCCATCCAAAGTTCTATGGGTGCTTTGACGACTGTTACCACAAAAATCAAGCCCAGCAAGACGGATAGCGATAATATCTTGCTGGGTGACTGCTGGGTAAGTGAGGCGATCGCTGCGATCGATTTTTGCGTTACTGTATCTGGAGGTCGATCGGACAATACATTTAAGAGTTGCCCAATCGCGTAGGGCACAGCTAAATCCGCGATCGCAAACAGGCTGGATGCACCGATGCTGAGAACTGAGATTTGACTGTAGCGGGTGTAGTATTTAAGGATGTCCCGAAAACTTGCCATAAATTTTTGTTGCGATACAACCCTTGCAAACACTTGAGTCTGATAACTGCGCGCGATGGCGCTTGAATTACAAGTATACTACAAAAGTAATTATTCGGGGAAATCGATCGGGAAAATCTGAAGCAGCTCAGCTCGTTTAGGAGTGCGATCGCAGATTTGGGATAAATATTATGGGGAAGGGGCGATCGAATGAAGCAGATCGATCGCCCGCGATGATATTTTAAGCGTTGATGCAGGAACAGAAAACCACGGACTAACGCAGATTAACGCAGATAGTTTCAAGAAGAGCGATCGAATTAATCCAATGCTGAACTTAGTTGGAGTGTCGCAGAAGTCCTTGTACTGGTACTTTTGGGCAGTAATTGATTGAGGGCGCCACACAAGTATTTTTTCACGGTATCCCTGCTTGCACCCACCCCACTCGGAATGGTAAAGATCATAAAAATTAATACTGGAAGCGGGAAACGAGCGTGGCTTCAGCCCGCTCGTGGGAAGCGACACGGGGGACTTCAGTCAAGAGTGTTCTTTCTTAGTTAGCAGAATGATGTGGATCTTCTATGTACTTTCTAACGACTTCACTACTAATATTACCAGCGGTACTAACAAAATAGCTGCTCGTCCACAAAGACGGCAGCTTTTTTAGTTCTGGAAATTCAGCTCTTAAATGATGGCTAGAACGTCCTTTGAATGCTTTGATGACCAATGCGGGCGTGTCCATCGGCTTAACCGCCACGAATAAATGTACGTGATCTGGCGCTACTTCCAGAGCTAAAATATTCCAATCTTTCTCGATTGAAAGCGCTAAAAATATTTCACGCAGCTTAGTTGCTACGCTACCGACTAGAACTTTCTTTCGGCGTTTGGGGATAAACACAAAATGGTAGTTAAGCAAGAACTTGACGTGGTTGTGGGTTTGGTACTCTGGAAGAGGTAACATAAAGTTTTGTTGTTATAGGTTAACTTATCCACTATAATCACCTCAACTAAATAAATCAACTAACTTTCGGGTAAAGAGGTGGCTAAAATCAAAAAAACAATGGGAGTGCAGCAAGTATTACTGTCCCCTACTAAAGAAGTTGAAGCTGTGTTGCAGTATCTTTGTCGGCAATCCGGCAAGTTGTACAATAGCGCTGTTTACTTCGCTCGTCAGACATTTTTTAAAACCGGAAAACTACTAACCGGAAAATTCGACTTGTCTTTTGAACCATCAATCTCTAAGTCAATGGTTGCTAAATCGTTGCCTTCCACACCTATGCAGCAAACCCTGATGTCTGCAACAGAGGCATTTAAAAGTTTCAAAGAATTAAGAAACTCATACCTTCAAGGTAATTTGCACTTGAAACCTCAACCGCCAAACTATCTAACCGGGTCTAAGTTATTTAAAGTAGCTTACCCAAATTCTGGAGGGTTAAAACCAGCAATTGTCGGTAATCAGTTGCGGTTTTCTTTAGGCTTAACAGTGCGTCGCTGGTTTGGGATTACTGAATTTTTTCTGCCGATGCCGTCAAATCTTGACTGCGCGAAAATTAAAGAGTTCACTATTCTCCCTAAAAATGGTGCTTTCTACTTAGAAATGTCTTACGAAGTAGAATGTCAACAGCATGATTTAGATTGTAGTCAAGCATTATCAATTGATTTGGGGACTGCCGACAATTTAGCGGCTTGTCTTGACACACTCGGAAATTCCTTCTTGATTGATGCTCGCGCTATGAAAGCGATGAATCAATTGTGGAACAAAAAAGTAGCGACCAGAAAAGAAGGAAAGCCCACGGGTTATTGGGATAGCTGGCTAGACCGCATAACCCGCAAGCGCAATCACCAGATGCGCGATGGCACCAACAAAGCTGCGAAGCTAATTATTGACCATTGCTTGAAACATGGTATCGGCAATCTAGTAATTGGATGGAACCAGGCTTTCAAGTCTAATGTTGATATGGGGAAACTGAACAATCAAAAGTTTGTTCAAATGCCACTAGGAAAGTTAAAAGCTCGTTTGAGCCAACTGTGCAACTTGCACGGCATTAAGTTTACCGAAACAGAAGAAGCATATACGTCCAAAAGTAGTTTTCTTGATGGAGACTCCCTGCCCAAGTACGGTGAAAAACCGCCTGAGTGGAAAGCATCTGGAAAACGAATTAAACGTGGATTGTATCGTTCTGCTGATGGAACTGTAATCAATGCAGACCTAAATGGCTCGGCCAATATTCTCAGAGTGCGATTCGTTTAGCTGAAACCCTTGCTATATAAGCAATGCGGAGGACGGCTAGCCAGGGACGACCTGGATAACTGAGTGGAACATGATGGT